>JAXLWE010000017.1:0-96923 GCA_046328655.1 Anaerolineae bacterium | reverse complement strand
GATCGACATCCCCGGTCACGACATCCCGGCGCTGCTTCAGGCGTATCAGGAAGCGCGCAGCACCACCGGACAGCCGACCGTCATCATCACCCGAACAGTCAAGGGCAAGGGGGTGTCGTTCATGGAAAACCAGGTGGACTGGCACGCCAAGCTGCTGGCGGGCGCGGAACTCGAACAGGCGCGTCACGAAATCGCCGAGCGGCTGCAAACCTTCGCAGATAAGGGGTAAGTCATGGACTGGAAAAAATCGTCGCTGCGCGAGGCGCTCGGCAAATCACTGATGGAACTCGGCGGCGAAATCGACAACATGGTCGTCGTCAACGCCGATCTGGTGAACTCGGTCAAGTCGACTTACTTCCGGCAGGCGTATCCTGAGCGCACCGTCGAAGTGGGCATCGCCGAGCAAAACATGATCGGGGTCGCCGCCGGGCTGGCGACGATGGGCTTGATCCCGGTCGCGCTGACCTTCGCCCGCTTCGCCAGCAAGCGCGCCGCCGACCAGATTTCGATGTGCGTCGACTATTCGCGCAACAACGTCAAGATCGTCGGCGCGTATGCCGGAATCTTCACCGGCAGGCAGGGGGTCAGCCAGCAAACGCTCGAAGACACCGCCACCATGCGCGCCATGCCCAACATGACCGTCATCGATACCGCCGACGCTGTCGAAGTGCGCGCGGTGCTGCGTTTCGCCATGCAGTACGACGGTCCCGTCTACATCCGGGTTGGGCGCGACGAATGGCCCCTCGTCTTTGACGACAGCTACGAATTCCGGTTCGGCAAAGGCACGTGGCTGCGCGAAGGGGGCGACGTGGTGCTGATGAATTCCGGGCTGCTGCTGCCCTACGCGCTCGAAGCTGCCGACCTGCTCCGGCAGGAAGGCATCGACGCGGGCGTGATCAACATGCCGACAGTCAAGCCGATTGACTCCGAATTGATCGCGCAGGTCGGGCGCGATGTAGGTGCAGTCGTCACAGTCGAAAATCACAACATTCTGGGCGGGTTCGGCGGCGCGGTCGCCGAAGTGCTGGCGGAGACCTACCCCGCCTGCATGGAGCGCATCGGCATTCGGGACGAATACAGCGAGTCCGCGCCAAATGACGATCTTGCCGAGAAGCACCAGCTCACCGCTCCCTACATTGCCGCCGCCGCCCGCCGTGCGCTGCACCGCAAGCAGGATCAGCACGAGCGCCGCGCCTGGGTTGGGTCAGGACGATAAAGAGGGTGAGCATAAGCCGTGACCATTGAGGCGAAGTCACACCAGCAGCAGCGCCCGCGCCGCAGCCTGATGAAGCGGTTGGGCATCTCGTTCATGGATGGCAGCCGCGTCCAGCGCAGCGATCTGGTCATGGCGTTGATTCTGTTCCTCCCCGGCTTCATCATTCTGGTGCTGCTGGGCACTTACCCGATCTTCAGCATTCTGAGCATGGCGTTCCAGAAGCGCACGCTGTTCGACGTGTCCGGCACATGGGCGGGGCTGGAGAATTTCGTCACCGTCCTGTCGTCAAAGCTGTTCTGGATCGCCTTGAAGAACGACGTGATCTACACCCTGACCACCGTCCCGATTCAGACGATTCTGGGGCTGGGCGTCGCCCTCCTGCTCAATCAGAACTTCCCGTTCCGCAACATCTTTCGCAGCTTCCTGCTGTTCAGCTACATCGTCCCGACCACCGTCGCCGCCATCATCTGGCGCTTCATGCTCAGCGACAGCGTCGGCATCCTCTATTACGGCGTAAAAACGCTCCACCTGCCCATCCAGAATACGTGGTTTTCCACGCCCGATACGGCGATGCCGACGGTCATCCTGATCACGGTGTGGAAATTCTTCCCGTTCATGGTCATCAACTTTCTGGCGGGGCTGCAAACAATTGACACCCAGTTGATCGAGGCTGCCAGAGTGGACGGCGCGAACCACTGGCAGGCGTTCCGCCACGTGACCCTGCCCATGCTGATGCCCGTGATCATCATGGTGATGCTGCTGCGCACCATCTGGACATTCAATAGCTGGGACGTGATCGCCCTGCTGACCAACGGTGGTCCCATCGATTCGACGACGACGCTGCCGCTGCTGATCTACAACACAACGTTCGGAGAATTCAACATGGGGCGCGCGGCGGCGCTGGCGTTCGTCACGATGCTGATCCTGGTCGCCTCGATGATCATCTACATGCGCTTCTATAGACGGACGGAGGAAAACCTCCAATGACCGCTGTCAGGGTTTCCCATCCGGGCACAGCCGGCGCGCACCCGCGCCTGAAGCAGGCGATTCTGCTGCTCAGCGCCATCGGCATCACGCTGACGCTGGGCTTGCCGCTGCTGTACATGGTGGTGAGTTCCTTCAAGCCCGCGCCGGAAGTGTTCACCGTGCCGCCGAGTTTCTTCCCCAGGCAGTGGACGCTGGAGGGGTATCAGGAACTCATCGACCTGTCCGATGTGCCGATTGCCTTTCGCAACAGCATGGTCGTCTCCGGCGTCGCGGCGGTGGTCGGCGTCGGCTTGAGCATCGGTCTGTGCTACACCATCACGCGCATCCGGCTGCCGGGGCTGCGGCTGTTCACCTATCTGATCCTGCTGGTGTACATCCTGCCGCAGATTCTGCTCGTCCTGCCCATTTATACGCTCTGGGCGCAGTTGGGGCTGACCAACGGGCTGCTGCCGCTGGCGCTCACGCACGTGTCGTTCACGCTGCCGTTCGCCGTCTGGATGATGCGCTCGTATTTCGCCGCCATCCCGCTCGACCTCGAAGCGGCGGCGATGGTCGACGGCGCGACGCGCGCTCAGGCGTTCCTGCGGGTGGTGCTGCCGCTGGCGCGTCCGGGGATTATCGCCACCTTCATCTTCACCTTCATCCTCTCGTGGAACGAGGTGCTGTTCGCTTCGATTTTCGCGTCGTCCGAAAACAACATGGTGATTTCGACATCCTTAAAGACACTTCTGGGAGAACAGGGCGGCTGGCATTCCTGGGGAATGGTGAACGCAGCCGGGGTCGCCGCGACCGTGCCCACTCTGATCTTCTTTATCTTCATTCAGCGCCAGCTCGTAGCGGGCTTCACCGCCGGGGCAGTGAAAGGATGAGTCAAGGAGGCTTCACATACACGACCAGTACATCGGCATCAAAAATCGTTCGTAGTCCGTAGGAGGAGTCATTGAGATGAGTACACAACACTCGAACAGCAAAATGAACCGTCGTGAATTTCTGCGTCTGGCAGCCGTCGGCGGCGCCGGGCTGGCAACGACCGCGAGCGGGCTTCAGTTTGCGTCCGCCAGACGGCTTCAGGAGAACATCGCATATATTCGTTTCTTAACTCAGGAAACCGATCCCGCCGAAGTGCAGGCGCATCGGAATAATATTCGCAATTTTGAAGCGGCGCACGCCGATATGCGCGTCGAGCTGCAATTGACGGGTGCGCAGCAGATCGTCGCCCAGATGATCGCCTCGCTGAACGCTGGCGTAAGCTCGCTGGACGTGCTGCAGCCCAACCCGGCGACCGCGTTCGGCGTCGCCGCCCAGGACATGCTGCTGCCCATAGACGATCTGGTCGAGGATATCGGCGGCGACGCGTTCTTCTACGGCGATACGGTGATGCGGCTGAATGGCGTTAGCTACGGCGTCCCGTTCGCGGGTGGCACGGTGCTGCTGTGGTATCGCAAAGACCTGTTCGAAGCCGACGGCATCGAAATCCCGACGACGTGGGAGGAACTGGAAGCGGTTGCCCGGCATTTCACCAAGCAGTTCAACCCCGATTCGCCCACCGACTACGGCATCGGCTTGCCCTACAGCAAGGACGGCTCGACCGCCTTCAACGTCGCGCCGTTCTGGTGGTCGAACGGCGCCGACTACTTCGACAAAGACCTGAACATCGCCTTCGAAAGCGACGAGACGGCGGAGTTCCTCGACTGGTACGGCAGCATGTACCAGTACGTGCCGCCTGCCGCGACCGGCTGGTCGTGGGGCGACCTGATCAACACGTTCCTCAGCGGGCAGTCCGCCATGACAGTGTATCTGGGGCGCGTCCTCAGCCGCGTCTACTCGAACGCGCCGCAGCTTGTCGGCAACATCGGCGTGTTCCCGTATCCCAAGCGCAAGCTGTTGATCACGCAGGATGACCCGAATTACCTCGTCATCAACGCCAAGACCGCCGTTCCGGACGCCAGCAAGGAATTCGTCAAATACCTGATCACCGGAGACGTTGCCAACGAGTTCCTGTGCACGGTTCCCGGACACCTGCCGCCTGCCACGCAGGACGAGCTGGCATGGTGGAGTCAGACGACGACCGGCTGCCAGATACTCGACGAGAACCCGGAAATCAAGCAGGTGATCAGCGATTCGGTCGCATACGCCAACTTCTCGACCGGGAACGCGGGTGGTGTGCTTGAAGCGGTCAGTCAGGGGCTGGATCGCGTCGTCCGTACTGGCATCGCCAACCCGATGCAGATGATCCCGGACGTAACACTGCTGACTCTGCCGTCAGCGATTCAGGAAGTGGTGCTCAACGGAAAATCCGGGCGCGACGCCATGCTGTCGGTCGTGGGCGATCTGGAGCAAGGGGTCGCACAGATGAAGCAGGATTTGAACTGGGGCGTCTAAGCCGGAATCACCGGAAGGGACGGGTTTGCACCCGTCCCAGTACGCGATCTCGTCGGTATTGTCAGAAATTCGTGGCAGATTTTCTCAGGCGATACTGACGAGATCATTTCAGTATACCGTGTTGGCACAGCGTCACCAATCGCGGACGACCGGCGTCCGAATTGCCCGCGTCCCCCGAACCGATGGATTGAATGAGCCTGACCGCCCTCACCCTTACGGAAGCCGCCTCGCTGATCAGCCGAGGGGAAATTTCCCCGGTCGAGCTGGTGCGCGAGCATCTGGCTCGCATTGAAACGCTCGACTCCACTCTGAAATGCTTCATCACGCTCACGGCGGACGCGGCGCTGGAACAGGCGCGCGCAGCCGAGAGCGACATCCGGCGCGGCGACTACCGGGGGATGCTTCACGGCATCCCGATTGGGATCAAAGACTTATTCGAGACGCGGGGCACGCGCACGACCGCCGGGTCGAGGCAGTTGGCGAATTACCTGCCCACCGAGGACGCGACCGTCGTCAGAAAGCTGAGCGCAGCGGGTGCGATCAGCCTCGGCAAGCTCAACATGCACGAATGGGCGATGGGCGCGACCAACATCAATCCCTACTATGGCATGACGCGCAACCCCTGGGATGTCGCCTGCATCACCGGCGGGTCGTCCGGTGGCTCGGCGTCGGCGCTAAGCGCTCAACTGTGCATGGGGGCGCTCGGAACCGATACGGGCGGTTCTGATCTGGACACCCGCCTCCCTGTGCGGCGTCGTCGGGCTGAAACCCACTTATGGGCGCGTCAGCCTGCGCGGGGTGATCCCGCTGAGCTGGTCGCTTGACCATGCCGGACCGATGGCGCGCTGGGTCGCCGATGTCGCCTGCCTGTTTCAGGCGATGGCGGGCTACGATCCCGCCGATCCCTATTCCCTGCCCGTCCCGGCAGACGACACGGCGATCCAGTTCGACGGTGATGTAGTCGGCTGGCGCATCGCGCTGGCGGTCGGCGCGCACATCGATCAGGCGGAGACGGAGGTGCGGCAGGCGGTACAGGCGGCAGCCAGCATCTTCGAGCAGTTAGGCGCGGTCGTGACGCCGGTCGAGCCGCCGCTGATCGCCGAAGCCCGGCAGACCAACCCGATCATTTCCGCGTCCGATGCCGCCGCGTTTCACCGCGAGCGCCTGCAAAGCGCGCCGGAGGAGTTCGGCTCGGACGTGCTGGCGCGGCTGAAACAGGGCGAGGCTTACACGGCGGTGGATTACGTGCTGGCGAGGCGGCGTCAGGCGGAAATCAGGCGGACATTCGAGCAGTTCTTCGAGCAGTACGATCTGCTGCTGCTGCCCACCAATGCCAGCACCGCCTTCCGCCCCGACGATCCCGATTTCGAGCGGCTGCGCGTCACCCTGCCGCATTTCGTGACGCCGTTCAACCTGACCGGGCTGCCCGCATTGTCGCTCCCCTGCGGCTTCAGCACGCGAGGGCTGCCCATCGGGTTGCAAATCGTCGGCGCGCCCTGGAGCGAAGCCCGAATCCTGCGAGCGGCGTATACTTACGAGCAGGTCACGCCCTGGCATCTACGAACGCCAGGCGGCGCGCAGCCGTGACGCCCGACGCAGCAAGGGAGACGGAATGGACGCTTACCAGCCGCTTGAGCTTGCCAAATTCTGCAACACAGGGATCGCATTTCTGGGGACGGACACGCCCCCGTTAATCGGACCGCAGCGCTTTCGCGGGCTGCCTTTTCTGATCGGCGCGCACGATGCCGACCCGCAGCGCTGCCTGATCGGATTTCCCGGTGCGGCTGACGGTCTGCGCCGCCTCGAAATCCCGGTCGACGCGACGGCACACTGGCTGATCTTCGCCCACACCCTGCTCGAATCGAACGTCCTCGAAGGCGGCGACGTGGGCGAGGTCGTCGCATCCTATACGATCCAATATGCCGATGGAACGTCAGTTTCCGTGCCGATCCGCGAGCGCTTCGAAGTCGCCGTCGTACCGATGACCTGGGGACAGTATCCATTTCTCGCACTCCCCGATCAGGCGGACACGACCCCGCCGCGCCATCACGGAGAATGGGGATTGATCGGCAACCGCCAGACGCAGGTCGTGAGCGGCACGGTGCAAGCCTATTTTCTGTGGGCATGGCAAAATCCATCCCCGGAGCGCGTAATTCGGGCGATCACGCTCGAAGCCCGGCGCAGGTTCGCCGTCGCCGGGATCACGCTCAGCCACGTGGACGAAGCGCCGTTCGTTCGCAGCGCCAGCCAGATGGTCAAAATCACGCTGCCCGCTGCCGAGGACGCCCGGAAGCCGTTCGAGCTGTCGGTCGATGTAGATCGCGGGATGGCGACATTCCCCTATCCGCTCCCCGCCACGCCCGGACGCCTTTCTCGACGCCGACTTCAAAGGCTGGGGCGAAGCGCTCAACCAGACCTCCAGCCCCGCCTACGTGGAGATCGCGGCGACACCGTCCGCCACCGTCACGGTCAAACAGGGCGAAACGACGCTCGCCGCCGCCAACTGGGGCGACCTGGTTTCGCAGCGCAAAGCCGAGACGCCGCGCGTCGTGCTCGAAGTCGTGCACCCGGAACGCAACTGCGTGCGCGGACCGTCGTGGACGACGAGACCGGCAAGCCCGTCCCGTGCCGTATCCATTTCCGCTCGCCGCAAGGCATCCCCTTCCAGCCGCACGGACATCACAATCACGTCAACCCAATCTCGACACGTGGCACAGCGACATCGGCGGCGACCTGCGCCTGGGGCAGATTTCGTATGCCTACATTGACGGGAACTGCGAGGCGGCTGCCGCGCGGCGAGGTGATCGTCGATGCGGCGCGCGGCTTCGAATACGAGCCGCTGCGCGCTCAGGTCACCATCGCGCCCGATCAGCGCGAGCTGACGCTGCGCCTGCGCCGCTGGTCGAACCTGAACGCCGCTCACTGGTATAGCGGCGATCTGCACGTGCATTTTCCTCGGCGCGCAGGGGGCGCACCCTCGAAGCACAGGGCGAAGACCTCAACGTCGTCAACCTGCTGCAAGCCCAGTGGGGGCATCTGTTCACCAACACCGAAGATTTCATCGGCAAGCCGAGCGTGAGCGACGACGGCGGCACGATTGTCTACACGTCGCAGGAGAACCGCCAGCACATTCTGGGGCATCTCACCCTGTGGGGCTGGAAGCAGCCCGTGTATCCCTGGTCGAGCGGCGGAGCGGGCGAAGATCAGCTTGGCGGGACGCTAGAAGCGACGATGGCGTCCTGGGCGGATGCCGCTCATGCTCAGGGCGGGATGGTCATCCTGCCGCATTTTCCCAACCCGAACGGCGAACCGGCAGCGCTGATCGCCACCGGGCGCGCCGACGCGCTCGAAATGCTCGACCACACCAGCTACCGCCACGTCGAGTACTACCGCTACCTGAACTGCGGCTACCGCCTGCCGCTGGTCGGCGGCACGGACAAGATGAGCAGCGAAGTTCCGGTCGGACTGTGCCGCACCTACGCTTATCTGCCCGACGCGCCCTTCACCTACGAGAACTGGTGTCGCGCGGTGCGCGCCGGGCGAACCTTCATCAGCAGCGGTCCCATCGTGACTCTGACCGTCGACGGCGCGGTGATCGGCGACACGCGCCAGCTTCCGCGCGGCGGCGGAACGGTCGAGATCGAAGCGACAGCCGGGTCGATCTTCCCGCTGCGCACCTTACAGATCGTGCAGCAGGGCAAGGTCGTCGCCGAAACGCGCGGGGATGCGCGCTCGCGGCGGCTTTCGCTCACAGCGCGCGTCAAGGTCGAGGCAAACACCTGGTTCGCCGCCTGCTGCGGCGGTGAGGATTACCGGACGATGCCACATTTCGACGTGTGGCAGCGCGGGTGCTTTGCCCACACTTCGCCGATTTACGTGGCGGTGGGCGAACCCTGGCAGCTTTTCGATCCCGGCACGGCGCGCTACATGCTCACGCTGATCGAGGGCAGCCTCGCCTACATCCGCCAGACGGCGCAGCACCACCCGCCCGGCAGCGTCCTGCACCATCATGGCGAGGCTGATCACATCGACTTTCTGGAGCGCCCGTTTCACGAGGCGGCGGAAGCGATCCATCGGCGGATGCACGAGCTGGGCATCCCCCATTGAGCGGCGGCGCTCTCAGGCAGGCATCTGGTCGAGCGTCACGACCGCATACGGCAGCAGATCGACCTGCAGCCGACCGTCCTCGGCAGCCAAGACCTGACCGGGCGCGGCGCGAAAGGCTTCCGGCGACCGCAGCGCCATATCCGCGCTGGTCTCGTCCAGCGACCTGAGGGCGAACCGTCCCTCAAGACCGTCGAGCGTGACCGACAGGCGATTCTGGGTGTGGTTGGCGACCATCACCCGCAGCAGGCTGCCCTTGACCAACGCCGCCCCGTTGAACCGACGCGGGTCGCTCGAAACGACCGACAGCACCCTGCCGCCCCGAAACTCGTTCACGTCGGCGAACACGTGATACATCGGAAAGACGCTGTCCGGCAGCGACGGGAACAGGTCGGGCAGCAGCGACCCGCCCCGGCGCTCCATCACGCCAAGCCAACCCGTCGTCTCGTAGTAAGTCAGGCTGTCCGCGCCCGCCTGCGCCAGATACGCGATATTTCCCAGCGTCCATCCCGCGCCGAACAACGACATCTGGCGCGGATCGACCCGGCGCGGCAGTACGCCCGGCAGCGTGGGGGCATCGGGAGCGGTCGCCGCCGGGTTCCAGCGCATCCGCAGGCTGATCGGCGTGACGGCGATGCGGCTGTTCGGGGCGATCAGCCGCGCGCTGTCCACGATGTCGGTCAGCGTCGGCAGCGACTCGACCAGCGAGAGATTGTCGAAGGCGTGAACCTGGGGATTGATCGAAAACGCCAGCCAGTCCAGCAGATCGGCGGGCGGATGCGCGCGGTTAACCTGCGTGAAAAAGGCGTCCGTGCCGCCGCCGATTTGCAGATCGCCCGCGTAATCACGAAACGCGGCGCGCACCGCCTGCATGGTCGCCGCCGTCGTCGAGGATTCGCCTACCCGAAAGACCAGCAGCTTGCCGCGAATTCGCAGCGCGTCCGCCGCCAGACGCAGCCGCGTTAGCTCGGAATCGAGGTCGTCGCTGAAATGGGCAGCAAGCTCCAGCGCCGCGCCGAGCATCCGCGCCTGATCCAGAGCGCTGATCAGACGCTCCTCTGCGTCTACCGTGAAAGCCAGATCGCAGCGCAGGTGAGCAAGGTTGAGCGCATTCAGCCGCCGCACCTGAGTCGCGGTCAGCGGCTCGTCGTGCGACGCCATCGCCAACCCAATCAGCGGCAGCGGGCGGCTGGTGGAGTGATCGAGTGTCAGGGTTGGGAGTCTTTCGCGCTGGACGGCTGGCGGAATCGCCCCAAAGAGGCGGATTTCCACCGACTGCCGGATGCGCGCGCCCGCCTCGACCAGCACCGGGAATGGCAGCGACAGCGGCGGGCAGTAGGTCTTGAACGAAGCATCCGTCCAGTTGCGTTGATCCTCCATCTCGAAGGCTGCGCCGTCCATCCGTATCTCGACGCTCACGCCGGGCATTGCCTCGTAACGGATCGCCCGAATGTCGGTAAATGGCTGACGCGCACTGATCGCCTTCGGGAAGGCGCTGCGCTCGACCTCGCCGCCCGTATGCTCAACCGTGCAGGGCTGCCCGGCGAAATCTCTGGGGTGCAGGACGCAGAAGCCGATCCGGTTGCTCCTGAAGCTCGTCAGCGCCGCCCCGTCGAAGCTAAAGCGGATGACACCTTCCGCTGTGCCGACGATCTCGCCGCGCCACACGAAATGGATATCGTCGTGATAATGCTCACAGTCGAAGGCGATCTGAAACGAACCGGCGTCATGCTGAATCGATACATCGCGCAGCGCTCCGGGGATCGTCCCCCAGTTGTGGTCGCGCACCGCCGCGTAGACGCCCCGCACCAGCTCATGATCGCCGACGGACAGCGAGTGCAGCGCTCCGGCTTCATAGCTCGCCGTCAGGCTGCCCGCCTGCAGCGACATCCGCTCAGCGAGCGGTTGACCGGAACCATCGTAAATGAGCGGGAGCATGTGCATCTCGGCTTCATGAACAGCGCGGATCATCGAACCGAGTCTAGCGACAAAACCGGAGATTGCGAATAGGAATGACAGACACTAGCAGGGAATTGGAGGCAGTTAATCCCGGTGATTTTCGCGCCTGCTGCGGGGCGGCTCGTCCTTCGGCGCTTTGCGCGAGCGCACCCAACTGTAGACCATCGTCAGGACGAACACGATCTCCGGGACGACGAGCATGATCTCGTCGAACGGACCCAGCGCGCCGTGCGCCAGAATCACCTTGATCACAAGCCACCTCGAACCTTCGGCGATTCGCGCCGGAACAGCGCCACCCGCCGCAGCCCTTCGACTTTCTGAAAGCCGCTGCCCGCCGCCACCGTCCGAATCAGGCTCGGCACGTCGACCGCCGAAACCCCGAACAGCGCGTCGATCCCGCTGTCGAGCAGCTTCACGCTCAGCGGCGTGCTGGGACCCAGAATGACGGTCACGCAGCCGTGCCGCACCTGCGACAATATGCCGTCAATCGTGTGGTTGATGACGCTGCTGCCAGTGATCGCCACGATGTCCGCCTGCGACAGCACCGCGCCGACATCCTCGCCGCCCAGCTCGCCCGGCTGAGGCTCCTGCTCGAACACCCACACCCGGCTGGCGAACGGTCGCACTTCCTCCTCGATGAACGGAAACCGCCCGAAGATGGCGATACTGCGCCCGGCGCTCTGCGCCGACAGCCAGTCCGCCGCGTCGTCGGTCGTGAGCAGGCGCTCGTCCGGCTGGTTGAGCGCGTTCAGCGTCGCCAGGGCGACGGCAGCCGCCGTCATGTCCGGCGAGCGCAAGCCCTGAGCGATCTGTTCGGCGTCGCGGTCGAGCGCGGTGTGACCGGGCTGAAACGCCGCGTCGGATGCGACCGGATGCGGAGTCGCGGCGACGCCCGCCCGCGTCGTCCCATCCGAATGGTGTACCAGCGCGACGACCCAGTTCGCGCCGACGTGAACGTCGGTCACGCGCCAGCCGGTCGGCACGTCGGCGAGCAGTATGTCGAGCACGGTCATCGATCAGCCTAGTGGTGCATAACCGATACGTAGGCTTCGGGGTGGCGGTCAAATTCGGCTTTGCAGCCTTCGCCGCAGAAGTAAAACGTCTTGTCCCGGTACACCGACGTATGCTGCGCCGCAGCCGTCTCGACTTCCATGCCGCACACCGGGTCGATGGCGACCTTCGGATGCACGTATTCTTCCGGGTTGCGGCGAAACGCCAGCTTGCAGCCCGGCGCGCAGAAATAATAGGTCTTGCCCTCGTAGTCGTAGGTGTATTTGGCGGTGGCGATGTCGACATCCATCAGGCAAACCGGGTCAATCGCCATCTCGACGCGACTTCAGCATGTTCGTCATGCTCGTGCGCCGTGTGGTCGTGCCCGGCGTGATCGTGCCCGGCGTGATCATGCCCGGCGTGATCATGCTCGTGCTGATGCTCAACCGGAAAGCGGGCGCTTCCGCCGCGTCCTCGGCTGGTGAAGAATTGCGGCGCACCTGAATGATCTCCGCCAGAATACTGACGGCGATCCCAACGCCGCGCAGCGCCTTCCGGAATATCCAGCCCGGCGGGCGCTTTGATGCGCGCCAGCTCGGTCTCATCGATGCCCTGACTGCGCAGGTAATCCAGCACCGCCTCGAAGCGCTTGTGGCTCGCTACCAAGCCGATGTAGCGCGGGCGCGCTTTTACCACCTGTTCGAGCGCCGCCTCGTCGTAGTTGCCGTGCGACGCTACCACCACGTAGCTGTCGGGCAGCACGTAGCGACCGATGTCCGCCAGCGCCGTCACCACCGGAACGCCGTCTGAATCCGGCTTCGCTCTTCGATCGTGATCGACCACCACCACGTCGTATTGCATCACGCTGCCCAGCGCGACCAGCGCCCGTGCCACCGGCAGATCGCCGACGACGAGCACAGCGCGGCTGTGTTCGCGGCTCGACAGGTGATTTCGAGCGTGCCGCCGCTGAAACAGGTCAGCGGGAAGTCGATCAAACCTGTCGCGCGGCGTCAGGCTCGCCGGGTCGGGCGAGAGCCGGATGAAGCGGCTTTTGCCCTCTTCAGCGCCGTTTGCGCCTCGCGGATCACCGTCGGCTGTGCGCAGCTTCCGCCGATCCAGCCGTAGATCGAGCCGTCGGCGGTGATCACGGCTTTGTCGCCCGGCTTGCCCGACGTGGGCTTTTCGGCGCGCACGACAACCGCCATCGCAAACGCCGTATTCTGCTCGATCAGTTCCTGCACCTTACCGAAAAACGGGTCAGCCATACCGATACCTCATCTATTTCCCTTATGGCTTGCTTTCACCTCGTGCTGCCAGGTGCATTCCATACAGAACCTCACCCTCACTCCCCTCTCCACGACGTGGAGAGGGGAAGCTTAAGCGTGCAAACCGTAGGTTTGCCGCGCAGCGGGGTGAGCCTTCTTAGTCGCTCACACCGGCGTCGCGCAGGGCTTTCCAGACCTTCTCCGGCGTGATCGGGATGTCGATGTGGCGCACGCCCAGATGCCACAGCGCGTCGACCACCGCGTTGGCGATGGCGGGCGGCGCACCGACCGTCGGCGACTCGCCCACGCCCTTCGCGCCAATCGGGTGATGCGGCGACGGCGTGATCGTGCGCCCGGTCTCCCACTTGGGCGATCTGACCGCCGTCGGCGGCAGCAGGTAGTCGGCGAACGTCCCGGTCAGGCATACGCCGTTCTCGTCGTAAACAATCTGCTCGTACAGCGCCGGAGCCAAGCCCATCGTCAAGCCGCCCTGTACCTGCCCTTCGACCACCAGCGGGTTGATGATATTGCCGCAGTCGTCAATGGCGATGAAACGCCGCACGTGAACCCGCCCGTGCCCCTGTCGATGTCCAACACGCAGATGTAGCTGCCGAACGGGAACGTCAGGTTGGGCGGGTTGTAGTAGTCGGTCGCTTCCAAGCCCGGTTCGAGATCCTCCGGTGGTTGGTGTAGGCGGCGAACGCGATCTCCTGAATCGTTTTGGCTTGATCCGGCGACCCCCTTCACCTGCCACTGTTGATGTTCCACTCCAGATCGTTCTCGTCCACTTCGAGCAGGTGCGCGGCGATCTTGCGGGCTTTCGCCTTGATCTTGCGGGCAGCCATCGCCGCCGCCGCGCCCGACGTGGGCGTCGAGCGGCTGGCATACGTCCCCAAGCCGTAGGGCGCGGTGTCGGTGTCGCCCTCCTCGACCTGAATATCGGCGGCGGGCAAGCCCAGTTCTTCCGCGACGATCTGCGCGTAGGTGGTCTCGTGCCCCTGCCCCTGCGACTTCGTGCCAAAGCGCGCCAGCGCCTTGCCGGTCGGGTGGATGCGGATTTCCGCCGAGTCGAACATCTTGATGCCGAGGATGTCGAAATCGGCGGACGGTCCCGCGCCGACCACTTCGGTGAAGCGGAAATGCCGATGCCCATCAATTCGCCGCGCGCCCGCTTTCCGCCTGCTCGCGGCGCAAATCAGCGTAGCCGACGGCATCCATCGCCTTCTGGAGCGCGGCGTGATAATTGCCGCTGTCGTATTCCAGCCCGTCGGCGAATGATACGGAACGCTCCGCTTGATGAAATTCTGCATCCGGAAGTCCGCCGGGTCGACGCCCAGATCGTGCGCCATGATGTCCGCCATGCGCTCGATCATGTGGACGGCTTCGGTCACGCGGAACGAGCAGCGGTAGGCGATGCCGCCGGGCGGCTTGTTGGTGTGTCCAGGCGTCGACGTTGACGTGCGCGGCTTTCACGTCGTAAGACCCGGTGCAGATGCTGTAGCCAGCCCCGCCGGGAACTTGGACGGATTTGCCGCCGCGTCGGTGCAGCCGCTGTCCGCCAGTGTATTGACGCGCAGCCCGGTGATTTTGCCGTTCGCGTCGGCTGCCATCTCCGCCGTGATGTGGTAATCGCGCGCGAACGAGTCGGCTTGCAGGTTCTCGCTGCGATCCTCGATCCACTTGACGGGCTTGCCCAGCAGCAGGCTCGCCACCGCGCACACCACGTAGCCGGGGTACACCGGCACTTTGCCGCCGAAGCCACCGCCGATGTCCGGCGAGATGATCTGGATTTTCTGCTCCGGGATGCCGCTCACGAGCGCGAACACCGTGCGGTGGGCGTGCGGAGCCTGCGAGGTCATCGTAGATTTGCATCTTGCCCATCGACGTGTCGTAGTTGGCGACCATGCCGCAGGTCTCAATCGACGAGACGTGGATGCGCGGGATGTGCATGTACTGCTTGACGACGTGCGCCGCCTCGTTGAACACCTGATCGGTCGCCGCCGCGTCGCCCGCTTCCCAGTGCCAGACGTGGTTGGTCTTGGCTTCTTTGTCGTCGCGGATGATCACGTTGTCCTTGAGCGCCTCGAACGGGTCCGACCACCACGTCGAGCGGCTCGTACTCGACCACGACCGCCTCGACGCCATCGGCGGCGATGTAGCGGTCGGTGGCGATCACGCAGGCGACTTCCTGCGCGTAGTAGACAACTTTCTCGGTCGGCAGCACCATCTGCGTGTCGGACATCAGCGTCGGCATCCAGTGGAGATTGTGCGCCGCCAAATCCTTGCCGGTGATCACCGCGATCACGCCGGGGATCGCCGCGCGGCGCTGGCGTCGATGCTCAGGATTTTGGCGTGGGCATAGGCTGCGCACGATGTCCATGTGCAGCATCCCGGGCAGCTTCACGTCGTCGATGCCCCTTGCCCTGAATGAAGCGCGGGTCTTCCTTGCGCTTCATGCGATGCCCCATGCCGCTGACTCCCCGGCGGCGTGGTCACGCGAACCTCGTCCAGTTGAGCGCTGCTGCCGCTGTACGCGCCGTCGCGGGTGGGCGTGTGATGTTCGAAGCGACGGGAATCCGGACGCGGCTTGGCGGGGTCGTTGTAGATCGTCATGACACTCCCTCCGGTTGACCGTTCATCTTTTCGGCGGCATAGCGCACCGCCTCGACGATTTTAGCCTGTGCAGCGGCAGAGATTGCCGGAAATCCCGGCGCGAATCTCCTCCTCGACGGATCGCCCTGGCCGAGCACTTCGCGCTCATGATCATGCCGGGCGTGCAGTAGCCGCACTGCAAGCCGTGTTTCTCCCAGAAGCCCTCCTGCAGGGGATGGAGCGCACCATTCTGGGCGACGCCTTCAATCGTCTCGACCGATTTGCCGTTGGCGCTGACGGCGAACACGGTGCAGCTTTTGACGGCTTTGCCGTCGAGCAGCACGGTGCACGCGCCGCAGCTTGTGGTGTCGCAGCCGATGTGCGTCCCGGTCAAGCCGATTTCTTCGCGGATGAAATGCACCAGCAGCATCCGCGCCTCGATCTGCCGGGTATAAGCCTGTCCGTTGACCGTAATCATGACTTCGTGTTGGCTCATAATTTTTTCCCTTTTAGCTCATATCTGCGGAGGGCTGTTAGCGATTAGCTTTTAGCCAAAAGCTAACGGCTAATGGCTAATCGCTTAACTTCCAACCCGTTCCATCGCGCTGCGGATCGCGCGCTTGGTCAGCACGCGGGTGATGTCGCGCTTGTAGTCGATACTGCCGCGCAAATCCGGCGAGGGGTCACATTCCGCGCCCGCCGCCACGCCCGCCGCTTCGATCACGTCGTCGGTCAGGCGCCTGCCGATCAGCGCCTGCTCGGCATTTTTCGCCCGCATCGGCACGGCAGAGACGTTGGTCAGCCCGATGCGCGCCGCCGTGCAGGTGTCGCCGCTGACGGTGATCTGGACGGCTGCCGCCGAAATCGCGTAGTCGCCGACCTTGCGCTCCAGCTTGACGTAAGCGCCGCCGCTGTTCGCCGCCGGGAACGGAATACGAATCTCGGTCAGGATTTCGCCCTCGTTCAGCGCGTTCATGAACAGGTCGACGAAGAAGCTGTCAATCGGGATGGTGCGCGTGCCGCCTGCCCCGGCAGCGATGATCTGGGCGTTGTAGGCGAGCATCACCGCCGGGTGATCGTTCGCCGGGTCGGAGTGGGCGAGGTTGCCGCCGACGGTCGCCATGTTGCGCACAATCGGGTCGGCGATCACGCGGGCGGCGTCCGCCAGCAGCGGGTAGCGCCGCTGGATCAGGTCGGAGGCTTCCAGCGACGACTCGCGGGTGAGCGCGCCAATCGCCAGATAGCCGTTTTCCTCTCGGATGTATTGCAGGTCGGTCAGCTTATTGATGTCGATCAGCGTCTCCGGCACCGCCAGCCGGAAGCGCATGGCGGGGATCAGGCTTTGCCCGCCCGCCAGAATCTTGGCGCCGTCGTGCTGCGCCAGCAGTGAAAGTGCTTCCTGTAAGGTGGTGGGGGCGAAATATTCAAACTCTCCTGTGATCATAAGTGCCTCCTTTATCTGAACAATCGTCTCGAATATTCGGCTTGACGCGGCATCAGGGACGCCCGGCGGCGAACATGATGATCAGGACAACGACCACGATCAGCGTGGCGTACAGCCAGGGCTGGTAGCCGCCCGGCAGCAGGTCGTTGAGCACGTCGCGCGCGACCTGCAAGCCGAGCGCCATCTGCGACGGCGGCTTGTAGGCGACCGGGGCGGGCGCGGGCGCTGCCTCGATTGCGACCGGGTGCGCGGCTTCCGCCACGACGACGGCGGCGGGCGCTGCGTGGCTGTCCGCCGCTTCCGCCGCGCCGTTGGATGCGGCGACCGCAGCGACTACCGGCTGCCTGGCGGCTTCGATCTTGAGGTACTCGTTCAGCGCGTCGAGGCTCTGGCGGATGATCGAGCGGGCGGCGCTGTCGATCAGCCGCTGCCCTACACTGGCGATGCGCCCACCGACCTGCGCCGTGCCGGAATATTGCAGATACGTCTGCTGGTCGCGCGGCTCAAGGTGGAGGTTGCCCGTGCCTTTGACGAAGCCGGTCGCCCCCTTGCCGTCGACCACGATCTGATAGCTTTCGGGGGGCACGATGTCCGACAGCACGATCTGCCCCTGAAACGTCCCCTGCACCGGACCGACTTTCACCTCCAGCACGCCGCCGTACTGGTTTTCGCCGGTCTGCTCGAAGCCTTTGCCGCCCGGCATAATCGACCCCAGCACGTTCGGGTCGAGCAAGGCATCCCACACAAGCTGCTGGGGAGCATCAAATACATAGTCGCCGGATACGTCCATTCCTCTACCCTCTCCTAGTTCAAAACCGCGAGATGCGCCGCCAGCGCCGACAGGCTGTTCAGATTGTGGATCGGCAGGAAGTCGTCGACGAATGGCAGCGCTGCCGTCATGCCTTCCACCTGAGGCTGGTAATTGGCTTTGCCCATGAGCGGGTTCAGCCAGATCAGCCGGTAGCAGCGCAGTTGCAGGTAGCGCATCTGCGCGCCGAGGATGCTCACGTCGCCGCGCTCCCAGCCGTCGCTGACGATCATCACGACCGCGCCGCGCCCCAGCACCCGGCGGCTCCACTGGCGGTTGAACGTCGTCAGGCTGTCGCCGATGCGCGTGCCGCCCGCCCAGTCCACGACTTCGCCCGCCGCCTCGCTGACCGCCTGATCGATGTTGCGCAGCTTCAGTTGCGGGGTGATGCGGGTCAGGCGCGTGCCGAACACGAAACATTCCACGTTCTTAAAGCTGTGCGACAGGCTGTAGAAAAATTGCAGCACTAGCCGCGAATACTTCTCCATCGAGCCGCTGATGTCGGCGATCAGCACGATGGGGCGCTGCTTGATCTTGCGGCTCTGCCAGGCGAGGTCGAGCGGGACGCCGCCGTGCCGCACCGCCGACGCGATCACCCGGCGCATGTGCAGCACGTCGCCGCTGTGGCTGACCACCCGGCGGCGCGATTCGCGGAAGCAGGCTTGCCAGCGCAGCGCCTGGATCAATTGCTTGATGGCGTCCAGTTCTTCAGGCGTCATCTGCGAGAAATCCTTGTCCTGAAGCCGCTCGGCGTCGCTGTAGGTGGCGGACTTGTCGGCGATGTCCAGTTCCGGGTCGGCAGCGGCGGCTTTGCGCGCCATGTAGGTGATCAGCGCCGGGCGGTTTTGCTGGTCGTGGCGTGGAGCGCGCGGTGCTTTCTGCGGCGCGGACGCCGCCGTTTCGCCGCGCCGGTTCCAGAAGGCGTTGAAGATCGTCTCGAACAGGCGCAGGTGCTCGTAGCGGCTGACCAGTACGCAGCGCGCCGCCTCGTACACCTGATCGCGCGCGCCGAGGTCGACCAGTTCCAGCGCGCGGGCGAAGTCCGTCACCTGCTCGGTCGAGATCGGCAGCCCCGCCTGACGCAGCGCCGCCGCGAAGGCGAGCATGTTCTCGATGAACGCCTCGGAGGGGGCGGCGTCTGCGTCAGGCCGATTCATACAGCACTTTTTCAAGCAGCGTGTCGCTGACCATGTTCTGAATCTTGTTGACATCGTCCTGATACTTGAGGATGAAGCCGAGCGTCGCCCGGATGACGGCGCTGTCGAGCGTCTGCGCGTTCAGGTAGCCGAGCGCTTCCGCCCAGTCGAGCGATTCGGACACGCCCGGCGCTTTGTAAATCTCCTGCTGGCGCACCCACTGCACGAAATCGACCACCTGCTGCGACAGCGCCGCGCCGATGCCGGGCAGCTTCAGCCGCAGGATGCTCATTTCCTTCTCGCGCGACGGATAGTCGATCCAGTAATAGACGCAGCGCCGCTTGAGCGCGTCGTGAATCTCGCGCGTCCGGTTGGACGTGATGATGATCACCGGGCGGTGTTTGGCGCGCAGCGTGCCGATTTCGGGAATGGTGATCTGGAAGTCCGACAGCAGCTCCAGCAGGAAGCTCTCGAATTCTTCGTCGGCGCGGTCAAGCTCGTCGATCAGCAGGACAGGCGATGCGCGGTGGCTGTGGTCAATGGCTTGCAGGAGGGGGCGTTTCAACAGGTACTTTTCGGTGAAAATGTCGTCGGTGATGCCGGGGTGGTCGTTCTCTTGGGCGCGCCGGGACTGGATTTCGAGAAGCTGGCGCGGGTAGTTCCATTCGTATACCGCGTGGTTGATGTCCAGCCCTTCGTAACACTGAAGTCGAATGAGCGGGACATCGAGTACGCCGCTGAGGACTTTGGCGATCTCGGTCTTGCCGACCCCCGGCTCGCCTTCCAGAAAAATCGCCTTGCCCAGCTTCTGCGCCAGAAACAGGCAGGTCGCCAGCCCTACCTCGGTGATGTAATTCTGTTCGCGCAGCAGTTGAATGGTATCTTCGACCGAATCAAACATATGGGTAAGCATCCATCATTCGCGCCGCCCGCCGCCGACAAGGATCATGCTGGCGTTTCAGCGCAGGTGTCGACGCCGACGAACGTAAAAACGGCTATTTTGTGTGACAGGCTATATTCCGAATCATAATTCCAGATCACAGCCGTGTCACTCGTTCGGGCAGGACTTGAGCCGGATAGTACGGAGGGGTGAGCCAAGTGGCTCAAGTTGAATATCGGGGCGGCGTCAGATCAGGTTGCGCTGCACGATCACGGCAGCCGCCTGAGCGCGGTTCTGCACGCGCAGCTTGGTGAAGATGTTGCGCAGCTTACGCTTGACCGAAGCGACGCTCATGTACAGGTCAGCCGCCATCTGATCGTTGCTGGCTCCCTCGATCAGCAGGCGGATGATGCGCTGTTCCTCGTCGTCGAATTCCAGCGTGTCGTATGCCGGGGCGAGCGCGTCGTCCGCGCTCAGGTGCTGCGCCATCTGCCGGGCGATCTGCGAGCTTAAGACCTGCCCGCCTTCGTGGATCGTGCGGATCGCGCCGCACAGCATTTCGTCGGAGACGCTTTTGAGGATGAAGCCGTGCGCCCCGCCCTGAAGCGCCACGCGGACGTGTTCCTCGTCGTCGAACGAGGTCAGGATCACGACTTTGGTCTTGAACGGCTCGATTCGGTTCAGCAGGCTCAGCCCGGATTCGCCCGCCAGACGAATGTCCAGCAGCACGATGTCCGGCTTCAGTTGAGCGATCAGTTCCAGTGTCGCGCTCACGCTGGCGGCTTCCCCCACCACCTCAAAATCGGCATGGTTGGAGAGCAGGCTGCGGATTCCGTGCCGAACGACCGGGTGATCGTCAACGATCAGAATGCGAATGGCGCTCACGATAGCTATTCGGTTTCTTCTGAGCTTACCGGCAGCAGCGGGACGGTCACATTGACGCACGTGCCGTGCCCCGGCTGCGTCCTGATCGTCAGGCGCCCGTTGAGCCGCTTCGTGCGCTCGCGCATCGTGATCAGTCCGAAGTGCCGGGTGTTGGTCTGCTCGACCACGTCCAGATTGAAGCCGACGCCGTCATCGCAGATCGAAAGCTCCAGATCGTCCACCGTGAAGCGAATGTTGACCTCGACGCTGGTGGCGCAGGCGTGGCTGTGGACGTTTTGCAGCGCTTCCTGCGCCAGCCGGTAAATGCTGACCTCGACCTGCGGCGGGAGGCGCACGCTCTCGCCCTCGACGCACAGGATGCACTTAAGGTCAGTGAACTGGTTGAAATCCCGCACGTAGCGCCGCAGTTCCGAGACGAAGCCGAAGGCATCCAGCGTGGGCGGACGTAAATCGTACACGACGCCTTTGATCTCGGTCTCGACGTTGCGCAGAATGCCCTGCGCCGCCTGAAATGCGTCGTCCGCCTGATCCAGATTCCCCGCCGACAGCCGCTCGCGCCCCGACTTCAATTCCAGCAGCGCGCCGATCAAAAGCTGGTTGATGCCGTCATGCATGTCCTGAGCGATGCGCTGGCGCTCGGTCTCCTGAATATCGACCGTCTCGTTGAACAACTGGCGTAGCTGGACGGCTTTCTGCGCCAGCGCTTCCTGCGCCTTTTGCAGCTCGCTGGTGCGGCGCACCACTTTTTCCTCAAGGTCGGCTTTCGCCGCCACCAGCTCCTCGTTGAGCTGCGCGTTGCGGATGACGATGGCGACCTGCGCCGCGTAGGTCATCAACAGATGCTCGTGCTCAAGCTCGTAGGGGCGCTTGCGATTGGCGACGCCGATCATGCCAATCGGCGTCTCCCGGATGCGCAGCGGCACGCCGAGGAACGTCTTGACGCCCGGATGCCCCTTCGGCTGCCCGACGCGGCGCATATCGGTGGAGGCGTTCTCCGTGCGCACCGGCTCGTTTTCCAGCACCACCCCGGCGAACAGGTTCGGGCGCAGCGGGATGACGCGGAAATGCTCGTAAAAGTGCTGCGCGGCGTGAAATCCCTGCACCTCGACGACTTCCATCGCCGCCTGGTCAGGCGTGATCAGCCCGATGAAGCCGAACTGCGAGCCGGTCAGGTCAAGGCAGTGACGCAGCGCGGTGGTCAGCACCGATTCCAGGCTGCGCAGCGCGGAAAGCTCGACCGACAGGCGATACAGGGCGCGCAGTTGGATGGTTTGCTGCATGGAGGTTTCGCCAATAGCTTCCGTAACCATAAAGGATCAGTCGCACTCCACACTGAAGTATTTTCAATCACAACGATAATTAAATTGACAGCCATGACTTTAAATATCATACACGAATTCCAGCCCACCGGATCAATCCAGCCCGGTCGGATGCTGAGCCAGTTAGCTCAACATTGCCCGCGCCGGGTTCAGCCATGCGAAAACGGGCTATGATGAGAATATACATGCGCGGCAGCGCAACCATTAAAACGAATACCCGGCGCAAATCGAGCGCCGGACGAATATATCGACGGGGTTCGCCGCCGGATTTTTGGGGTGTCAAAAATGCTGGACATTCTTTCACAGGTTGACGAATGGCTGCGCCAGCAGAAGCGGGTCGCGCTGGCGACGGTCGTGGAGACCTGGGGGTCGGCGCCGCGCCGCGTCGGGTCGAAGATGGCGGTGGCGCAGGACATGGCGATGGTCGGCTCGGTCAGCGGCGGCTGCGTCGAAGGAGCCGTGATCGAAGAAGCGCTGGTGGCGCTGGAGGATAACCAGCCGCGCCTGCTGCATTACGGCGTCAGCGACGACGACGCCTGGGAAGTCGGGCTGGCGTGCGGCGGCAAGATCAGCATATGGGTCGAGCCGCTGGATGTGCGCTGGTGGCGGCTGGCGGAAGACGCCGCAAGGCACGATCAGCCGCTGACGACGCTGACCGTCCTCGAAGGCGACGCCGCCGGAGCGAAAATCGCCTACAGCGCGGACGACCAGATCGTCTACACCAATGATCGCGTATCCTCGGAGCAGGCGCAGGCTTTCGCGGCAGTCATGCCGCACATGCCGTCCGGTCGCGCGACGGTCGCGGCGCAGGCGGTGATGGTCGACAACATCATGCCGCGCCCGCACCTCTGTCATGATCGGCGGCGTCCATATAGCGACGGCGCTGCAGCATTTCGCCAGGGCGCTCGGCTTCATGGTCACGCTGATCGACCCGCGCGACGCCTTCGCCACCGACGAGCGCTTCCCCGACGTGGACTGCATCTTTCACAGCTACCCGGACAAGGCGCTGGCGCAGATCAGCATCGACGCCAATACCTACATCGCCGTCCTCACCCACGATCCGAAAATTGACGACCGGGCGCTGAAAGCCGCGCTCGCCGCGCAGCCCGCCTACATCGGCGTCCTCAGCAGCCGCCGCACGCACGAGAAGCGCATCGAGCGGCTGACCGGCGCGGGCATCGCCTTAAGCGAGCTTGAGCGGCTGCATACGCCGATTGGATTATCCATCGGCGCGGCGACCCCCGAAGAAATCGCGCTGGCGATCATGGCGGAGGTCGTCGCCGTGAAGAACCGGAAAGCCGCCGCGCAGCCGGTTTAGCCGGGCACAGGCGCATCGTATTCAGAGGCGATATGAAATTCGGGCGAGTACCCGTAGCGAGCGCCGTCGGCAGCATCCTGGCGCACAAGCTGGTCGACGACGAAGGTCGAAAAATTCTGAGCAAAGGGACGCCGCTCACCCCGGAGCACGTCGCCTTGCTTCAGCGCTGCGGCTTTTCGACGTGATCGTCGCCACGCTCGAAGCCGCGGATCTGGGCGAGAACGAAGCCGCCCTGCGGATCGGGCAGGCGGTGGCGGGCTATGGCGTGCGCGTCGCTGCGCCGGGCGTGGGGCGCGCGAACGTGATCGCCACCGCGACCGGCGTGCTGCGCATCAACGTCGGCGCGCTGGAGAAGCTCAACAACATCGACATGGGCATCACCATCGCCACCAAACGCGAGAAAACGCTGGTGCGCGAGCGCGAGCTGGTCGCGCTGGTGAAAATCGTCCCGTTCGGCATCGCGGCGGCGCGCGTGCTCGACGTCGAGATGCTGGTCAGGACGACCGCGCCCATTCTGGCGGTCGATACGCTGCGTCCCCATTCGGTCGCGCTGATCGTCAGCGGACCCGAAAGCGCGCGCGCCGACCTGCTCGCCTCGTACACCGAGCCGGTCTGCCAGCGGATCGTGGCGCTCGGCAGCACGCTCGACCGGGTAAGCTACGTGCCGCACGAGTCGGAAGCGCTGGCGGCAAGCCTGCGGGCGCTGCACGCCGACGGCATCGATCTGGTGATCATCGCCAGCATCAGCGCCATCATGGATCGGGATGACGTTGTGCCGACCGCGCTCCGCCTCGCCGACGGGACGATGACTCACCTCGGCGTCCCGGTCGACCCCGGCAGCCTGCTGATGATGGGCTATATCGAAACCATGCCGGTCATCGGCGCGCCCGGCTGCATCAAGTCGCCCAAAACCAACGTGATCGACCACATCCTGCCCCGCCTGCTGGCGGGCGAGCGGCTGACGCGCGCCGATCTGGTCGCGCTCGGTCACGGCGGCTTGCTGGACGACATCGCCGACCGCCCGATGCCGCGCGACGAGACAACCGACTTCGATACGTAGCCAGATGGACGGAATCCGTCGGCTGGCTTGGCATATCCTGTCTTGAACCCCCGCGCAAGCGCGAAGCGCACAATCCTCCAATGTGAATAGTGGCTGATGACAGGCTGAGAAATCAGTATTATTCTGGTGTCTGTCAGCATAATCCAAACTGAAATTCGCATCCGTCATCGGAACCGCAGTCAATTCTGAGCCGAGGGCAACACCCATTCACGAGGAGATTGCACCATGCCCGCATTTACCGCACGCGAACAGCAGGAGATCGCCCACGCCAACGATACCGGGTTGCAGCCGGTCGTCTTTGTGCATGGCTTATGGCTGCTTGCCAGCAGTTGGGACAACTGGCGCACGTTTTTCGAATCCAAAGGCTTCACGACGCTCGCCCCCGGCTGGCCCGATGACCCCGAAACGGTTGACCAGGCAAAGCAGGACCCGGAAGTCTTTGCCCACAAGCGCATTAAAGAGGTGACGGATCACTACTGCGACGCGATCCGCCAGTTGACGGTGAAGCCCGCCGTGATCGGGCACTCGTTTGGCGGGCTGATCGCCCAGCGAATCGCCGGGGAAGGCGTCTCCGTCGCAACCGTCGCCATCGACCCCGCACCGTTCCGGGGCGTGCTGCCCCTGCCCCTCTCGGCGCTGAAGTCGGCGTCGCCGGTGCTGGGCAATCCGCTCAACTTCACCCGCGCCATCCCGCTGACCTTCGAGCAGTTCCGCTTCTCGTTCGCCAACGCCGTCGACGAAGCCGAAGCCCACGAGCTGTACGAGAAATATTCCGTGCCCGCGCCGGGCGCGCCGCTGTTCCAGGCAGCGACCGCCAACCTCAACCCCTGGACGGAAGCGCAGGTCAACACCCACAACCCGGAGCGCGGTCCGCTGCTGATCATCTCCGGCGAGAAGGACAACACCGTGCCCTGGGCAATCGCCCACGCCTCGTACAAGCAGCAGGAGAAGAACCCCGGCGTCACCGAGATCAAGGAAATCCCTGAGCGCGGGCACTCGCTGACCATCGATCACGGCTGGCAGGAGGTCGCTGAAGCAGCGCTGGACTTCATCGGGAAGTACGTCCCGGTCAAGCAGTAGCCGGTACGCAGCGCAGCCTGAATTGCGCATCCGGTCGGATGAAAAGAGACGAGTCGCGGCGGCTCGTCTCTTGTTTTCCCGCCTGTTTTGCCGAACAGGTGCAATTTGTGCGCGAAGTATATGTCATTTGTTCATACCGATTTGGACGAATCCTGTGTAGGGTACAAAATACAGCTCAATTTAAAACTTTGTGGAAGGATTCTTGCTTTATGGACACGGCACGTCTTGTTCTCAATGGCAAAGAGTACGAATTCCCTCTCATCGAAGGCTCGGAGCATGAAGTCGCCATCGACTTCACCAAGCTGCGCGCGCAGACCGGGGCTATCGGCTACGACCCCGGCTACGGCAACACTGGCTCATGCCTGAGCGAAGTCACCTTCATCGACGGCGAGCAGGGCATCCTGCGCTATCGGGGCTATCCGATTGAGCAGCTCGCTGAACAGTCCAGCTTCGTCGAAGTCTGCTTCCTGATGGTGTACGGTCACCTGCCGACCGCCGAGGAACTGACGACTTTCCAGCACAACCTGACGTACCACACCCTGCTTCACGAAGATATGAAGAAATTCTTCGAAGGCTACCCCCCGACCGCTCACCCGATGGCGATCCTGTCGGCGATGGCGATTTCGCTGTCGGCGTATTATCCCGACTTGCTCGACCCCGAAATTATCGACCTGAACATCATTCGTCTGCTGGCGAAATTCAAGACGATTGCCGCGTTCGCCTACAAGAAGTCCATCGGGCAGCCCTACGTGTACCCACGTAACGACCTGAGCTACACCGAAGACTTCCTGCACATGATGTTCGCCGTCCCGTCGGAGCAGTACGCCGTGTCGAAGGTGGTGTCGAAGGCGCTGGATTTGCTGCTCATCCTGCATGCCGACCACGAGCAGAATTGCAGCACCTCGACGGTGCGCATGGTCGGCAGCAGCCAGGCGAACATGTTCGCGTCGGTGGCGGCGGGCGTTTCGGCGCTGTGGGGTCCGCTGCACGGCGGCGCGAATCAGGAGGTCATCAACATGCTGGAGATGATTAACCAGGATGGCGGTGACTATAAGAAGTACATGGAGATGGCGAAGGATCGCAATTCCAGCTTCCGGCTGATGGGCTTCGGGCACCGCGTCTACAAGAACTTCGACCCGCGCGCCCGGATTCTGAAGAAAGCAGCGGACGACGTGCTCGACGAGCTGGGCATCACCGACCCGCTGCTGGACATCGCCAAGAATCTCGAAGCCATCGCGCTGGCGGACAGCTACTTCGTCGAGCGCAAGCTGTACCCGAACGTCGACTTCTACAGCGGCATCATCTACCGGGCGATGGGTATCCCGACCAACATGTTCACGGTCATGTTCGCGCTCGGTCGTCTGCCCGGCTGGATCGCCCAGTGGAAAGAGATGCGCGTCGACCCGGCGACCCGCATCAACCGCCCGCGTCAGATTTACACCGGCGCGACCGAACGCGCCTATACGCCGATCAGCGAACGCTAGGCGGCGCAGCCTATCGTTTCCTCCTCAGCCGGTACGATGGTCGTCGTACCGGCTGGCTGGATTCTCCTCCTGGTTGTGATGAACGTCATGGTGCGTCAGGCATTCCGCCACGTGACAGCGCCACCGCCGAATTCTACAGTATCGATAAGGGGAAGGTGTCAGAATGCCGTCGGTTTGCTCCCCCGACGCGCTTGCGGGCTGCGGCAGCCCGCGAGCCTCGCCCTGATCCGCAGTCTGAATTAGTGATGGGGCAACTTCATGAAGACCAAAGAAATTGTTCACGACGAACTACTGGATCGCCTGAACCGCACGGTGATCGACGCCGCCGCGTATTTTGCCTCTGCCGACGAGAGCCTGTTCGATGGTCGCCACACGGCACACGGCGTGCTGGCGCAGCTGGTTTTCTGGCACGAGCAGTACGTGTCGGTGGCGGGCGCGCTGCTTCAGGGGCGCACGCCGACCCTCAAAGGTGGCTCGTTCAGAGCGGCTCAACCAGATCGCGCGCAGCAATTTCGCGGGCGATTCCACTGACCATGCTGGCTTACGATCTGTCCTGCCTGCAGAAGGAATTCGATGCGATCCTGCGCCAGCTACCGGACTGGTCAGTCAACTTCCCGATCAAAAACGACAGCGAGGAATGCAGCCTGGGCGAGCGCCTGTTCGAAATCGAGCAGCACATTCGCCAGCACGTGCAGCGTCTCAAACGATCTCAGACAGCCACCAGCAGCGTTCAGTAACCACCAACGCCAGTTCGCCGCGCTTGTAGGGGCAGACCTATGTGTCTGCCCTGTTCTGGTAGGGGCGCAGCTACAGATAATCAAGCAGCTTGCGCACCAGCGGATGCCCGAATATGCCGATGTTTTCCGCGACCAGCCAGGCATCGCGCTGGTTGGGATTCAGCATTTGCGGCGTGATGATCAGCTTCGCCAGATGCGGTGTCGGCAGCGAGCCGACGGCGTAGGACTGCATTACGTCGCCGCCGTTTTCGTAGAATTTCATCGGCGGGAACATGCTGATGATCTTGTAGGTCTGACGCTGGAACTCCAGCGCCTCCGGCTCAAGCAGAATCTGGGCGCGCAGCCTCCCCAGCTCTGCGCCCAGATACTCCGACCAGATGTGGATCGCCCCCGAATCGCTCTCCTCGCGGGTCAGCGTGCGCATGAGATGCTGGCGAAAGCCGTATTCAAAGCGATACAGCCGGGCAATCGCATCCAGAATGTGCTGGTTGATGGCGATGATCGCGGTGAGCGCTTCTTCGGGGTTGGTGCAGCGCCCGACGAAATAGCCCTCGAAGCCCGTCCCCGTCTCGAAATAGGGATTGCTCTGCTTGCGCACCGTCTCCCAGGCGAGATAGCTCTTTTCCACGTAGCCGTGATTCACCAATTGGTCGAGCGGCAGGTCGTGGACGTACAGCCAGGTGTGCAGGGTTTGACCGAAGGGGACTTCGCTGTTGATCGTGATGGTTTCACTCATTCTACTTCTTGCGTGTCTGGGGCAGTACACTGCCGCACGCTTAAGCCCGAATGAAATTTCAACACTCCTACGGTTTACTCCCATCCTCTGGCGGCGTCAAGCGGACATCCTCCTTCCCGGACATGAGGGATGTCACCGTCGAAGCGGGAGTCCATGAGGACACGCCCTCTTGCGCCCCGTTTCGACCAAAACCACCGGATTCGCGCCAAAACCGCTTACAATAGGGGCATAGGTCAGGCTGCTCACCCACAAGGAGACGATATGGCTGGAAACAGACGCTGGATATTCGCGCTGCTCGTCGCGTCGCTGATGCTCGCTGTCGCCGCCGCTGCCGCCGCGCAGGGCGCGAGCGACGGCACGCTCGTGTTCGGGCAGCCGCTCCCTAAACAGATCGTCGCGGGGCAGATACTCAACTACGATTACGCGCTCGCCCAGCCGAGCGCGGTGACATTCCAGGCGCTCGGCGATACCACCCAGCCGACGATCACCGTCCTGCGCGACGGCGAGATCGTGGCGCAGGAGACCAACGCGGGCGGCGCGCTGACCATCGGGCTGAACGCGCTGCTGGACGCGGGCGATTACGTCGTGCAGGTCGTGCTCGCCAACAACGCCGCCGGGCTGATCGTCGTCTTTGTCCAGAACGAAGCGCCGATCACGACCACGACGCCTCGCCCTCGCCAGCCCGGTCAGCGGCACGGTCAATACGGGCGCGCCGCTGGCGCTGTACACCTTCACGGCGCTGGCAGAACCCGCCCTGCTCTACATCGAGAGCAGCGACCTGGCGGGTGGGCCGCGCGCATGTCGTCAACACCACCACCAGCGTCGAAGGCGCGCAGATCGCGCCCGGCGTGCTCGGCGCGCGCCTGCGCATCCCGGCGGGCAGCGACGCCTATCGTCGAAGTGCGCAGCGGCGATCCTGGCAGCGGCGCGTTCATGATCTGTCTCGCGGGCGTCAGCACCGGTGGATGTGAAGCGGGAGCCGCCACGCAAGTGCCCGCTAAGTCGTGGAGACGCCGGACTACGCCCTGCACCGTTACGCCTTCGACCGGAAACGGCGCGAACGTCCGCCAGTCGGCGAGCGAAGCCGCCCGCATTGATGCGCAGCTTCCTGCCGGGTCGAGCGCCGACGTGATCGGCATTTCGCCGGATGGACAGTACTACAACGTGCTGTACCGGGGCTACAACGGCTGGATCGCGCCTCGACTGTGACCAGCAACGGAAGCTGCGGAACCGACTTCATCCTGGTTATCAACCCGCCGCCGGTCGTTCAGGATCAGGCAGCGTTCGTCGCGCCGACCGCTGCTCCGCCCGTTCAGCCGACGCAACCGCCGCCACCGCCGCAGCCGAGCGGCGCTTGCCTGCTGACCGTCGTCGGTGACCAGCTCATCTTTACACCACGACGAACGCCATCGCGGATTACATCTACGATCAGGCACACTCCGGCTTTGAGCTGATCCCCATCGCGCGGCTGGCGGATAACACCTGCGGCAGGTCAATTACGCTAATGCGTGGGTTCAGAATTGCCAGCACCTTCGGCACGACCATTCAGGTGAGCGGTAACTGCGCCGGGCTGCCGGTCGTCTCGCCGTAACGTATACTCTCTGTAGGGGCACGATATATCGCGCCCCTACGCAATTTCATGCCCCGTACTCCCCATCCAGAAACGCCGCCACCCACGCCAGCGAAGCGTTCCAGCTGATCGCCACCTCGTTGGTCGAATACGAGCCGAGGTCGTCGATATAGCGCTTCGCCGTCGGGCGCGAAGCGATCTCCGGCGACTGCGCGGGCGGGTCGGCAGGGTTGGCATTGGGTCCGCCTGCCAGCGCCCCCGGCGGAACCGGCGGATAGTTGATCGCCGGGTGATCCGCCCAGAAGCGGTGATGCGGGTGCCGCATGGCATTCGTCCTGTAGCCGGAGACGAAGCTGAAGTTCAGCCCGGTTGCGACCGAGGATGTAATCCGGCGCCTTTGACCGCCGTATCGCGGTAGCGTGCCTCACCTGTCAGGCGATAGGCGTATGCCATGACCATCGCGTTGTTGAGTGCGGTACGAATTGTTGCCCCACGAATAGCCGGTCAGCGGTATCGCCACGCGGTAGCCTCGCCCGCCGTCACCTCGACGTAATGATCCGCGATTCGATCAGCAGCGCGTGCACCGTCGCCTGCTCAATGGCGCTCAGCCGCTCCGGTGCAGCGCCATGTCAGCGCCGAGCACGCCCACGTCGCCCCACGATCGGCGTCTCCTCGCCGGATCGAATCCGCCGCCGAAATACGGCGACGCGACCAGATAGTCGTGGTACGCCTGCTCGCCGGTCGTGACGTAAAGCTCCACCGCCGCCCAGAAGAATTCGTCCTCGACGTTGCCGTCGCCGTAATCGCCACCGCCGACAGCGCGTTACCCCGGGATGCTGCCGTAGGTGAAAATCGGGTTGTCGTTCGCCGCCTGCCACGCGCGCTCGGCAGCCGCCAGACAGCGGTCGGCGGGCGGCGTCGAGCGCCTCGCCAGACGCGCGCACACCTGTGCCGCTGCCGCTGCCAGTTGAGCGTCGCCGCCGTGCTGGGCGGCATCAGGTAGCGCTCCTGTATCGAATGTTCGGGCTGATCGGCATGGCATCCCATTTGAGCGAGTGCAGCTTGTGGAACGCCATGCCTGCCTGCGGCTGTTCTTCGGGAACCCGGCATCGCCATCAGGAAATCCATCTCCCAGCGCGCTTCGTCAAGGATGTCCGGACGCCGTCGCCGCTTTCGGGGATATTCATCGCGCCGTCGCCGAACGCCGCCGGGTTGAACTCGACCATATTCACGAGCATCCAGGTGGCAAAGCCGCCGTTGACGACGTACTTGCTGCACCGCCCGCGTCGTACCAGCCGCCGCCGGCGTCGATGGTGTAGTCGCAGCCGTCCCATGCGCCATCCTGCCGCTGCTGTCCGAGCCAGATAGCAGGTGACGCCATGATCGCCGATGCCCGTCGGGGCGCGCCCATTGCCCGGCGTACAGCGGGTCGAGGTCGATACCGTCGCGGTTGAGGCAGAAATAGCGCAGCGCGTCCACCATCAGCGGGCGATAGATGTCGCCGCCGAGGCGAACGGGAGCGCTGCTCGCGCCGTCGACCTTCAGCACGTAGCGACCTGGCGTGACGTAACTGGAGAAATCGATCAGTGGACGTAATCGCCGGACGCTTCATCGTGGAAGCCGGGGAGCGTCTGCCCGGATGCGACGGTCGCGCCGCTCGTAGTCTTCGTCCACCAGCGCCCATTCGAATGTCTGATCGGTCGTTTGCGCGGTCGGATAAACGGCGATCTTGACGCCGTTCGGGTAGCAGCCGGTCTTGCTGACGCTGATGCATCCGTCCGCCGCAGCGGAATCATCTCAGGCGTGAACCGCCGTGCCCAGTAGTAAAGCAAACTAAGTCCGCAAACCAGCAATAGTTCCATCAATAGTCTCCTTAGCGTATCCCAGACGGCGGGAGCGCTCTCAAGCCGATCATAGCGCAAGCCGGGGAAATCGCCAGCCGCGCGGCGCATCCAGACACCCGTTTTGCCCGCCGTCACCTTGTTCCGTTTGGCACTTGACCGCCCCCATAGTCTGCGCGAAGATAGCGATAGTTCTACAGGAGGCGCACGCTTGAAAATCGGGGTACTGGCGCTGCAGGGCGCGTTCATCGAACACGAGAAAATGCTGCGCTCGCTGGGGGTTGAAGCCAGCGAAGTGCGGATGCCGGAACAGCTCGAAAGTCTGGATGGCTTAATCATGCCGGGCGGCGAAAGCACGACCATCGGCAAGCTGGCGACAGCTTATGGCTTGATCGAGCCGCTGCGCGCCTTCGCCCAGACCAAGCCGACGTGGGGCACGTGCGCGGGCATGATCTTTCTGGCGCGCGACATCGGCATCGACCGCCAGCCGATCCTCGGCGTCATGAATGTGCGCGTCAACCGCAATGCTTTCGGACGGCAGATCGACAGCTTCGAAGCCGATCTGGACATCAAGCCGCTGGGCGACCCGCCGTTTCACGCCGTGTTTATCCGCGCGCCGGTCGTCACCGAAGCGGGCGCGGGCGTCGACGTGCTGGCGCAGCTTGGCGATGGACGGATCGTCGCCGTGCAGCAGGGACACCTGCTGGCGACGGCATTTCACCCCGAATTGACCGGCGATTCTCGGCTGCACGCCTATTTTGTCGACCTGATTCGGCAGCGCGCATAAATCTCGTGAAAATTGCCGTTTGCAAACGGCGACTTCATGCTACAATACGCGCGCTTTACGCTACAATGGCTTCAATATCCGTTTACATTCCTGGCGGGTGAACGAAATGACCAACTACGAACCCTTCATGTACGATGTGAACTTCACTGACGACGACGAAATGGTTGAGGACGACTTCGAGGATATGGACGACTACGACGAGGCGGAGGAGGATTTCGACGACTACGAGGACGACGAGGAATACGACGACCTCGACGAAGAATACGACGACCTCGACGAAGAATACGAGGAAGACGAGGATTTCGACGACTTCGACGAGGACGATGACTACGACGACGACGACGATTACGACAACGACGATGAGTATTAGTCGTCCCTGACGTGATGCGTAGCTGGCTGGTCATCTTCCTGTGGCTGGCGCTCGCGGGTGGAGTCGTTTTCGCGCAGGAGCAGGCGTCTCCGCTCGGAGCAGTCGGCACACTAGAGGCGGGCGACTTCCGCGCGCTGGCGGTGACCGCCGATGGTGACCGTTTGCTGGTCGCCGACGCCGAAAACCAGCAGGTACGCATCTACGATTTCAGCGACCCGACCACCCCGGCGCTGCTGTGGACGCTCGACGTAAGCGGCACGCCGGTGCTGCTGGCGGGGGGCGAGCGTTACGGGCTGGTCGCCGTCACGACCGACTCCAACACCGACACCATCGAAGTCGTCGCCCCGCCGCTGCCCGACAGACCCTACTTATCCGGCTTCAACTACATCGACATTCCCAAGAACCCGCACGCGCTGGCGCTGTCCTCCGACCGCAAATGGGGCATCGTCATCAGCGAGCGCGGCTACATGCTGCTCGGCATCAACGCCCCGGACGACATCGACCAGTTCCCGGTGGACGAGACCATCCTCGACGCCGCGCTTTCGGATACTACCGCCTATCTGCTGCGCGACGGCGTGCTGGCGACTGCTCCGCTCGGCACGCTTCAGGCGATGGAGACGGCGCGCGCCCTGGGTCTGGACGGCACACCATCCCTCGTCCGGCTCAACCCCGACGCCAGTAAGGGCGTGGTCGTGCTCGACGGCAGCCGCCTGCTGTTCTTCGACCCCGCCACGCTGGAGCAGACCGGCGCATTCACCGTCGACGGCAACCCGATCACCGACGTTCAATTCCTCAGCAGCGGCGACGCCGAATATGTCCTCGTCACACAGGCGGATACCAGCACGATTGCCGTGCTCAACGCCAGCGATCCTGGCAGCGTTCAGGCGCTCGCCAGCACCCAACCGCTCGACAACCCGGTGCAGGCGCTGACCGTCTACGATCACTATCTGATCGTCACCGACGGCGCGACGATCCGCATCTTTTCCACCTAGTGTTTTAGGGGTTTACACTCCCTTGAATTCGATGTACATTTGAACTGGTGGGTGGAGTTCCACCCCCATCTTGACCGTTCTAGTAAGTGAAGGTCTCAATGATCGCAGGCAGTACTAGCGAACAGCCGCCCTCATTATCTGGCGGCGATAACGCTCGCCTGCGCTGAACTCCGCTCGTTGTACACCGGGGTCGCGCGGCGCGTTATTGCCGACCCTGCCCGTCAGGGAAACCCCGGATAGTGTAAGCCCCTGTTCCAAACGACAACCCTGATCGTGATTCGGTGCGAGTTGTTTGCGTTCGCCCGAACTGTCTCTTTGGAGGGGAAATATGTACAACGATCTGCTGCTCAATCGTCTGGTTGCCCCGGTCGATAGCGAGGACGAGCAAATCCAGGAATTGATCGATGAGATCGAGGAACTGGACAGCCTCCTCAGCCCCGAAGCGCAGGAACTCATTCGTGATCTGCGTCCGTATATCGTCACCGACGACGTGTACGAGGACATTGACGAGCAGGCGACTTTCGGCGAGCGCATCGCCGACCGGATGTCGACCTTTGCCGGTAGCTGGAAATTCATCCTCATCTTCGTCGGCATCATGGTGGTCTGGATCGGCGCGAACGTCTATATGGGCACGCACGCATTTGATCCGTTCCCGTTCATTCTGCTCAACCTCACGCTCAGTACCCTGGCAGCGCTGCAAGCACCGGTCATTTTGATGGCGCAGAACCGCCAGGCAGCTAAAGATCGAGCGGTTGCTCAGAATGATTTTCAGGTGAATATCAAGAACGAAGTCGAAATCGCCGACCTGCATCGCAAGATGGACGTGCTGACCGATGCGCTCTCCATCCAGACCAGGCTGGTGAACGCGCTGCGGAAGCCCGCCGCAAGAAATCGAGCGCCACCGTCCGCATGATCGAGCACAACAAGCGCGACGGCAACCAAAACGGCAGCGGTCGGTGAAACCGCGAAGACTACGCTGGCGTGAAGGCAAGCCGAAGCTTATATAGGGCGAGGGGTTAGGGGCACGACATGAGGTGTTTAAAAATTATTCGCCAGCGTAAATTGGGCATCCTTTACTCTAATCCCGCGACCTGTGGTCGCTTCCTTCCCCGAATTCGGGGGAAGGCGCAAGCAGGTTTGCACCCTCCCTGAGTTCGGGGAGGGTTGGGGTGGGGTCAAAGAAGGCTTTTTAGACACCTTCATGTCGTGCCCCTACTGTTAAATTGCATAACTGGCGGCGCTAAGCTGGCTCTGCCACGCGCCGCTCTCCGGGAAAATCTTGCCCGATTCAGGATGCCGTTCGGGTCGAGCACGCGCCGATGCCGCGCATCACGTCGAGCGCGTCGCCGTGCTCGTGCTCCATGAACATCGCCTTGCCGATGCCGACGCCGTGCTCGCCGGTCGCCGTGCCGCCCAGGTCGATTGCCCGGTGGACGATCAGCGCGTCGAGCTTGAGCGCCCGCTCGAATTCGGCGTCGTCGGCATACGGAAATTCCACATGGATGTTGCCGTCGCCCGCGTGCCCGATCATGTAGGCGGTCACGCCGTGTTCCTTCTTCAGGCTCTCCACATAACCGATTAATTCCGGGTACGCACTGATCGGCACGGCGACATCCATGATGAAGAAGTGATAGCCCGGCGCGGGAACGCACCATGATCTCAGGAGGCGGCGGGCGTGCCACAGCTTGCGCCGCTCGGCGGTGTCGGTGGTGGCGCGCACGCCGATCGCGCCCATTTCCTTGCAGATTTCGCGCACCGCGTCCAGCCCGGCTTCGAGCGCTTCCAGCGCCGCGTGGAATTCCATGAACAGCGTCGGGTGATCCTGCAAATCGACGCCTTCGGTCTCGCGTGCGTGCAGCATCCTGGTGGGTAGCGTCGATGAATTCGAGCGCTGCCGGGTCCAGCCCGCTGCCGCGCACCGCCACGATCGTCTCGACCGCTGCCTCGATCGTCGGGAAGGCGGCGATCGCGCCATGAAGGTCGGCAATGGAACCAGCTTGAGTGTCGCCTCGGTGATCACGCCGAGCGTCCCCTCGCTGCCGACGAACAGGTGCAGCAGGTCGTAGCCCGACGACTGCTTGACCGAGCGCGAACCGACTTCGATCAGCCGACCGTCCGCCAGCGCGACCTGCATCCGCAGCACGCATTCCTTGCTCGCGCCGTACTTGACCGTGCGGATCCCGGCGGCGTTGTTCGCCAGCATCCCGCCGACGGTGGCGTTCGCGCCGGGATCGGGGGGCGAAGAACAAGCCGTAGCGCGCGAGTTCGGCGTTCAGGTCTTTGCGGACCGATGCCCGGCTGCACCGTCACCTGAAAATCGTCGGCGTGTACGGCGACGATCCTGTTATGCGCTCCAGCGACAGCAGGATACCGCCGCGCACCGGGATCGAGTTGCCCTCCAGCCCAGTGCCAACGCCCCAGGGCGTCACCGGGATCAGCCGTTCGTTGGCAAGCCGCAGCACGTCGGCGATGCCGCTCGCCGTCATCGGAAAGACCACCACGTCGGCGGGGTGCGCCGGGTGATGCGACTGGTCACGGGCGTGAAGGTCGAGATCGGCGCGCGCGGTGCTGACGGCGTCGTCGCCGAGGATCGCCCGCAGCTCGGCGATCAGGTCAGGCGTTACGGGGTTGAACAACATAGAAATAGTCCTTTTGTCGACTTTGGGCTAGCCATCACGTGGACTCATCTCGCCACTCGGCACGCCAGGGGGCGCGCCATTCGGGAGCCTCCCAGCCCTCCATGATGTAGATTGATTCTTTGGCGATTTTGTCACCTCTGAATTCCATAATACTCACGGTATAGTTCCAGGGTCCGCCGTTATAGCTGATGGAATTCTCGGCAACCCAGAAGTCGCCCCTGCCTCGGATCCGCCTGATCTTAAACTCAAGCGAAGCCGGATACTGCTTTCTCCAGGCAAGGAAGTTCGCCTTTCCTTGATACCGCTCTTGCCCCTGCGGAAACTCCAGTACGGCATCGTCGTGATAAATCTCATTAGCGATGTCTTCATCCTTGCCCGAATATTCCCAATGACGTCTCAGTAGAGCGAGCACAGCCGCTTCGTCCATTTTGCCCCCACCTCATTGCTGCACCAGCAGAGTATCATCCGAACAGCCCGCGCCGCCGCACCGGAACCCCATGCGAAAGTGTCGTCAGACCGCCACCGTGCGGGTCATAAATCGGGCGCAGGTCCTCAAGCAGCGGCTTGAGGTCGCGGAAGCCGGTCGCGCGGTTGACGATCTCCAGAAAGCCGCCGCAGCGCCGGAACAGAAGCTGCGCCTCATCCAGCGTAATGCCCTCGTCCCACTTCCACTGTTCCGGCGTGTAGAAGTAGTAGATCGGGTAGACCGCCGCTGTCGTCACCGAGACGCCGCGATTGCTGTACTCCCACAGATTCGTGCCGCAGTGGGTGGCGGCTTCCGCCATCAGCACCAGCGCCGAAATCGACAGCACCTGACGATACAGGCTGCCGCCGTCCTCGCCTTCGACTGCTCTGGGGATGTGCCCGCGCGGGCTGATGTCATTGTCGATAGTACGCCTGAACACGTCGACCCCGACGCGGAAGATGTCCTCGCGTTCGAGCAGCACGCCGGAGACCAGCACCAGCGCCGCCATCCACAGGTTTTCGACCTGCGTATCCTTGTACGGGCTGACGCTGAGTTCGTTGACGCGCTCCTGAAAGGCGTTGAGCCACGTGAACTGGGCGTCGCGCCGCCACGCCGGATGATCGCGCGTCATCTCGAAAGCTTGCGCCAGCATCATGGTCTGGGCGACGGCGTCGAGATAGGTCATATCCTCGATCAGCGGCTCGCCCATGTAGCGTTCGAGCGCGGCGATTGCCAGCTCACCGGCATCGTCGTCGGCGTCGAAGCGGTAGCGCAGCCCGTACCACTGCGCCGCCTGCGCGCCCTGCTGCTCGCGCTCGCGCAGGTACTGGTAGGCGCTGCGAAACGGCTCGGAGTCGCGCTCGCGCCGCGCCTGCCCGACGTGATCAAAGGTGAAGTACAATCCACAATGGAGCGGTTTGAACATGGATTTTCTGACACGTTAATTGCGGTTATTGCGACGCTAGTATAACAAATTGAGCTATAATTAACACAGTGACCCATCAGAGTGCCAGAGCAGAGGCGTGAGCGAACCCATGTTTCCACATCCTCCAGACACTGACCCTTCGCGCGATGCCATGCGTTCGCCGGTGCGCCCCAGTGTACCGCAGCCGCCGCCCACCCCTGCCCGCGCCCCAGAGCCAGCGCCGCAGCCGCGCGCGCCAGAGCCGGAAGGCGACCCGACCAACCCGGTCGCCGCCCTGAGCGCCCTGCGCCGCAAGATGGAGACCGTCGCCGACGAGTTCGCCGAAGGCAAGATCAACCGGGCGCAGTTCAACGCCATGTACCGCCGCTACAGCGAGCAGCGCACGATCATCGAGCGCATGGTCGAGCGCAACCCGGATACCGACGCCTGGAAGCAGGTGCTCTCCGTCAAGGGGCAGACCAAGTTCCTGCGCAACCAGTTCGAAGCGCAGACTCTCTACTACATCGTCTACCGCCACAACCGCTTCGAGCCGATCACCGCCGAGGGCAAGCCGCCGTCCAACCTCACGCCGATTCTGACGGCGCTCAACCGCATATGGGCGATGCCCAATCGCCCGGAGACGGGTCTGGGACGCAGGCAAATTGACGATGGACGCTGGATGATCCTCGCCACCGGCGCTTACACCGCGAGTGCGATCATCTTCTCGCGCGAGCCTTCGACCGCCCAGGCGCGGCTTGTGCGCGACCTGCACGCCGACTTTGAGCGCGCCAACCACGCGGCGCTCTCGCGCGGCTGGATCACGCCCGAACACATGGTATTCCCGCAGCGCGCGCTGACCGAGAGCGACTTCTAGCGACGCTTTTCAACTGCACAGCAAGCGACACGGCGCGGGCGACTGCGCCGTTTGTTTTGGCTTCCGACTGACACGCTGATCAAGACGTGCGGGGCAGCGCTTTCATGCGCGACAGGCTGGTGACGCAGACCGTCCCGGAGACGGCGAACGCCAGCACGCCCTTGTTGTTGATCGCCAGCGGACCGAGCGCGGCGCTGGTCATCGCCGACGACGCCATCAACTGCGCCCGCTTCGCCTCAGTCAGCAGGTCGACGGCGAAGCGCTGGTGCGTCGGCGTCAGGCTGCCGTCGTAGATGCGCACGACGTTGGCGTCGAAGTCGCTGGCGACGAAGCGGTGTCCGTCGGACGAGCAGTTGATCGCGCCCAGCCGGTAATGCAGATCGAGCCGCTTGCGCACGCGCCCGGTGGCGTCCATCAGCACAATCGACTGCCCGTCGGTGAGGAACAGCGATGCCCCGCCCTGCGAGATCGCCAGTGTCGGGCGAAATTCTTCCTGAATCGTCAAGCCGGTGTCGAATATCCCCAGCCGGATATGCTGCTGGTACAGGTGCAGCTTCGCCGAGCGGTCGAGCGCCGCCAGCAGCCCTAATGCGCGATCCAGCCCGACGGCGACGAAAGCGGTCGAATCGTCGGTTTCCAGCTTCGCTTCCTTGCCGTCGATTTCGAGGTACAGCTCGCCGGGCGCGGTCTGGTACAGCCGCATCTGTCCGTCCGCCGTCATGCGAATCGCCGCCGGACGGGTGCGCACGGTCGGCAGAAAGACGCCGTTGGGCGCGGTCAGCGAATCGACGAACTGACGCCAGCCATCGCTGCGGCGGTCGTCGCTGTTCGGCGGTTCGATGCTGCGCTCGCCGCGCTGCGTCCCGGTTTGCAGGTCGAGAAACGACACGCGGTTGTCCTGCGTCCAGGCAGCCAGCAGGTTCGGTTTGCCGGAGAGGATGTCCAGCCGCTTGATCGTCCTGTCGCTCAGGTGCAGTCGCCACGCCATGAGGGTTAAGTTAACACTTCGTTTATGGGGGGATATAAATTTATAACGACGAGTATACGCTGCTTCAGCACGTCACGCCACATCCGAATGATGGTCATAAACGATCCCGGTTCGGCTCTCAGGACGGGACTTGGACGCGGATGCGCCCGTGCGGAACGTGCAGCGCGTAGCGCAGGATGATCTGCGCCGTGTTGATGTTGCGCGCTTCGAGGATGTCGCCGACGAGGTAGTTGTACACGTCCGGGTCGTACTCTGGCTGGATGCCGCTGCCGCTGCGATCCATTTCCAGCCGGGCAGCGACTGCCGTCGGGATGAACAGCGCCAGATTGCCGTTACCGACGGTCAGCGTGCCCAGCAGTTCCTGCGACTGCGACATCAGCGGCTGGTATTCCGGCAGCGTGACAACGACATCACCGCGCACCGAGGTCACGTTCAGGCGTTCGAGCGCCGTGCCGCCCATGTTGAGGACGATGTTGCCCTCCTGCCCGACGAATTCCACGTCGATGGGCACGTTGGGCGGCAGCTCAAGATGCAGCGAGCCGCGCCCCATCGTCTCCAGCATCGGGAAATCGCCGGATTCGCGCACTTCGTGAAGTGTCAGTGTCGCGGAATTGTCCGCTGCTTCGGTATAGCTGAGCTGAATCTCGTTGTCGCTGCTGGCGACGAACTCGCCGCGCACGTCGGATGTGAGCGTGCCGAGCAGGTCAACGTCGGTCGAGAGCGTCTGCACGCGCAGGCGCAGCAGGGTCAGGTTCGCGCCGAGCGTCTGCTGAATCGGCTGGCGAATATCGGTGCGCTGCTGAGTCGCCCGCGCCGAATACGCCGACGAGATGATCAGCCCGGCGACGGCGGCGCTCACCACCAGCGCGATGACATCGCCGAAGGGCACGCGGTTGCGCAGCAGGAACGACAGCCCCGCCAGCAGCAGCAGCGCGGGCCACGCGCGCACGATCAGATCGACCAGACCATCGGGCACGTAGCCGAGCGCGCGCGCCAGCACGACCAGCGCCAGCGCCAGCACGACCAGCCCCCAGAGCAGATTCGTTCGCCGCCGCATCGCCTATGCCCTCACCTGGCGCAGGAAAAAGACGGCGCTCAGGATCACCAGCGCGCCGGGCCAGAACAGGTTGACGCCCGACGGCGTGGTCAACTGACCGAGATCGCGCCCCGCCCAGGCAGCGGCGGTTAGCACGATCAGCGCCAGCACGACGATCAGCGGCAGCCCGCGACGGCGGCTAACCTGCGATTCCTGCGGAACGATCCACCACAGCAGCAGGTACAGCGGGGCGAACGCGCCCAGGCTGAGCAGCGTCAGCACGACGAAAATCACGCGCACCCACAGCGAACTCATGTGGAGCGAAGCCGCCAGCCCGCCGCAGACCCCACCCAGCACCCGGTCGCTAAAACTCCGAACCATACGATTCCCGACACCGATGCAGTCAGAATAACAGATTAAGACTATACCGCTAGGAAGTCAGTTTGAGCAAGCGCGAGATTGCAAGGGGCAGGGTAAACGCATCAAGCTAAGGAGTGCGGGTCAAGGAAGCTCACAGGTGTTGTTGTAGGGGCAGACCTGTGTGTCTGCCCAATGGGCGGGTGGTTCGCATTGTAGGGACGTTCGCACAAAACACAGGGAGACGGCTGGCAGCCTCCGGGTGCCGAGTCGTCTCCCCGATGAAAGAGCATTGTGAAAGCGCCGCGATCAGCCGGGCGCGCGCACCAGCCGCACGGTCGTGCGCAGCCAGCCGATTTCCAGCTCGTCGCCGTTGTGCAGGCTGTATTTCTCGCCCGCGTCGAGCTTGACCCCGTTAATGCGCGTGCCGTTGGTGCTCTGCAAATCCTCGATGTACAGCGCCCCGTCATCGTAGATAAAGACGGCGTGCTGCCGCGAAATCCCGTATTTAATGCCGTCCAGCGGCGACAGGTCGATGTCCGGGTGATAATGGGTGCTGCCCCTGCCGATGACCAACTGCTCCTGTAGCTGAGCCGTGATCACCTGGCTGCCATCGACCAGGTACAGAACCAGGCGCATCGAGGAGAGCGATTTCCGATCCAGCTTGGTCTCATCGAGATAAGCTCTGGAGCCGGGGTTGCGACGGTCGAAGATGGACTGCGCCATTGGGTATCCTCAACGAAACCATGAGAATTAATGCTTTGACAATATTTTAAGCCGGATATCGCGTGAAATGGGATTGAGATTTGGCAGGCGGCGGGGTTCGTTCGTACAATCTCCCTGCGTCAAAGTGAGGAGCTGCTGATGCTGCGAAGGCTGTGGGTCGGGTTGATACTGCTGGTGATACTGGGCAACGTCCAGATCGCCTTCGCCCACGATGTCCTTCAGGGCGATCAGTGTGCCATCGCAGCCGACGAACACATCAGCGGCAACGTTTTCGCGCTGTGCCGGGTGCTGACCGTCAGCGGCGACATCGACGGCGACCTGTTCGGCGGCGGCTCGACCGTCGTGATCGACGGCACGGTGACCGGCAGCCTGTATCTGTTCGGCGGCGAAGTCACCGTCAACGGCACGGTCGGGGGCAGCGTGCATTTCGCGGGCGGCGTGCTGACACTCTCGCCACGGCGCGGCTGCTCGACGAGCGCGCCGACGTGATCAGCCTGAGCCTCAGCACCGAGCTGGATGCCCCGCGCATCTCCGGCAGCGTGACCTCCGCCAGCTATCAGCTTCTGGTCAACGCCCCGGTCGACCGGGAAATCAGCTTCTGGGGGTCGGCGCTCACCGTCAGCGGCGTGGTGGGCGGCGACGTGAACGCGACCGTCGGCGACCCCGGCTCGACCGGCGTCACCGAGCTGCGGACGGTGTTCAGCTTCCTGCCAGTCGAGGTCACGCTGATCGACCCCGGCTTGCGCGTCACCGAGCAGGGCATGATCAACGGGCAGCTTCGCTACGCCGGACCCGCCGAGGGCGAAATCGCCGTGACGCTGCCGCACCCGCCCGAATACACGCCGGTGGTGGCGCAGCCGGACTTGATCTCGCCGGAAAAGAGCCTCGGCGAAAACCTGCGCGACTATCTGGCGCAGGCGATCCGCGAAATCGTGTCGCTGGGGCTGATCGGCGCGGCGGCGCTGCTGATCCTCCCGCGCACGCTGCAAGCCCCGATCTACAGCCTGCGCGTGCGCCCGCTGTCGAGCCTCGGCGTTGGGCTGCTCACCTTCATCATCTCGATCTCGATCTTCTTCATCGTGATCCCGGTGCTGGGCAGCGTGCTGGTCTTGCTGTTGATCCTGTTCCAGTTGGGTGATCTGGCATTGATCGCCGGGGCAATCGTGCTGGTGCTCGACCTGGGCGGCGCGGGCGTGTTCTACTTCGTCGCCATCTTCATCTCGCGCGTGATCGTGTGCATCGCGCTCGGTCGCTTCTTCGTGCGCCTGCTGCTGGGCGACCGCCCCGAACGCTACATGACTTTCGTCAGCCTGCTGGTCGGCGTGACGCTGCTGGCGCTGGTCACGTCGCTGCCGTACATCGGCTTTCTGGTCAACGCGCTGGCGGCGTTCTTCGGGCTAGGCGCGATCCTGATGCTGGTGCAGCGCGAGATCGATCTGGCGCGCGAGGCGAACGTCGCCCCGGAGCCGACCCGCCCCGATCAGGCGCGGCAGCTACCGCCGCCCGCCATCGACGACAAGCCGCAAGCTCCGGGAATGGAAAATCTCCCCGACGGCTTCCACTGGTGGAAGTGACCTTCTGACCCGTTCGGCGCATACAAAAGGACACGTTCACAATGACAGCGGTATCCCGAACCCGTTTGGCGACTCGACTGCGCGACGAGCAGACACGTTTTGAGCGCGAGCATCCCCGCTCGCGGGCGCTGTTCGAGCGCGCGCAGACAAGTCTGCTCGGCGGCGTGCCCATGAACTGGATGGTGCGCTGGGCGGGCGCGTTTCCGGTGTTCGTGGCGGAAGGCAGCGGCGCGCACTTCACCGACGTGGACGGGCACGACTACCTCGACCTGTGTCTGGGCGATACCGGCGCGATGACCGGGCACGCACCTGCCGCCAGCGTCGAGGCGCTGACCGAGCGGGCGCGGCGCGGCATCACCTTCATGCTGCCGACCGAGGACGCGATCTACGTCGGCGAAGAGCTGGCGCGGCGCTTCGGCTTGCCCTACTGGCAGACCACGCTCACCGCCACCGACGCCAACCGCTTCGCGCTGCGGCTGGCGCGCAAGACCACCGGGCGGCAGCGGATTCTGGTATTCAACTGGTGCTATCACGGCACGGTGGACGAGACGTTCGTCACGCTCGACGCCGACGGGGTCGCCATCCCGCGCCGGGGCAACATCGGCGCGCCCGTCCACCCGTCGGAGACGACGACGGTGATCGAGTTCAACGACATCCCGGCGCTGGAAGCGGCGCTCGCGTCGGGCGAGATCGCCTGCGTGCTGGCGGAACCCGCCATGACCAACATCGGCATCGTCCACCCGCAGCCGGGCTATCACGACGCGCTGCGCGAAATCACCCAGCGCACCGGCTCACTGCTGATCATCGACGAGACGCATACCATCTGTACAGGCGTCGGCGGATACACCCGCGAATACGGGCTTCAGCCGGACATTCTGACGCTCGGCAAGCCGATTGCCGGCGGCGTCCCGGCGGCGGTCTACGGGCTGTCGGCGGAAGTGGCACAGCGGGTGCAGAGTCAGATCAACCGGGACGAAGCCGACACGGGCGGCATCGGCGGGACGCTGGCGGGCAACGCCCTGTCGATGGCAGCCATGCGCGCCACGCTCGAACAGGTGCTGGTGCAGGCGGCGTATGACCGCACCATCCCGCTGGCGCGGCGCTTCACCGACGGTGTGCAGGCGGTCATTGAAGAATTCGCGCTGCCCTGGCACGTCTCGCGGCTGGGCTGCCGGGCGGAATACTGGTTCTGCCCGACCCCGCCGCGCAACGGCTCAGAGGCGGCGGCAGCCGTCGACAGTCAGTTGGATCATTACATGCATCTGGCGGCGCTCAACCGGGGTATTCTGCTGACGCCGTTTCACAACATGGCATTGATCGCGCCCGCGACCAGCGAAGCCGACATCGACTATCACACGCAGGTGTTCCGCGAGTGCGTCGCCGCTGTGGTCGAGTAGCGGCTTAGGAGGTATCTGGATATTCAGATTTTTTCGTAGGGGCGTTCAATTGAACGCCCCTACTTCCCGTGACACGGGTATTTTCAATGGCTTCCTAGAGGTCGTCCAGCTCCGGCGCGCAGCGAGGCTTCGAAGGCGCGCCCGATCATCAGCACGTATTCGACCCAGCTCGCCAGCGCTTCTTCATCGACATGCTTGAGCACTTCTTCCAGCACGTCGCCGGGAGCGTCAGACAGGATTTCGGTCGACAGGCACGACATCGCCTGCAGCACCGAATCGCGCGAGTCGGGCGGCTCGTGGTGCATCAACTGGTGATACCAGCGCTCGACAATCGGATGCACCTGCTCGCACGCCGATCCTTCAGGGAGTTCGCGGTTCGCTAGCTCCTGGAATTCGTCCAGCCAGTCGGGTTCTTTCGGTGTTTGATCGGTCATGGGACAGCGCTTCTACTCCGTCAAACGCTCGGCAGCCAACCACTCGCCTGTGGGCGAGCCGGAAGCGGCGCGCAGCGAATTACTGAAACTGCTAATCGCGCACCGTCGTATCTGCTTTCAGTGTAGCCGGAACCGGGGTGAAACTCAAGCCATATGGACTGTACCCGTGTATAACAACTGAACCCCCGTGCATCTGCCGGGCACGGCAGACGCTGGGCGGGTAATTCGCCCGCCGGGCGGTTCATTCGGAGTTGACTTTCGCTAGCCGGACATTTAATCTTTGCTGCTATGACAAGACGTTGGTTCGTACTCATCATCGGTATACTGGTCAGCATCGTTTTTCTGGCGATTGGCTTTCGTGACGCCGATCTCACCCACGTCTGGGCGACGATCCAGCAGGCGCAGGTGATCTGGCTTGTGCCCGGCGTCGCCATCTACTTTCTGGCGGTGTGGGGGCGCACCTGGCGCTGGCACTATCTCCTGCGCCCGATCAAGCCGATCCCGCTCAGGACGCTGTTCCCGATTGTCGTCATCGGCTACATGGGCAACAACGTGTATCCCTTCCGCGCCGGTGAAGTCATCCGCGCCTACGTGCTCAAGCGCAACGAGGACGTGAAGGTCAGCGCCAGCCTCGCCACGATCATCGTCGAGCGCATCTTCGACGGGCTGGTGATGCTGATGTTCGTGTTCGTCGCCCTGCCGTTCGCTCACATCGAGCAGGACTGGCTGCGCACGGTCATCATCCTGGGCACGCTGGTGTTCTTCGGCGCGCTGGTCGTGTTCTTCATACTGGCGACCCAGCCCGCGCGCGCCCGCCGCCTGCTGAAAGCCTTCCTCGACCGCTTCATGATCGAGCGGCTGCGCGAGCCGATCTACCACATGGCGGATCACTTCCTGTACGGGCTGGAAAGCCTGCGCAGCCCGCGCGACCTGCTGATGACGCTGATCTCGTCCGCCTTCATCTGGCTGACCGAGACCACCAAATACTGGTTCGTGATGCACGCCTTCAATTTTCAGGTGAGCTTCTTCGTGCTGATGCTGATGACCGCCGTCGTCAACCTGGCGACGACGCTGCCCGGCGCGCCCGGCTACGTCGGCACGTTCGACGGACCCGGCATCAAGATTCTGGAAGCGTTCGGCGTCAACACCGAAATGGCTGCCGGGTATACGCTGGTGCTGCACGCCGCCCTGTGGCTGCCAATTACCCTGCTGGGCTTCTTCTATCTGGCGCGCGAGGGGCTGTCGTGGCGCTCGTTCGCCGAAGCGACCGAAGTCGTCGAGCACGATGAAGCGCAGGAAACGCCGCCCGGCGGGAGCGCAATCAGCAGCGAGGTCGTGTCGCCATGAAGATCGGGATCATCGGAGCGGGCGCAACTGGCATGGCGGCGGCGTGGGACTTGATCCGCGCCGGGCATGAAGTCACGCTTTACGAATCCGAGTCGCGCGTCGGCGGGCTGGCGGGCGGCTTCAAGGACGAAAGCTGGGACTGGTGGCTGGAGAAGTTCTATCACCACTGGTTCGAGACCGACGAGCATATCCTGAAGCTGGCGGAAGAAATGGGCGTGCGCGAGAAAATCATGTTCCCGCGCCCCAAGACCAGCTACTGGATGAACGGCAAAATCGTCCGCTCGGAGATCAGCCCGCTTTCGGCGCTGATGCTGCCGCTGCCGTTCGCCTCCAAGCCACGCTTTCTGCTCGCGGGAGCGTTCCTCAAGCTGACTCCGTTCTGGCAGCAGCTCGAAGGCATCACGGCGGACGAGTGGTTCACGCGCTACATGGGCGAAGCCGGTTACGAGAAATTCTTCAAGCCGCTGCTGATCGGCAAGTTCGGCGAGGACTACGACCGCGTCAACATGGCGTGGATGTGGGCGCGCGTTCATGCCCGCAGCCTCAAATTGGGCATTTTCGAGGGCGGCTTTCAGACGTTTCTGGATACGCTGGCGGCGGCGCTGACCGAGCGCGGCGCGAAATTCTGCCTGAACACGCCAGTCGAGCGGATCGGTTTCGATGGTGGCACGGCGACGCTGCGCGTCAGCGGCGAAACGCTCACCTTCGACCGCGTTCTGAGCACCACCTCGCCCAAGCTGATGCTGAAGCTCGCGCCGCAGCTGGGCAACACCCATTACGGCGACAGCATGGCGGACTTGCGCAGCATTGGCGGGCTGTGCGTGGTCGTCGCACTCAAGCACCAGCTTCTGACCGACGGCACGTACTGGCTCAACCTGCCCGCCACCAGCCCGGACAAGAACAAAAGCCGCTTTCCGTTCCTGGCGCTGGTCGAGCACACCAACTGGATGGACAAGGCGCACTACGGCGGCGACCACATCGTCTACTGCGGCGATTACGTCGCCGCCAACCATGAATACTTCCGCATGTCCGAGGGCGCCCTCGCCGAGCGCTTCACGTCGGTGCTGCCCAGCTTCAACCGCGACTTCAAGCCCGACTGGATTCGCAGGACGTGGGTGTTCCGCGCCCCTTATGCCCAGCCCGTCCCCCTACCTCAACCACAGCCAGCACATCCCGGCGCTGGGGACTCGCTGCCGGGTGTCTACTGGGCGAGCATGAGCCAAGTCTACCCCTGGGATCGCGGGACGAACTACTCGGTCGAGATGGGTCGGCGCGTCGCCGCCCAGATGACCGGGACATGATCATTGAGCGAGCCACCGAGGACGACCTCGTCGGCGTGATCGCCGTCGACGCCGCGCACATGGGGACGCCGCGCGCTGACTTCCTGACCGAAACCGTCCGCAAGCGCCAGTGTTATATCGCTCGTGAAGGCTGGGACGTGCTCGGCTATGTCGTGCTGACGAGCGAATTCTTCGGGCAGTATTTCGTCGATCTGCTGATCGTCCACCCGGAACAGCGGCGTAAAGGCGTGGCGACGGCGCTCATGCAGCACATCGAGCGGATCGTGCCGACCGGCAAGCTGTTCACCTCGACCAACGAGTCGAACGCGCCGATGCGGGCGCTGTGCGAGCGGCTTGGCTTCGTCCAGAGCGGCAGGATCGACAATCTGGACGAGGGCGACCCGGAGATCGTCTATTTCAAGCGCCTCACCCACGAGGCGTGATCAGGACACACGCATCGGGATGTAGGGGTGAGGCATGTCTCGCCCCTACCAGCATGATTACCGAGGAAATTGTTGTAGAAAGGAGGCTGGCATGAAATTCGCGCTCATTCAGGTCTGCGTCGACGACCGCCTGAATCACGAACTGCTGCGCATCCAGATTCGCAACAAGCTCAACGAGCTGTATATCGCCTGCGACCACGTATTCATCGTCAACGAGCTGGGCGGCAACTTCGGCGATAATTTCAGGAACACCGCCACGATGATCACGAATACGGGCAGCCAGATTCTGCTGGCTGCCGTGCTGCACCACGATGACTGCCGCGCGGCGCAGGCGGGCTATCGCCGCCCGCTCGATACGACGGTCACCCAGATGGCGACCTTCCTGACGCAGAGCCGCATCGACTGCGTGCTGCTCTCCGGGCAAATCCAGACCGCCAACAACTACATCACGTGGGAAACCCAACAGCGCATCCCGCCTGCCGCCCGCCCGTGATCGACGTAACGGTTCCCGCCGGATAATCGACATTCTCGATCCGCCGCCGAGGTGCTACACTAGCGCTCTAAGACATCGACCCGTCTGCGCTGTATAAACACCAGACTGGAAGCACCGCGAGGAAATGAACGCATGAAAATCATTGTCGCCGGAACCGGTTTTGTCGGGCTGACACATGCCGCGACGACCGCCGAGTATGGTCACGAAGTCTACGCTTACGACATCGATCAGGAGCGGATCGCCGCCTATCAGTCCGGCGACCCCGACCAGATCGGGCGCTACGTCAACGAGCCGGGACTCGCCAACGTCATCGAGGAGACGACCAATCGCTATCTGTTCTTCACCACCGACCTCGAAGCCATCATCGAAGGCACGGACGCGATCTTCCTGTGCCTGCCCACTCCGCCGAACCCCAACGGCTCGTCCGACCTGAGCTTCTACTTCAACGCGCTCCACTACATCGCCGGGCTGCTGGCGAAGCGCCAGGATCAGCGCCGGGTGGTGCTGATCAACAAGAGCACCGTGCCGATTGGAACCGGGCGCAAGCTGGAAGCGATCCTGCGCGAGCACAGCGTACCCAACGCGGGCATCGCCTCCAACCCGGAATTCCTGCCCGAAGGCGACGCCGTTGAAAAGTCGCGCAAGCCCGACCGCGTGGTCGTCGGCGCGGACACCGAGGACGATTTCAAGATTCTGCGCCGCATTTACTCGCAGTTCGTCAACCACGTGCGCATCCGCTACATCGAGACCACGCCCGAAACCGCCGAGGCGATCAAGTACGTCGCCAACACGCTCTTGCTGACCTACATCTCGTTCTGGAACGGCGTCGGCGCGCGGCTGGGCGAGACCTTCGAAAACATCCGCATGGAGGACCTCAAGCGCGGCGTCACCTCCGACGCGCGCATCAGCACCTGGGGGTCGTATGTCTCTAACGGCGCGGGCGGCTCGTGCTTCGGCAAGGATATTCAGTCGCTGATCTACCAGCTCAAGGGCGCCGGGCAGCCCGCCGACCTGCTGCAATCGGTCTACGACATCAACGAGTACCAGAAAACTTACCTGATCGACCGCGCGACGATGGAAGGCGGCGTCAACTTCAACCAGAAGACGGTGGCGCTGCTCGGCTTGTCATTCAAGCAGCGCACCAACGACATGCGCGACTCGTCGTCGCTCAAGGTGGTCGAATCGCTGCTGGGGCGCGGCGTCAAGTCGATCCGCGCTTACGACCCGCTGGCGACGCACGAAGCGCAGCGCTACTTCAACCCCGCCAACAACCAGCTGTTCGAGAAGATCAGCTACCACAACTCGCCGAAGGAAGCGATCACCGGCAGCGACATGCTGTTCATCTCGACCGACTGGGAGGAATTTCGCGGGCTGTCGCGCACCATCGAGCAGACCGTCCAGCCGCCCTACGTCGTCATCGACGGGCGGCGCATGATCCCGGATTTCCGCGAGCTGGTCGAGCGCGGCTACAGCTATCTGGCGGTCGGCTCGTGCTACATGGCGGGCAAGAACGGCAGCAGCGCGAAATAACCACGCAATTTGAATTCACATTTGTAGGGGCGAGGCATGCCTCGCCCCTACGCAATTCCGCGTACTCACACCCCAAACCCACCCGAATTATCTAATGCTATTCCCATAAAACCCCGCTACAATGGCGGCACACATTTGAATTTTTTCCAAGGAGCAGCCGTGAGCAACGTAACTAGGCACGTCCTCGACAACGGCATGGTCGTCCTGCTGAAGGAAGTCCACAGCGCGCCGATCATCAGTTGGTGGGTGCTGTACCGCATCGGCAGCCGCAACGAGCGCACCGGAACCACCGGCATCTCACACTGGGTCGAGCACATGATGTTCAAGGGGACGGAACAGTTTCCGCCCGGCTATCTCGACAAGGCAATCGACCGCGTCGGCGGCGCCTGGAATGCCCAGACCTTCCTCGACTACACCGCCTACTACGAGACGCTGCCCGCCGCCGAGATCGACCTCGCGCTGCGCGCCGAAGCCGACCGCATGATCAACGCCCAGTTCGACCCCGAAGAAGTCGAATCCGAGCGGACGGTGATCATCTCCGAGCGGCAGGGCGCGGAAAACTCGCCCATGTTCTGGCTGGGCGAAGAAGTGCAGGCGTCCGCCTTCCGCGTGCACGGCTACCACCACGAGATCATCGGCGACATGACCGACCTGCACACCATGACCCGCGACGACCTGTACAACCACTATAAGCATCACTACATGCCCAACAACGCTATCGCCGTCGCCGTCGGCGATTTCGACAGCGCGGCGCTGCTGGCGCGCATCAACGAGCTGTACGGCTCGATCCCGGCGGGCAGCCTGCCGACGCCGTTCGCGCGCCCGGAGCCAGAGCAGATGGGCGAGCGGCGCGTGAGCGTCGAGCGCCCCGGCACGACCGCCTTCATTCAGGTGGGCTACCGCGTGCCCGCCGCCACCGACCCCGACTGGTTCAAAATGGAGTTGATCAACAGCGTGCTGTGCGGACCGGACGGCATGGGCGGCGGCAGCATCGACAACAAGACCAGCCGCCTGTACAAAGCGCTGGTCGAGACCGAACTGGCGGCGTCGGTCGACGGCGGCATGACTCAGACGATTGATCCGTTCCTGTACACCATCGACATCGTGGTGCGCGACGGCAAGACGCCGGAGGAAGTCGAAGCGGCGCTCAACCGCGAGATCGAGCGGCTGCGCAGCGGCGACATCACCGAAGCCGAACTCAACCGCGTCAAGAAGCAGGCGCGGGCGCTGTTCGCCTACAGCACCGAGCGCGTCACCATGCAGGCGTTCTGGCTCGCCTTCACCGAAAACGTCGGCGGCTACCAGTGGTTCGAAAATTACGTCGCCAACCTCGAAGCGGTGACGCTCGACGAGGTCAAGGAAGCCGCCGCCCATTACCTGCGCCCGCAGAACCGCACGGTCGGCTATTTCATCCCCTCCGGCGGAGATGCGGACGACGGCATGGACGACATGGAGATGGACGAATGAACTCGCTCCCCGGCTCGCACAACATCACCCGCGTGACGCTCGCCAACGGCGTCACCGTCCTGGTCTACGAAAAGTTCGACGCGCAGTCGGTCGTGATCGCCGGATCGGTGCGCGCGGGCAGCCTGTACGAGACGCCCGACCAGAATGGTCTCGCCTCGCTGACGGCTTCGGCGCTGCTGCGCGGCGGCAAGAAGCGCGACTTCAACGCCATCAACGAGGCGCTGGAGGACATCGGCGCTGACCTCGATTTCAGCGGCAACGTTAACACGACCGGCTTCAGCGGCAAGGCGCTGGCAGAAGACCTGCCGACGCTGGTCGACGTGCTGGCGGACGTGGTGCGTCACCCGACCTTCCCGGCGGCGCAGGTCGAGCGGCTGCGCGGCGAAATCGTCACCGGGCTGCAATACCGCTCGCAGGACACGCGCTACCGCGCCAACCGCGCCTTCCACGAGGCGCTCTACCCCGCCGGGCATCCCTATCACTACAGCTCGCGCGGCACGGTCGAAACCGTCTCGCGGCTGACCCTCGAATCGCTGGCGCAGTTCCACCGCCAGTTTTACGGCGCGAGCGGCATGATCGTGGTGGTCGTCGGCGCGGTCAACGCGGCGGACGCCGTGCAGATCGTCCGCGACCAGCTTGAGGACTGGCAGAACGCCGACCAGCCTGAACAACCTGCCCTGCCCGACCTCGCTCCCGTGCGCGAGGCGAAGCGTGCGGTCGTGCCGCTGCCGGGCAAAACCCAGTCCGATCTGGTGCTGGGGCTGCCCGGTCCGTCGCGCTTCAGCCCCGATTATCAGGCAGCCAGCCTCGCCAACAGCGTGCTGGGGCAGTTCGGCATGATGGGGCGCATCGGCAGGAGCGTGCGCGAGGAATTGGGACTCGCTTACTATGCCTACAGTCAGATCGAAGGCGGATTCGGTCCCGCGCCCTGGAGCGTGGTCGCGGGCGTCAACCCGGCGAACGTCGAGCTGGCGATTGACCGTATCCGTGAGGAAATCCAGCGCCTGACCAGCGAGCTAGTCGGCGAGGATGATCTGTCGGACAATCAGGCGTATCACGTCGGGCACCTGCCGCTGCAATTGGAGAGCAACGAAGGCATCGCCTACACCCTGCGCAACATCGAAACCTTCAACCTCGGACTCGACTATCTGGTCAACTACCGCGACACCATCTACAGCCTGACCCGCGCCGACCTGCTCAACGCGGCGAAGCGCTACCTGAACCCCGATGCGCTGGTGGTCGGCATCGCCGGACCGGAAACGCGCTAGAACCACGCCGGATATAGATTTTCTTCGTAGGGGCGAGGGTATACCTCGCCTCTACAGACACCCACGACTGTATCGTAAGCACATTTCGAGGGAAATGATGAAACGGATTATCGGAATTGTCTTACTGGTGGCGCTGTTCTCAGCGGTTTCGCTTCAGGCGCAGGACATCCCCGCGCCCGATCCATCGACCGTGCAGCTTGTGACGGTCGCGGACGGCTTCAACCACCCGCTGTTCGTCACCAACGCGGGCGACGGCTCTGGTCGGCTGTTCGTCGTCCAGCAGAGCGGCAGAATCCGCATCGTCCGGGATGGGCAGATGGCAGACCCGCCGTTCCTCGACGTGTCGTCGCTGATTAGCCAGGAAGCGCTCGGCGGCGGATACACCGAGCGCGGCTTGCTGGGGCTGGCGTTCGACCCTGACTACGCGAATAACGGGCGCTTCTTCATCGACTACACCGATGTCAACGGTAACACGGTCGTCGCCCGCTATCAGGTTTCGGCGGACAATCCCGATGTCGCCGATCCAGCCAGCGCCGTGACGATTCTGACGCAGGAACAGCCCTTCCCCAACCACAACGGCGGGATGCTGGCGTTCGGTCCCGACGGCTACCTGTACATCGGCTTCGGCGACGGCGGCTCGGCGGGCGACCCGCAGCAGAACGCCCAGAACCTGAACACGTGGCTCGGCAAAATCCTGCGCGTAGACGTGAGCGGGGACAGCTACATTTTCCCGCCCGATAACCCGTATGCTGGGGCGCGCGGCGCGCTGCCGGAAATCTGGGCGTATGGGCTGCGCAATCCCTGGCGCTTCAGCTTCGACCGCGAAACCGGCGACCTGTATATCGGCGATGTGGGACAGGGAAGCTGGGGAAGAAGTCGACTTCCAGCCCGCCGGGGACGCGGGCGGCGAGAATTACGGCTGGAACGTCTACGAGGCGACTCACCCGTTCAGCGGCGCGGCTGCGCCCGCCGACATGGTGCTGCCCGTCGCTGAATACTCGCACAACGAGGGGATTTCGATCTCCGGCGGCTACGTCTATCGCGGCAGCCTGCTGCCCGCCCTCAACGGCGTCTACTTCTACGGCGACTACGGCACGGGCACGATCTGGAGTCTGTACCGCGACGCCAGCGGCAACTGGCAGAACAGCGTCTTTATGCGCAGCACCGGCAACCAGATCAGCGGCTTCGGCGAGGACGAGGACGGCGAGCTGTACGTTGTCGACTATCGCGGCAGGATTCTGCGCTTCGAACCCGCCTGAGCGATAGCGCTGTACGCGCAATACTCTGCCAACCGTGCCTTCTCACCCCGATAAATGGGGAGAGGACACCTTTTCCGGTTTGGTGCGAAATCCGCTGTATCTGCTCTCGTAGGGGCACGACATAGGCAACCGAAGGTTGCACGTGCCCCTACACACGTCTCACTCCAGACGTTTTCCCCTTATTTCCATAACAAATTCTCTCCTCAAACACATCGACATAAACCAGCACCTAAGCGGCTGTTAGTTGAAAATAATACTAACCGGCGCTACTATTGCCTCATGAGACATACACACTGGCGGCGGGCGTTCGTCTTTCACAGGGGGGTCGGCGCGAGGTCGATCTTTGAGGACGAACGAACGGTCGCTTTTATCCGTTCTCGGCGGCGCGACGGGTGTCTCTACGATAACGCCGGCTGACGGACACGAGCAATTGAACTCGGCAATCATCATTTTCGATTTTGTGACGCGCGGGGCAGCGCAGTCTCGTTTGTCGTTCCTCGCCGCGCCTTCATCTGTGGTTTGATGCAAGGACGAAATATATCATGCGCACTGACCTTACTCCTGCGAGCGATCCCGACGAAAATCTAACTGCCGATCTGGATTGGCTCGCCGATGAATCCGAGGTGAACCCCGGCTGGCTTCGCACCCAGGCTGCCGAAGTCTACGACATCCTCCGCGCCGGGCTGAACAGTCACCATCACTACCGGCGCACGCTTCAGGTGATCGTCGGCTTCATCGCGCCGGTGGTGGCAGACGATGGCTGGAAGTCCTGGTTCGACCGGATCGCCGATATGCTGGCGACGCCGCTCGAAGGCAATCCATACGAAGCAGCCGTGTGCGAAGCGACGGCGAAATTTCGGGAGCAGGTCGGCGTCTACGGTCGGCTGAAGCAGGTACGATCTGATAATGTGGATGCGCTCCTGCAAGCCCACATCACTCTGTTCCGGGCGGTCATTTACCTGCACGGGTTCAAGCTGCCACAGCAGTTGATCGATCAGGCGATCACGGTTGCCCAATATCTGGACGACCACGTCGAACGCTCGAAGCTCTTTCAGACGCTGGCGCTGTACTACTCCCACGCCGAGGATGCCAGCCTGGCGGAATCCTACGCGAAGCTGGCGCTGAGCGAATATGAATTCATCGAACACACGGTAGGCTCGCTCGACGCCGCCCTGACGATGGCGGCGATCTGTCGCGGCAGCCTGCGCTACAGCCGCGCCGAGTACTTTATTAAGCGCGTGATCGACATGCACCTCCCGCTTCAGCGCGACAAACGGCTGGCGACCCTGTTCTACGAGTATGCGGCGAACTGCTACCTCAACGATAAGTTCGACATTGCGCTCAACTACTACCAGCGCGCGCTGGCGATTTACGAGGAATTCGACGCCCGCTACCAAATCACGATGACGCATCAGGCGATGTCGCTGGTCTACATTCATCTGGGCGAGTATGCAATAGCCGAGGCGCTGGTACTGGACGCCCGCGAGCAGTGGGAAGTGCTGGGCAACCAGTATGAATGGGTCAACAGCTTCTTCGTCGAAGCCGACCTCGAACTCAAGCGCGGGAATCAGATTCTCGGCTGGCGGCTGCTGCGCCACACCGTTGACCTGGCGAACACCGTGCTGGAGGACTCGCCAAGCCGTGACACCCTGCTCCGCCTCATCCGGGAATATCAGGAAGCGCGCACCCCGGCGGTGGCAAGCTAAGTCAGCGGATAGATAACCCGACGCCGGATGCCCACCCAGAGCATCCGGCGTTTTTGATTCGCGCAGCCGAGAATTGTCTTAATGCGGGTTGAAATACCCTCGCTTATCCACTATCCTTGTTCCGAAGTAACGGCTTACTGTTTGTATGGAGGTTGAACAGTGAAACGAATAACGCTGCTTCTCATCCTGACACTGGCGCTGTGCGCCTTCCCGGCGCTGGCGCAGGACGGCTCGACCAGCACCGTCGCCTTCAACGGCTTCAGCTTCAGCCTGCCGTCGGCGCTCGCCAGCAACGTCAACATCACCCAGAATCCCGGCGACCCGACGACGGTCGAGCAGCCCGGCGGTCCCGAAGTGAAGCACACTCAATTTCTGCTTTACAACAACACCCCCGCGCCGGAGTCCTTCCTCGACGGCGTAGGCGGCATCCGCGTTTACGCGACGGCGGATTTCAGCGGCTACACGATGGCGCAGCAGGAATACCAGAATTTGCAGACTATCCTCGCCCAGCGCCCCGATCTGTCGCAGTACATGGTCGCCGACCAGGGCACCAACGCCATGAATCTGCCCTATCTGCCGACGTTCCCCGCCGCGCAGATCATCCGCGCGCAGGCGACCTACGTCGATACTCCGTACATTCAGGGTATCCGTTACGTGACCGCCTATCGGCAAGACGTGTCGCCGTTCGTCGGCAGCGAATTCCTGTACGCCTTCCAGGGCATCAGCGCCGACGGCGGGCATTACATCAGCGCCACGTTCCGCGTCAACACGACCCTGTTCCCGCCGGAAATCCCCCCGGATTTCGACATGGACACGTTTAACCAGCAGTTCACGGAATACCTGACGCAGAGCATCGCCACGCTCAACGGCGCAGCGCCGAACGATTTCACGCCGTCGCTGACGACGCTCGACTCGGTCGTGCAGTCGTTCGCGTTTCCCGCCGCGCCGCAGCTTCCGGCGACCGCGCTGCCGCCTGCGCCCGCGATCACGCCCACGCCGACCGTCGGCGACGCGACGATGGGCGGGCTGGCGAGCTTCACCTGGACGCTGACTTCGTATGGCGACCCGGCGAACCCCCAGCCTGTGGTGGAAGGCACGTCGGTGACGCTCACCTTCTCGCAGGGCGGCATCGGCGGGAGCGCCGGTTGCAACACCTACAGCGGCGCGTTCCAGTTCGAGGGGACGAGCCTCGCCGTCAGTCAGGTGATCCGCACGCTCATGGCTTGCGCTGATCCGGCGGTGATGGCGCAGGAGGATGCCTACCTCAACGCACTCGGAACCGCCGCGAGCTTCCAGCTCAGTGGCAGCCAGCTCACGATCAGCTACGACGGCGGCGTGCTGACCTTCACGGGTGCGTAACTCACTGGGCAGTAAAATAAGCATCGAAAACACAACGGCTCGTCGTTTGACGAGCCGTTGTGTCTGTCGTGATTAGTTGCTGCCCCAGGGCGGCGGCGTCGGGGGATGCGGACCGTCGGGCATATGGCTGTACAGCTTCATGAGGTTCCCTCTGAATATGCTGCGCGAACGACAGCCTCAGCATCTCAAAGGGAGACCTCACCTGTCCGCAGGAATCGGACAGCGATCAGACACGAATCGGACAGGTTTATGAACGTGGGGAAACCGTCGCTTAGCCGACTTGGAAAGTGACGAATCTCAAACTATAGTTAAGATGTATGCACGGGAAAACGCCATGCGCCGACTAGTCGCCGTCACGCTGATCGCGCTGCTCGCTTTGACCGGAGCCGCCGCTCAACAATCGCTCAACCTGCAAATCCGCCAAATCGACCACCATTTCGAGGGCAGTCAACTGGTGGTCACCTTCACGCTGATCAACAGCGGCGCCGCGATGACCAGCGCGGAGACGGCGCGCCTGTTCAACGGCGATGGCGCCATGCTCGTCGAGCAGCCCGTCAAGCCGCTGGGCGCGAACCAGAGCCTCGCCAACATCGAAATGGCGGTACCCCTCGATTACTTCCCGCTCGACGCCGCTCAGACGCTGTGCGCGGTCGTCGGCTTGCAGCAGCTCCCACCCAGCAACCTGCGCAACCAGTTCAGCAACGTCGGCTGCCTGTCGGTGACGGTCACTGCTACCGATCTGCCAACGCCGACACCCGGCGTCCTCCCCGGCGGGCTGGACAGCATCAACATCAATGACCGCGCGACTCAGGCGGTGATCCTGGGCGTGGGTGTGGTGCTGGTCGTGCTGCTCTGGCTGGTGACGGTGATCTTCCGCATGATCTTCTCGCGCCCGCCGACGCTTTCGGCGTGGCATCCTTACGTGATCACGCCGCTGGTCGACCCGAACTCGACCAACGGCAGGCGGCAGCTCTGGCAGCAGCACGCCCAGAGCGATACCCTGCCCGTCCCGTGCGCGCAGGGGAATTACATGGTGCGCAAGGTGCTGATCGGCAGCAGCGGCGTCAAGCTGAACGGCTGGCGGGTGACCGGGCTGCGCGTGAGCCAGTACGACCGCTACGGGCGCGTCGCCCGCACGCAGACCGTCCTGCCGAAAAAGACCGTCAAGGCGCTCAACCGCGTCGCCCGCAAAAGCCCTTCGCTCGACTGGGAACGCGCCGTCCGCGCCGTGCGCCCGGTGGCGCGGGCGCTGTCGAACGCGGTGGCGAAGAAGATGAACCCGCAGAACGCCGTCCTGCCGATTGCGCTCGACATTCGCTTCGTCGGGCTGCACGGCGAAGTTCGCATCCTGTTCGAGCTGTACGGCTGCGACGGCAGCGTCTGGCAGGAGATCGACCACTGGGAGCCGGAGATGCGCGTGGTCAACGGCAGCATCGAGGAGAATTTCACCTACAGCGTGGCGGGGCAGTATGCGCAGGAGCCGCGCAAGCAGTTCCGCCAGCGGCTGGAAACCGACCTGACCAACCTGCTGGCGGGGATGGTTCAGCAGCCCCCGCCGCTGCCCCCGCCCGAAGACACGACCGAGAACCAAGCGGTCGGCTAGTCTCCCTAAAGGACTATTTGGATATTCAGGTTTTTCTCGCAGGGGCGTTCAGTTGAACGCCCCTACCTTCCCGCGACATGGGTATTTTCAAATGGTCGCTAACCTATCAGGCAAATAAAAACAGCCCCGCAAGTGCGGGGCTGTTTTGTTGATGCGGTATTTGATCGTTATTGCGCGGGCACGACGGTCGCCACGTTGACCGCGCCGGGCGCATCGGGCGAACCCGCCACCGCCAGCAGGTAGCTGGTTCCGGCGTCGAGCGTCACGTCCGGCAGGTCGAGCACGACGTTCGAGGTCTGGCTGGTGAGGACGAACTGGACAGAGTACGTCCCGGCGGGCACGTCGGCGCTGTAGTAGCCGTCGTTATTGCCCAGCGTGCCGGGATAGCCCAGCCGGATCACCACCGCGTTCCCATCGACCGTGACGTTATACGGCGAACTGCCCTCGACCCCATTGAACATGCTCAGGCGCGCTGTATCGGCGGCAAGCGGCGAGAAGTCCTCGGCGATCACGTTAGCTTGCAGCGTGCCTTGCGCCTGCGATCCGGTCACGGCGATCAGCAGCCATTGACCCGACGCGGCATCGACGCTCACCGTCAGCACGGGGGCGCCGCCCGCCGGAGCGATGCCGATCTCATACGTACCGGGGTTGACGTTCACCCAGGGGGTGACATCCGGGAAGGCGACGCCGGTCATGCTGGTCAGCGTCCCGTTGACGTAAATATCGACCGAACCGGCATCCGGCGAGAAGTGCGCCACGCGGATACGCGGGTTGCTCATGAGCGACGCCTGCAAATCGGACGGCAGCAGCACGGCATCGACCGCGTGCATCACGCCGTTCGAAGCAATGTTGTCGGTATCGCTGATCTCGACGCCGTTCGCCGTCAGCGCGCCGGTTTCCAGCGCGAACGTGACCGACTGCCCCACCAGCGCCGTGTTCAGCGTCGCGCCGGTCGTCAGGTTGTGATACAGATAGCGACCGGGGATGACGTGGAAGCGCAGGATTTCACTCAGGACATCAGGCATCGCCGCCAGTTGGTCGAGCGACAGGCTGGTCTGAGCGAACAGAGCGTCGAAAGCGTCGTTGGTCGGCGCAAGGACGGTGTACGGACCTGCGCCGGTCAGGGAGTCGCTCAGCCCGGCAGCGTCGACCGCCGCCAGCAGCGTCGTGAAGCGAGCATCCGCGTCGTTGGTCAGCAGCGCCAGCAGGTCAGGACGCGCCGGCGCGACGCCAACTTCGGTCGACTCAGCCGTCGGTTCGGGCGTCGGCTCCTGCACCGCCAGCATTGACTGGATGGCAGGCGGCAGCACGATACCTTCGACCACATGCATCACGCCGTTCGAGGCGATGTTGTCGGTGTCGCTGATTTCGATGCCGTTCGCCGACAGCACGCCCGCGTCCAGCGCGAACGTGACCGACTGCCCGGACAGCGCCGTCGGCAGAGTCGCTCCACCCGTCAGGTTGTGATACAGGTAGCGACCAGGGATGATGTGATACAGCAGCACCTGGGTGATGATGTTGGGATTGGCGAGCGCCTGTTCCTCGGTCAAGCCGAACTGCTCAAGCATCGAGGCAAAGGCGTCGTTGGTCGGTGCGCGCAGCGTGAACGGACCCGTCCCGGTCAGCGTCGACGTCTGTCCAGCGGCGTCCAGCATCGCCAGCAGGGTCGTGAAGCGACCATCCGGGTCATCGGTCAGCAGCGCAATCAGATTCGGGCGCTCCGGCGCAACGCCGACTTCGGGCGTCGCGGCGGCGGTCGGCTCAGGCGTTGGCTCCGGCGTCGCCGCCAGCGCTTCCTGAACAGAAGCCGGGATCAGCACGCCTTCGAGGACGTGCATCACACCGTTCGAGCCGATGTTGTCCGGGTCGCTGATTTCGATGCCGTTCGCGGAAAAAACACCGCTGTCCAGCGCGAACGTCACGCGCTCGCCCGCCAGCGCGGTGCCGAGTGTCGCTCCGGTCGTCAGGCTGTGGAACAGGTAGCGCCCCGGCACAATGTGATAGCGGATGATCTTCGACAGCGTGTCGGTATCCGCCATCGCCTGTTCCGCCGTCATCCCCATCGCTTCGAGCGAGGCGGCAAAGGCGTCGTTGGTCGGTGCGAGCAGCGTATACGGACCGTCGCCCGACAGCGCGTCGGTCAATCCGGCGGCGTCAATCGCTGCCAGCAGCGACGTAAAGCGCCCATCGGGGTCATTTTGCAGCACTTCGAGCAGGCTCGGACGATCCTGGGCAAAGAGATGAGCCGCCGAAGTTAGGAGAACAAACAGCAGGACAAGAAAAGCTATAAGTTTGCGCATCCAGTCTCCTCCTCAGCGCAGGGATTTTTGGACAACATGCAAATTGTAACGAACTTCGGATCAGTAACGATAAAAAGTGCCTCTATAGTAACACGAATTGTTGCAAGGGGTGAGTCCTACTGTTCCCCCGGCGGCTTCCCCATGACCGCGTAGATCATCACGCCCAGCGCCGACAGCATCAGGCAGCCGATCAAGCCAAGCGCCTGAAACTGCCCGAAGTACACGTCGGTGGTGGCGCTGCGGGCGTGCGAGCCGAAGCCCAGGAAATCCGCCATGCCGACCAGCATCGCCAGCACCAGCCCGGTCAGCGTCAGCCGCACGCCGATTTGCTGGGTCAGATTCGTCGTCTGCCGGACGTAATACGTGAATTTCACGTAGATCAATGCGCCGAGGTCGAGTAATGTGAAGCCGACGAGGATCATCACGAACTGGACGACGCCAACACCGGCAGCAGGCTGAATCCCGGTGACGCCGGGAAACAGCCCCATCAGCGCCAGCACAATGCCGAACGCGGCGATGGCGATGCCGAACTGCGCGATGCCGATCATCAGGGAAGCGACTGCCTCAGCTTGCGAAGCATATTGCCGCCGAGGATCGCCTCAATGTCGGCTTCGGCGTAACCGCGCGCGCGCAGCCCGTCGCCAATGCGCCAGACATCGGTGATGGTGTCCATCCCGGCGGGGATATTCTCGACGCCGAAGCCGCCGTCGAAATCCGTGCCGATGCCGACGTGCGCCGCGCTCCCGGTGAGCTGGCAGACGTAATCCATCGCATCCAGCACGACCGAGAACGGCACGTCGGTGCGCGGGTTGCCCTTGCGCCAGTCGTCGCTGAGGAAGTTGTTGTACGGCACGATCCCCATCACGCCGTCGCGCTCCGCCAGCCGGAGGATCATCTCGTCGGAGAGATGGCGGTCGGTGTGGCGGAAATGGCGCGGGTTGCTGTGGCTGGCGATCACCACGCCTTCGTAGCGATCCACCGCTTCCAGAAACGATTCTTCCGCCATGTGCGACAGGTCGAGGATGGCGTTGAAGCTCGCCAGCACTTCGAGCAGCTCGCGCCCCAGATCGGTGAGCGCGCCCGGCATCCCGGTTCCGCCGCAGTAGCGCGACGCCACCCACGCCGGACCGACGATGCGCACGCCGCGCTCGTACCATTCCTCGAACTGCTTCGGCTCAACAATCGGGTCGGCATTCTCCATCAGCACGACGAAGCCCTGACGATGGTCGACAAACTCCGTCCCCGGCTTCCACGTCTCCAGCACGGCATCCAGTTCCGCCTCGGTGCGCACGAGCCGAATCTTCTCGCACTCGTCGGCGAGCCGCTGATAATAGTCGAACTGCTGAAGGGCAAGCTGGTGAGCTTCGGCGGGCGTCTTGTAGCGCGGTGAATCGGCGAGCATGATGCCGCCGGAGCCGTCCGGGGCGGTGAACAGCGTCGCGCCGACGATGGCGACCCGCCCCAGCAGGCTGTCAGGCAGCCCGCAGGTGGCGATCCCATTGGGGTGCGACGACCCCACTTCACGCTTCCGCGTCTCGGCGACGCTGTGACGGTAATCGCGCCCGAAGCGCAGCGCGTTGTAGGCAATATCCTGATGGGTGTCGACGATGAACATAGCCACTTTCCGGCGAGCCATAAGCACACGGCGATTGTACGCCCCGCGCCCCAAAATGCCAACGATTAGGTAGAAAGATGCGCACTAAAGGATGCTGCCTTACTTCACCCCGCTGCGCCCCCGCAGTCCGCTGACTCGCCGCCCCTCTCCACGACTTGGAGAGGGGCAAGCATACCGAAGGTAAGCCGGGGTGAGGTCGAAGCGAAATAGCGAACCCTGAACAAAGTCTGTGCATCCCCATATTTCTCCGACTTTGCTTAATATCTAGTAATAACTACGCAAGATTTTGAGACCAATATGGAAGCTGGTGATATGATGGCTGATAACTCGTGAAGTGGAGAACCTGATATGAAGAAACCCGGCATCCTACTCGGCGCGCTGGTGGGGGGCTTGCTCACGCTGCCGCTGCTGGCGCTGCTCTATGTCGGTCAGCAGCTTGCGGGCTTTCCGTTCGTCCCGTTCAACGTGTTCAACAACGTGCGCGACCTCACGCCCGGCGGCATAATCACATTCGTCATCGACCAGATGATCAACGTGATCTCGTCGCTCAACCTGGGGCGCGTCGACACCACCGCCAAGCTGATCGAGCAGTCGATGGGCATCCTGATGCTGCTGGCGATCACGATCATCGCCGGGGCGATCTTCTTCGCGCTGATGCGCCGGGCGCAGCATCGTCAGGAATGGCTGCCGGGGGTGATCCTCGGTCTGATCGTCGGCGTCGCCCTGACGATCCTCAGTCTGGCGGGCACGCAGGTCTACAGCGCCGACCCGCTCACCAGCGCAATCTGGATCGTCGGGCTGTTCATCCTGTGGGGTTACGCCGTCAACTGGGCGTACAACCGCCTGACCTACGCCCTGACCAGCGCCGCGCCCGATAACCCGCCGGAGATCCGCGTCGAGCAGATCGACCGCCGCCAGTTCCTGATCCGGCTGGGCGGCGCGACGGCGGCGATCACCGTCGCGGGCGCGTTCGTCGGCTCGATGGTGGGCGACAGCGGCGCGGTGCGCACGGTTTCGCTCGGCGCGAGCGAACCGGAGACCACCGCCGCCGACCTGCCCAACGCCGACGCATCCGTGCTGCCCGCGCCGGGCACGCGCCCGGAACTGACGCCGGTCGCCGAGCATTACCGCATCGATATTTCGCTCCAGCCGCCGGAGATCGATCTGGCGTCGTGGACGCTGCCGTTCGTCGTCCGCAGCAGCGACGGCGGCGAGACCACCCTCGCCGAGCTGACGATGGACGACATTCGCGGGCTGACGCCGGTCGAGAAATACATCCCCCAGGGCTGCATCTCCCACCGTATCGGCGGCGGCTTGATCAGCACCGTGCTGTGGAAAGGCGCGCTGATGCAGGACGTACTCAAGCAGGTCAGCCTGCCGGAAAGCACCACTCACCTGCTGATCACGGGCGCGGACGGCTTCTTCGAGACCGTCTCGCTGGAAGAAATCAACAACGACTCGCGGATCATGATGGCGTATGACTGGGCGGGCGCGCCGCTGCCGGTGCGCAACGGCTTCCCGCTGCGCATCCACATCCCCGACCGCTACGGCATGAAGCAGCCCAAGTGGATCACCAAAATCGAGGCGCTCGACCACGACGTGGACGGCTACTGGGTCGTGCGCTCGTGGGACAAAGAGGCGTTCGTGCGCGCCACGTCGGTGATCGACACGGTGGCGACCGAGAACGCGATCACCAGCGGCGACCAGCAGTTGATCCCGGTGGGCGGCATCGCCTGGGCAGGCGCGCGCGGCATCTCGAAGGTCGAAGTCAGCGTCGACGACGGCGACTGGGTAGAAGCGCAGCTCCGCGAGCCGCTCTCCGACGAGACGTGGGTGCTGTGGCGCTACGACTGGCAATTCGCGGAAGGCTCGCACAAGTTCGCCGTGCGCTGCTACGACGGCAGCGGCGCGATGCAGATCACCGACCCCGCGCCGGAGCATCCCAGCGGCGCGACCGGCATCCACAGCGTGAATGTGACGGTGTAAGCAATCAGGACACGGCGGGGCGCACCTGGGTGTACCCCCTTAGGATTCTGGTGTGGAATTGTAGGGGCGCAGCGCGCTGCGCCCCTACGCGATTCCATCTTCAGGCATTGCGGTTACTCAATCGGCTCCGGCAGGCGCAACTTCCCGCGCGGCTTGCCTTGCAGCCGGGCGGCAATCGTATCGACTGTCACCCGCGCCTCGTGGCGGATGTTGTACAGCGGTCCCAAGCCGCGATAATAGCGTCCCACCAGAAATAATCCCGGATACCCGGCGATCTCGGTGCCGCGCGGGTCGCTGCGCACCAGCCAGCCGTCCTTATCCGTCTCGTAGTCGATGTCGAGATAATTCAGCATCGGACGGAAGCCGGTACACATAATCACGGCGTCGACTTCGTGCGAGCTGCCGTCCATCAGCACGGCGCAGCGCCCATCCAGCCGCTCCAGCCCGGCGACCGCCTTGATCGTCCCGCCGCGAATGGCGTCGATCAGTTCGCGCCCGCGCGCCGGGGCGGACGTGCCGACGCGGTCGTCGCGGTTGGGCGCGAGCGGCAGGTCGAGGTCGGCGAGGTCGTTATAAGTCTGGTAGTTGACGCGATTGAGGAAGCGCTTGCGCCAGCGCTTCGGCAGCAGGCTTGCCAGCAGCACCCACCCGGCGGTCGGCAGCCCGTAGGGATACTGGCGCGCGATCACCATGTCGCTGCGGATCGCCAGCAGCACCGGGTGGCGCGCGACCGGAGTCAGCGCAGCGGCGATGTCCACCCCGCTCGGTCCGTTGCCGACCACCAGCACGCGCTGCCCGGCGAAATCGTTGGGATTGGTGAAATCGCGCGAGTGCAGGCAGCGCCCGCTGAAAGTCTCGACGCCGGGGATGTGCGGCAGGTACGGGTTGCCGAAGCGCCCCGACGCGATGATCACGAAGCGATAGCGCCCGCTGTCGCGCGAGGTTTCGACAAGCCACTGGTCGCCGTCCGGCGCGACACGCCGCACCTCAACCCCCAGCTCGATGTTGAACGAGTGATGCTGCATGTAGTCGGAGATGTAGGCGTAAAAGTCGCGTCCCATCGGATAGATTCCGGCGCGCAGCGGGATGCGCTGTCCCGGCAGGTGCGAGACGAATCCGGCGGTGTTCAGGCGCAGCGACGGATACTGATTCGCCCACGTCGAGGCGATCACGCTGGCGCGGTCGACAGCGCGGTACGGAATGCCCGCCTGCGCCAGATAATAAGCGCTGCTGATCCCGGCGGGTCCTGCGCCGACGACGAATACCGCCTCATCCATCAAAAACCGAGACCATCAGACGAATCGTCGCCATCGCCGCTCGCAACGGCGGTCGCCGTCATCGCCATCAGCGGGCGGTAGACGGTCGGCACGGCGATCAATGTCGGCAGATAGTTAGCGGCTTCTTCGGTCGTCTTGGGGAGGAACTGGGCGTAGATGCGCAGTTCCGGCGCTGCCAGTACGTCGCGGGTCGCCGCGAACATGGTCTCCTCGCTGTTGAACTCCTCGATAGGCGCCTGAATGTGCAGCACGCCGACGGCGTACAGCCCGGCGACGAACATCACCAGCGCGGCGATTGCCACCATGATCCCGGTGGTGCGGTTGGAGCGCCTGACCGACGGCGTCAGCACGCGCACCGGCATCGGCGCGTCCACTGACGTTGCCAGATCGACCTGCTGGCGCAGTAGGGCGAAGTCGTAGCCGTCGCCGAAATTGACCACGTCCAGATGATCGATCAGCTTGGGCAGCGTGACCGGGTGCGCCATCACCGGGACGACGTGCAGACTGAGGTCGAGCGCGCCGACCAGCCCGTTTTGCAGCGCCGAATCCGCCAGCGCCGCCGGGGACAGCAGGACGACCACCGTGTCGCCGCGTGCCGAAGCACCCTCGCCCAGTGTATAGCCCGCCGCCCGGAAATCCGCCGCGATCCGCTCCGCCAGCGCCCGATCTTCCGCCGTGTACAATAGCTTGAGCATCGAATTTCGTCTCCTGTAAAGCGTACCCATTACGCCCCAAAAATCAATCGTCCGTAGGGGCAAGGCATGCCTCGCCCCTACCATGCCAACCCATCAACCGGAAATAGAAATTGGTTCCAGCGACCGCAGATAATTCACCACGTCCCACCACTGTGACTCGTCGACCGCGCCCGCGCAAGGCGGCAGAGTCCACCAGCCGTCGCGCGTGACCGCCGCGTACAACTCCTCGTCGCGCAGGCGCGGCAGCCGCTTGATCAACTCGTCGGTATCCGCCGCGCCCTGCCAGGCGGCGCACGCCGATGCGTATAACGCGCGCCCGCGCGCCAGCGAGTCGCTCGTCGGCGGATTGGTATTGACCACCGCCGGGATCGGGTTGGCGTTAAGGTCTGCCTGATCGCCCGCTTCTTCGGTCAGCCGGACGCCGACGATCACGATCACGACCGTGATCGCCGTCGCGCCGAGCGCCACCGTCACCGCCGCCGGGCTGAGGTCGAGCGAGCGATAGAAACGGCGCAGCAGCGGCGACGCAGCGTACACCAGCGCCGCGAGCACGCCCACCAGCGCCAGACCGTTGAGCAGAGTCGGCGGGCGCGATTGAGATCACGGCGGCGTCGGCGGAAATCTGCCAGTCGAACACCGCCCGCTCGCCGCCGATCTCGACCACCGTCCACCACTCGCCGGGGCGAGCGATGTCGTCGCCGACCGACGTGTACAGCCCCGCCACCGATGCTCTCAGCGCGTGCACCTCGCCCCGGAAATCGCGCGACGGATCGATCATACTGGGGTCACGCTCAGCCCATCGACCGCCGCCGCCCGGGCGTGACCTGCACATCGTAGGTGTTGACGCCGGGTCTGGGCGTGATCGTGGTCGTGACGGTGTAAGCGCCCATGCGACGCGCTCGGCGGCGGCGCGGTCGCGGCGATCTCCGGCTGCGGAAATCGGCGTGGCGCTCAGGTGGCGACGGCGACCAGCACCAGCAGCACCAGCAGCGCCAGTCGCAAAGTGTCGGGATGAATGTCCGCACGCGCCTCGCCAGCGCCGACCAGCGCTGATAGCGCGCCGGGTCGACGGCGACGTGATGCGCCGCCCCGACCAACACCAGCACGGCGACCAGGATCAGCTTGAGCAGCAGCGCGCCGCCGTAGCTCGACGCCACATCGCCGGGTGCGGTGAACCAGTTGAGCGCGCTGTAAATCCCGGTGGCGATCACGACGACCAGCCCGGCTGTCGCAATCCGCGAGAAGCGGCGCAGCGCGATCAGCAGCGCCTGACGGCGCTCGTCGCCGCTGTACGGCTGAAGCGCGACCGGCGCGACCAGCGCCAGCGCCGCTACGCCGCCCGCCCAGAAACCCACCGCCAGCCCGTGCAGCCAGTCGCTCAGGATGGCGAGCCAGGGCAGCAGCAGCGACCCGGCGGCGTGGCTCGCGACGCTGAACGTGCCCAGCACCAGCGCCATGCCCCACACGTTCGCCACCCAGAAGGCGCGCACCGTCTCCGGCTGGCTCTGGCGGAAGTACAGGCTCGCCGCGAACAGCAGCGCCACCAGGATCAGCAGGATCACGCGCACGTTCCAGGTGTCGCCGAAGGTCGTGCCGACGCGGACGACGTTGTACAACTGGTCGCCGACGGCGCGCCCGGCATCCACGCCGAAAAAAACCATCGTCTGTTGAAGCAGTGCCAGCAGATTTCCGGCGAAGGCGACCGCCAGCGCGATGCCAACGATCCAGTTCAGCCGGGTCATGACGCGCGGCGGCAACAGCCCGGCAGGATACCTGCTGCTGCCCCACGCCGGGACGAGCACCATCGCATACACCGAGAACGCGCCCAGCAGCAGCACCGACGACGCCAGCACCAGCACGCGCCACACGACTTCCAGAGCCACCGCCTGATCGCCGCTCGCCGCACCGCTGATCGCGCCCGCCTGCTCGCCCACGAAAAATACGCGCGTCTCGACCACCACGTGCCCGTCGCTGGCGAAGGCGGTGCGCAGTTCGGCGAGATATGCGCCGTCGGGCAGGTCGGACGGCAGACGCACCGAGAGCAGCGCCAGATTTTTCGCGTCGACGCCACCTTCCGCGACAGTCGTCCCGGCTTGATCGCGCACGGTCAGCTTGCTGAACTCCGGCTCCAGATTCTCGCTGAACCAGTATTGCAGCCGCGCCGGGGCGTGTTCCAGCACCGCGCGGTCTTCGGGGATCGAGCGGACGATGTAGCCGTGCGCCGACGCCGGGAGTACCGGGATCAGCAGCATCAGGCTAATCCAGATGAAAATGATCCGGCGCATCGGCTTTTTCAGCATGATCGGCGTGTTCTTCGGCGCGCGCCTGCTCGAAATCCGGGCGCGTGTTGCGGCTCCTGACCCAGCTAATCCCCATGAACACGAGGAAGATGGCGACCGCACCGAGCAGGATCAACTCGTCGTAAGGACCGAGCGCTCCGTGCGCCAGAATGATCGGGATGTGCATTTGTGACCCTCAGACTGCCTGCGCCCCTATTGTACACCCACGCGGACGGTTTTTGCGCTTTTTTTCACGATGCACTCAGGCAAACAAAAACGCGCCGGGTGTCGGCGCGTTGATGGTGAATCGCTGCTGGAGGGATTCGAACCCCCGACCTTGCGCTTAGGACGCGCCAGCTCTATCCCCTGAGCTACAGCAGCCGATGTGTGATAATTCTAGCATAGCCGCGCGAAGGATCAACACAGGGTTGTCCCGAAGGAACAACTCCACGTGTTCGCCCAGACAACCGGGCAGACACACAGGTCTGCCCCTACAAAATGGTCGAGACCCGGCATTCTGAAAACCCCGTAGGGTCACGGCGACGCCGAGACCCTTTACCAGCGCATCAGGTTGCTTGATCCCCCACGCCCCACAGCCGGACGGTGTTGTCGCCGCCCCCGCTGACGATCAGGCTGCCGAGCGGGTGGAAGGCGACCGCCAGCACCGGCTTGGCGTGCCCGGGGAGCATCACCAGCGGCGCGTCGGATGGATCGCGCAAATTCCACAGCCTGATCATGTTGTCGCGCCCGCCGGAGACCAGCAGCGATCCGTCCGGGCTGAAAGCGACAGCATCCGTGCCGCGCTCGTGCGCCGGAATCGCCCGCGTGACGCGCCCGCCGCTCGCATCGATCAGCCGGAGCGTGCCGTCCTTGCAGGCGGCGGCGAGCGTCGATCCGTCGGGGCTGGCGGCGAGGTGGCGCACCCAGTCGCCGAGCGCGATCACCGCCCGCTCGCGTTGACGCGGTGAGACCATCAGCCGCACCTCGCCATCCCAGCCGCCGGACGCCAGCACGCTCTCCTGAGCGAAACGACGCTGGTGATCTCGCCGCTGTGCCCGGCGAAAGCGGCGGTTTCGGGCGCGGCTCGCCAGATCGACCAGCACCACGCGCCGATCTGCGCCGCCCGACGCCAGCCAGCGACCGTCAGGCTGAAGGCGACGGCATTGACGGCATCGGTATGCCCGCGCAGCACGTCGAGCGGCTGCCCGGTCGCGGCATCCCACAGGCGCACGCTCGCGTCCGAGCTGGCGGTGGCGATCAGGCGGCTGTCGGGGCTGAAGGCAACGCCCTTGACCGGCGCGGTGTGCCCGGCGAGCGTGCGCGTGGGCGCCGCCGAAGCCGCCCTGCCACAGCCGGACGCCGCCGCCGTGCGCGACCGTCAGCGTGCTGCCGTCGGGCGACCAGGCGATCTCGGTGATGAAGCCGCAGGTCGTCCGGGCAATCTCAGTCAGGCGCGCGGCGTTGTCGGCAGAAATAGTCAGGTTCATAGCCAGCGTTTATCCTCGTCTAAGCCATCTATGGTACAAGTGGACTGACGGGGCAGCAATTGACCAGCAGGATACAGTTCGATGTCGCAAGCGATACAAACGGTTTTCGCGCCGCTCGGTCGGTGCAGAACGGTCGCGCTGACGACCTTCGGGCACGACGGACAGCCGGTCGTCACGCGGGTGGCGTTCGTGCTGGACGGCAACCGGCTCTACGTCGCGCTCACGAGGGGGCAAAAGCCGAGGTCGTACAGCGCATCCACGAAAACGCTCAGGTTGAAATCGCGCCGTGCGACGGCAGGATGACGGCAGTCCAATCGAGGCGATGGCGGTCATCATCCCCGACGAAAAATCGGGCGATGCCAGGCAGGCGCTCGGCGCGTTCGGTCTGCGTCAGATATTCAGGGATTTCCTCCTGACCCTGATACACACCCACCGCGTCTATCTGGAAATCACGCCGATGTAGGGCATAATAGCCCGCTTATGCACATCGGACTGAACGCCCACCTCCACGCTGGCGGCGTGGGCTACCGCAGCGCCGGGATTCACGGCTACATCGACGGGCTGCTGCGCCACCTGCCCGCCGCCGCGCCCCCGACTGGCAGCTCACGACGCGTTCGTCGGCGCGGGCAACGACCTGCGCATCGACGGCATGACGATTCAGCGCTCGAAGCTGGACACGGCGTCACCCGTGCGCCGCATCCTTTGGGAGCAGGCGGTTCAGCCGTTCGCGCTCGGCGGTCTCGACCTGTACCATGCGCTGGCGTTCGTCGCGCCGCTGGCGCTGACCGTGCCGTCGGTGGTGACGATCTACGACCTGAGCTTCGTCCACTACCCGGAGCGGCTGCCCACCGCGCGCCGCCTCTACCTGCGCCTGCTCACCGGGCTGACCTGCCGCCGCGCCCGGCGGGTGATCGCCATCTCGCGCAGCACCGCCGACGATCTGGCGCGCACGCTCAACGTCCCGGCGGACAAAATCGACGTTGCCCCGCCCGGCTGCGACCCGGCGATTTTCCATCCCCGATGCCCGCCGACGAGATCGCCGCGTTTCGCAAAGCGAATCATCTGCTGGAGCGCTTCTGGCTGTTCGTCGGCACGCTGGAGCCGCGCAAAAACCTGACCACGCTGATCGACGCCTATGCCGCGCTGCCGGAAAAGCCGCTGCTGGTCATCGGCGGGGGCAAGGGCTGGGACTACGAGCCGATCTTCGCGGCGGTCGAGCGGCACGGGCTGGGCGACTCGGTTCGCTTCGCCGGGTTCATTCCGGCGGACGACCTGCCGATCTGGTACAATTGCGCCGAGGCGTTCGTCTATCCGTCGGTCTTTGAGGGCTTCGGGATGCCGGTGCTGGAAGCGATGGCGTGCGGCACGCCCGTGATCGTATCGGATGCGTCGTCGCTGCCGGAAGTGGCGGGCGACGCCGGGCTGTGCGTCCCGCCGAACGACGTGCAGGCGTGGACAGCGGCGCTGCGCCGGGCATGGGACGACGCGGCATGGCGCGATCAGGCGCGTGCGCGCGGTCTCGCTCAAGCCGCCCGCTATACCTGGGCGGAGACAGCGCGGCAGACGGTTGAGAGTTATCGCAGGGCGATGGCATGACGGTCGATAGCAAGCGAAGCGCGCGCGCGCGGCGCGACTGGAAAGAATCGCAGTGGCTGATGCCGCTGGTCGACATCGGCTTAGTGTTCGTGTCGGTCGCGCTGGCGTACTTCATCCGCTACGAGCTGCAAATTCTGCGCGCCGTCGGCGAATCCAACCGCGCCTCGTTCGAGCCGTACATCCCCTACGCGATTATCTACGCCCTGTGGCTGTACGTGATGTACCGGGGCAGCGTCTTGTACCGCGTCGTGCGCGGGCGGTCGTGGTTCGACGAGGTCTCGACCATCATCAACGGCGTGACCAACGCCACCGTCGTGCTGCTGGCGATCAGCTTCGTATTCCAGCCGCTGGTGTTCAGCCGTCTGATGCTCGCCTACGTCGCCGCGATCACCATCGTGCTGCTGGCGGCGGCGCGCATCGTCCGGCGCATGATCCTGGCGCGTCTGCGCGAGCGCGGCATCGGCATCCAGCGGGTGCTGGTGGTCGGCGCGGGTGACGTGGGCGGCACGGTGCTGCGCACGATGATGGCGCGCAAGGATCAGGGCTTCGTGCCGGTCGGCTATCTCGATCAGGACCCGGCGCAGGCGAGCGTCGACCTGGGGCGCGTCAAGGGGCTGGGCGGCATCGACAACCTGGAGCGCGTCATCAAGGAAGAAGATGTCGACCACGTGGTGATCACGCTGCCCTGGGCGCTGCACGACCGGATCGTCAAGCTGATCCAGACCTGCCAGCGCGTCGGCGTCGAGGTCAGCGTCGTGCCCGACGTGTTCCAGTTGAATTTGCGGCAGGTGCTGGTCGAAAATCTGGACGGCATCCCGCTGCTGAGGGTCAACGGCTACGTCCCGTTCAAGGCGAACGGTCGGTTGCTCAAGCGGGCGGTCGACCTGATCCTGATCGTCCTCGCCGCGCCGTTTGCGCTGGTGATCGGGGCGCTGGTGGCGCTGGCGATCCGGCTGGAAGGACCGGGACCGATCTTCTACACTGCGCCGCGCGTCGGCGAAAACGGCACCCAGTTCCACATGATCAAGTTCCGCAGCATGGTACTGGACGCCGACAAGCTGCGCAGCGAGCTGATCAAGACACAGGAAGTCGACCCACGCCGCCCGAAGATCAAGAACGATCCGCGTGTGACGCGCGTCGGGCGCTTCATCCGCCCCGCCAGCCTTGACGAGTTGCCCAATCTGGTCAACGTGCTGCGGGGGCACATGAGCATCGTCGGACCGCGCCCGCCCACGCCCGACGAGGTCAATCTGTACGAACCCTGGCACATGCAGCGGCTTCAGGTCAAGCCGGGCTTGACCGGGCTGTGGCAGGTGAGCGGGCGCAGCGAAATCCCTTTCGACGAGATGTGCCTGCTCGACATCTACTACATCGAGAACTGGTCGATCCAGCTTGACGCGCAAATCCTCATGCTGACGATCCCGCGCGTGCTGACCCGGCACGGGGCGTACTAGACGCGCGCGATCCGAAAGCCCCGGAAGTTGTAGCAGCCGTAAGGCATGTCCCAGTAGCGGAAATTGCAGCGGCAGTCGGCGGTGCTGAAGTAAAACCAGCCCCCGCCGCGTATCACCCGACCGGCATCGCCGTCGAGGTCGTTGGTCTTGTCCTCGTAGGTCGTCAGACACCACTCCCAGACGTTGCCCGACATATCCACGACGCCGAACGGGCTGTCGCCGATGCCCTCGTACTGGCGCACCGGCGTCGTGCCCTCGCTGTGGCACGGCTTGACCGAGTTGTTGCAGCGGCTACAGTCCCACTCGTTGCCCCAGGGATAGGTGCGCCCATCGTCGCCCTGAGCGGCGTACTGCCACTGATCTTCGGTCGGCAGCATGATCGACTCGCCGGTCGCGTCGCTCAGCCAGCGGCAGTATGCGACCGCCCGTGCCACGACACGCCGACGACCGGGCGATCCGCCGCGTTCCAGGGATTGTCGCGCCAGAAGCGTGGCTCCATCCAGGGACGCCGGTCGGCACGCCCGTGCCTTTCGTCCAGTCGAACGCAATGCCCTGCTGCTTCGCCTCCCATCCGGCGTCCGTCCACCAGCGGCGCGATCGTAGCCACCCGCCTCGACGAATCCGGCGAACTGGGCGTTGGTGAGCGGGTATTTGGCGATGCTGTAGCCTTTGCCGGGGATTTCGACCAGGCGAACGGGGCGGGCAGGAAAGTGCCCGATGGTTGTGTCATCACTACCTCCGAAACATGCGGTACACGAGATGTCGCCGGAGCGCGGCAGCGTGAAACGATGACGTACAACCTCACCCGTCTCGCGCGAACCTTCGGTTCGACTGCTCGCCACCCCTCTCCACGCTGTGAGAGGGGCAAGCTTACCGAAGGTAAGCCGGGGTGAGGTAAGTATCACTTGCGCCAGACGTTGGAGTTGGGGTCGAGTGTCCAGCCCGGCGGCTGTGCGGGCTGGCACGAGGGCGGGACGACGGTCGCTTCCGGCTGCTCGAAGACGATTTCGACCTGATGCCCGGTGAGCAGGCGCAGAAATTGCCGAGCACCAGCCGCGCTTCGGATCTGGCGCGGGTGAGGATGCCGCCTTCGACGGCGTCGTCGCGGAAGTCGCTGAGCGCCATGTAATTCGCCAGCAGGCGCCTCGTCCCAGTCGACCGAGCAGGTCGTGAACGAGCGGTCGTACTGGCGGATATAGTCGACGCGGCAGCTTGTCAACTGCGGCTCCGGCACGGTGAGGACGTAGGTCTCGCGGGCGGCGTCGTAGGTCAGGTCGCCCGCTTCGATCTGCGTGAGGTCGATAGAGCTCAGCCTCGACCGCGCCCTGCACGACGTGATTGGCGCGGAAGCCGCACGAGTTGAACGCGCCCTGATAAACGCTGACCTGCACGTCGGCTTTGGCAGCTGCGCGCTGACGCTGACCAACTGCCCCAGCGGCTGGATGCCTCGACAACCGTCTGCGTGCCGATCACCTGCGCCTGCGGCGGCGCGCCAGCCCCCAGCAGCCCGCCGATGCTGCCAATGATGCTGCTGAACGACGTAACGCCCAGCAGCACCAGCATCACCGGGATGACCAGCACCAGCAGCAGACAGCCAATCGCTCCGGCGATGCCCCAGCACAGCCGCTGCGCGTCGGGCGCACGGTGTCGTCCGCCGTCTGCACATACATTTGACGCGACCCGGTGGTGGCGGGATCATTTCGCCGGGGGCGGCGTCTGGTTATCGCTCACAATATCAACCCAGTCCTCGTGAACAGTGCTATTCTATACGTTCTGGTAACACGGCGCGTTGCGCCAAGTGTCGCCATACGCATTGTAATGTTAACGGGCGAGCGCCACAAGGCGCATTTAGTGCTGAGCGATGAGCGACGAGTGATGAGTCAAAGCCGCTTGCGCTCAGCAGTTGATTCCGGGAGACAACTTGGATTCGTATCAGGACTGGATCGGCAGAAGCGAAGAAATGGTCGACGTGATCACGGCGTCGCCCGCGCAGCGCATGGCGGCGACGCTCAACCGCGCCGACGTGTTCACCGAAGGGACGCCGCTGCCCCCGGCATGGCACTGGCTGTATTTCCTGCCGGTCGTGCGCATGGATCACACCGGCGCGGACGGGCACGCGCAGCGCGGCGGCTTCCTGCCCCCGGTGGCACTGCCGCGCCGGATGTGGGCAGGCGGGCGGCTCTCGTTTCACCGTCCGCTGAGGGTGGGCGAGCGGGCGCTGAAGAAATCGACCGTCGCCGACGTGACGACCAAGCAGGGCAAGAGCGGGCGGCTCGCGTTCGTGCTGGTGCGCCACGAGATCATCGGCGACGACGGCTTGGCGCTGCTGGAAGAACAGGACATCGTCTACCGCGAGCTTTCGAGCGCTCAAGCCGGGCAGCCGACGCCGCAAGCCGCTCCCGCCGAGGCGCAGTTCTCGCGCGAGATCGCGCCCGACCCGGTGCTGCTGTTCCGCTATTCGGCGCTGACGTTCAACTCGCACCGCATCCACTACGACCGGACGTACTGCACCGACGTGGAGGGCTATCCGGGGCTGGTGGTGCATGGTCCGCTGACGGCGACACTGCTGCTCGACGTGCTGCACGCGAACGCGCCGGATCGCACCGTGACGGCATTCTCATTCCGGGCGATCAGCGCGCTCTACGACACGCAGCCGTTCCGCGTCGAGGGGCGCATTGACGGCAGCGAAGCGAAACTGTGGGCGCTCAACGCTGCGGGCGAGCTGGCGATGCAGGGCAGCGCGACGATCAGCTAAGTCCGCTCAAATCGGGATAAATACCAGGTTTTCGGGCAGCTCGGTCAGCCTGACCTGATTGCCTATCACCTCGATGAGCGTATCCAGATTGGTGAAATGCCCCTGCGTCAAGATCAGCAGCGGGTCTGGCTCCAGTTCCAGAAAATGCTTGAAGCCGGAGATGTCGCCGCCTGTGCCGATATAGTCGACGAGACGGCGGAACAGCTTCGGCAGGATGACGGTCTGATCCTCAAGATCGTTGACCGTCGTGACGGGAAACCCCAGCGTCGTCCTGTCGGCGATCCACAGCGGCGCGTCATTGGCGCGGGCAGTCGTTACGGCTGCGGTCAGCGCATTGCGCAGGTCGGCAAACAAGCCGTCGTAATAGGTCGGGTACGCCCACCCCTGCTCCAGCGCCTGATGATTGACGCTCAGCATCAGACGATTCGCGTTCAGAAAGATCGACGCGCCGTCGGCTTCAGGGGCGTCGCCGCTGTACACGAATGACACCGGGCGGCGGTTTCGCTCAGTCGCCCGCGATAGGATGTAGCCACGCGTACCGTCGAGCGCCTGCGTGATCACTGTGTGATCATCGTTCCACAGGACATTGATGATCCCAAGCCGCGTTAGCAGGAAATCGGTGGCAGCGTCGGCGAGCGCCAGCGGTTGGTGTTTGTTGCCATAGTGCGTTTCCAGCGTGTCGATAGCCTCGAAGCGCAGTTGAGCATGATTGCGCCCGTTCAACCGGACAGACGCTCCGCTCAGCTTTGCCCAGTTGGCATTGTCGTCCGCCTGAAAGCGAATCGAGTCGCCGTCCGGCGCATACCCGGTAACGTGAAAAGTCCCTTTGATCAGCGTGAAAGGCATTTCAACACCTCTTTAACTCGGTGAGCGAACATTTCGGGTTCGGGGAGCAGCGATACGCAGATTTAACCCGTAGTTAATAATATTTATGTGTATTATGATTATAGAACAGATATGGGCAATTCGCAATAGCAGCACAAACATGGAGAGGCGCTGAGGGTTAAAACCCCAGCTAGAAAATACCTAGCCGTCCACTAAAGGGACGGCAAAGGACAACGTCCGGCGGCGACCCTCTGAAGGGGTTGCCGGGTGTTCCACAGCCGGAGGTTTAAACCTCCGGCGCTCGCTTACATCAGCAGCCCAATCAGCACGTCATACGTCCGCCACAGCGCCCGCTTGAGCGGGTCGGGCGTCGAGCGGCTCGGCAGCACCGGCGGGAAGGTGTTCGCGCCCGGCTGGTCGAAGCTGTTGCTCCATCCCTCCCCCGTCCACAGAATATCCGCGCCGGGCACGCCGAAGTCGATCAGCGACTGGTCGGGCGCGTAGCCGTTGTTCTCGAACACGTTGTCGTGAATCCAGTTGTTCTCCGGCAGCGGACCGAGGTCGAACACCGTGTCGCGCGGGTAGATGATGAACAGGCTGGTCACCGCCGCGCCGACCGACTGGTTGCCCCGGAAAGTGTTGTTGAACACCTCGGTGTCGTCGGCGGTCATGATCATCAGCCCTGTGCCCGGCGGCACTTTGCTGACGATGGCGTTCTCCGCGCCGAAATTGGTGTGGTTGTTGTTCTCGATCAGGTTGTTGTAGACGCGGGTGTTGTAGCCGACCTTCGACGGGTTGTTCGGCAGCAGGAATACCAGTATCCCGCCGGAATTGTCGTAGACGTGGTTGTCGTAGACCTCGGCGTCGGTGCTGTTCTCGATCTCGATGCCGGTCACGTTGCCGTAGACGGTGTTATTGCGCACGACGATGGGACCCCGGCTCTGCCCGACGTAAATCGCGGCGTCGGCGATGCCCGTCGCCGTCACGTTCTCGACGGTGACGCCGGTACATTCGACCGGATAGATGCCATAAATCCCGGCGTTCTCGACGATCAGGTCGCGGTAGACGACGCGCTGCGCCCCGGTGGTCAGCACGCCGTTGCCGATGGTGTCGCGGATGCCGAAGCCTTCCAGCGTGAAGTCGTCGCCGGTGGTGTTGAAGCCGTCGCTGAGCGTCTTTTCGCCGTCGACCCAGGGGCGATCTTCGCCGTTCACGATCCCGCGTAGGGTGATGTTCGGCTGATCGACGTAGACCGTCTCGTGATATATGCCCGGCTCGACCAGCACGGTATCGCCCGGCTGCGCCTGATCGACCGCCGCCTGAATCGACTCGCCCGCGCGGACGGTGAGCGTCTGCGGGTCGCGCGGCGCGGCGGGATCGAGTGGCGGCGCGGTCGAGCGCTCGACCAGCGCGCGGGCGGGGTTGTCACGATGCTGGACGACCGGCAAGCCGCTCGGCACGCTGTCAGGGATGGCGATCAGGTCGGATGGCTCGTCGGTCAGCGCGTACAGGAACTGGATCAGGTCGCTGGTCTGCTGCGGGCGCAGGTCGAAGCCGCGCACCTTCTCGTCGACCGTCATCCCGTACTGCGACCCGCCGCCTTTGGCATAGAAATCGACCACCGCGTCGAGCGTGGCGAACGCACCGTTGTGCATGTAAGGGGCGCTCAGCGCGACGTTGCGCAAGCCGGGCACGCGGAAGGCGCGCACGCTGTCCGGCGCGTTGACCGTCTCCGACTGACCAAGATCGGGGTTCGCCGGGTCGGTATCCGGCACGCCGAGGACGTGGAAGGTATTGTGGGTAAAGGTGGGCCAGGCGTGGCACTCGAAGCAGCGGGTTTGCGCGCTGCGGAATACGTCGAAGCCGCGCCGCTGCGCCGGGGTGAGCGCGTTGAAATCGCCCGCGACGTAGCGGTCGAACGGCGAATCGCTGCTGATCAGCGTGCGCTCGAAGGCGGCAATCGCCGACGCGACGTTGGCGACGGTGACGCCATCATCGAACGACGCGGCGAACCTCTGCTGATCGTCGGGGATGGCGCGAACCTGCTCGACCATCGAGTCCACGTCCGCGCCCATCTCGTTCTCGGCGGTCAGCGGCACGAGCATCTGGTCTTCGAGCGACTTCGCCCGCCCATCCCAGAACAGGCTGGTGGCGTAGGCGACGTTCCACAGCGACGGCGCGTTGCGGCGCAGCGCTTCGCCGTGCGCCCCTTCGGCGACGGGACGCCCATCGCTGAAGCCGAGGTCAGGGTGGTGGCACGATGCGCACGACAGATCGTCGTTGGCGGAAAGCACCGGATCGTAGAACAGCAGCCGCCCCAGCGCCGCCTGACCGGGATCGACGGACGCGAGTTCGGGGAACGGCGCTTGCAGCCCGTTGATCGAGTCGTCGGACTGGCGCGCGCCGCCACCCTGCTCCCCGACCGGGATGACCCTATCTTCGGCTGCGGGCAGGAAGGCGAACGCTGTTGCCAGTCCGCAGGCGAGCACCAGCGGAATAATCAGCAGGTAGCGCCACAACGAACGCTTCTTAGGCGGGGTTGGAGTCATCTTCAATTTTCAAGATTTCGGCTATTTGAGTCTTAAGTGTAGGAAGGTCTTCTTCTAGAACTGACCAAACGACTTCAAGTTTGACGCGAGAATATTCGTGAACGATCACATTTCTAAAACTGTTGATCTTTTGCCACTCAACACGAGGATACTTGACATGTATTTCAGGCGGAATTTTCCTCACCGCTTCGCCAATAATCCCCAGGTTTCGCACAACAGCGTCAATTCGCATCTGCTCAGCAGCGAACTGATCATAGTCAATCCCCGAAAGGTAGCTTTCGATCCTTTCCACAGCCAGCAGGATGTCCTCAAGATAGACTCTAAAGTCCTTCGACATAGACAACCTCTTTCATGACGTAAGGACGTATTCGCTCCTTGAGTCCATCTTCCATCACCAGATCGACTTCCCGACCAAAGAAATCTTCAAGGAAAAACTTGATATTGCAGTAGTCGTCATAAGATGGACGTGCGAGCGTCACCAGAATGTCGATGTCGCTGTCGGGCGTCTGCTCGCCGCGCACGAACGAGCCGAACAGCCCCAGCTTGCGCGCGCCGAGTTCGTACAGTTTCGCGCTGTGGGCGTTGAGCGCCGCGAGGATCGTCTCCGCCGTCAGTTCCGCCTGCTGCATGACACGTGCTTTCGTCAAACGTCGATACCGGCATTATAACGGATCACGGGCGCGGGCGGCGCAGCCAGAAAACGAGCGCGTAGACACCCACGCCGAGCGCCAGCAGCGCCAGCCCGCCGACCCACAGCGCGTACAGCGGCGCGATCAACGCCTGCGCGTCCACGTAGCCAATGCTGAGGATGCGCTCCAGATAGACCTGCACCAGCCCCGCCCCCGCCAGCGCCAGCCCGCCGCCGATCATCCCGAAGGCGACCAGCCAGAACGGAACCAGCCCGGTCACGCGGCGGTTGTGCCCGCGCATCTCGGCGGAAGCCTGATTGATCACGGCAAGGCTGATCGCCGCGACCGCCAGCAGCGCCAGCGTCGGCTGAAGATCGCTCAGGCGCGTGCCCGCCGTCCACTGGCGCAGCGGCGCTTGCAGCCCGCCGAGCACGCCGACGCCGAGCAACAGCAGCAGGACACCGAGCGCCGTCCAGTGGGCGGCGAGCGTATTCGTCGCGTTGCGGCTGGCGAAGGCAAGATAGCAGTGCGACGCGAAAATCAGGTAGATCAGCGGCACGACGACCGCGCTCAGCCCGCCGAGCCAACCGGGAGCGAAGCCGAGCGTCTCCAATCCAGGAGAGCGTCACTCAGCGCCTGCCAGCGCCAACAGCCCGGCGACTGTGTACAAGCTCATGCCTGCCCACAGCGGCGTCACGTCGCTGAAGCGGTGCATCAGCCAGAAGGCGAGCGCCACTGCCGCCAGCACACAGCCGATGTAAATGGTCGCGCCGGAACGCGATCGCCGGAGGCGCCGCCGCCAGCCGGTAATCGCTCGGCTGGATCAGGCTGAGCGTCGCGCACACCGCGATCACGATCACGCTGATTGTCCAGATCAGCCGGATCGCCGCTTCGGATTGTTGTAGGGGCGCACGGCGTACGCCCTGACGCCGTGCCACCAGTTCGCCCAGGATGATCCCTGCCAGGTACTTGCCGTCACCAGCGCGATCACGGCGATCTGGCGACGGCGAACACCGGCGCGAGCGCGATCAGCAGATTGAGAATCCCGGCGGCAATCGTCACGATCACCAGCAGCGACCAGAGCAGCCCGGCGATGGTGAGCGTCTGGTCGACAGTCTGATTACCGCAGGCGAGCGCAGCGCATAGATGCCGCCGCCGAGCAGCCCGCCGAGCACGGAGAGGTCGAGCAGAGCGCAGCAGCCAGCGCGCTCACCTGATTAAACGGCAGCGAGGTCTGAGTCAGGTCGCCCGGCAGGAACTTCAGCCCGGCGATCAGGCTGACGAGCGCGTACACGATCAGCAGCGCGAGCGTCTGGACGAAGAAGCGGTAGGCTGGTTCACGGGTTGTCACTTCAGCGTCTCCAGGAAGGCGATGATGTCGCTGATCTGCTGGTCGTCGAGGATCTCTGCCGAGGTTGCGCGCCATCGCATCCGGGAAGCCGGGGACGACGAACGCGCCCGGATCGAGGATCGAGGTGCGGAAATATTCGCCAGCGCTCATGCCTGCCACGCGCGAATCGGCGCGGGTCGCCACGCCATCGAGCGACGGTCCAACGATCACCACGTCCGGCTGGAGCGAGTGGCAGGTGGCGCAGTTGGCGGGCGGGCGCGAGAACCAGTAATGCCGGCTTCAACCGGATCGGTCGGGACGGTCGCGGCGGCGCTGCTGGCGGAGACCGCGCCAGCGATTCCCTCAGGCAGCCCGCCGCTGACATTGATCGGCTTCGGCGGGAACGCCCCGGCGCCGCTGTCGACCGCCTGAAGGAACGTCAGCAGATGGTCGGTCTCGGCGACGGTCAAGCGAGGCGCGGCATGATGCGGATGGCGTCGGGGTGGAACGCGCCGGGGCTGACCAGAAACGCGCGCAGGTAATTTCGCCGGCGCGCGCTGTAGATGCGCGTCAGATCGGGGGCGTAATTGCCGCCCAACCTGTTCAAGGTGTGGCATCTGGCGAAGCTGAACGTCGCCACACGGCGAAGCCTTGCGCCGCGTCGTCGGAGACAGCGCGCACGTCGAACGCACCCCGCCAGCGGCACGACGATCAGCAGGGAGCAGCGCGGCGGTGAAGCAGAGAGCGAAAAACAGGCGAGTTCCGGCATGAATGCCAGCATGAAATGTCGCTTTGTGTCAAAAAGTAGTGTTTAGCCGCCAAAGCAGGATCAAGTCGAGTTTCTGAAAACCTCACCCTGTCTCGCTTCGCTTGATCTCTCTCCACGTTGTGGAGAGGCTGGAGGTGAGGTCAGCAAACAACTTTCTTCAAATCGTGGACTGATACTACCAGGACGCCATAAGATGTGCTATATGCGATTATAGGATTAATCGCGGGGGCGGCAAACGGCAATCGTGTTTGCCGTAACGCCGTGCTATACTTCCGGCTGTAACCTTATGAAAAGAGGAACGCAGAGCGATGGCATCCCCGATTGATCCCGAACTTCTGGAGATTCTGCGCTGCCCGGTCGCCGTCCACTATACCGACAGGGGCAACGATCCCGGTCGGCTGGAGCTGGTCAAGGATAGCTGGCTGGTGTGCGCCGATTCCGGCTACAAGTACCCGATCCGCAGCGGCATCCCGGTCATGCTGGTCGAAGAAGGCGAGAAGTGGAAAGACACGGCGGTCGACGCGCTGCCCGTGCCGCCTCCGGAAGCGGGATAATCCGTAGGGGCACGACATGTCGTGCCCTTACTTAATAACGGCGTCAGAGGGCTGGACTGCGCGCCTGCGTCACGTAATCCGGCTGCGGACCGATTTTCTGCCCAAGCAGCATGTTCAACTGCGAAGCGTGCCCGTGAACGTGGCGCAGGTTGTAGATCAGCAGTTCCAGAAAGCTGCACTTCCCCCACGAAAACACGCACAGCCGCTGCGCCGATTCGTCGGTCAGCGCGTCAATCGTCGCTTTGCAGCGCTGGCGGCACTCCTTCAGATACCCCAGCAGCTCAGCTTTGGTGTAGACGCGCTCCGGCAGCGGATCGTCGCCGTACTGCTCGATCAGCGTGAAGGGAGCCGGGGGCAGGAAGCCTTCTTCCGCGCCGGTCAGGTACAGGTCGAGCCAGAACAGCGTGTGATAGACAACGTACCAGAACTGCGCGCGCTCCGGCTTGGCGTCCGGCGTCAGCCACAGGGGAGCGAGCCAGTACTCGTCCGGGCACACGCTCACGGTATCGTCCAGATAATCGATCACCGCCCCGAACTGCTGCCAGATTCCGGTTTTCAGATACGCATCCACGTTCACGCCTCCCTACGGTGAGCGCCGCCGCGCCGGACGACGAATTCGGATGGCGGTATTCTATCGACAATGCCCGAATAGCACAAGCGTTCTTTATCAGTGGGGGTGGTGATTATCGAGGATAGTGAATACTTGAGATGCTCCTTACCACCTGCTGCGCGGCAGACCTACGGTCTGCAACGCTTAGCTCCCTCTCCACGTCGCTTCGCTTACAGTGGAGAGGGGTTGGGGACGAGGTTGCCTTGTTCATGTTATATCCCCGTAAATCCCCACTTCTATCAAGTAGGGGCGCACCCGTGTGTGCGCCCGTTCTCTGCCTGAACTGTTAAATCGCAGAGCAGGCACGCGCCCCTTCCACCGCCGCCTTTTCCTCTCTCCCGCCATTCTCTCAATTTCCCACAGAAACCTAATGGCGTTATACTGAGTTTTAGTATCCTGCGTGGCTGAATACGAGTAAATGACGATGGCGGATTTGACCTCTCACGAAGCACCAGCACATCAGGCGCACGCTTTGCCCGTGATGCTGCCACCTGGCAAACTCGTCGGGCGGGATGTCGTCCTGGCGAGAGTATATTCGCAATTGAAGGAAAACAAGGCGGTACTGGTGTACGGCGTCTCCGGTATCGGCAAGACCGCCCTCGCAGCCACGCTCGCCAGCGCCTACACCGAGCTGCCCGGCGGCGTGCTCTGGCTGGACGTGAACGACACGCCGCTGCCGGAACTGCTGGCGCGGGTCGGGCGCGCCTATGGCATCCGCGAGGTAGCCACCAGCGACAATCCGCTGAATCAGGTCAACGCGGCGATCAACGCCATGACCGCCGCCAAGCCGATGGTCGTCATCGACGGGCAGATCAACCCGCGTGGGCGACCGCCGAGTTCGTCAGCGTGCGCGGCGAGCCGCGTGCCGATCCTGATCCTGAGCGATACCGAAATCCAGGGACCCTGGACAAACGTCCTGTTAGGCATCCTTGCTGACGCGGCGCAAAACGATGTTCAAGCATCTCGCGCCGGAGCAGACCGACGGCGGCCGACAAGCTGCTGGCGGCGCTCGACAACATCCCGTTCGCGGTCGCCATCGCCGCCGCCGGAGCGATCCACGCCCCAGCAGACACGCCGAGGAATTTCTCGCCGCGCTGCCCAAGCGCCCCGGCATCGCCCCGTCGCTGCTGGCGCTGACCGCCAGCTTCAGCGGGCTGACGAACCCGCTGCAAGGGCTTCTGCTGCTGATGGGCGCGACCTTCCGGGGCGAGGCGTCGGCAGAACTGTTCAGCCTGATCGCCAACCAGCCGGAGGACACGATCACGCAGGCGCTCAACCTGCTGGTGCAGCAGCATCTGGTCGACCGCTTCCAGCGCTACGGCAGACCGTACTTCCGCCTGCACCCGATCACCTACACCTTCGCCCAGACGTGGCTGCGCGGCTCCGGGCGGCTGGAAGGTCTGCAAAACCGCGTGCGCGACGCCGTGCTGGCGTATGCCGGGCGTTTTAGCGCCTCACCGGAGCGTTTGGCTGCCGAGATGGACAACTCTCGCCGCCGCGCGCTGGTCTGCCGACCAGGGCGACCGCGATGTCGCCAACCGGCTGACGGTCGGGCTGATGCAGGCGGGCGATTTCGTCAGCGGGCGCGGCTACGTCTACGAGCTGCTGCTGATGCGCCGCCTCGCTGCCAGCTCGACGAGCGCGTTCCCGGCTTACGGCGACGCGCCAGCGGCGGCGACGCCCGCCCCTGCCGCCGAGGAAGAAGCGGAAGAACCCGCCCCGGTGACCGCCCCCGAAGCCGACGACGAAGATGAGGACATCGAGGACATCCTCGACGAAGCGGTGGACGAGTTCGACGACTGGGAGGAAGAGGAAGAAGGCGAATTCGAGCTGAAGCGTGGCCGTTCCGGCATGCCGCCGCCGAAGAGGAAGCGGAAGAAGCCGACGACGTTGAAGCGGTGCTGGACGCCGAAGAAGAGAGCGAAGAAGTCGAGGAGAAGCGAGCCGGTCGCCGCGCCCGCGCCGACTGACGAAGTGCAGCGCGGCTGCGGGCGGCGGCGGTACAGGCGCGGTTTCATGGGAAACCGTCGAGAGCAGGCGGAAGCGCTCAGTCGTGTTTGGCGAGGAACAGGTACGGCGCGCGGGCAGGATAACGAGGCGATTTCGAGCTACCTCGACGCGCTGAGCGTGCATGAAGCCGTGAATGACTCCGGCGGGCTGCTGGCGACGCTCGAAGCGCTGGCGAGCCTGACGGCAAAAACCGACAACTCGCAGGTGCTGTCCTGGCACGCGACGCGCGGCGTCAAGCTGGCAGAAGAACTCGGCAGCGACACCAGCCACACCAGCTTGCTGACGATCCTCGGCGACGCCCGGCAGCAGTTGGGCGAAACCGAAGAAGCCATCGACGCTCTACGCATCGAAGCGCTCGACCCGGCGCGCACCGCCAACGACAAGCCGAATATCGCGCTGGGGCTGTACAAGCTCGGCTTCGCTCAACTTGACGGCGGCGATCCGGCGGCGGCGATCCAGTCGTGGAAGAAGCGCTGACGCTGTTCCGCGAGCAGGGGCGGCGCGACTACGAGGGCAAGACGCTCGCCGGGCTGGGGACGGCATCCGGCGAATCCGGTCACTGGAACGAGGCGATCAAGTTCTACACCTCGGCGCTGTACATCGCCCGCGAGCAGCAGGACCGCGAGGAAGAAATGCTGCGGCTGAGCGACCTCGGCTACGCGGCGGTGCAGGCACACGAGTTAGGACAGGCGGTGCTGCGCTATCGACAGGCGCTGCACCTCGCCTACGAGAGCAGCAACCGCGAGAATATCGTCAGCACGACCGTCGACCTCGGTCGGCTGCTGGTCGAAAGCCAGCGCCATCTGGACATCACCGAGATGCTGGTGCAGGCGGCGATGAAGTTCGACCCGGCTGACCGCGACCTGCGGCGGCTGATGGAGCGCATCGAGGACGAGCGCCCGGTCGTGCCGGAGGCGATCAAGCAGGCGGCGGTGGGCGGCACGGCGCAGGATTACGCCGCGAACGCCTATTCGCTGCTGGAAAATGCGTAACTAAATAAGGGCGCACAGCCGTGCGCCCCTACGCAAATCATCCTCAGTTTGCCCGTAGAATTCCTACTTGATTGGAATCCAGAACCCGAAGCGGCTGCCGCTGCCCTGCTCGCTTTCGATCCACACTTCGCCGCCGTGCCGCTCAATGATCGTCTTGACGAGGCTCAAGCCCAGCCCGCGCCCCTCAATCCCTTCCGATCCGGCTTGCTTGGCACGGTAGAACGTCTCGAAGATGCGCGGCAGATGCTCTTTGGGGATGCCGATGCCGTTGTCCTCGACGTTGAAGTGAAGCTGGTCGTCCTGAATGAAGGCGCGCACGCAGATGCGCCCGCCGTCCGGTGTGTATTTGATGGCGTTGCTGATCAGGTTTTCGATTGCCTCGCGGATCAGCACCGGGTTGAGCGTCACCAGCGGCGCGTCCTTGAGCCAGAATTCCGTTTCCAGCCGGTGATGCTTCTGCACCGCCGCCGGGCGGGTGTTTTCGACCGCCGTCTCAGCCAGCCTCAGGAAATCGACTCTCTGGTGCAGCTCCAGCGGCGACTTTCGAATCTGCTCGACGCGCAGCAGGTCGTCGAGCAAGCCCTGCATCCGCTCGGTGGCGCGCTGAATGGCGTCCAGATATTCGTGCGTTGCCGATTCTTCGGGCGTGTCGAGCGCGATCAGGCTGCAATAGCCGACGATCAGCGCCAGCGGGCTGCGCAGGTCGTGCGACGCCATCTTGAGCATCTCATCCTTGAAGCGGTTCAGGTCGCGCATAGTTGTGATATCGCGCAGGATGATCATGTGCCCGGACATATCGGTTGCCGGGTGCTGCCACGCCGAGACCGTCGCCAGATAATCGCGGCGCTGGCGCTCGGAGCGGGTTTCGAACGACCAGGTTTGCCCGTTCTGGAGCGGCTTCTCCAGCGCCGTGACGATGCTGTTGAACATGCCGTCGACGTGGACGAAGCTGGTGAGCGGCTGCCCGATGACGCCCGACGACGCGCCGCCGTTGAGCAGGTGCGCCGACGAATCGTTGAGCAGCAGAATCTTGCCCTGCTGATCCAGCACGAACAGGTAGTCGGGGATGGCGTGAAGGATCGTCTCCAACTGCTGCTGCTGCTGGAGCATCTGGTTGAACAACTGGGCGTTGCGCACGGCGACGGTCGCCTGGTTAGCGACGATAGTCATCAGGCGCAGATGATAATCCGTGAAGTGATTCGGCTCCGGGTGGAGCATGGTCAACACGGCGAGGACTTCGCCGTTGTACAGGAACGGCACGCACAGCACCGAGCGAGCGTTCGAATTGCTGTCCGGGAAAATGTACCAGCGCTCGTCCTGCTGCGTGTCGTAGACGATTGCCGCCTGCTTGTGCCGGAAAACCCAGCCCGCCAGCCCCTTGTCCAGCACGCGCTGGGCGAAATGGATCGAGCGCGGCTGCTCGGTATCGTCCTCCGGATACTCGCTGGACAGATGCTTGACGAAAATCTGCCGCCAGTCCTCGACGTATTCCGGGCGCAGGATCAGGCTGACCTTGCTCGCGCCGACGGCGGTCGCCATCAGCTCGATGACCCGTTCCAACACGCGATCCTGATCGAGCAGCGTGAGCATCTGCGAGATTTCAGCCAGAAGCTCAAAATCCTCAAGAGTCGGGCGCTGGGTGGTTTCAGTCATGGCTCAGCCGTCTGGTACACTCGGTTCACGCTTCAAGTGAAGCACACTGCCAGCTTACAGACAAGTGAAGATATTCTAACCAGCCTGAAATTCGTAAAGAAAACACTCATTCAGGCTCACGCCACCGACAAAAACAGCCTGAATCGGGCGGCTACAGCGCCGCCGGGTTCGCCACCAGTCCGGTCAGCAGGGCGATGCAGGCTTCCACGTCGCGCGTGTCGACCGTCTCGCTGTTGGTGTGGACGTAGCGGCACGGGATCGAGATGCAGCCGCTGGGGACGCCCGCCCGCGCAAGCTGGATGCCGGAAGCGTCGGTCGTGCCCATCGTCAGCAGCTCGAGTTGATAAGCAACACCGTCGGCTTCGGCGCGGTTCACCATCCAGTCGCGGACAGCAGGCGGGACGACCAGCCCGGTGTCGTGGACTTTGATCGCCGCACGTTGCCGAGCCTGACCGCCATCTTGGGATTTTTCACCATGTCGCCGGTGCTGGTCACGTCGAGGGCGATACCGATGTCGGGGTTAATACCATAGGCTGCCGGGCGCGCGCCGCGCAGACCGACTTCTTCCTGCACCGTGAACACGAAGTAGACCTCGTTGGGCGTTTGTTTATTGAGGCGACGCATCGCTTCCAGCGCGACGACGCAGCCGATGCGGTCGTCCATCGACTTGGCGATCAGGCGCGTGCCGCGCTGCTCCAGCGGACGCCAGAACGCCGCCGGGACGCCCGGCTGGAAGGCACCGTTGCCGTCGCCGGTGCTCACGTCGATGAAAAAGTTCGCCAGATCGGGAGCGTTGGTGCGCCCGCTGCCGAAGTAATCGTGCGCGCCGATCACGCCGAGCGTGCCATCCTCGAAGTAGACGCGGTTGCCCAGAAGCGTAGTGTTGATCAAGCCGCCGATGGCGGAAAAGCGCAGATAGCCGCTGTTCGGCTCGGCGAAGGTCGCCATGACGCCGATCTCGTCCATGTGGGCGGCGACCATGATCTTCGTGCCACCCTGCCCCACGCGGCAGATCATGTTGCCGAGCGGATCGACGGTGATCTCATCGGCGTAGGGTTCGGCTTCGGCGCGGATAATCTCGCGGACGCGGTGTTCGTAGCCGGAGGGTCCCCAGGCTTCGACCAGCTTCTTGATCAGTTCGTTCACAATGTGCGCTCCTCGTTTGTTCGTAGGCGCCTGCGTGCGCGCCCAAAACGGGCAGACACACAGGTCTGCCCCTACAAAATCGTTTTAGCGTAATGCTTCCGGCGTAATCCGGTTGAGCGCGGCTTTGATCAGCCGCAGCGTGTTGTCGTAGTCGTCGCGGTGCAGGTACGCCGTCGGGCTGTGGATGTAGCGGCACGGCATCGAGATCACGGCGGTCGGGACGCCAGCATTAGCGCGGTGGATCTGCGCCGCCGTCGGTGCCGCCGCCCAGCTCGGTTTTGAGCTGATACGGATGCCTCGGCGTCCGCCGTCTGGCGCAGAACGCCAGCAGGCGCGGGTTGGTGATCATGCTGCGATCCATCACCGTCAGCGCCGGACCGCCCTGCAAGCGGCAGGTCGGGTTGATGTCGTCCGGCTCGTCCGGGTCGGCAAGCGGATTGGGCAGATCGTTGGCGGTCGTGCCTTCGAGGACGAACGCCACGTCGGGGCTGAGCGTCTGCGCTGCCACCTGCGCGCCGCGCACCCCGATCTCCTCCTGCACCGTGAACGCCGCCAGCACGTCGACCGGATACGGAGCGCTCTGAAGCACATCGATCAGCAGCGAGCAGCCGACGCGGTCGTCGAACGACTTGCCGCGCAGCATTTTGTCGCCGATCTCCATAAAGCGGCTGTCGAAAGCCACGCGGTCGCCGGGCTTGACCTTGCCCGCCGCCTCGTCCTTGCTGCTCGCGCCGATGTCGATGCGCAGGTTGGCGAGCTTGACGGCGGTCTGCTCATGGTTCAGGTGGATCGGCGTCCAGATGATCACGCCGGACACGTCGCCGATGCGCACGCGCAGACCGGGCAGGATGCGCTCGTCCACGCCGCCGATGGCGCTGAAGCGGATCAAGCCGTCACCGTCGAAGCCGCGCACCATGAAGCCGATCTCGTCCATGTGCGCGGCGATCATCACCCGCAGGCGGGGATTGCCGGTGCCCGCCTTGAGCGCCGTCACGCCGCCGAGGGCGTTGATACGGATGTCGGTGACGTGATCCTGAATCGCCGGGATGACGACCTTGCGAACGGCATCTTCGCTGCCGGAGACGCCGACCGCTTCCGAAAGTTCTTTGATGAGCATATCCGAGCCAACTCCGTGTGCAGAGGACGGGCGCAAGTATAACCCAGGTTCGGCAAAACCAGTAGAAATTATTCAAATGGACTGGTAAGCGCCCCCTCATCCCCTACCCCTTCTCGTCCAACCTGCGGTTGGATTACGCAAGCGGGGAGAGGGGGAATACAGTCGGCATTATCTGCAATCCTACGACGGAATCACGCGACGTGTTCGAGAGTGGACGCAGGCAGCGCGACCGGATAACGCATCGGCTGGGCGAAGGTCAGGCGGTTGCCATCGAGGTCGCGGACGGTGAAAGCACGGTCGCCCCAAAGCTCGGCGTGCATCGGCTCGACGATGCAGACTTCGCGGGCGATCAGGTGAGTGTAGAAAGCGTCGAGGTCGCGGCTTTCCGGCAGCACGAGATACAGCTCGACACCGCCGACGCGGGTATCACCGCTGCGGCTGGGCGCGGGTCGGGCGAACATGACCCGGGCGTCGCCGAGATAGGCTTCGGCGTAGGCGGTCTTGCCGTCGAGACCGGGTAAGCCGCCTTCCCCGCGAAAGCCGAGCACGCGCGTGTAGAACGCCAGGCTCAGGTCGATGTCGAGGACACGCAGAATGGGCGTTATCATTCGGCACTCCATTTGCACATTGTTCTATATTTTAGCCGAAAAACGCGCTAATTGCAGATCGAAACTGGTCCAGGCAAATGGCAAGGAGAGCGTAGGGGCGCAGCGTGCTGCGCCCCTACAAATGATTTATTCGGGAGATGTTATTCCTCGTCGTCGGGCTTGTCGCGCTTGAGGCGCTTGGTGAGCGCGCTGCCGAACATCCCATTCATGAGCAGTTCACCGGGCGACGGCTGGTTGGTCGACTCGGTTTTGTCCCAGCGACCTTCGCGGCGATGGAGAACCCAGGTCGCATAAGCGTCCATCGTCTGGATGAGCATTTCTTCGAGCGCCGCGCGGTCGTTACCGGCGAGCAGCCCGCGCAGATTCTGAAGTGTCTCGACGGTCGCGTCGATCTGGCGCACAAGGTTATCGCGGTTGTTGAGCATCAGGTCGCGCAGGTCGTCGGGGTGGTGATCGTACAGGTGGTGAGTCAGGCGACCGAACGACGGATTGCCGACGCGCCGGACATCGTCCCAGCTACCGCGCCGCTGGAGCGCGTAAAATGCCGCCAGACCGAGCGCGGCGGGCAAGCCTCGGTCGCGGCGCTCCACATCGTGCTCGACCGGGTCGCCGAAGCGCGGCGTCATGCCCAGCAGCTCGCCGAAATCCGACGCCAGCTCGACGGCGTCGCGGGCGCATTTGGGGCTGGGCAGCAGCAGCAGCGTGCCGCCATCGAACAGATCGGCGGCGGCGTGTTCGGGGTCGTCCAAGCCGTCAAACAGATATTTGGCGTTCAGCACGGGCGTGACGCCGACCATGTAAGCCTCGTCGGACAGGTATTTCTCCGCCCACCCCTGCGACGGCAGCTTGAGCGGGGACAGATCGAGCAGCACCGCGCCAGCGCGCAAGTCCTTACCAATCGTCTGATACGTCGCCTGCGCGTCGCGGTACGGCATCGCCAGCACGACAATATCCTTGTCCGACGCCGCATCGACCAGATTGCGGGCGGTGTGGTCGACCAGACTCATCGACTTGATCGCCATCGCCTGCAAATTGTCGGCGGCGTAGCCGGTCAGGTCGAACTGCTGGCGGGCGTCCTTGCGCGCGTTGTAGCGCTTGAGCGCCAGCGCGACCGACGCGCCGATGCGCCCCAGTCCGAGAATGCCTACTTTGATTGTCGCTGCCATTGTTTTCTACCCTGTCAATTTCTGCCCAATTATACACTCACCGTTGACCTAATTCGCATCGTCGGCGGACTGAAGGCGTTTTAACAGGTGGGAGCGTTCGTCTCCCGGCTGCGGCGCGTCCTGATGATGCGCAACCAGCCAGATGGCGGCGTCGGACGCGCCCGCCTGCGCGAGCAGGTCCGCGCTCCACGCCGGATGCCGGACGGCGACGACGAACGGGCGCGCCAGAAAATCGGATGGGTCGCGCTGGCTGAGGCGGCGAAACAGGTCGGGCGCGAAGGCGCGCACCAGCACGGCGACCGTTTTCTGCCACACGGCGAGCGGATAGCGGCTCTTGCCCACGTCGTGCAGCAGCGCGGCGACCGCCAGATCGGGCCGCACGCCGTCGAACGACGGATCGCCCTGCGCCAGTACACTGCGCAGGACGTTCAGGCTGTGAAGCTGCTCGCTCCGGCGCATCGACCGGAACAGCCCCACCTGCTGCGGCGTCAGGTAGCGCGCAGCGAGGTCGAGATCGACGGGACGGGCGAAGGCGAACAGCGCCCGTAAGCCCTGGCGCAGACGATGGATCGCCATCGCCGGTCAGAAGCCGAGCAGGAGCGTGTATATCTGGTACGTCGGCTGGCTGATGAGCAGCCCCAGAATATCGGGGATGCCGCGCAGCGGCAGGAACGACAGCAGGATCAAGCCGATGAAGATGATCTGGGTCGTCTGGGCGTGACGCTGCCAGGTCGTTGCCAGGTCGGGCGGGAGCAGCGCCAGGACGATGTGCCAGCCGTCAATCGGAAAGAGCGGGATGAGGTTAAAGACGAACAGCAGGACGTTCCACAGCACCATGCCGAGCAGGATGCTCTGGACGATGTCCGGCAGTTGGGCGAGCGTCTGAAAGCCGATGATGCGCAGGATGATGGCGGAAATGATCGCCAGCAGCAGGTTGGAGAGCGGTCCGGCAGCGACCGCCGCCAGCCAGCGCCAGCGGCGATTATCCTGCGGCATGCGGTACGGCGAAATCGGTGCGGAGCCGAGGATGCCGAAGCCGATCAGGACGAACATGAGCCAGCCGATCCAGTTGATATGCACCAGCGGGTTGAGCGTCAGCCGCCCCTGGCGCGCCGGTTCGGGGTCGCCCATGCGCCAGGCAACGTAGTTGTGCGCGAATTCGTGGATCGTCATGGCGATCAGCAGGACAATCGCACGGGTGAGCATTTCCTGAATGGAGAGGTTGCCGAACAGCACAGGAGACTCCGTAATCGTGTGGAAACAACGGCGCTCATTATAACATACACGTTTGTAGAACGGCGGCGTAATCGATGTTATCATTAGCCTGTAATGGCGTCTGCGAGAATTGATGGATATCGAAGTCGGCGACCGCGTCCAGTTGCGAAAGGCGCATCCGTGCGGCAGCATGGAGTGGACGGTCTATCGTGTCGGCGCTGATATTGGGCTGCGCTGCGCCGGGTGCGGACGCCGGGTGATGCTGACCCGAAGCGAGTTTTCGCGGCGATTGAAGCACATTCTCTCGTCGAAGAAGGAGAGTCCAAGTTGACCAAGCGCGTCCTGTTCCTCATGTCCGATACCGGCGGCGGACATCGCGCGGCTGCGGAGGCAATCGGCGAAGCTCTGAAGCAGCGATATGGCTCCAGAGTGGAAGTCGAGCTGGTCGACGTTTTCAAGAGTTATTCCTCGTTTCCCTGGAACTACATGCCGGAGTTTTATCCCTGGCTGATCAATCACGGCAAGTCGTCGTGGGGCATGGGCTACAAGCTCTCGAACACGCGCCGCCGGGCGAAAGCCATCTCGCAGGGCATGTACGTCACCATCGAAGGACGCATCAAGCGCATGGTGCGCGAGCATCCGGCCGACGTGGTCGTGTGCGTCCATTCGGTGCTGACGCATCTGGCGGCGCAGGCGCTCAACGCCGTCGGCGAAACGCGCCCGCCGTTCGTCGTCGTGGTCACCGATCTGGTTTCGACGCACATGTTCTGGTACGACCGCCGCGCCGACCGGACGCTCACGCCGACGCTGCCCGCCTACGAGCGCGGGCTGAGCGCCGGGCTGGACGCCGAAACGATGCGCGTGACCGGCTTGCCGGTGCATCCACGCTTTTCCGAGGGGCTGCCGAGCAAACACGAAGCGCGGCGCTCGCTCGGCTGGGATCCCCATCTGCCGACACTGCTGATCGTCGGCGGCGGCGAGGGCATGGGTCCGATGTATAAAACCGCCCGCGCCATCAACAGCCGTCACCTGAACTGCCAGCTCGTGATCATCTCCGGTCGCAACAAGACGCTCAAAGCCAAGCTGGAGAACAGCCACTGGAACCAGCCGACGCACATCTACGGCTTCGTCAACGACATGCCGCGCCTGATGAGCGCGGCGGACGTGCTGGTGAGCAAGGCGGGTCCCGCCACGATCTGCGAGGCGTGCATCGCCGGGCTGCCGATGATCCTCTACGACGCCATCCCCGGACAGGAAACCGGCAACGTCGAATACGTGCTGACCAACGGTGCGGGCGTGTTCGCGCCCAGCCCGCGCGAAGTCGCCGACGCCGCCCAGTCGTGGCTGAGCGAAGGCAGCGAGAGCTTGCGCCGTCGCTCGGAGAACGCGCGACGCATCGGGCGACCGAATGCCGTCTGGGAGATCGCCGACGAGGTGTGGGAGCAGGCGCACAAGCCGCGCGTCCCTACTAATCGCCGCAATCTGCTTCAGGAAGTCACCAAGAACTCCAAGCTGCTCACCTCGCTGGAACAGACGGTCGGGCGGCGCTAGGGCGCGACGGCTCACCCCTTAGCAGCGCCGGATCATCTCGGGCGAGGCATTGCCCCTCCCCGCATTATTCGCGGCTCGCCGTCACGATTCGTCAATCCTCACGCCGGAAATGCGACCCCTGTGAGCGCCACTTCTCGACATAAAGATCAGCCGCGCCGGTTCATGAGATGTGCATGAGCAACCTCATTTGATCGGACGCGGAGACACTATAATGCCAGTGTGATTGATGCTTGTTCAGTAACGGAAAGAAAAACCCATGCGATTCAGGCTCATCCTTCTCATCTGTCTTATCCTGGGCGTCAGCGCGGTCAGCGCGCAGGATTCGCTGCCCGCCGCCACTATCGTCAACGACGAAGGGGGTCCCGTCCTGATCGAGGGGACGCTGACCTACACTAACCTGCTGTTCACCGACGGCAGCAGCGAGCCGCTGATCATCCTGGAAAGTGAAGCTAACTTTGTCGACCGGAACGTGCACGGCGTGATCCCGGTCGAATCGCAGGTGCTGGGGCAGATCACGTCCGATTTCTATTCCTCGCCAGTGAGCTACACGCTGACGCTGCCCGAAGTGCCGAACGGTCCGTACAGCGACGTGGACAACAACGGCGAAACCAATCAGGGCGTGCAGGTGTACGGCGTCGCCTACTGGGAAAACGTGTGGGGTGACCCATATCTGGAAGCGCGCGACCTGTACGGCTACGGCTATTCGAGCGCCTATGCTTCGATGGCGACCAGCCCCGATCCGTCGCAGGTGGGCGAAGTGATCGGCGGCAAGTACGTGGTCTACGCGCCGGATGATCAGCAGGGCTTCCCCTCAGGCTTCGGCGCGGACGGCAAGCTGTTCACCAGCGACGACCCGGCGGTGCGGCTGCCGCAGGGCTACACGGTCGTCGATATGGACACCGATCCGTTCACGTTCGACCGCTCGCACGTGGCGAACATCGACCTGATCGAAGGCGAAGCATCGCAGCTAGACGACTATTCGCAGATGAGCTACGCCGACGGCTTCAAGGGGCTGGTCGCTCAGATGCGCGACGAATACGCCTTCACCGAATACAAAAACGTCGACTGGGACGCGCTGCTGGCGGAATTCCTGCCGCGCTTCGAGAAGGCTGATAGAGACCGCGATCAGCACGAGTATTTTCTGGCGCTGCGCGATTTCTCGTGGGCGATCCCGGACGGGCACATCGGCTGGAGCGCGACCAGCTACCTGCGCAACGACTTTATCAACGACATCAGCGGCGGGCTGGGGATGGCGATCCGCCAGCTTGACGACGGTCGGGTGATCGTCAACTACGTTGTGCCGGGTGGTCCGGCGGATCAAGCCGGGATCGAGCTGGGCGCGGAGATCAGCCAGTTCAACGGCGAGCCGATCATGCAGGCGGTGAGCCAGGTCGTGCCCTGGACATCGCCCATCAGCGCGGATTTCAACCGCACGCTGAATCAGCTTCTGTTCCTGGTGCGCTCGCCGGTCGGATCGCGGGTGACGCTGGTCTACACCAACCCCGGCTCCACGAGCAGGCTGAAGGCAGACCTCACCAGCGTCAGCGAGTTCGATAGCTGGAATTTCGCCTATTCCTCGCTCGCGCCAGAAGGCGCGTCGACCGGGTTCGAGCTGCCCGTCGAGTACAAGCTGCTCGACAGCGGCTACGCCTACGTCCAGATT
>JAXLWE010000169.1:0-1147 GCA_046328655.1 Anaerolineae bacterium | reverse complement strand
TGGCAAGCCGCTGATCGTGTCGGGGTGGGCGACGGCGGACGAGTCGTATATCGACGAACAGGCGGAAACCGAGACGAGCCTGCTGATTGAGCTGGTGCGCGGCATCCGCAACGTGCGCGAGGAATACAACGTCGAGCCGGGGCGCAGGATCACGGCGCTGATCATGCCCGGCAGCCGCCGGGCGCTGTTCCAGACGCACGATTACCTGTTCGCGCGGCTGTGCAATGTGGCGACGATCCACCTGCTTTCGGCGGACGACGCCGCGCCGGAACATGCCGCGTCGGTGATCGTCGGCGACGTGACCGTGTATCTGCCGCTGGCGGATTTCATGGACGTGGCGGCGGAATGCGAGCGGTTGAGCAAGGAGCGCGACAAGCTGCTGGAGCAGATCGCGCGCGTTCAGGCACAGTTGGGCAATGAGCAGTTCGTCACCCGCGCCCGTCCGGAAGTGGTCGAACGCGAGCGCGCACGCCATGCCAGCTTGCAGGCGAGCGCCGAGCAGATCGCGGAGCGGCTGACGAGCTTGTGCGACGGCAGGAACGGCTGAGCGGGATTCATCAGGGGCACGGCAAGGCAACCTTAGATTGCACCTGTGCCCCTCACGTTTTCGTCCGACTACGAGGATTGCTGCTGCTGATTGCGCAGGAAGATGGCGCGTCCAGCTTCCTGCGCTGCCCTGCGTACCGTCATGTCTGGGTCGGTGCGGTAGGTCTCCTGCAAGGCGTTGAGGGCGTCCAGATCGCCCAGATCGGCCAGCTCCTGAATCGTACTCAGGCGCACCTGCACATTCCTATCCTTCAGCCGGGCAATGTGATAGGCGATGAGCTTCTTGGTCGGATTCACGGCGACCGATCTCCAGCAATCAACCGACAAGTATCGATTATAGCAAATGTGCCTTGCCCTCGCAGACGGGTGCATCCAAGCGGTATAATGGCGCAGGCTTGATCGTTCTGTCGAGGAACTGCGGTTGTCTCAAGGCTACAAAATCTGCCCGATTTGCGGCACGCACGCGCACAAAAACGCCACGCTGTGCAGCACATGCGGCACATCACTGACGGATGTCCCGGTCGTCTCGGAGAGCGCCAAGCCTGCGAACGGAAGAAAGCCCCGCTACGACCGCCGCTACGGTGAGACTGACCTACTGGAA
>JAXLWE010000168.1:0-1147 GCA_046328655.1 Anaerolineae bacterium | reverse complement strand
ACTTCGTCCAGATAGCGCAGGCGCTCGGTGTTGATGTCCAGCAGGGTCACTTCTGCGCCCATGCCCAGCGCGATCTGCGCGGCGTTGGTTCCGACCGTACCCGCGCCGAGGATCACCACGTGCGCCGGGCGCACGCCGGGCACGCCGCCCATCAGGATGCCGCGCCCGCCTTCCGGCTTTTCGAGATACTGCGCCGCGATCTGCGTCGCCATGCGACCGGCGACCTCGCTCATCGGCTGGAGCAGCGGCAGATGCCCGTTGGCAAGTTCAACCGTCTCGTAGGCGATGCCGGTCACGCCGCTGTCGACCAGCCCGCGCGTCAATTCCTCGCTGGCGGCAAGGTGCAGGTACGTGAACAGGATCAGGTCTTCGCGCAGAAACGGATATTCCGACGGCAGCGGCTCCTTCACCTTGACGACCATGTTGGCGCGCTGCCAGACTTCCTCGGCGGTGTGGGCGATAGTCGCGCCCGCCTGGACGTACTCGTTATCGGTGAAGCCGCTGCCCGCCCCGGCGTCGTGCTCGACGACGACTGAATGGCTGCGGCGAACCAGCTCGCGGACGCCGCCGGGCGGCAGTGACACGCGGTATTCGTTGTCCTTGATTTCCTTCGGGATACCGATGATCATGATCTTCTCTCTGGAATTGGTCTATGCGATTTTTTCGTATTCTACACTATGTCTGAAAAAACAACACAAAATTCGTACACTTTGTCTGTCTGTGGCGAGGCGAATGGCGGCAGTATACACTTAGCGTGGCGATTCTCCATCAGCGTAAAGACTAGATCATGACTCAACCGGATCCGACAGTAACTGGCGAAGTCCGACGCATGTCATCGGCGATCACGACCGCGCGCATCGAGACGCTCACCGACGGCGTGTTCGCCATCGTCATGACGGTGCTGGTGTTCGACATCCGCGTGCCGGTGCAGGAGCAGGTCGACCAGCTTGGACTGCTGCACGCCCTATCGCTGCTCGCCCCGAACCTGCTCAGCTATGTGATCACCTTCGTGATTCTGGGTGTGTTCTGGGTCGGGCATCACAACCAGTATTTCTACATCCGGCGCGCCGACCGCTCGCTGCTGTGGATCAACATCTTTTTCATGATGGCGGTGGCGCTGCTGCCGTTTTCGGCGGGCGTGTTCTCG
>JAXLWE010000167.1:0-1149 GCA_046328655.1 Anaerolineae bacterium | reverse complement strand
CGCCAGATCGTGGGCATCAGCGCCGCGCTCATTCCGTTCCTAGAACACGACGACGCCAACCGCGCGCTGATGGGTTCGAACATGCAGCGGCAGGCAGTCCCCCTGCTCCAGCCGGACGTGCCGATTGTCTCGACGGGTATGGAAAGCCAGGCGGCATATGACAGCGGTCAGGTGCTGGTGGCGGACGTAGAGGGCGAAGTGATCAGCGTGCAGGGCGACCGCATCGTGGTTCACACGACCGGCGGTGACGAGCGCGTCTATCGACTGCGCAAGTACAACCGCTCGAACCAGTCCACCTGCATCGACCAGCGCCCGATTGTGGTCAAGGGGCAGCACATCAACAAGGGCGAAGTGATCGCCGACAGCTCGTCGACCTATCTCGGCAGTCTGGCGCTCGGTCACGACGTGCTCGGCGCGTTCCTGTCGTGGAACGGCGGCAACTACGAGGACGCCCTGCTGATCAGCGAAGACATGCTGCGCAAGGACAAATTCACCTCGATCCACATCGAGAAGCACGAGGTTGAGGCGCGCGATACCAAGCTGGGTCCTGAGGAAATCACCTACGACATCCCGAACGTCGGCGAGGACGCGCTGAAAGACCTGGACGAGTTCGGCATCGTGCGCATCGGCGCGGAAGTCGGTCCGAACGACATTCTGGTCGGCAAGATCACGCCGAAGGGCGAGAAGGAACTCAGCCCGGAAGAAAAGCTGCTGCGGGCGATCTTCGGTGAGAAGGCGCGCGAAGTGAAAGACTCGTCGCTGCGCCTGCCGCACGGCGAGAAGGGTAAGGTCGTGGACGTGAAGACCTTCACGCGCGACGAACACCCCGACCTCCCAGCGGGCGTCGAGAAAATGGTGCGCGTCAGCGTCGCTCAGAAGCGCAAGCTGACGGTCGGCGACAAGATGGCAGGTCGTCACGGCAACAAGGGCGTCATCTCCAAGATCGTGCCGATTGAGGACATGCCCTATCTGGCAGACGGTCGCTCGTGCGAGATCATCCTGAACCCGCTGGGCGTGCCCGGTCGTATGAACATCGGGCAGGTGCTGGAAATCCACCTCGGCTGGGCGGCGGATCGACTGGGCTTCCGGGCGATTACGCCGGTATTCGACGGCGCGAAGGAATGGGAAATCCAGTCCGAGCTGGGGCGC
>JAXLWE010000166.1:0-1161 GCA_046328655.1 Anaerolineae bacterium | reverse complement strand
CTCCAGTGGGTCAGGAACTTAACCCACAGCAGCTCCGGGATCGTGCCGGGGTTGGCGCGCAGCCAGTCGAGCGCGAGCTGGAGCCGCTCCTGATCGGCGGCGGGCGTGTTGGGGTTCGCCTGCTCCTGATCGGGTCCCGTCCACTGCACGTCGTAGCCCGCGCGCAGGTACGGGATCACGTCGGGGTTGTTGCCCTGGTAGAAATTCGACCCGCCCGTGATCGAGATCGGCACGAACGCGCCGTACACGTCCTGATTGCGCACGATCCAGGGCACGAGCGTCAGCAGGCTGACGACCGCGACCGGCAGCAGCCGCAGGATCGTGTCGAGCAGCGAGCGCCGGAACAGAAACCACACCCCGACCAACGCCGCCAGCGGCAGCAGGATCGGGCGGGTGAGCGTCGCCACACCCAGCACCAGCCCGCCGAGCAGCGCCAGCGCCCACGTCCGGCGGTCGCGCGTCGGTCGCTCGCGCAGCAGCAGCACGATCAGCACGAAGGCGTGCAGCTCGGTGATGAACAGCGGCGTGTCGATCAGCGTGAGATTCTGAAAGACGAGGTACGGATACACCGCGTAGAACACGCCCGCCAGCCACCCGACCCACTCGCCGAGCAGCCGCTTGCCGATGACGTACAGCATGGCGATGGACAGCACGTCGAGCAGCGTGTGGAACAGCCCGACCTGCCAGTAGCCGCGCCCGAAAATGCCATAGACGCCCGCCAGCGCGTAGCTGTAGGCGGGCGGCAGGATCGCGTCGGGGACGCCGGGCGTCAGCCCGTAGACTCCGGTCGAGAGCAGGTTGCGCGCGTACTGATCGAACGACGACGAGCCGTGAATCGCGCCCGTAGCGACGAAATCGAAGATGCCCGGCAGCGCCGCCAGCGCCGCGACGCGCACGACCACGCACAGCGCCAGCAGCAGCGCCAGCTTGCGCGCGACCAGCGCCCGCAACCAGCGCGGCACGTCATTCGAATACGGAATGGAGGGGGTATTCATGAGGGCATCGGGTGGGACTTGTGTAGGGGCACGACACGCCGTGCCCCTACCGGATCATTGCTCATCAATCGTGGACGGCATTACCGAATCGGCACCTGGTAGATTTCGCCCTGTGTGGAGACCCAGCGCGCATCGACCCAGCCGACTACACCGTTGTAGCGAACGT
>JAXLWE010000165.1:0-1177 GCA_046328655.1 Anaerolineae bacterium | reverse complement strand
CCGCGCCGCGCTATCTGGTCGCGCCGACGCGCGAGCCGCTCGCTCCCTGGCTGGACGCGCTCGCCGGTGCCGGGTTCGCGGTCGATCAGGTCTATATCCAGCAGAGCCTGGTCGTCTACCGGATCACTTCTTCTTCGGGCGCTTGACCCGCTGAAGCTGCTTGTCGCGCTCGGCGCTGACGGTACGCTGGTGCAGCGGCGTCTTGTTGTCGTCGTCGGCTTCGCGCCGCTCGTCGCGCTCTACGACCGGATGATGCTCGCGCCACTCGTCGATATAGCGCGTCAGCCAGTCGAGTTCTGCCTGCATCATGGTGATGCCGTGCGAATAGAGCGCCTCCGTGCCCTCGGCAGGCGTTTCGTCCTGCTGGCGGCGTGACCAGAGCGCCTGCGCCGACTGAAGCTGGCGGGTAAGCTCGTCGCGGTGCTGAGCCAGCTTCTGGTAGACATGAGTCGGCTTGAGGATGCCCATGTTCGCCAGCCCCAGCGCGAAGCCCTGCCCCAGCGGGCGCGGGCGGCGCAGCAGCTCGGCGATGGCGGTCTGCGCCACGCCGCGCCCGGCATCGGTGATCTGGTAGACGATGGGTCCCGCCCCGTCGCCGTCCGCCTGATGCGCGCTGGTCAGAAGCTCCTGCTGCTCCAGACGGTTGAGGATGTAATAGATCGATGCCGAGCCGACGGTGAGCCACTCGCGCAGCCCGCGCATCTCGATCACCTGCTCGATCTCCGTGCCGTAGCGCGGACTCTCGGCAACCAGGCTCAGGATGGTCAGTTCCACGTCACTCAAGATATCTCCGGACATCGCCGCCTCACTCTTGCCGCCGACCGACGCGCAGAATTTCAGAAACCACCGTCAGCAGATTGTTGGCGATGTACGGCTTGGTTAGATAGCGATCCGCGCCCGCTTCGAGCGCCGCCCGGATGCGATCCGGGTCGACCAGCGCCGAAAGCACAATCACGGGCAGTTGTGCATACGCCGGGTCTGCGCGAAGCTGGCGCAGGAATTCGACGCCGCTCACTTCCGGCAGCATCAGGTCGAGGATCATCAGGTCGGGCGCAGCTCCACTGCGCAGGAGCGCAGCGGCGGTCGTCGCGTTATCGGTCGTCACCGCTTCGGCGTTGATCCGAGCGAGCAGCACGCGCACCAGTTGGAGGAGTTCAGGATCGTCGTCGATGACCAG
>JAXLWE010000164.1:0-1178 GCA_046328655.1 Anaerolineae bacterium | reverse complement strand
TATCCAGCCCGGACGTGGCGACCGAGAGCTTGTCGACCATCTCCTTCGCCAGCTCGCGGCTTTTCGCCGGGGATAGCACGCCCCGGCTGCTGATGCGATTCATGCTGGACATGACCAGATTGTGCTCGACGCTGAGCGGCATGACGAGACCGGTCAGCTTGCGATCTTCCGGCGTCAAGCCGACGCCCTTAGTACGCATCAAATCGGGGCGCGGCTTTCTGATCTTCTCGCCGTCAATCGAAATCGTTCCGCTGTCCGGTTTCCGCATCCCGACAATCGATTCGAGCAGCTCGGTTCTGCCGGAGCCGAGCAGCCCGGCGATGCCGAGGACTTCGCCTTCGTGCAGGTCGAAGCTCACGCCGCGCAGATGTCCTTTGATATTGATGTCTTCAGCCGAGAGAAGGACTTTGCGGGACTGGACGGACGATGCGTGCGTGAAAGTCTTGTTCCAGCCTTCGCCGATCATCATCCGGGCGATCACGTCGGGCGACGCCTCGCCAACCGGGATCGTGCCGATCAGCCGCCCCTCGCGCAGCACGGTGATGCTGTCGGCAACGCGCGGAATTTCCTGCAGGCGATGCGACACGTAGATGATGGCGACGCCGTTGGCGGCAAGCTGGCGCACCAGCTTCAGAAGCTGCTCGACTTCGCTTTGCGGCAGGGAGCTGGTCGGCTCGTCGAGCACCAGCACCTTCGGCTTGAACGACAGCGCCTTGGCGATCTCGACGATCTGGCGCTCCGGCACGGTGAGGTCAGCGACGAGCGTATTCGGGCGCAGGGACGCGCCCATCATGTCGAGCGCCGCCTGCGCCTGCCGCAGCGCCTCGCGGCGGTTGATCACGCGCACGCCGATGCGATTGGCGAGGGGCCAGCGCCCCAATAGGATGTTCTCGGCGACGGTCAACCCCGGCACGAGGCTCATCTCTTGATACACCGTGCCGATGCCAATCGTCGAGGCGACCGTCGGGCTGGTGATGTGCACCGGCGCGCCGTCGACGCGGATTTCCCCCTCATCGGGGGTGGTCGCGCCGCTGAGAATCTTGATCAGGGTGGATTTGCCCGCGCCGTTCTTGCCGAGCAGCGCGCGGACTTCTCCCACGTTGACGGTCAGGCTGACTTTCTGAAGCGCCTGAACGCCCGGATAGTGCTTGCTGATATGGTCAATTTCGAGTATTGGA
>JAXLWE010000163.1:0-1184 GCA_046328655.1 Anaerolineae bacterium | reverse complement strand
TGCACGACCGGGTAATCCTGGCGCAGCGTGGCGTTGAGCAGCACCCGCCCGATACCCGGTCGCACGAACAGGCTCTCGGTGATGACCACGCCGCCGAGCAGAAACCCGGCTTGCAGGGCGATCACGGTGACGCCGGGCAGCAGCGACGCCCGCAGCACGTGGCGCACGATCACGCTGCGCTCGCGCAGCCCTTTGGCGCGCGCTGTGCGCACGAAGTCGAACGCCAGCGTCTCGCTCACCGCCGAGCGGACGACCTGCCCGACCGCTCCGGCGGCGTGGAAACCCAGCACCGCCGTCGGCAGCACGAAGCCTGAGCCGGACAGCCAGTCCAACCGCACGGCGAAGATATAGATCGCCAGCGTGCCCGTCCAGTAGATCGGCATACTCAGCGATAGATCGAGGAGAAGCCGAGCGAGACTCGCCCCGCGCCAGTCGAGTGCCGCCACCGTGCCGAGCGCCACGCCTGCCACCGCCGCGATCATCAGTGAGGCGAGCGCCAGCGACGCCGTCGGCACGAACTGCTCGGCGATCACCTCGGTCACGGGACGCCCGTCCAGCAGCGACACGCCGAGGTCGCCGCGCAGCAGCCCGCCCAGAAAGCGCCCGTACTGAACGATCAGCGGATCATCCAGCCCAAGCGCCGCCCGTCGCTCGGCGATGACTTCAGCGCTCGCGCCGCTCTCCTGTAGCTGAGCCTGGAGCGCGTCGCCCGGCAGGACGCGCAGCGCGAAGAACGCCAGCGACGCCGCCAGCCACAGAACCGCAACCGTCGCAATCATTCGCCGCAGCACGCGCATTGCGTCAGCAGTTCTTCACCTTCAGATTGTTCAGGATCGGGAACCAGCCGTAGGCGTCGTAAGTCAGCCCGTCGAGCGTCGCGCTGCTGCCGTTCAGGTTGACGTAATCGCGGATCGGCACGATCAGCGCCTGCTCCATGACCGTGCGCTGCACCTGATTGTAGAGGCTGCGCCGGGCATTCGGGTCGGTCTGGTTGACGGCTTCGGCGAGCAGCGCGTCCATACTGGCGTCCTGATAGCCCACCCAGTTCATGTCGCCGGTGCTGCTGAAGTAGCGGGCGAGGAACGATGGGTCGAGACCGAACTCGTACCACGCGACCAGATTGTATTTTCCTTCGCCGACGTGCTGGCGCAGGATCGTCGCGCTCGGCACGGAGTCGATGTTGA
>JAXLWE010000162.1:0-1185 GCA_046328655.1 Anaerolineae bacterium | reverse complement strand
CATCACTGCGTCAACGGCTGAGGGACACGAAGCTGTCTCCGACGCGATCAGCCAGGCGACCACGCAGATCGCCCAGGTGCTGAACTGCAAGGCGATTGTTACGTCCACGATGAGCGGCTACACCACCCGGCGAGTCGCTAAAGAGCGCCCGCATACGCCGATCATCTGTGTGACACCCAACGAGACGACCTACCGGCGTATGGCGCTGGTGTGGGGCGTGTTCCCGCTGCTCGTGCCCGAATTCACCACGATTGACGAGATGCTCGGCGTGGTGGTGCGGGCGGCTGCCAACAACAAGCTGGTCGAAGCCGGGGATATGCTGGTGATCATCGCGGGCGTACCGTTCGGCATCGGCGGGCAGACAAATTTCCTGAAAGTCCACGTCGTCGGCGAATCCGGGGAGTTGGAATACCGCTGAGGGAATTCAGCACAACAGTGAACGAGGCATCAATGGTGACGCCCCGTTCACTGTTGTCATTTCAGGCTGAGGACGTAAGCGGGGTAATCCCGGACGTGTTCGAATCCGGCAGCGAGCGCTGTCGCCACCGACGCCAGATTCGCTTTCCAGCAGTGCCACCCGATCTCACAAATGCCCCGCGCCAGCGCCGTCTCGACGAAGCGCCCGACCAGCGCTTTCGCTACCCCTCTGCGCCGGAACCCCTCCATCGTGTTGATGCCCACTTCGCAGCGTGTGCCGCTGTTGTATTCGGACGTGCACATCCCGGCGATTGTGTCATCGAGCAGCGCGCAGAAGCCAAAGCTGCGTTCCAGAAAATCGGCGGCGGACACCCGTTCGGATTGCAGTTCTTCGACCAGCTCGTCATAGCCGATCAGGCTCGTTCGTTTCAGAAGCGTCTCGTCAATCGGCTGTATCGTCATCCCGTCCGGCAGCGCAGGCGATGACGCGCCGACCGGCGTTGTCCGCCGGTAATAGCTGCGCTGATAACGCTCCGAAAGCCGGGTTTCTCCTATCGGCTCGATTTCGACCTGCCAGTTCTCCCGATCATCGTAATACGCGACCAATGCCGAGCCGCCACCCGCCAGCGTCTGCGGATAAATGTCGCGCTCGAACAGCTCAGCCAGCGACCGAATGAATGCCGGATGCTCCGCGCTTCCACCGAAGTACAGGCGATGCTGATAGCGACATAGGAACGCGCGCGGCAGGGCGGGGTCATCGACATAGAC
>JAXLWE010000161.1:0-1189 GCA_046328655.1 Anaerolineae bacterium | reverse complement strand
CGAAATCAACCACAGGCGAAGCCGCTGATCCGGCGCGCCGCCCGTCGGGATGCTGATCTCCTGCTGCACCGCCAGCACGACCAGAAAGCACGGCAGCAGCAGGATGCCGAACCAGATTACGAGCGCGACGATGCAGCCCGCGCGCCGCAGCGGACTCCGGCGCGGTTTCGATGGTGTCTCGGTCAAGTCATTCCTCACTCGGCGATGCGCATCTGGATCGCATCATTCGCATCGTAGCTCACGTGGATGAACAGCGGCGCGGCGTCGTCCGGCATCGGCAGGATGCGCGGCAGCAGCAGCGGCAAATCCTCGACCAGATCGAGCGCATAGACCGCCTCGCGCCCGATCCAGTGGAGCGTGCCCTCGCTGTTGGCGGTGACATCCCGGCGGTCGCTGACCGCCGTGAACACGAACAGCACGATGCCGGTCACCTCGCCCGCGTCGAGATTGTAAACCGCCCGCAGCCGAACGTCGCGCACGTCCAGCCCGGTCTCCTCTTTGATTTCGCGCCGCGCGCTGGTCAGCGGATCTTCGTCGCGCTCGATGTGCCCGCCGACGCCGTTGTAGCGGTTGGGAAACACCCGCTTGTGCGCCGCCCGCTTCATCAGCAGCACGTCGCCGCCGTTGAGGACGAAGCTCAGCGTGCGCGGGATCGTCAGCCAGCGGTTCTCGACGGCGTTCGCGCCCTGCTCATGCGCACCCATGTACAAAACCTCTGAATTGAACAGTGATTCGCCTGTACAAATCGTATGATCCTCCCGTTGCTGATTGAACGGGCGTATGCTAATCTTAGCAGAGAGTTGTGATTGCCACAGGTCAGGTCAGTTCCGCATGATGGAAAACGGTCGAAGCAGTGTTCCCACGCCGCTTCTGCGTATTCTCCCGGTCGATCATTTGCATCCGCACGAAGAACACGACAGCCAGCGCTCGGAGCCGCTCAAGCAGCGCATCCTGACCGAGACGACCATGATCAACCCGCCGCTGGTCGCGCCGATGGACGACGACCAGTACGTCATCCTCGACGGCGCGAACCGCGTCTACGCCTTCTCCGAGCTGGGCTATCCGCACATTCTGGCGCAGGTCGCCAGCTACGACGGCGGGCTGGTCGAGCTGAGCAACTGGCAGCACGTCGTCGCCGAGTGGGACGGCGACCAGTTTATCCAACACCTGCGCCAGTTGCCCGAAATCG
>JAXLWE010000160.1:0-1190 GCA_046328655.1 Anaerolineae bacterium | reverse complement strand
CAGACATTCGTCCAAACATGATCGGCGTGTTCCGCTGGCATCAGGCGTTCTGGCGTAGCCCCGGGCTTCCCTGCGTGAATCACCGTCGTTTCCGCTTGGCTCGTCTGGGTAATTGCAATCCCAGGGGACGCCAGCCAGGCGCGCTGATGGACGCGGTCGAAGATGTAACGGCGAACGTCGCGGTAGATGACGACTAACACCGGGAAGATTGTTTCCGGCGTCGAAATACAGCCGTTCGCCCTCGCGCGTGTAGACGGCAAGTGGGTTGCCCACCGTCGGATCGATGCCTGCATACACGATAATGAAGCGCGACCCCCGGCTTGACACAGCCTGGCGATCACGTCGCGCTGCGCGATCTCGCGTCGATCAGCGTTCGACCGCTGGTTTTTTTAGCGCTTCGGACGAAATGCGCTAGAATCCGCCAGAAGACTGTTGCCTTAGGAGAAAAATGATGTTGAAGCGAAAACTGGCATTTTTGATTCTGCTGGCGGTGCTGATTAGTTCGGTTTTAGGAGCAGCAGTCGCGCAGAGTGACGCCGTTACCATCGCCCTAGTCACGCCCTATCTCGCCCAGCCCGGCACGCAGTTTGAAGTCGAGGCTTTCCAGGCAGCGGCGCAGGAGAAAGGCTGGACGGTCAATGTAATCGACACAGCGGGCGACACTGCGGCAGTGAACAGCCGCGTACAGGACGTCATCACGCAGCAAGTAACCGCTATCGTCATCAACAGCGATCCCTCGCAGATTCCGGCGCTCCAGGACGCGGTCGACGCCAATATCCCGGTCTTTGGCTTGGATGCTGGCAGCGCGCCACAAGTCCTGGTCAATGTCACCAGCAATGGCTATGAAATGGCAGCCACCACTGCGAGCTATATCGTCGACCAGTTGAACGGCGTAGGCAAGGTGGTGATGTTTGGCTTTAACGCCTATCCCCCCGTCCAGAAGCGAGGGGTGGTCGCACGAGCAATCTTCGATAATACGCCCGATATTGAAGTGATCGATTTCATTGAGCCGGACGTGACCGACGGTGGCATCGCCGACTCGCGCGCCAAGATGGAGGCGCTCCTGACTGCAAATCCAAATCCGGGCGACATCTCAGCGGTGTGGGCGGCATGGGATCAACCCGCGCTTGGCGCACTCCAGGCGATTGAGGCGGCGGGGCGTGAGAATGAGGGGATTATCATCACCGGGA
>JAXLWE010000016.1:0-98867 GCA_046328655.1 Anaerolineae bacterium | reverse complement strand
TACCTATCGCTCGGCTTTAGCGTCAGCGGCGAGATGTTGTGCGCGATCCAGTCCGTATTCCCGTATCGAAGCGCCTGAATCTTGGAGAGGTTCGGCAACGAGGCGGGCTGAGGCGCTGACGGAGCGCCTGCCGCCAGCGTCACCGCCTGACTGTGCTGTAGCTGCGACATCAGCAGCCGCTGTTTCTCTCTGCGGAAGTAGGCATTCCAGAGCCGTGTTCCGAGCGCGACGCGCAGGTGGTATTGTTCCATCCGCAGCGATGGGCGCCGTCGAATAACCGCGCTCAGGCTTTCGACCATGAGCGGCATCAGCGATCTGCGAAGGGTGGACATGCGTTTCAGAAAATTCCGCTTGGATGCCGCCGCATTCGGCTGGCGTAGCAGCAGCGTCTCCGCCCATGCGATCTTATGGATCACCATCGGGTACGAGTCGACTGCGTCCCCCAGGAACATGCGCCCGGTCGCCTGTAGCTTCATACGGTTGCGGCTTGCCCGCAGCATGATGAGCGCCGCTCCGAGCAGTCCCGGCGCTGACTGCTCCTGCTTGTAGCCGAACACGTTGCCATCATGCTGCACGTAGCTGTGCAGCGGGCGATTGATAAACGCGATCTTGCCCTTCACGAGCGCGGTCAACCCCAGCCAGTGATCGTGATATTCGTCGATCACCTTTTCGGGCATGGGGAGCATCTCCGCCAGCAGCGATGCGCGAAACATGCTGGCGGCTCCCGTGATGGTGTTCGCAAACAGCAGAGCCGCTAAGTCCGTGTAGTTGTTCCTGCGGGTCGTCCAGAACGTCTCCGAGAGGACCTTGCCCGCGCGGTCGACAACACGCATGTCGGCATACACAAGCTGCGTCTCCGCGTCAAATGCCGCTGCCAGTGTTTCCAGCTTGTCGGCATCCCACTTGTCGTCCTGGTCGCTCAGCGCGACGAAATCGGTATCCGCCGGGACGTAAGTCAGGCAGCGCTCGAAGTTGCGATACACGCCGACCCGCTCGTTGTGCGCCATGAAGATGAATCGGTCGTCGTCGGCGATCACGCTTCGGATCTCGTTCTGCACCCCTATGGGCGACGAATCATCGCTGATGATGCACACCCAGTTCTGGTGCGTCTGAGCTTTGATCGATGCGATCTGCGCGGTAAAGAGATCGAGCGGCGGCTTGTAGGTGGTCATGCAGACCGCCACCCGCGCCTGAGAAGTCGACCGCCACTGCACCGTGAGCGGCTGAGCGCCGTACCCCGGCACAAGCTGTATTTCGCCGAGCGGCTGAACGACGATTTCGCCGTTCTCAAGCTGCGCGCGCAGGCTGAGGCGAACGGTCTGCTGTTGGGTGATCTCAGGAAAATCAAGGACGGCAAAAAAGCCGCTCAGGAGACTGTTGCCGGATTGATCGACGTTTGGACACTGGCTGCTGAACACGTCCAGTTGGGCTTCCGAGTGCATCACGACCGGATGCGCCTCGTCGTTCACCATAATTGCCAGCGACCGGAACGTCCCGCGCTGCGAATAGCACCAGCCGCTCACCGGCAGGGCGATCCCGCGACCGATCTGGAGCGCGCCCGGCAGTCGCGTCTTAAGCGAATAGACGAGTTCGGACGAGTCGACCGTAGGGGCAGCCACTTTTCTTGGGCGTTGCAGTCTGCGCCGGAAGGGCCACCAGTAGGTCTGGGCAAGGCGCACGACTCGCGTGTTCTGCAGCGCGGTCAGCTCCTCACGAAGCTGCGCGTTGTTCTCCATCAGCGAATATTGCTGTTCCTCCACATCGTGCTTCTGCCGCTCTCGCTCACGGATTTCTTTTTCAAGGCGGCGGATAGCAAGCGCTCGCTCGGCAGCCAGCACGAGCATCTGATCCATTTCCGTGACGACATCGTCCTTTTGTTTCGGCACGGTGATTGCATCGGCTGGCGCGGCTTCACGCTCACTCGCTTCCGGCTCGTCCTGCGGAACGATTTGCTGTCTCTCGGCGACTGCGAATTTGTCTGCGAGCTGCCCGCTAATGAACTCCGCCTGGAGCTGGTCGAGCTGTCTTTTCGCCTGATAAGTCTCGTAATCGGTGCGCGGCACAGAGAACGATGCGGCTGGCGGAGTACGCAGCGCCTCATCCGCCTGGCTCATCATCCGGTCGACCCACCCCCGACAGCGAGCCTGATCAGCCGCGCGCAGGGCGCTGTAATCCGGCGGCGAGTTCAACCACTGCGGCAGCATATCGTGAAGCTGCTCGCTGCTCTCGACCAGGTCGCTCTCGCGCTGACGATCCTGCAGGAAATAGCCGAGCTTGGGGTAATGCTTGCGCCAGAGAAACGGGATACCCTGACTGTAAGCGAACAGCCCGCCGTGAAAGGACGAGGTGATCAGCAGCTTTAATCTTCCGATTGCCTCATAACACTCGTCCGGCGAAAGTCTTGGCAGCACGACGGAGCCGGGCACCTGGTTGGCGAGAGTCTGCATCACCCGCAAATCGTGCGCGTAATGCGTGATCGGCAGCCAGACAATCGGCTGCGGAGCCAGTTCAGTCAGCAGGTCTTTCAGCGCGATCAGGTCCGGCACCGATGCTGGCATTACGTGGACGCCAATCGCATTGTCGGGGATGTCGACCGGCAGTGTCGTTGGCGGCAGATAATCCTTGTAGAGCAGGGTAATGCAGGGGCACACCTCGCCCGCGCTGCCGATTTTCGCCCGATCAGCCTCGGAGCGGGTGGAAACCAGTGAATATTCGGACAGATACTCGGTTTCCGTTCCGTTGACGACGCCGACCGTATTGAGAATGTGAGCGCCGCGCACTCGAAAGGCATCGTAGAAGGGATCGCCCGGCGCGCGGATCAGTTCGCCGCCGCCGACCACCATTGACGCGATGTGGCTCAGGTCAGGCTTGAACGGATGGATGACGCTCGCGGGAATTTGATGCCGCGCGAATATCCGCTGCAGAATCAGCCCGATGGCTTCATCGCCCATGTTCTCCGAAACGGAATCCCATAACAACCCGATTGATGCTTGCGGACGCATTCGTTATTGTTCCTCAACTATCAGGGGAATCGACAGCCAGTAGGACTCGCCATTGAGACTCAGAAAGTTCATGCGCAGGTCGTGACGACCCGCCTTCAAGCCCTCAATATCGAGCGAGTAATTGAACAGGAAGCTGGGCGTTTCCGGGAACACGGAGTCTTCCTTGCGTTCGAGGTCTGAAGCGAATAAGGTCGCGGCTTCGCGCCCGGCGATAGTCACCTCTGTTTTCACCGGACGGTCGCCTTTGAACGCGACCCATCCCCGCAGCGGGACTTTTCCATGCCCCCCGGATGCCGCGCCGCTAACGGGTTTCCTGGCGGATACACTGCTTCGATATGCCCGGATGCATTCGATTGATCGCGTGGGTGACGCCCATCTGACGACCGGCGCGTCGCTACGCATGAGCGGCTTTCCGCTCTCGGCTGGCTTGTGCATCATGACGATGGACTGAAATCCACTGCCGCCGAGCGCGATCAAATCAATCTCGAACAGGTTGCCCCAGTAGGTTTTGATCCAGTCCGCCGACAGGAAAACGGTCGACCGTTTTGTCCCAGTCCTGGTGCAAAATCTTTTTGGCGAACAAGCCGTATTCGTTCTCGACATACGGTCGCAGCGTGAATTTTTCGAAGATGTTGGGTCCCAGGAACGATGTGAAGCAGAGTCCGCCCGGCTTCAGAATGCGCCGCAGTTCCATCATCCACCAGACCAGTTCACGTGGATGTGGCTGAACACCGAAATCGTGAAGATCAGATCGAATGAATTGAATCGAGGGGCAGAGTAGGGTGTTCGGTATTCTGAAACACGAAGAACGGCGGCGATAGGTTTTCCGTCAGCCAGGCGATACGGTAGTCAATGTCGTTGCCCCAGAATTCGCAGGTCTCCGCTTCCGGGTAAAAGTGGCGCAGCACCTGCCCCGACCGCAGCCGAATTCATAAATCCGCTTGCCCTCAAAGCTGAAGCCCTGGGGAAGCGCTCGGGTAAATGCGCTGCTTGACGCCCGCGCCAATTCTGGAAAAACCTCTTCGTAGCCTGTCCCGCCAACCCGGTACGCTAAATCTGCCGGAGGGAAGGGCGTCCGTCGGGCGCTAATGGTGTCGGTTGGAGCAGGGAGCTGTTATGAATGAAGCTGACGCCGGGGAAGGCTTTGTCAAGCGGAATCAACGAATCCATTGATTCATCTTTCCTGTCGGATGGGGCGCAAATAGTCTACCTGTACCGATTGTATAAAGAAGCGACTCGCTGCGCTAGGTTCGCCCGATATTGGGCACGCGACCGTAACGAAACGACCTACGACTAACATGGGTCGCCTGTTCAGTGAAAGTGGAGGTGCGGCTCTCTGCCAAGCCGGTCCGTAAGATTCGAAACAATGCGTCTACAGGCATAGTTGGCTGTTTATTTTCGCGGAGCGTAGCCCCAGCCAACCTGGTACGCGCTCGGCTAGCCGATGGGTCTTAGGCTGCTGCTTATCGGCGTCGCAGCGGCAGCACCCCGTCATTAGTGACGCCCATCAATCCACGCGGACGAGGACGCATGGGACGGACGGCTGGGTTACTATGACCCAGCACTCTAGCTAATTAGCCTTAGGCGGCGTAAGCCAGAGCAGTTTGGTTGTTGTTGGCATTTATAGCCGTGCCCATTTTATGGTGGTTAGGCGCCACCGCCTGCAACACGGTCTCAGCTTCCAACGTCGAATCTAGTTCACCCCCGTGTACGCAGTTAATTATACCACACGCCGGGGCACTCCTGAACACCGCGCCTCATTTTCATGCGGTGTTGATGCGGTGATGAAGAATATGAGACGATACGAACCGTCGGGAGAAAAAGACATTACAATCTGAATTACTATTGCTTCGCCGCACAGCCTATCGCAAGGAGGCGTCTGTGATTCAAGCCATCCAGAAACATGTCGCCTGGCGCGCGCTGCCGGTTGCCGCGCTTGTGGCAGGGACTCTTTTCCTGCTCGTCAACGTTCTCTTGATGCCGTCCGTGCTGCAAACGGATCCGCTGCTCCTGATCTGCTATCAGGCATCGCTGGTGATGGGGGAGAGTGCGCTGCTTTCTGCCGGATGCCAGCGTGATCGTGGTCGGCGTCATCGTTCACTATGTCCTGTCGTTCGTGTTTACGCTGATCATCACGATAGTCATCCATCGCTGGGGATTGGTTGTCGGCATCGTGGGCGGGGCGCTTCTGGGGTTGGCGCTCTACGGGATCAACCCTCTACACCATGACCCTGTTCTTCCCGGTTCTATGCCATCAACAACAATGTCCTTCTGCTGAGCCATGTCGTTTTTGGCGCGGCGGCGGGCGGCGTCTACGAGCTGCTCGACACGTATGATCTTCCCATCGAAGGAGCGAGCACCGATGTATCAACGTAGAGCGACTTCTGGCGGCGGGCTTGGTATCCGACTGATTATCGGCATCATCATCGCCGTCATTTCCGTAGTCTCGTATCTGGATCGCAGCAGTATAACGAGGCCGTCGGCGAAAACCAGCATGTGAGCATCACGCCCGATCAGGAGATTGCGCTCGGCTTGCAGTCCGCGCCGAGCATGGAGCAGGAATTCGGCGGGCTGCTGCGCGATTCCCGCGCCCAGCAGACGGTCGACTCCGTCGGCGCTGACATTGTCCAGAACAGCGTCGCCAGCGATACGCCCTGGCGGTTCAGTTTCGGCGTCCTGGAAGACCCGCAGACCGTCAATGCTCTCGCTCTGCCCGGTGGTCCGGTGTACATCACCGATGCGTTGTTCAGCCGCCTCGAAACGCCGGATCAGCTCGCGGGCGTCCTCGCCCACGAAATCACCCACGTCCTCGCCCGCCACAGCGCTCAGCAGATCGCCAAGAGCGACCTGACCAACGGGCTGGTCGGCGCGGTCGGCGTCGCGTCCGGCAGCGCGGATGCGGCGCGAACGGCTGCCGTGATCGCCCAGCTTGTCAATATGCGATACAGCCGTGAGGACGAAACTCAGGCGGATACCTTCGGCGTATGCCTGATGCTTCAGTCGGGCTACGATCCGAACGGCATGATCGACGTGATGCATATCCTGGAAGAAGCCGGGGGTTCGGGTGGACAGCCGGAGTTTTTCAGCACGCACCCGAATCCCGAAAACCGCATCGCGGCAATCCAGCAGGCGATTGCCAACGCCGACCAGAACTGCTGAGCCGCTGCGTCTCAGTGACGCCCGCCAATCAACTGCCACCCGTATGCCAGCCGCGCAGTCACGAGACTGGCGCTGGCATACAATGGGGAGGTTCGAAAGGCGAGGCGATGCGCACCATTCTGATACTCATTCTGGCGGTCAGTTTCGCGCTCCCGCTGGCGGCGCAGGACGACACGAGTGTCGTCGGTCGCGTCAGCATCCCTTACCTGTACGGCGACGCCGGTATGGTCGCCCTGCAAGCCGGGGAGGTGCTTCCCGTCACCTGGAATGATGCGCCGCCCGGTGCGCTCGTCTATCTGTTCTGGTGGCGCGGCTACGACGTGGGCATGTCGCTCATGGGCGTCGACCTGAATCCCGCCAACGGCGTCGTCATTCGCTGGAAAGTGCCGGAGCATATTGGCGGGATGCCCATTGGAGTCGCGCTTTTTGCCGACGGCACGCGCATCATCTCGGACAACCGTATCAGCGGCTTGGAATACGGCAGCGGCACCGCCCCGCCCGAAGGCATCTGCACGGCGGGGAGTAGCGGTATGGACGGCACGCCCGTTTTCGCCGACAGCACCACCGACTCCGCGTTTCTCGGTCAGCTTCAGCGCTACGCGCCCGTGCAAGGGCGGGTCGAGGATGCTCAGGGCATCGTCTGGCTGAAGATCGCTCTCTCGTCGGAAGTCGTATACCAGTATTACGATGACCCGCTGCCGGAGTCCGGCTGGGTTTACGACAGTTACGTGCGGTTGTTCGGCAACTGTGCCTTTCTCGGAGAACAATAAGGGCGACCACCGTCGCCCCTGATCCAACACAATGCAGGGGGCGCACGGCTGTGCGCCCCTTGTCATATCTACTTGCCGAGCCGCTTCTTGACCTCTGCCGTCAGCGCCGGGACGATCTGGTACAGGTCGCCGACCAGCCCGTAGCGCGCCATCTTGAAGATGGGCGACTCACCGTCCTTGTTGATGGCGACGATGATCTTGCTGGTGCGCATCCCCGCCTGGTGCTGGATCGCGCCGGAAATCCCGCAGGCGATGTACAGGTCGGGCGATACCGTCTTGCCCGTTTGTCCAACCTGATGCGCGTATGGGATATACCCCGCGTCGACCGCCGCCCGGCTCGCGCCGACCGCCGCGCCCAGCGCGTCCGCCAGCGGCTGGATCACGTGGGCGAAGCCGTCCTTCGCCTTCCACACCGCCGGGTCGCCGTCGGTTCCGGCGGGCGGCTCTTTCGGGTTGTTTGCCATCCCGCGCCCGCCCGACACGATGATCGCCGCGTCGGTCAGGTTGACTACACCCGCTTCCTGCTCGAAGCCCTCGACTTTGGTGGCGATCTGATCCTCGCTCAGCGCCGGTGCGACTGTCGTCACCTCTGCCGACGCGCCTGCGTTCGGCTCGGCGGCTTTGAACGCCCGCGACCGCACCGTCGCGTACTGCGTCGCCCCGGAGATCGCGTCGGCGTCGCTCAGTACCTTGCCGGAATAGGCGCTCCGCTCGGCGTGCAGCATCCCGTTCGCGCCAACGCTCAGCTTAAGCACGTCCGACAGCAGCGGGCTGTCGGTATCCGCCGCCGACGCCGCCAGCAGCTCGCGCCCCCGGCTCGTCGCCGCCGCGACCATCGCTTTTGGCGCGTTCTCCTGCACCAGCTTGCTGAGCAGCGCGGCATACGGCTCCAGTCGATAATCCTTCAGCGTCGCGTCGTCGCACACCAGCGCCTTGTTCGCGCCGTACTGCGCTGATTCCGCTGCCACGGCGCCTGCGTTCGTCCCGAACACGACCGCCGTCAGCGGCACGCCGAAGGCGTCCGCCAGCATCCGTCCCGCCGCCAGCGCTTCCCAGCTTGCCGGGATTGCCTTGCCGTTGAATACTTCAACCCACGTATAGACGGCGCTCATAGGACTTTCTCCTCCAGCAGGCGGTCGACCAGCTTGGCGGCTTGCTCGGCTGGCGTCCCCTCGATCAGCTCGAATTTATTGTCGCGCGGCGGCAGGTTCTTGTAGGCTGCCACCCGCGCCCGCACCGTCGGCGCGGTAATGCCGAGGTCGCCCAGCGACCACACCGGGATGACCGCTTTCGACGCCTTGCGGATGCCGATGAACGACGGGTAGCGCGGCTCGTTGATGTCCTTCATCACGCTGATCACGGCGGGCAGCCTGCTCGTCACGACCTGCTTGCCTTCTTCCAGCAGCCGCTCCACCTTGATCGTCCCGGCGGCGAAGTCGACCGCCAGAGATCTTCGAGACGTAGCTCAGCATCGTCCAGCCGAGCTTGCGCGCGATCTGGTAGATGTGCTGGTCTGTGCCCACGTCGACGCTTTCTTGCCGCAGATCACCAGACTCACGTCGCCGATTTTCTGGACGGCGGCGGCGGCGGCGGTCGCGTATGCCAGCGAGGTCGGCGTCCTGAAGCAGGTCGTCCCACACGCGGATCGCCTCGTCCAGACCCATCGCCAGACTGTGCTTGAGCGCTTCGCCGTGCATCTCCGCGCCGATGGCGACGACGACCGACTTGCCGCCGCCCGCCTTCGCCTGAAGGATCGCCTCTTCGAGCGCGTACTCGTCCCAGGGATTCACGACGGTTGCCGCGTCGCCCCAGGTGACGTTGCCGTTGCCGTCCACCTCGACTTTGGCGGCGGTATCCGGCGTGCTTCGGGTAAATACGACAATACTCAAGGTGAAAAGCCTCCGTTAAAAAATAGCTGTTTGCGCCGGAATTGTACCGCAAAGCGGGCGTAATCAAAAGCCGATTCGATTAATGGGTGTGATGAATAGAACGGGGCTGCAGGGGTGAGCCATGCCTCGTCCCAACGATACGTATGTCATGTCCGTTCCCCTAATTACTTGGGTTATCGCACTCCCTCGTCTCGGTTATGCTGATGTTGTATCGAGATCAGGAGGAAATCACCATGATCATCTCGACAACTCCCACGCTGGAAGGCAAGCCGATTAGCGAATATCTGGGCTTGGTCACCGGCGAGACTATCCTCGGCGCGAATATCATCCGCGACTTTATGGCGGGCATCACCGACATCGTCGGCGGGCGCTCGCGCGCATACGAAGAATCGCTGATCGAGGCGAAGGATACGGCGCTCGGCGAAATGGTCGAGCGGGCGAAGTCGCTCGGCGCGGACGCCATCGTCGGCGTCGACCTGGATTACGAAACAGTCGGGCAGGGGTCGATGCTGATGGTCTCCGTCAGCGGAACCGCCGTCCGCCTCAGCTAATCCTATCATCCACACCGTATGTAGGGGCAGACCCACCTGTCTGCCCCGCACGATTTCCAATCGCCGTTGTAGGGGCACGACATGTCGTGCCCGTTTAATTTCCCTGAATCAAAAATCCCTCTCAGTTCGAGAGGGATTCATGTCTTTCCTCAGTCCTGTTTTTCCTCAGCACTCAGCACTCGTTGCGTGCTTGCCTGCGGCAAGCCCAGCACTATCGCTAGTTGTTCGCCGCCATGTAGTTGATCAGCAGCGCGGCGATAGCGCCGGGAATCCAGCCTGCCGCCGTCAGCACCAGCACGATCAGAAACGTCCCGCAGCCCCGGTCGATCACCGCCAGCGGCGGGAAGATAATGCACAGAATCGCGCGACCACATCCCATTGGATAAATCTCCCTCTCACTCGCTCATTCGATACATTCATCTATACGCGCCGCTCGCGCGAAAGTTGCTGAATGATTCCTTCCGCAAACCTGTAGCTCCGATGACTGGCGGCTCGTATAATCGGATGTTGGCGCTACATGCCTAAGGATTGGTTCCATGAAAATGCTCATGAAGAGTCATCCAACAATCAGCTTCTTCGTGCTCGCCTACGTGATTTCGTGGACGTTGTTTTTTCCCGCCGTTGCCGTTTCTCAGGGTTGGCTCAGCGGCAATTCCAGTATCACCGAAGTCATCACCATGTTCGGCAATTATGGTCCCTTGATCGCCGCGCTGATCGTGACGGCAGCGCTGGAAGGGCGGACGGGCATTCGCGCACTCCTCGCCAGACTGCGTCCGGGGGTCAAGAATCGCATCTGGTATTTCGCCGTGCTGATTCCGGCGGGCATTCTGCTCGTTTCGCTGATCATCGGGGATATGCTCGGCTTGCCGCACGACGCCTTTCCCCTTACGTCACTCCTACTGATCCCCCCTTATTTCCTCGTCATCTTCTTCAACGCGGGTATTGCTGAGGAAATCGGATGGCGCGGATTCGCGCTGCCTCATTTGCAGCAACAGCACAATGCGCTGGAGAGCAGCCTACTGCTCGGCGTCGTGTGGGCGGGATGGCATATTCCGGCTTTCCTGATGGCGGGAAACTATCATCAGGGGATGTCTTTACCCCTCTTTGTGGTCGATGCGCTTGCCTTGAGCATCCTGCTCACGTGGGTGACCAACGGCAGCGGGAGTCTCTTGATCCCTGTGTTGATGCACACCGTCATCAACACGTCTCTGGGTTTCATTCCCCTTGTGGCGGTTGGCGATCTCACCGTCAACCGTTTCGTGACATGGGCGGTTGTGCTCGTTGTTATCGCGCTCGCTGGTGCGAAGCGTCTGGGCGGTCATTCCGCTCCGAGCGCTGCCCATCCAGTGGCATGAATGAAGGGGCTGCTGGCGAGCGGCTAATGGCTCCGAATGAACGCCGCCACCAGCTCGGCGACTTGTTTCGCTGATTCCGGCGTCAGGTGCATCCCGTCGAACGTGAAGCTGAAGCCGCCCGCCTGCCGAGCGCTTTCGTAATCGCTCCAGCCGCGCTTCTCGCGCGCGCCAATCGTCAGGATGTATTCGATTCCCAGCGGGGGGCGCTCCGGCACGTCGCCGGGCGGGAACGTCTCCATCAGGTCGAGCACCGGGATGTTGAACGACCGCGCGATCCGCTTGCTGCGCGCGTTCAGGTCGCGCAGCGCCGCCACCGTCTCCGGGTTGTATTCGCACGTTTGCAGCCCGATCCACACCAGCGTGTGCGCAAGCTGCAATTTCGTCAGCAGGTCGCGGAAAGCCGTCTCGAACTGCTCCGGCGTCACCACGCCGTCCTCGATGCCCTGCGCCTGTCGATAGTAGGAGCGCGTTTTCGGCTGGCTGTAGCTGACTGCGTCGTTCCCGCCGACCATCACGAACACGCCGTCCGGCTGGTGGCTCAGCACGTCCTCGTCCAGCCGCCGCAGCAGGTTGATCACGGTATTGCCGCCGACGCCCGCGTTGATCCACTCGTGTTCGGGCATCAGCCTGACCAGCTCCGTGTAATAGCTGCCGCCGTACCCGACCCACGTCAGGCTGTCGCCCAGGCACACAATTTTCACGCCGTCTCGCTCCTCTGCTGTCGTTGTATCCGGCAAGGCGATCTTTGCGGAAATGATGAGCGTACCACAACCTCATCCTGCTGCGTGGCGAACCTGTGGTTCGCGTCGCTTAGCTTCCCTCTCCACAACGTGGAGAGGGATTGAGGGTGAGGTCGCACTTGGAGTCCCGTCCGCCGCCGAACCCCATTGTATCAGCGCTGGCAAAATGTGGTATGCTTTCCCGGTTTACCGCAGCCGGAAAGGGAGATGCCTATGTTCAAAGATCGCACGTCTGCGACGATTGTCATTCTTGCCGTGCTGGCGCTCGTGGTGATGGGCGCTGCAATGGTTGCCTCAACCCAGAATAACGCTGTGCTGGCGCAGCAGACCGCTGAGCGTCAGACGGCGCAGGCGCCCACCAACGACGCGCTCACTCAGGTTGCCGCTGACCGTCAGGCGACGCAGGTCGTCCTCGATGCCACGTCGACCCAGGTCGCCGCCGAGGCGATGGTCACGTCGGTCGCGCTGGCGACCAGCGCTGCTGGCTCCGACATTCAGACGACCGACAGCGGCTTGCAGTACCGCGTCATCACCGAGGGCGACGGTCCCAAGCCCACCGCTGACGATACCGTCACCATCAACTATCGCGGCATTTTGCAGGCGGACGCGACCGAGTTCGACAGTTCTTACTCGCGCGGTACGCCGTCGTCGTTCCCGCTCAGCCGCGTTATCCCCGGCTTCACCGAAGGCATCCAGTTGATGCCGGTCGGCTCGAAGTACATCTTCATCATCCCGCCCGATCTGGCGTATGGTGAAGATGGTTATCCGCCGGTCATTCCGCCGAGCGCGACCCTGATTTTCGAAGTTGAGCTGCTGTCGATTACCACGCCGCCGACCGCCGTGCCCACTTCCGAGGCGACCGAAAGCGTCGCCGCCACGCCGGAAGCGACCGAGAGCGCAGCCGCGACACCCGAAGCGACGGCGGAATCGACCGCCAGTTCCTGAGAGCGAGAGGATTGACCTGATGGCAGATGTCTACACGACGGCGAGCGGGCTTCAGTACGAAGTCCTGATCGAGGGCGACGGCGCGAAGCCGAAGGCGACCGATACGGTCGTCGTCCACTATCGCGGCACATTCCCGGATGGCAAGGAGTTCGACAGCTCCTACAAGCGCATGGAGCCGATCAGTTTTCCGCTGAACGGCGTCATCGCCGGCTGGACGGAGGGCTTGCAGTTGATGTCGGTTGGCTCGAAATACCGCTTCACCATCCCGCCCGAACTCGCCTATGGCAAGCGCGGCGCGGCGGGCGTCATCCCGCCGAACGCCACCCTGATCTTCGAGGTCGAGCTAATCGACATCGGCTAAGATCAACGATTATTGTGTAGGGGCGCGTGGCTTGGCTTGTAAAGCAGGCACGCGCCCCTCTGAATTCCCTCTTCTTATGCCTCGTCCTGCCAGTACGCCGCGTCATACGCCGGAAGCTCGCAGCGCAGCGGGCTGTCGGAGCGATAGCCGAGCGCATAATCCGCCTGCATCAACTGGTGAATTTCGCTCGTCCCCTCGTAGATCACCGCGCCCTTGCTGTTGCGCAGATACCGCTCGACCGGGTACTCGTCGCTGAAGCCGTATGCCCCATGCACCTGCACTGCTTCCAGCGCCGCCTGCACGCTGTGATCGGTCGCGTACCACTTGGCGAGGCTGGTTTCGCGCGTGTTGCGCTCGCCCGCGTTCTTCATCCAGCCCGCCTGCAGGTACAGCAGCCGCGCCGCCTCGTACCACTGCTGCATGTAGCCGATCTTCTGCTTGATCAACTGGTGCTCGGCGATCACCTTGCCGAATGTCTTGCGCTCCTTCGCGTACTTGAGACTGTCCTCCAGGCACGCGCGGATCAGCCCGGTCGCGCCGCTGGCGACTGTATAGCGCCCGTTGTCCAGCGACGCCATCGCAATCTTGAAGCCTTCGCCTTCCTCGCCTAGCCGGTTGGCGGCAGGCACTTCCACGTCCTGCATCGCCACCCATCCGGTCGACCCGGCGCGCACGCCCAGCTTGCCGTGAATGTCGCCGCTCGTCACGCCCGGCATGTCGCTGGTGACGATGAACGCCGACATCCCTCGATGTCCCGCTGCCGGGTCGGTTTTGGCGACCACCAGGAAATGGTGCGCCTTCGTCGCCAGGCTGATCCACATCTTCTCGCCGTTCAGGATGTAAGTATCGCCCACGCGCCGCGCCGTCGCGCTCATGTTGACCACGTCGCTGCCGACGCCCGGCTCGGTCAGGCAGAACCCGGCGTACTTTTCGCCGCGTGCCTGCGGCGTCAGGAACTTCTGCTTCTGCTCCTCGGTGCCCCATTGCAGCAGCGACAGGCTGTTCAACCCGGCGTGCACCGACATCACCACCCGCAGCGTCGTGTCGGCGCGTTCCAGTTCCTCGCACACCAGCCCCAGCGTGACGTAGTCGAAACCCTGCCCACCGTAGCGCACCGGGATGCAGATGCCGAGGATGCCCAGCTCGCCCATGCGCGGCAGAAATTCTGGGTTCATCTCCTGCTTGCGATCCCACTCGCCGATCACCGGGATCACTTCTTTGGCGGCGAAATCGCGCACCATCTTCTGCGCCTGCAAATGTTCTTCAGTCAGTGAGAAATCCATCGGTTTAACCTTTTGTGGAAACATGACAATCAACCGGCGCTGAATTTTAGCGGAATGTGCTATCCAGCGCGGCGGTCGTTTTTCAGACAATATGCCTGACGATTATACCTGATCCCTGAAGGGCTTGACGATGGCTGCCGTCCGTTCCGAAGCGCCGGACATGCTGGTGACGACTTATCTGCACATGACCAGCCGTGACCAGTTCCGCGCCGCTTTTGCGTCTGCCGACGGCGTGCGCATCGTGCCGCTGCCCAGCCCCGACGTGCCGTTCTATCGCTTCCTGTACGGCTCGGTCGGCGAGGACTGGCGCTGGCGTGACCGCCTGATCATGAGCGATGCCGACCTTGAAGCCGTGCTTTCACGACCCGGCACGTCGGTCGACGTGCTGTATGTGGGTGACGTTCCGGCAGGCTACGTCGAGCTGGTCAACAACGGCTGGGAGACCGAGCTGGCGTATTTCGGCTTGCGCCCCGGCTTCACCGGGATGGGTCTTGGCAAGCATCTGCTCAGTCACAGCATCGCCCGCGCGTGGGAAGCCGACATTCGCCGCCTGACTGTGCATACCTGCAACCTCGACAGTCCGCGCGCCCTCGACAACTACGTCAAGCGCGGTTTCCGCGTCTACAAGGTGCATCGCCAGCCCATGCCGGAGCGCTACCAGTAAGCATCCGCCATCACGCAACTAAAACGCCCGCACGGTATTTCCGCGCGGGCGTTCTTTTCCTCAGTCCTCAATCCTGATCGCTCAGTCCTTGCTTTCCTCAGCACTCGTTGCGTGCTTGCCGCAAACGCAGCACTCAGCACTATCTTTAATCTCGCTCCAGCCGGAAGAATGCGTCGTCGACCGTCGGATTGCTCACGACTGCCGTCGCCGATAGCTCCACGTCCGGCTGGTCGTCCCAGAACGTGCCCACCTTGCGCGGCATCATCATCTGCCCACGACCGCCTGTCCCTCGCTCATCCGCAGCGAGAAAGTCTGTCTTTTTCCGGTCGCCGGGTTCAGGCACTCGGTTGACGTGAATTCGAGCGTATTGTCCTCGTTGAGCTGCAAATGCGACGTGATTCCGGTATCGGTGTGGATGGCGTCGAGGGCGCGCTCGCCAGCCGTTTTCAGCTCGACAAAATGTTCCGCCAGCGGCGTCAGCAGCAGCGCGCAGATCGCCCACAGCCGCGCCCGCACCGAAGCCACGTGCTCGGCGTCATCGACCGTCGTCACCGCGCTGCGGTTCTCGCGCTTGCGGCAGGCATGCCGCCGTCGAACGCTTCGGCTTTGCTGGTCAGCGCCACACCCACCGGGCGGATCGTATAATCCCACCTACTGCCAGCGGGAATTTGAAGTAAGCTATTCCTTCAAGGGACATCCACGTGCTGACCGGACCGACGCGGGCGCGTGCGTCCCTTGAGTTCGATCTTGAGCGTCTCAATCGCCGGGGGTCCGAGTCCGTATCAGGCTTCGATGGCATGGCGCAGGAGCGTTTTACTTTCTGGGTCGCCATGTGCTAACAGGAGAACGGGCATGGTTCCAAACCGCCATTCGGATCAATCACGCTTAGTCTATCAATATTCTCGGTGAAACCCAAGGTATTACGCATTAAGGCGGCAAAACTTGTATATTCTTCATTAATTGAGTTTAATTTTATGCCCACCTTGCTTGAGCGTGCCCACCGCGAATCGACCCCCTCATCGACGGCAGTAACGCGACCTTCCTATGGCATGGCGACGGCGAGGTTCCGATGCTCGTCGGCGACTTCACCGGCTGGGGCGAGAGTCCCATCACGCTCACCGAGATCGAGCCGGGGTTGTGGGCGCACACCCTGTCCTTCCCCGCGATGCCTACGTCGAGTACGGCTTCGTCACCCGCCCCGACATCGAGGAGCGCTTCCCGATCCATTTAATCCGCGCGTCGTCTACAACGGCGTCGATCTGGTCAACCAGTATTTCACCATGCCCGGCTACGTCACGCCCGATCTGATCCGCCGCAAGCCCGGCGTCGCGCGCGGCGCGGTCAGCGAGCACTGGCTTCAGACCGGCATCCTCACCGCCACCCAGCACCGCAAAATCTACCTGTACGACCCGCCGGTTGACGAACCGGTTCCGCTGCTGGTCGTCTGGGATGGCTCGGATTATCTGTTTCGCGGGCATCTCAACGTCATCGTCGACAACCTGATCGCCGGGAAGCGCATCCGTCCGCTGGCGATGGCGCTGATCGACAACGGCAAAGAAGCCCGCTTCAGTGAATACATGCAGAACGAGGCGACTATCGGCTTGCTGACCCAGGCGGTGATGCCGTTCGCCGCGCAGCATCTCAACCTGATCGACGCCGGGGAGCAGATCGGTGTGCATGGTGTCCTCGGCTCGTCAATGGGTGGGCTGATGGCGCTCTACACTGGGCTGCGCGCCGCCGACATCTTCGGGCAGGTGGTCTGTCAATCGGGCGCGTTCTGGTTTGGCGACCCGCGCTACGGCATGCTGCTGGTCAATTACGTCCGCGCCAATCCCGTCCAGCGCCTCAAAATCTGGCAGGATGTCGGCGCGCTGGAAGAGCTGCTCGACGGCAACCGCCGGATGCACGCTATCCTCACCGACAGGGGCTACGACGTGACCTACCGCGAGTTCAGTGGCGGTCACAACCAGACGATGTGGGCGGATAATACCTGGCGCTGCCCTCGAAGCCGTCTACCCGCCCGCATAACCAATCTGTAGGGGCGCGTGGCACGCCTCGCCCTCCATCACCTCACGCCCGGCGCTCCAGCACCACGACCGGGATTTCGCGCGTCGTCTTTTCCTGATAGCTGTCGTAGGGCGGGTAGACCGCGTTCATCATCGCCCACAGCCGCGGCTTTTTCTTCGGCGTCGCCGTCCGCGCGACCGCCGTGAATTTCTCCGCCTCACCTGCACCTCGACTTCGGGATTTTCCACGAGGTTCAGATACCACGCCGGGTGTTGGGGATGCCCGCCGCGCGACGCCACGATCACGTAATTGTCGCCGTCCCTGCCGTAGATCAGCGCCGCGCCGCTTCAGCCCGGATTTCCGCCCGCGCGTCGTCAGCAGCAGGGTGGGGTAGCCGCGCCATGAGTGCCCGGTCTTGCCGTCGCTTCCACGTAATCGTGGATGTGCTTGTTGACCCAGCCCGCTGGGCTGTCGTGAATCACGTCCTGCTCGCTCATCATATCCTCCAAATAAACGGGGCGACTCATTCGCCGCCCCGTCTTTCTCGTCCTTGTTCTTACTTCACTGTCCAGCTCATACTTTAGTACACCGGCATCGACTCGTCGACGTTGCGCGCCCAGCTAATGATCCCGCCCGCCATGTTGACCAGCCGGTCGGGGTTGTAGCCCAGCGACCGCAGGTTCTTGATGATGTCGGTGCTGCGCGCCCCGGAGCGGCAGTAGACGATCACTTCGCGGTCGCGCGGGATGCGCCCGATCACGGTGTCCTCGCGGCGCTTCCGCCCCGACTTGATCTCGTCGACCGCGATCTGAATCTGCGGCTTGGGGATGAACGTCTGCATTCGCCACGTCGTCCAGCGACGCGATCTCCCATTCTCCGGGTTGCGCACGTCCAGCAGGAACAGGTCGTCGCCGTTTTCGATCCGCTGCTTTAGCGTCAGCGCATCGATCTGGGGGATCGGCTTGTTGGCGTCGTCCACGTGACCGTTGGCTTCTTCCTTCGCAGGCACATGGTCATGCGCTGGCACGCTGCAGAACTGCTCGTGGTCGATCAGCTCGACCTGCTCGCGGGATGCCGCACACCGGGCAGTTCGGGTTCTTACGCACGCGGATCGTCGTGAAGCTCATGTCCAGCGCGTCGTACAGCAGCATCCGACCGACCATCAGCTCGCCGATCCCGGTGATCAGCTTGATCGCTTCGGTCGCCTGCATCGTGCCAATCGTCCCCGGCAGTACGCCCAGCACGCCCGCTTCGGCACAGCTTGGAACCAGACCGGGTGGCGGCGGCTCCGGGAACATGCAGCGATAGCATGGTCCTTCTTTGGCGTAGAACACGCTCAACTGCCCCTCGAAGCGCAGGATGCTGCCGTAGACGTTCGGCTTGCCCAGCTTAACGCAGGCATCGTTGACCAGATAGCGCGTCGGGAAGTTGTCCGTCCCGTCGATGATCACGTCATACGGCTCCATGATCTGGAGCGCGTTGTCCGATGTGAGCGGCACTTCGTACTTGTCGATCTGCACCGTCGGGTTGATGTCGCGGATGCGGCGCGCTGCGCTCTCGATCTTGCTGACGCCGATGGTGCTCTGCCCGTGAATCACCTGCCGCTGCAAATTCGTCTCGTCCACCACGTCGTAATCGACCAGCCCCAGCCGCCCGATTCCCGCCGCCGCCAGATACAGCGCCAGCGGGCTGCCCAGCCCGCCCGTGCCGATCAGCAGCACGCTCGACGCCTTCAGCCGTCGCTGCCCGTCCATGCCGAATTCCGGCATGATCATGTGGCGTCCATAGCGCCGGATTTCGTCGTTAGTCAGTTCGCCCAGTTGCTGTACTACCGCTTGCATCTGCTTTTCCTTCGATTTCAACCCTTGTCGAGAACCTGAAAGAGCGTAACTTGCAGTCCGTCGGGCGCGCGCACCCGCGCGTTGCGGTCGCCCCAGGGCGTGGTGATCGGCTCGCGGACGACCGTCGCCCCATTCGCTTTCAGCCGCCGGATCGCCGCGTCCAGATCGGGCACTTGCAGCGCCAAGCGGATGTGTCCGCTCACCCGCTGCCCGACTTCGATCCGGTCGACGTTCGCGGCATACGGCTCGTCAAAGACCTCAAGTGTACCGCTTCCCATCGCAAACATCACGCCGTGCCCGTGCTCGTCCGACCAGTCCGCCGCCGGGTCGAGTCCCAGCCCGTCGCGGTAGAAGGAGAGGATGCTCTCGTAGTCCTCCGCCGTGATCGCCACCCGAAGCTGCAACACCGGCGCTGCCATCCCGCCTCCTGCTTAATTTCTTTACTTGGCGCACTTGGCGGTTCGCTTTCACCCCACGCCGATCTGCTGCCGCAGCGTGTTCGCCTCGGTCACGCCGTTGTTGACCGCCCGCGTCGCGCCCTTGCCATCAAGGATGAAGGTCGTCGGTACGGAAAGCACGCCCCAGCGCTGCGCCGCGTCGGGGTGCTCGGTCGCGTCCACCCTGACGATCTGCACCGCTTCGCCGAGCTGTGCCTTCAGCCGTTCCAGCGCCGGCGTCTGCTGCGTCTTGCACGGCGCGCACATCGGCGTCGTGAAGTACAGCACCGTCGGCACGCCCGGCTTCAGCCCCGCCAGCAGCGGGTCGCTCGGCGCGAGTGCTTTCGTCCGCCGGATTTGCCAGACCAGCAGCGTCCGGTACGCGACCACACCCACCACCAGAAGCACCAGAGCGGCGATCAGGCGCTCGATCATCGTATCTGCTCCGGGATTGGCGCGTGGGCGAAGCCCGGCACGCCCAGCCGGTTCAACTGGTAGTAAATCAGGCAGCCGACGCAGATGTTCAGCCACAGGTTCAGGTTTGCCAGCGCGATCACCAGCCACACCAGCACCCAGGGCACAACCGGCACGCCCGCGATCAGCAGCACGGTCGCAATCGTGTTGAAGATGCCGCCCAGTAGCTGGGCGAAGCGGTGCGGCTCCGGGTTGTCGTTGATCACGTGCGGCTTGACCAGCCCGCTCGGCTTGACGATACGCTGGTAGATCAGGCGGTAGGGCGCGAACGGTGCGTCCGCCGCTGCCAGAAGCTGCGCGACTGCCACGATTGCCACCAGCAGCGTGCTGTTCAGGATGTAACCCGCGATCAGCAGCACGATGGTGATCGCCTGCCCGGTCTTAAGCCCGGTGTGATCGACTTTGCGAAGTTCTGCTGTCATCATTGACCTCGTTTCGCCTCAGCCCCCGGCGATGCTGGGGATGATCCGCAGGCTGTCGCTGCTCTCAAGCTCGGTTTGCAGCCCGCCCAGAAAGCGCACGTCCTCTTCGCCCAGGTACACGTTGACGAAGTTGCGCAGCTCCGCGCCGTTGAACAGGTGCTGGCGCAGTTCGGGATACTGGCTGGTCAGATCGTTCAGGGCTTCGCCCACCGTCGCGCCGCTCACAGTCACCTGCGGCTGGTTGGCGGTGTACGGGCGCAGCGGCGTTGGGATTTTGATGCTCGCCATTCTTTCGCTCTCTCCTGTTGATTTCCGTTATTTCTCAAGGCACGGACGGGATTCGAACCCGTGTACGCGGATTTGCAGTCCGCTGCCTAGCCACTCGACCACCGCGCCAAATCATATTGCTGCGCGACGAGTGCCGGGTGCTGAGTAAAACGCCTTGCGCACTCCATACTGTGTTTCAGTCCTGTCTTTGACTCAGCACTCATCGCTCAGCACTCAGTACTTTTCTTACGGCGTTTCGCCTTTTCGAATCGGCGCGCCGACCAGATTGCCCCATTCCGTCCACGAGCCGTCGTAGTTGCGCACGTTTTCCAGCCCCAGCACGTACTTCAGCGCGAACCACGTGTGCGACGACCGTTCCCCGATGCGGCAGTAGGCGACGATGTCGTTTTTGCCGGTCACGCCCTTGCCGCCGTACAGCTTTTCCAGTTCCTCGCGGCTCTTGAACGTCCCGTCCTCCGACACCGCCTGCCCCCAGGGGATGTTGGCTGCGCCGGGGATGTGCCCCGCCCGCTGCGCCGTCTCCGGCATGTTCGGCGGCGCGATGATCTTGCCGGTGTACTCGTCTACCGAGCGCACGTCCACCAGCCCGAAATTGGCGCTCTCCAGCCGCGACTTTACATAGTCGCGGTCGGCGCGCAGGTTGGCGTTCACCCGCGAGACGGTGTAGTTGGTGCGCGGGTAGCCCGGCACGTCGGTCGTCGTCTCGCGCCCTTCCGCCAGCCACTTCTTCCGCCCGCCGTCGAGCAGGCTGACGTTCTCGTGCCCGTAGAGCTGGAACAGCCAGAAGGCGTATGCCGCGAACCAGTTGTTGTTGTCGCCGTACAGTACGACGTGCGCGCTCGGCGAGACGCCCGCGTCGCTCAGCAGCGCCTCGAATTCTTCCTTCGTGGCGATGTCGCGCAGCGTCTGGTTCTGAAGCTGAGTCTGCCAGTTGAACGCCACCGCGCCGGGGATGTGCCCGCTCTCGTACTGCGTGGTATCCACGTCTACCTCGATCAGGCGGATTTTGTCTTTGTTGTCGGCGACCCATTGGGTACTGACGAGTGCTTCGGTCATGACTTCGCTCTCCTCTTGTGAAAATGCTTATTCAATCGCTAATGTGCCGGCGTCGAACTGCTGGCGGTCGCCCCGTAACCGCCACACGCGCATATCGACGGCTTTGGCATCCTGAACCTGAGTGATGATGTAGGTGAAATTCGGTAAGGCGTGATCACGGTCGTAAATCGAGGGGATGGCGGGCGAATCCGGGTGGCTGTGATAATAGCCGACCAGCGTCAGACCGCGCTCGTCGGCTTGGTCTTCCAGCCGCGCCCAGTCCAGCGGCGTCATGGCGTAGCGGTGATACTGTTCGGCTTCCTCGAATACGTTCTCGACCCGCACCGTATCGACCACGCGCACCGCGTCGGCGCTCGCTTCGCCCAGCAGAAAGCCGCCGCCCTCATTGGGGTAGGTGCTTTCCAGATGCCGGAAGATTTGCTGGTGCAGTGCTGCCGGTAAAACCACGTTCATGTCCTGCTCCACGACGATGTTTCTGTAGGGGCACGACCTGTCGTGCCCATTTGCCACAAATAAAAAGAGCCGATCCCCTGGGGGTCGGCTCTGATCCTGCAAACTGCTGCGGCGAATTAACGCCGCGAGAGCGTCACACATCCCAGGGGCAATGTCGATTCGCACATACAACACATCATCGCCGCACATGGCATGTGGGCGTGACAGGTTGTCCGGGTGGTGTGAGCGCTGAAATTATTCATGTCGAATAGACTATCATGCCTGTCTGCGGATTGCAAGCATTTGCCCGAAACTACAGCAAATGGACTCATCCCTCGCTCATCCTGAGCCACGCCAGTGATGTCTCCAGGGCACTCGCCTCAGTCCTCAGTCCTGATCCCTCAGTCTCTGTTCTTCACTCAGCACTCATCGCTCAGCACTGCTTTTTATATTCCCCGCACCGCCGGGCGCTCCAGATGCGCCAGAAATTCGCTGCGGGTGATGTGATTCTCGCGGAAGATGCCCAGCATCGCGCTGGTCGTCATGCTGGCTTCGGCTTTCTTGACGCCGCGCATCAGCGAGCACATGTGCACCCCCTCGGCGACCACTGCCACGCCCATCGGGTCGAGCACCTCGTTGATGAAATCGGCGATCTGCCGCGTCATGCGCTCCTGCACCTGCAGGCGCCGCGCGAACATGTCCACGATGCGCGGGATTTTCGACAGCCCAATCACCTTCTTGTGCGGGATGTACGCCACGTGCACCCGCCCGATGAACGGCAGCATGTGGTGTTCGCACAGGCTTGAAAACTCGATGTCGCGCACGATCACCATGTCGGCGTAATCCACGTCGAACAGCGCCCCGTTGATCAGCTTGGAAGGGTTGACGCGGTAGCCGCTCAGCAGCTCGTCGTACATGCGCGCCACCCGGTCGGGCGTGCGCAGCAAGCCTTCGCGCTGCGGGTCTTCGCCGACCGCTTCCAGCACGTCGAGCGTTGCCTGCTCAATCGCCGCGTGATTAATCGGCGGCAGGTCTAGCTCGAACGAGCGCTTGAATTCGTCTGAATGGAGCTTATTCTCGATGTCCGCCAAAATGGTGTCGGTGATTTCCTCTGGATGATGTCCGTTATTCGAATGTGTGATACCCGCTGACATGGCTTTCCTGTTCTGTTGAATCGTTCCCAATACAATTGATGAGCCTACATTACATGTCGAAAGTGAGCGCCGAGTGAACGTGGGCTGGTTTCGCCAACCCTTATGTCTTGTATCGTTGAACGCTCGCACCGCTGTTGCCGGATTGAATTATGGCAAATTTCATCTGCTTTATTGACGATGTGCCCGGCGTTTTTCTTACGCTTGCCATTCGACCCTATGGCGCGTCGCCTGATGCGCTACAATAAGCGCGCTGTGCCAACTCCGTCAGGAGGGATGTTTGATGAATTTGATCGATTACGGGCGTATCCTGATACGCCGGGGCTGGATAATGGTGCTGCTGGCGCTGATCGCCGCTGCCAGCGCCTATTTCCTCAGCAGCCGCCAGACGACCCAATACCGCGCGACTCAGATGGTGCTGATTCAGCCCGCCCGCACCGACAACGGACTCACGCTCGCCATCATCCAGTTGATGAACTCGTATCAGGTCTATCTCAAGAGTACCGAGCGCGCTCAGGAAGTCATCGATACGCTGAAGCTCGACATGCTCGCCGACGATCTGCTCGGCGATGTCGAAATCGTCTCGAACCGCGACAACCTCACCATCCAGATCGACGTGACGCTCCCCGATCAACAGATCGCCGCCGACGTTGCCCGTACCTGGGGCGATTTGCTGGTGCAGTATCGCAACGGGCAGAACCAGACCGCCCGGCAGGAGGATCGCGTCTACGCCCTTCTGCCCGACCGGGCGACCAGCGGCTTGTTCAGCCCGCGCCCGCTGATCTCCGCCGCAGCCGGGGCGATCCTCGGCTTGATCCTCGGCGGTGTCATCATCTTCGTGCTCGAATATCTCGAAAGCAGCATCGTGCGCCGCCGCGAGGACATCGAGCGCGCGATGGACTTGCCCGTGCTGGCGACTATCCCCGACATGGAGCGATAAGCGATGCCCAATGCCAAACTGATCACCCTCAGCGACCCGCGCTCGTCGGCGTCCGAAGCCTTCCGCACGCTGCGCACCAACCTGATGTTCACCAGCGTCGAGCGCGCCATCGACACGCTGCTGATCACGTCGGTCGCCCACAGCGAGGACAAAAGCACGGTGCTGGCGAACCTCGCCGTGACCTTCGCCCAGTCGGGCAACAAGACCATCATCGTCGATAGCGATCTGCGCCGCCCGACCCAGCACGACATCTGGGGCATCCCCAATGAGCGCGGGCTGACCACCATGATCCTTGAGGACGGCGCGATGGCGACGCCGCCGCTGGCGCAGACCGAAGTCCCGAATTTGCAGGTGCTTCCCAGCGGAGTGCTCCCGCCCGTCCCGGCGGACGTGCTCAGCAGCCAGCGCATGATGGACGTGATCGGCGTGCTGAAGGCGCGGGCGCATTACATCCTGTTCGACGCCCCGCCCGTGCTGGCGGCGACCGACGCCGCGCTGCTCGGCGCTCGGCTCGACGGCGTGGTGCTGGTCGTGCGCGTTGGCTCGACCCGCCGCGATCAGACGGCGCGCGCGCGTCAGGCGCTGGAGCGCGTTCACGTCCGCGTCCTTGGCGCGGTCATGACCAACGCCCCGCGCGATTCGATGGGCAGCTATTAGGCGACCTGTGCCTGTTTGATACATGGTAGGGGCGTTCAATTGAACGCCCCTACGCGAATGGCTATCGTCGAGGGGATATTCACCATGCCCACCGATCCGCTGCCGCCCGACCCTGAGTCGGTTGAAAAATGGCGCAGTTTGCCGCAAAATAAGCCGTCGCGCGACGCCCTGCCGCCCGCGACCGGCGGCTTGCGCCTCAACCGCGCGCTGCTCGTCGGCTTCGGCATTCTCATGCTCGCGGCGGTCGTCATCAGCCTGCTGCTGGGGCGATGATCGGTAATTTGCCACTGCTGTGTTGTTTGATGGCGACCCCTTTAGTGGGTCGCTAGGTTTTTGGTAGCCGAGGGTTTGAACCCTCGGCGGCGATAGGATGGATGCCCATGAAGGGACTGATCCTCAGCGGCGGCAAGGGCACGCGCCTGCGCCCGCTCACCTACACCCGCGCCAAGCAGTTGATCCCGGTGGCGAACAAGCCCGTGCTGATCCGCGTCATCGAGACCATCCGTGACGCCGGGATTGACGAGATCGGCATCATCGTCGGGCAGAACGGCGCGGAAATCCGCGAGGCGGTCGGCGACGGCGAGCGTCGCGGCGTCCGTCTCACGTACATCGAGCAGGACGCGCCGCGCGGTCTCGCCCACGCCGTCAAGATCGCCCAGCCGTTCATCGGCGACGATTCATTCGTCATGTTCCTCGGCGATAACGTCATTCAGGGTGGTATCAGCGACCTGATCCGCGACTTCGTTAACCACGACTGGAACAGCCAGATCGTCCTGAAGGCGGTCGACGATCCGTCGTCGTTCGGCGTCGCCCAGCTTCGCTCCGACGGCTCGATTGAGCGCCTGATCGAGAAGCCGCCGAATCCGCCCAGCAATCTGGCGTTGGTCGGCATCTACATGTTCGACCGCAGCATTTTCGAGGCGGTCAACAGCATCCAGCCGTCGCGCCGGGGCGAGTACGAGATCACCGATGCCATCCAGTGGCTGATCGATAACGGCTGCACGGTGCGCCCGCACGTCCACGAAGGCTGGTGGATCGATACCGGCAAGATGGAGGACATGCTGGAAGCCAACGCCCTCGTCCTTGACGAGATCGCGCCGTCGATCTCGCCCGACGCCGTCGTCGAAAACTCGATTCTGGATCGCCGCGTCACGGTCGAGCGTGGCGCGCGCATCGTCAACAGCATCATTCACGGACCCGCCATCATCGGCGAGGATACCGTCATCGAAGATGCCTACATCGGACCATACACCAGCATCTATCACCACACGGTGCTTCAGCGCTGCGAGATCGAGCGCAGCATCGTGCTCGAAAACAGCACCATCCGTGACCTCGACGCGCGCCTGCACGGCTGCCTGATCGGGCGCGACGTGACCATCCAGCACCGCGACCAGAAGCCGCGCGCCCTGACGCTGAACCTCGGCGATCACAGCACCGTCTGGATGGTGTAGCCTGATGCGTGTAGGGGCGCATTGCCATGCGCCCGGATTTTGAACGAACAATGTAGGGGCGAGGCACTGCCTCGCCTGTCTTTCCGAAGTCAACATAGAGAAGTGGACTCATGACCCAACCCACCAACCACAAGTCCGAAATCCGCGTCGTCGTCCTCGATGTCGACGGCACGCTGCTCAACAGCGACCACGCCATCACCCCGCGCGTCGCCGAAACGCTCAAAACCGCCGTCGCCAAAGGTGTCCAGATTGTGCTGGCGACCGGCAAGACTCGCTACTCGACGCTTAAGTTGCTTGACGAGCTGGGTATCCGCACGCCGGGGATTTATCTACAGGGGCTGGCGATCTACGACGCGGGCGGCGCGGTGCTTCAGCAGTTGACGCTGGAGCCGTCGCTTGTCCGGCAGGTCGTCACCTTCGGCGAGGATCGCGGCTTCACCATGATGCTCTACAGCGGTGAGCGCATCCTCGTCCGCTCCCGCGACGAGCAGCTAGAGGCGCGCTTCGCCCTGTATCACGAGATCGCGCCCGAAGCCATCGGCGCGCTACAGAACGTCGTCGGCACGCTCCCCATTAACAAGGTGATCGCCGTCGGCGCGCCGCGCGCCGTCACTGCGCTGCGCTGGCAGTTGACGCTCCAGGTCGGCGGGGCAGGGCGCATCATGCAGGCGGGTGTCCCCGAAATGCTCGAACTGCTGCCGCCCGGCGCGTCCAAGGGCTGGGCGCTGCGCCAGTTGCTCAAGATCATCAAGGTGGATGCCGCCCATGTGATGGCGGTCGGCGATGCCGAGAACGACATCGAGATGATCCAGCTTGCCGGGGTCGGCGTGGCGATGGGGCAGGCAGCGCAGGACGTGAAGGATGCCGCCGATTACGTCACCGCCAGCAACGACGCTGACGGCGTCGCCGACGCTTTCGAGCGCTTCGTCCTGACCAAGCCCGAATCCGAGCAGGCGGAAGCACGCGCCGAAGGCGAAGCTCCGGTTGTCATCGAGCCAGCGGATAAAACAGAGGAGGCGGCGTCGTGAAGAATATCCTCGTCACCGGCGGTGCGGGCTTCATCGGCAGCGCCTTCGTCCGCTACATGATTAAGCGCTATCCTGAATACAACATCGTCGTCTACGACAAGCTGACCTACGCCGGAAACCTCAACAACCTGACGACCGTCAGCGACGAGCCGAATTACCGCTTCGAGCGCGGCGACATCGCCGAGCGCGCCGCCGTGATGCGCGCGCTCCAGACGCACAGCATCGACACGATTGTCAACTTCGCCGCCGAAAGCCACGTCGACCGCAGCATCCTCGACGCCGACGCCTTCATGCACACCAATTCCATCGGCGTCTACATCATGCTGGACGAGGGGCGCAAGCACGGCATCGAGCGCTTTTTGCAGGTTTCGACCGACGAAGTCTACGGCTCGGTTCCCGAAGGTGAATCGGTCGAGACCGACCCGCTTGCCCCGCGCAATCCCTATTCTGCCGCCAAAGCGGGTGGCGAACTCATGGCGCGCGCCTACTACGAGACGCACGGCATGAACGTCGTCATCACGCGCGGCAGCAACACCTTCGGTCCCTACCAGTACCCGGAAAAGCTGCTCCCGTTCTTCATCACCGAAGCGATTGACGACCGCCCGCTGCCGCTCTACGGCGACGGTCGCCAGCAGCGCGACTGGCTCTACGTCGAGGATCACGTCTCCGGCATCGACCTGGCGCTGCACAAGGGCATCGCTGGCGAAGCCTACAACATCGCCGGGGAAGACCTGCGCTACAACATCGACGTGACCCACCGCCTGCTCGCCGCCCTCGATAAGCCCGAAACGCTCATCAGGCATGTCCCCGACCGCGAGGGGCACGATCTCCGCTACGCCATGAACTGCGACAAGCTGCGCGCGCTTGGCTGGCAGCGCCAGTTCAGCTTCGACACGGCGGTCGAGACCACCGTCCGCTGGTACGCCGACAATGAATGGTGGTGGCGTGAGATCAAGACCGGCGACTATCTCGAATACTATAGGAAGCAGTACGCCGCCCGCCTCGCCGCCGCCGACGAAAGCTGATCGGCTGCTGTTCAACCCGACCGGGCGAATTTGCGCGACTCACTTCATAACGCCGCCCCTCTCTAAAGGACGACCGATGTTTCGACACGCGCTGTTTCTGCTGCTGATCGTGAGTCTGCCGTTCGCGCGCGTTGCCGCGCAGGATGAGCCGCTCGACGCGGGCTACGACATCGGCTTCGACTGCCCGGTCGCGCAGACGCTCGATCCGGCGGGCGACACGCTGTGGGTCTTGTTTCAGGGCTGCTTCACCGGCGATTACACGCTTCAGGCGTTTGCCGTCGCCGACGGCGCTCCGCTCGCCCTGACCAGCAATTTCGCCGCCGAGCTTGAGCCGCTGGCTGATGTTTTCTATTTCGACCGCGCCACCAGCCCGCTGGCGTTTCTGGATGATCACACCCTGAGCATCCGTTACAGCGACGCCGACACCTACGCGCCGCACAGCATCGTCGTCTCGCTGGACGGCAGCGCACCCGCTGCCCCAGTCATTGCCGATGACGCGCTTGGCGGCTTGCTCAGCCAGCACGCCGAATACCCCGAAGCGACCGTCTACAGCCATGACCAGCGGCAGGCGGCGGTCGTCAATGCTTCGGAGCTGCTCGTCCTCGACCTGACCACCGGGGACGTGATCTTCTCGCTGCCGCTGGAACCGGATTCGTACAACGGTTTTCCATCGTTCGCGCCCGACGGTCGAACGCTCTACGTCGCCACGCTCGACGACTTCAACGACATGGACAACTACCATTCGACCCTCGCGCTCTACAGCCTGCCCGACGGCGTGCTGCGCGGCAGCGCTGGCGTGCCCGCGCCGTTTGTGACGGTCAGCCCGGACGCTCGCTATGCCGCCGTCGAACTCGGCTCGAACGACGGCACGTCGTCCAGCCTGTCGCTCGTCGACCTGACCAGCGGCGCGACCATTCGCTCGTTTTCGCTCTACGAGCCGACCACCAAAGCCATGACCTGCGTCAACGACGGGCGCGACATGAGCGACGTGGATTTCAAGCGCTCCGGCAGGCTGTCGCTGGCGGGGCTGGACTGGCTGCCCGACAGCAGCGGCATCATATTCACACGCTCGTATCGCGGCGAGGGCGCGGGCGGCGGGCGACCGTGTGTTTTCGACTACAGCCGTCTGAATCGCGTCGATCTTGTCGCCAGTACGGGAGGATAAGCGGATGGAATCGTCTACGCTGGTCGATCTCAGCCACGTCATCGAGGACGGCTTGGTCACCTACAAGGGGCTGCCCGCGCCGATCATCTGCGACTACCTCAGCCGCGAGGACTCGCGCAAATTCTACGAGCCGGGCCCGGAATTCCAGATCGGCAAAATCGAGATGGTGGCAAACACCGGGACTTACGTCGACTGCCCCTTCCACCGCTACCCCGGCGGCAAAGACCTGTCGGAAGTCGCGCTCGAACGCTTCGCCGACCTCGACGCGCTGGTCGTTCGCGCCGATTTCCGCCGGGGCTTGGCAGTCGATCCGTCTTGCTTTGCGGATCGAGACCTGCGCGGGCGCGCCGTCCTCGTCCACACCGGCTGGGGCGACGCCCACTGGAACACCCCGGCATACTACGAGAATCACCCGTTCCTGACCGCTGACGCTGCCGACTATCTACTCGAAGCGGGCGCGGTGCTCGTCGGCATCGATTCGCACAATATTGACGACACGCGCGGCAGGAGTCGCCCGGTTCACACGACGCTGCTCGGCGGCGAAATCCTGATCGTCGAGCATCTGTGCAATCTCGGCGCGCTTCCCGATTCCGGCTTCGCCTTCAGCGCCGTCCCGCCCAAGTTCAAAGGCGTCGGCACGTTCCCTGTCCGCGCCTTCGCCCGCGTCCCCGCGCTCTGAACTTCGACGTGCTCTTGTAGGGGCAGACCTGCGTGTCTGCCCCTTCGTTCCGCCGCGCCATGCGCTGCCTGCCCCTCGTTCACCTGCGATTCCGCACGTCAGAAATGTGATCTTCGCCAGTCGCCCAATCCGCCGGTCATGTTGTATCGTGTCGGCATAGCAAGGAGAGGGTCTGATGGGTATTTACGAAAGCCAGCGCTACAGCGGCTTAAGCGAAGATGAGATTTTTGGAAAATTGACCTGTGAAGGACATCGTCCCACCCGCGTCGTCGACCCGCCCGGCGCGATTTACGACAGCCATCTGAACACCTATGACCTCGTGCTCGCCTTCCTGCGCGGCAGCGCCGAGATTCGCGTCGGCGGGCAGGTCTACCACTGCATTCCCGGCGACAAGCTCAATATCCCCGGCAGCCTGCCGCATTCCGGCATCGTCGGCACGCAGGGCGTCGTCTACCTGATGACCCAGGTCGTCAACTGCGCCGACTGACGCGCCTGCGTCGGCTGGTCTCAAATCATCTTGTCGTTTCTCCCCCCAGATTGTGGGAGACAGCCTCATTGTGAAGAATTGTACAATGAGGCTGTTGTCAATGGGGGGAGAAATCATGACCCGCGCTTCATATTCGTCCACTTCGCAAGCCGTCCCGCTTGACAAATACGGCTTCAATGCCATCGCCCGCCAGATCACGATGGCGATTCTCACCGCCGCGCTGCTGTTCTTCGGCGCGGGCACGCTCGACTGGCGCTGGGGCTGGGTGTTCAGTATCGTCTATTTCATCGGCTGGGCAGGGCTGAGCATCGCCGTCGCCCGCCTTAACCCCGAACTCCTCAATCAGCGCGGCAAGCGCACCCGGCAGATGAAAGGGACGAAGCTCTGGGACTGGGTGCTGCTGTCTATCTACAGCATCCTGATCATCGCCCAGCCGTTCATCGCCGGGCTTGACGTTCGCTACGGCTGGTCGTCGCCGGTCGATACCTGGGTAGCCGTCCTCGGCAACCTGCTGACGCTGCTCGCCTTTGCCATCCTGACCTGGTCGATGGTCGCCAACCGCTTTTTTGAGGCGACCGTGCGTATTCAGGAGCAGCGCGGTCATCAGGTCGTCACGACCGGTCCTTACCGCTACGTCCGCCATCCCGGCTACGTCGGCATTATCTCGATGTTCATCACGATGCCGCTGGCGCTTGGCACGTGGGGAGCGCTCGTTCCCGGCGCGATTGGTGTCGTGATCTACCTGATCCGCACCGCGCTCGAAGACCGCACCCTTCAGGCTGAGCTGCCCGGTTATGCCGATTACGCGCAGCGCACCCGCTATCGTCTGCTGCCCGGCGTCTGGTGAGCGCCGGGTTTTCCGCTTCGTAGGTGAAGCGCCGGGTACTTGCCGCCTGATCGTTCGCCTGAACCCTGTCTTTCCGCCGTCAGGATCGCGTACAATCCCCTGCATCGACTGATCGAGCAAGAGGAACTGTCGGATGACCACCATGCACGTGTATCGCCCGGCGCGTCGGCGCTCGTCCATTCTGCCGATCACCTGCGGCTGCCTGGCGACTTTTGGTATCCTGTTCGCCATCGTGCTCGTGGCGGGCTTTCTGTTCCTGCCGCAGTTGATCGGCGCGGTCACCGGGCTGACGCCGCAGGGCGATACATCTGACTACTTCGCCCAGGTCACGCCCCAGCCGACCATCGTCCTGCAAAACCCGACGCCGCTCCCGCAGATCAGCGTCGATCTCGGTCAGTACGGGCAGGGCACGCTCAACAGCAACCCGCAGTTGTACGATTTCACCCTCGGCACGGGCGCGGGCGGCGCGCCGCTGGCGACCGCGCACTTCACCGAAGCCGGGCTGATGGACATCTGCTACCAGCGCTCGACCATCTGCACGCCCAGCTCGACCGACCCGCGCATCCGTAACGCCCGCATCGACCTGCGTCCCGGCGGCGCGGTCGTCTACATGGATACCACGCTGCCGCAGCTTGGCAACGTCCCGCTGCCCGCGGGCGTCGTCCTGCGCTGGGACTCGCCGTCTCACCGCGTCGTCTTTACGGGCGTGGACATCGCCGGGCAGTTGTACTCCGTGCCGCCCCAGAGCCTGAGCGATCTCGTCACCACCGTCGAGACGCAGATGAACGATCTGGTGCAGCAGCTCGCCGTCCAGATGGGCGGCAATATCTACCGCGTCTCCGACGTGATCGTCGACGACAACAACCTGACCGTGATTTTGCGCTAGCCCTTCCGCAGATTTATGATTGGAGTCGCAGTGGGGGAATGCATCCAAACGGGATCGTTTAGGTCAGGACTGAGTAGGGGCGCAGCGTGCTGCGCCCGGTTTCGCGTCTAGACTTCGGTCGCCTCGTCGTCGTCCGGCATATCCGGGGCGTCCGGCGCGTCGCCCTCGTCCCACCAGGGACCCAGGTCGTAGCCCCAGCGCGCTTCCCAGCGGGCGTCGAAGTGGCGCTTGCGCCCCTCCCGCAGGGCACGCGCGAACGGCGGAAACCCGTGCCTGTGATGACCGTGATGCTCCTCCGGTTCGGGCGGCTCTGGCGGCATATGACCGCCAAACGGGAAATGGCGGGCGAACCGCAGCGCCCCGCGCGACGGCATCCCGAACGGGAAGCCGCCTTCGAACAGCATCCGGCGCAGGATTTCCTTGTCGCCCTTCAATTCGATGCGGAATCCCTCGTCGGTCTCGACAATCAGGAATTCCTGGATGACTTTCTCGGTCATTGTGATGCTTCTCCTTCTTCGCTATCAGGATCGTTCAGGTCGGTAATCAAGCTCTGGACTACGTCGATGGCTTCGCTGAGTTTCGGCACGACAATCGCCTTCACGCGCTTCATCTCGCGCTCGCCTTTGGGCGTCAGGTGATACACGCGCACCGTGCGCTTGCGTGGGTCGTCCCACTTCCCCTCGACCAAGCCGCGATCTTCCAGCTCGGTCATCAGCGGGTAAATCGCCCCCGGATTCGCCACCCACTGCTCTGCCGTTTTCTGGCTGATCAGCGACATGAGTTCGTTGCCGTAGCGCGGCTTTTCCGCCAGCAGGTGCAGGACGATCAGCGGCAGCAGCCCCCCGCCCTGGCTGAACAGGTTCGCCACGAACGGGTTGAACGATACGTCGCCCTGATGCCAGGGACGGAAGCGCCGCCCGCCGAACGCCCAGTGCTGCTCGGGCCACTCGCCCGTGAACTGGTGGAAATAGTTCCGCCACGCAGAAAGCTGCTCCGGCGATCCCGGTGGATGGGGCGCTTCGGGTGGCTCATGCGGTTCCGGTGGTTCAGGCGCTTGCGGCGGCTGACCGGGCATCCCCCGGCGTCGCTGCCATTCTTCTTCCCACGCGCCCCAGAAGTTCGGGTCAAATGGTGGTCGTCGTCGTTTCATGTGCTCCTCGCAGTCCAACTATATTGAATTCAATATAGTTAAGCTCATTATCATCGAATTGGCGTATTTGTCAATCGGGCAGGTGTATTTCTGATAGAGTTCTTATCTTCGGGAGAAGCTGTCGCCGCGAGCATGAGGATTGCACGGCACGATATGAGGGTGTCTAGGAAGCCATTTGAATATTCGGGGTGTTTCTCGTAGAGGCGTTCAATTGAACGCCCCTACATTCCCGTGAAATGGGAATATTCACATGGCTTCTAAACCCCTCGCCCCGCTTGCGTGAAGGCAAACCGCAGGTTTGCACGAGGGGAAAGCTCAACTTCGTTGAGCCGGGGTGATGGGTTGTAGGGGCACGACATGTCGTGCCCCTGCGATACGTGGCTATCGAAAATGCTGCCGCTAGCCGATCACGCCGCGCCGCCACAGCATCCGGCGCACCGGGCGGCGGCGGATCGTCACGCCGCGCGAGCGGATGGCGACCAGTTGCAGTACGATGCCCACCAGCGCCAGCAGGATCAGCCACTCGACGCCCAGGTTGAGCGCCAGCGCGATCATCTGCGCGCCGACGATGGCGGAGAAGATGATCAGCAGCTCCAGCGACAGCAGCACCAGGATCATGCCGCCGACGATGAATCCGAGCAGCACCGCGATCAGCGTGACCGGCAGCAGGTTAAACGCGACCGCCAGCCCCTGCGTGACCGCGATGCCGACGTAGCCGCCGATCAGGAACACCGCCACGTAATACAGCAGCGCGCCGAGCGCCGCGCCGATCACACCGCCGATCAGAAAGACCAGCAGCGCGACCAGCGTATCCGGCTGGTTGAGCAGCGTCAGCGCCGTCACCGCGCCGATCATGAACCCGGCGATCAGGATGATCCACTCGTAAACCAGCCACCCGCCGATCAGCAGGACGACCCCGCCGATGATCAGCACCACGCGCACCGCGTCGGACTGGGGCGTCGTCGAAAGCTGCTCCCAGATCGTCAGCGCCGTGTTGGTGAAGGCTTCGGCAGCGCCCGACGCTGCGTCGATCACGCCTGCGGCGGCGGGGTCGGGCGTTGCGGTCGGGGTGGCGACGGCATCCTGCGCGCTGGCGATCCCGGCGAGCGCCAGGCAGGAAACCAGCGCGGCAGCGATCCAGAAACCGAGCAGATGTCGGTCAACTTTTCTGAGAAGCACGATGTTTCTCCTCCGACAATGACTCTTTATAACAAATATAATTAAAGCACAGATAGATGATTTGTGGAAGGACGGAGTGTATGTACATGGGGTTGAAACGAAACACCCAACATGCTGTTGGGCGTTCGATACACGTAATGTATTGCATTATAGCGTATCCCTGCCAACGCGCCAAATTTTGGGTGACAGCGCGCGGCAGCTTTCGCTTAAGCTCACCGTATCGCACGCGAATTGAACGAGGATACGGAGCGGCTATGGATATCGTCCATGAACTGATCATCAGAACCACGCGGGATAAAGTCTATCAGGCGCTGACCGAGCCAGAGCAAATCGCCGCCTGGTATGCCCCCGACGTTCAGGCGGACCCGGTCGTCGGTTCGACCGCCGAATTTCGCTTTGAACGAGGCGTGATCCGCGTCCAGATCACCGTGCTGGAGCCAAACCGCACCGTCAGATGGAAAGTCCTGGAGGGGCTGCGCGGCTGGGAAGGCGCAACCGGCGACATCACCTGGCGGCTTGCCGATAATCCTTATGGGGCGGGAACCATGCTCCACTACACCCATTCCGGCTGGCAGTCGATGACTGGACCCTACCCCAGCACCAATTTCCGGTCGGGCTGGTACATCGCACGGCTGCAAACCTACGTCGAAAGCGGCGTTCTGCGCCCCGCTTAGCCAATCGCGGCGAGTGCTTTCAGCGCAGCGTGCGCCCCGGTGGCAATGTCCACGCCTTCGGTCGATCCTTCCACCACCGGGCTGTAGCCCGCCAGCAGCCGCCCCGCCGCGTACAGATTGGGCGCGACCGGATTCCCGTCGGCGTCGAGCGGGCGCAGATCGCCGTCGGTGGCGATGCCCGCTCGATGGATCGGCTGCGGCTCACCGCTCAGCAGCGGGTGCGCGAGCCATTCCGCCAGCGGCGGCACGCCCGCGACCGGCAGCCCGGCGACCGTCTCCACCACGCGCCCCTGATAATCGCTCGCCAGCCCGCCGCCGAACAGCCCACCCGTCGCCAGAATCACCGCGTCCGCCGGGATAGTTCGGCGGCGACCATGCGCGGCGGTCTCGGCGTACACTCCGGCGACGCGCCCGCCGTCCACGTGCAGCCCCGTGACGCGCGGCGCGACGGTCACGCGCCCGCCCCGCTCGATGATCGCCCGGCGCAGCGCGTGATACAGCCGCAGCCCCGGCACGCTCGGCGTGAGCGTCGGAATCTCAAAAACCGGGCAGCCGAGCGCCTCGGCGATCTTCGCCCGCGTCTCCGGCTGGAAGCCCAGCACCGCCGGGAAGCCGACCTGCGCCGCGCCGCCCAGCTTCGGCTTGACCTGCGCGATCATGCCATCCAGCCCCGCCGGGGTGTCGAGATAGCGGGCGAGGTCGATTGTCCAGTTGTCGAAATTCCCGCCGAGCCGGGGCATGTCGATCACGGCGGCTTCGGCGTCGACGCCAGCCGCGCGCAGATTATCGGCGACCAGCCCGGCGTAGAAGTCGCGCCAGCCGTCAAAACCGACGATCAAAACGCGCGTGAGCGCCGGATACGCCGCCCCAACTGAGAGAGCGACCGGGCGCAGGCTGCCAAGCGCTGTGACACAACCTGTCACAACCGGCTTCAGCCCGATCACCGCATCCAGCAGCGCCAGCCCTGCCGCCAGCGACCCACCAGCCCGCGAATACGGATGCTCATCCTGCTGCGCCAGCCGCTCCACGTCGCCCGTTTCGATCCAGCCGGGATGCAGCGTCAGCCCGCCCTGCCCCTGCGCGACCAGCTCGACTTTCGCGCCCGCTTCGGCGCACGCGAGCGCGGCGGTCAGCCCCGCCAGCCCCGCGCCCACCACCACGATGCGGGGTTGATTTTGTAGGGGCAGACCCGTGTGTCTGCCCTGCTCGGACACCGCAAACACACCGCTGGCTTCTACCCCTCTCCCCGCCTGCGTGGGAGAGGGGATGGCAACCGCAGGTTGCCGGGGTGAGGGGGGAAAGAACCCCAGGATGCGCCCGTAAATATGCTCCGCCAGCAGCGCCTGCCGCAGATTGTGCCCCCACAGCAGCGGCTTCGTCCCGCCGAAGCGCCGCTCGACAAATTCGCTCAGCAGCGCGACGGTGTGTTCCGGCGTGTCGCGCACCGTCTCGTAGCGCACGCCCGCCGCCCGGTAAGCGCAGAACCCGCCCTGACACGGACCCATCCCCAGCCGCAGGTCGCGGCGCAGGTCGTTCAATTCGACCACCCCGCCCGCCTTGAGCGCCTCGACGATCTGCCCGCGCGTGACGATCTCGCACTCGCAGATCAATTCGCCGGGCTTCTCGCCGTGTTCGAGCGCGCCGAGCCGGTCGCGCAGGTGATGCAGCGCCTGTTTTTCCTCGTGGACGGACGGCAGCACGGTCGTCGCCGTCGCGCACGGCGCGCTCACGCCCAGCCGCGCGCAAACCACGTCGCTCACCTTCTCCGCCATCAGCCGGTAAGTGGTCAGCTTGCCGCCCAGCACGCTGACCAGCCCCTCGATGCCGTCGCTGGCGTGATCCAACACCGTGAACGTACGCTTGGCGTCGCGCCCCGCGCCCCCCGGATCGTACAGCGGGCGCACGCACGCCCCACGCCCGCAGAATCCGCGCCCGGCTGATGCCCGGCGTCATGGCTTCGGCTTCGTCCAGTATCCGTGCCACTTCCCACGCCTCGACGCGGGTATCGCCGGGGTCGTCGGTCGCCACCGAGGTCGTGCCGATCACGCTGACCGTGCCGACCGGGACGAAAATGTCGCCGTCGCCGGGCGCGCGCAGCTTGTTGATCACGGTATTGACCCACCGGATGTTGTAGGCGAGCATCGCGCCCCGGCTCAGCCGCATCCCGAACGACGCCCCCGCCAGCGCCCCGACCTGCGCCGCCCAGGGACCCGCCGCGTTGACGGCGACGGCGCAGTCCACGTCGAGCGTGTCACCGCTGCGCAAATCGCGCAGCGCCGCGCCGACGATCCGCCCGTTCTCCTTGCGGAATGCTTCGACGCGGTGATAAGTCAGGAAGCGGGCGCGCCCGGTCGCCTGCGCGCCTTTCTGGAGCGCGTGCAGCAGATCCCACGAGTCGCATGTGCCGTCCGGCACTTCGTAGACCGCTTCGAGCTTCGGGTTGAGCGCCCGCTCGCGCCGCCGCGCCTCGCCGAGCGGGACTTCGCGCGTCTCGATGCCGACCGCCGCGCAGCCCGCCAGCCATTGATCGACGTAGGATTGATCGTCGCCCGGACACAGCACGAAATAGCCGCTGGTCGGCTCAATCGCCTCCGGCGCAATTCTGCGCACGATGCGGTTCTCGTCGATACACTCGAGCGCGCTTTCCGGGTCGCGCACGGCGTAGCGCCCGCCCGAATGCAGCAGCCCGTGATAGCGCCCGCTCGTCCCGGTAGCGAGGTCGCCCATGTCGGCGAGGATCACGCGCACGCCGCGCAGCGCCAGATCCCAGGCGATGCCGCCGCCCGTCGCCCCCCCGCCGATCACCAGTACGTCCGTTTCCATGACTATGCCGATCACGCCGAAGCAAAATCATCATATACTGGCGTAATTGTAACGTGAGCGAGCGATTTGACCGAGGTGACCATGACCACCGACCCCGAACCCGCCGCAAAGCCGAAGCGCAAGCGCAAGACCAAAGCCGAGCGCGAAGCCGAGCGTCAGGCGCAGGCTGCCGCCGATGCTGCCAAGCCCATCGACCCGCTGATCTGGATCATCGTGGGCGCGGGCATCCTGTTTTTCGCATTCTGGACGTGGGCAGACCCGGTCACGTTCGCCAGCGCCGGGCAGAATCCGAGCATCTTTCAGTTGATCCCGGTGGTCATGATCCGCATCTTCGGGCAGACGCCCGCCGTCATCATCCTGACGGTGCTGGGCATCATCCCGCTGGCATTTGGGGTTATCGGCTGGCTGCGCAAGCGCTTCGGGAAAGCGGAGTAGGGGCGAACGGCGTTCGCCCCGCGCGCGATGCGTTAGCTGCTGGGCGTCGGGATCGCGCCGATCTGCTGCATCATCTTGAGGGTGTCGAAGCCCTCCCATTCTTCGGCGATCTGCCCGTCCTCGACGCGGAACAGCGAAATCCCCATGATCTCGATCTTGTTGCCGCTGGGCGGCGCGCCCATCATCGAGCCGAGGTGCGTCCCGCGCGATGTCCAGCGCATCGCCACCCGATCCCCGACGATGAACAGGTCGTCGACCGTCAGGTGAACGTCGGGGTAGGCGTTGCGGAAGGCGGCGACCAGCCCCTTGAACTGCTCCGGTCCATGCACGTCGTTGAACGGCAGGTGTCCGACGTAGCCGGGCGAGAAAACCTCGTCGCAGGCAGTCAGCTCACCCTTGTTCCAGATTTCGTCAGGAATCCGACTCACTAACTTCATCGTTTCGGCATCGGGGGTGGGGTCTAGTTCGCCGCGCCAGATTTTGTCGGCATACGAATCTTCCAGGTGCTCGGTCATAAGATGGTCTCCTGTCGTCACAAACGCGATGAGTAGTCGACGCGACCTCCGCAAGCGGAGTCACCCTGGTTACGACCATCCTAAAACGGCATCGATTGCGCTGTCATCTGTCGAATGTAACTTTCGGGGCGGGGTTGAGCCGGAGCGCCTACAGCAGCATCGCCCCGCGCGTCTTGAGCGCCGCGATCACCTGCCGATCCGCTTTGCCGAAGCTGTAGCCGTCGAGCTGATCGGGCGTGACCCACGCCCACGCGCGCACGCCGAGCGCCTGCGGGTCGCCGTCACTGGCATAGCGGCAGGTGAAGGCGTGCAGCGTGATTTTGAAGTGGGTGAAGCTGTGCCGCACCGTCGTGAACAATTCGCCGACCTCGACCTCGATCCCCAGTTCTTCGCGTAATTCGCGCTTCAGGCATCCCGGCAGCGTCTCGCCCGCTTCCTGCTTGCCGCCGGGGAATTCCCACAGCCCGCCGAGCAGCCCATCGAGCGGGCGCTGGGCGATCAGCACCTCGCCGCGCGCATTCCAGATGATCCCGGCGGTCACGTCGTAGTGCGGCGTCTCGGCTTTCGCCGCCTTGACCGGGCGCGCATCCTGCGTGCCATGCGCATACGCGGTGCAGCGCTCGCGGATCGGGCAGTCGGCGCACAGCGGCGCGCGCGGCTTGCACACCAGCCGCCCCAAATCCATCAGCGCCTGGTTGTAATCGCCGGGGCGCGCGTCCGGCAGCCAGTGTTCGGCGGCGCGCCACAGCAGCGCGCGGGTGGCGGGCTGGGTCACGTCGTCCGGCAGGTCGAGCAGGCGGGCAAATACGCGGATCACGTTGCCGTCCAGCACCGGCGCGCGCGCGCCGAAGGCGATGCTGGCAATCGCCCCGGCGGTGTACTGCCCGACGCCGGGGAGCGCTTGCAGCCCTTCGACCGTCTGCGGGAAGCCCTGCGCGGCGATCAGAGTGGCGGCGCGGTGCAGGTTGCGGGCGCGGCTGTAGTAGCCCAAGCCTTCCCACAGCTTGAGCACGTCGTCCAGCGGCGCGGCGGCGAGCGCCTCGACGGTCGGATACGCGCTCAGGAAGCGGGCATAGTACGGCTTGACCGTCTCGATCTGCGTCTGCTGAAGCATGATCTCCGACAGCCAGACGCGGTACGGATCGTGGACGCCGCGCCAGGGCAGCTCGACGCCGAGATGGTCGTACCACGCCAGTAGATCACGTGCGAAGGTGTTGGGGTCAGTTAGCTGCATAGCCGGGATTATAGCGGGAAACCGGCGCGGTAGATCGACCGGTTAGCCCGGCAGCCCGGCGATTTCCGCCTGCACCCGCTCGACTAGGCGCTTGATCTGCGCCGCTTCATCCCCGGCAGCGGCGGCAGCCAGCTCGTTGAGCGTCTCCAGCAGACTGCCGAGCAGACGCGCCGCCATCGTCGGCGTCAGCAGGGCGAGAAAATCGGTCAGGTGCGCGTCGGCTTCGTTGTGCTTGCCGAGCGCCGTCTCCGCCTCGATCATGTCGTTGTACGCCCAGTAATCGCGGAAGTTGTCGCTCACGCGCTTCTGCGCCAGCCGCTCGACCGTGCGGTAGGTCGCTTTCGCTTTGTCGACCTGCTTGTCCTGCACGTACAGCCGCGCCAGATTGCTGAGCGGATAGGACGAGTCGTTCACTTTGAGGGCGGATTCATACGCGCGAATGGCGGCGGAATAGTCGCCGCTGCGACGGTAAACGCCGCCCAGCGTCGCCCACCACGACTCGCCGTCCAGGTCGCGCAGCCGGTCTTCGATGCCGAGCGCATCCTTGAGCGAATCCCGCGCGTTGCTCAGCAGCGTCCGCAGCGCCGCGTCGTCCTGCGCATCGCGCGCCTGCGCGCTGTAGATCAGCCCGCGCGTCGCCAGCGCGTCGGCGTAGCGCGGACGCCGGGTGAGCGCCTCGCCGATCAGTTCATCGGCGCGTTCCAGCCTGCCGTCCTTGCACAGCACGTATGCCGTCTGCGTACAAACGTCCGCCCGCACCTCGTCGCGCGCGCTGCGCAGGGCTTGCTCGTAAGTCTGCAAAGCGTGAGGAATATCGTTGTCGTGGTAATACTGCTGCCCCAGCCGCATCTGCGCCATCGTCTCGGATGTGGACACCAGCTCGCGCTGGCGGGCGGCGGCGGCGCGCTGGTTTCGCTCCTCGTTCAGCGCCTTGAGGATGTCTTTGGCAAGCTGCTCGTAGGAATAGCCGAAGGTGATGTACTGATACCCGCTCAGGCGGGGATGCACGTCGGTGGTGCGCAGCATGATCGGGATGACCGGGATGTCCGAGCCGAAGGCGAACGCCCACTCGTAGGTGACGTAGTTCGACGCCGACGACTCCGGCGACATGACGAGGATCAGGGCGGCGGCGCTGCGGATATTCGAGTCAATCGACTCCATCCACATCGTGCCGCCGCTCAGAAACTCGGTATCCACCTTCACGGTGACACCGGCGCTTTCGAGGCTCTTCTTCATCTCGCCGACGAACGCGGAGTCTTTGTGGGAATAGGAGATAAAGACGTGATCGCCCATGTGCTGCGCCTCGTGTCTGAACGGGATGATGAGTCATTGTAGCCTATTTTGGAGACGCGCGGCGAGCGCGGGCGCTACTGCGGATTTTGCTGCTTGCGCCGCCATTCCTCGACGGCAGCGAGGGCTTTGGGCGTGCCGATTTTCCCAAGAGCGTCGTATGCAGCCCGACGAACAGTCTTAGCTTTCAGTTTCCAGCAATCTTGAGAGCGCAGGTACTGCCCTAGCATCTCCGATAATGCCAAGAGATTTAGCAGTATGCGCGCGAACAAACCCACTTTGTCCTGCGAAGTTCGTATTAGGGCGGATACCACCTTTGTTGCTGAAATTCCGCTAACGTGTCTACTGCGGCAATTGAACATCACGGTCACGATCTTTCAAAGCATCAATAATGGCTTCAATACTCTGGTCATCACCAAATCCTCGCCAAAGTTTCGATTGCGTTCAGCCGAACTGCCACCTTTGGATCGATGAGATCTGAAATCAGTTTGGGGATTGCTTCCTATAATACGACGCTACGGTAGTTCTGTTCTGGCATCAACTTCACCACTATTTTGTTGTGCCTCTTCAGGGGGTAGGTTCCTGGATCTCATTCCCTAGACGGAGAAGTAGTTTATCCCAAGAATGCGCCGCGCGGTTTGAAAAATCAATATACTTAAACTCCGCTAATTTTGGATGTAAGTCCGTGTGGCGAAGCATGATCGGAATGACAAGCTTTCCCATCCCCAGCGCAAACGACCATTCGTAGGTTATGTAGTCGGATTTTCAGCCTCCGGCTGACATAATAACGACTAAAGCAGATGAATCCGCAATCGCACGATCAATAGCGGACCCATTTCTCGCCCCTTGTATGTCGCTGTCAATCCACGTCTCCAATCCTTCTTCTCCAACCGATTCTGATTAATTCGGCAGAGTCGCCATCCTCATGTTTGTACGAGATAAAAATATACGCCATTGTCAGCCTCAAGGAGAATTCTGTTACCTGATCGTTATTATATCTTGAATCAAAAGTGCCGGGCGTCTCCGTCCGGCACTCAGTCCTCAGTCCTTTGCCCTCAGTCCTATCTTTACTCCCCCGTCGGCACCCACACGTTCTTGACCTGCGTCGCCTCCTGCAAAAATTCCTCGCCCGCGCCCTGCTCGGCGTCGAGCCAGTCGCGCGCGATGCCGTAGTTCACCCACGTCCGCTTCATGTTGCCCGCCGACAGCTTCTCGACCAGCGCGCTGCCCGCCGCCGTGCCGAAATACCACACCGAGTCCACGTTGTCGTGATCCGCCAGCGTCTTGACCAGCGCGTCGCGCGCGCCGGTGACGATGTTGATCACGCCCGCCGGAACGTCCGACGTTTCCAGCACCTGATAGAAGTCGGTCGCGCTCAGCGGATACCGCTCCGACGGGATGACGACGACGGTGTTGCCGCGCGCCACCGCCGGGGCGACCAGCGACACGAAGCCCAGCAGCGGCGCGTCGTCCGGGCAGGCGATCCCCATCACGCCGATGGGTTCGTGCAAGCCGAAGGTCGTGCCGCGCATCGGCGTCTCCTGAATTTCGCCGCCGTACTTGTCGCAGTAGGCGGCATACGTGAACAGCCGCTCGACCGACGCCTCGACTTCCGCCTGCGCGTCCTTGAGCTTCGCCCCGGTCATGCTGACGATCCGGCGGGCGAACTCGTCGGCGCGGGCGTTCAGGTTCTCGGCGACGTAGTACAGGATTTGCGCGCGGGTGTGCCCCGGCTTCAAGCCCCAGCCCTCGGCTTTTCGCGCCGCCTCGACCGCGTCGCGGATGTCCTTACGGTTCCCCTCGGCGACCTGCCCGACTTCTTCCCCACTCGGATTGAACACCGGGCGCGTGTAGTTGCCGTCCGGGCGCTTCTGCGCGCCGCCGATGAACAGCTTGGCGGTACGGTCGATACCCGGCAGCGAGCCGTTCGCGCCATCGTGCCCGTTCAGCGGCGCAGGGATACTCGCAACGGCGGAGGCGGTAAGTGAGCCGTTTTTCCTGGCGCTCTTGGCGTCCTTGGCGGTTAAATCTGGTCTCGGTCTGTCCTGCCACTTCGGGCGGATGTATTCGAACAGCCCCTCGCGCCCGCCTTCGCGCCCGAAGCCGCTCTCGCGGTAGCCACCGAAGCCCGCCGCCGCGTCGAACATGTTGGTGCAGTTCACCCACACCGATCCGGCTTTGACCTTGCGGGCGATGTCGAACGCCAGCCCAATATTTTCGCTCCAGATGCTCGCCGCCAGCCCGTAGCGCGTGTTGTTCGCCAGCGCGACTCCTTCGGCGGGCGTGCGGAAGGTCATCGCCACGACGACCGGTCCGAAGATTTCCTCCTGCACCACCACCGACGCCGAGCTGACGTTGGTGATCAGCGTCGGCAGATACCAGCAGCCGCGCTCCGGCAGCGGGCATTCCGGCTGATAAACCTCCGCGCCCTCGGCGATGCCTTTCTGCACCCAGCCGTCAATCGTCTCGCGCTGGATCGGGTCGACAATCGCGCCCACGTCGATGCCCTTGTCGAGCGAATCGCCCAGCCGCAGCAGGCTCATGCGCCGCCTGACCTTCGCCAGAAAGCCGTCGGCGATGCTCTCCTGCACCAGCAGCCGCGACCCGGCGCAGCACACCTGCCCCTGATTGAACCAGATGGCATCGACCAAGCCCTCGACCGCCGCGTCCTGATCGGCGTCGTCGAACACCACGAACGGCGACTTGCCGCCCAGTTCGAGCGACAGCCGCTTGCCGCTGCCCGCCGTCGCCTTGCGGATAATTCGCCCCACGCCCGTCGAGCCAGTGAACGCGATCTTGTCGAAATCGGGGTGCTGGGTGATCAGCGCGCCGGTCTGGTCGCCGCCCGTGACGACGTTGACCACGCCCGGCGGCAAGCCCGCCTCGGCGATGATCTCGCCAAACAGCAGCGCGGTCAGGCTGGTGTAGGGCGCGGGCTTGATCACGACGGTGTTGCCCATCGCAATCGCCGGGGCGATCTTCCACGCCAGCATCAGCAGCGGGAAATTCCAGGGGATCACCTGCCCGACAACGCCGACCGGCTGATAATCCGCCAGCTCGCGCTCCATAAGCTGCGCCCACCCGGCGTGATAGTAGAAATGCCGCGCCACCAGCGGGATGTCGATGTCGCGCGATTCGCGGATCGGCTTGCCGTTGTCCAGCGACTCCAGCACCGCCAGCAGGCGGTAATGCTTCTGAATATTGCGGGCGATGGCGTACAGATGGCGCGCGCGGACGTGCCCGCTCAGCTTGCTCCACGAGGCGAACGCTTCGCGCGCGGCGGCGACGGCGTTGTCGACATCGTCCTTGCCGGCGTCCGCGAACTGCGCCAGCGGATCGCCCGTCGCCGGGTTGGTGCTCGGCAGATAGTTGCCGGTTTTCGGCTCGACCCAGTGATTGTTGACGAACAGCCCGAACTTGCGCTCGTGCGCGTCGAGCCAGGCGTAAGCGGTATCCGGCGCTTCCGGCGCGGGTCCGTAGGTCATGGTTTGAAATATCTCGGCAACGGACATATTGATTTACCCCTCTATCACCCGTGCGTGGGCGACTTCTCGACTGCCGATCCGCCGCACCTGCGAGGCGGATACAGGCACGACGGCTATCGTTTCGCCGTCGAAATTGAAGAACTCCAGCGTGACCTGTTTCCCGTTTGGTGTAATGTCCACGACAGTACCAACATCGCCTGATTTGAGGCGCTGGTCAGGCAGATCAACGGTGAGGGCAACCTGATCGAGTTCGTGAATCATGATTAAATTGATCCTTTATCTAGTGGATAGGCAGTGATGAAGCGCGGTGTGTCACTTCCAGTATCGATTGCCCAAACACAGCGAACATGCGGGTTACGCTCATCCGGTGTTTGTAGTTCGCCTTCCACGACGTAATGAATACCCTCATCTGTTTCTAACGTGCTGGCGACTTCATGATCAGCGGCATGTCGACGTAAGGCGCTTTCCAGCAGCGTCCACTTTTCTACATCAAAACCGAATCGTTTGAAAAACGCTGCTTTATGTTTTCCCGTCGGATGTGTTTCGTCCAACAGATAATTCACGATTTTCCGCTCAGCGACAACCGCTTGTTCATGATTCTGCAGCTTCATGACAAACTAAAAATCCTACTCCAGCTCCGGCAGCTTAAATATCTCCGCAACCGTCAGCGTCAGCCCCGGAAACAAGCCTTCCACATCGATCACATCGCTATCGTTCGCATACACGCGCACGGTGTCCGCGCCGCGCTTGTGCTGGTGAACTTCGCGCTCGCTCGGATAGGCGATCCACACCTGCTCCGATCCGGCACGCAGATAATCGCGCGTGCGCTTGAGCAGGTCTTCGGCGTCGTCATCCGGCGAAACGATCTCGATAGCGAGCGTCGGCGCACCGGGGAATGGGCGGTCGATGTTCCAGCCTTTGGGCAGCAGTCCCTTGCGGACGAACGACACGTCCGGCACACGCGCGCCGCGCAGGTGCTTTCCCCGTTGATCCAGCAGGTAAATCAGAGCATCGTAAAAGACAAAGCCGAGATCATGTTCTTCAACATACTTATCCAGCGGACGATAGAAATTCCTGCCGACAAACTGGTGACGGATGCCTACTGGAGCCATTTCGACGATTTCCCCTTCGACGACTTCGACGCGCGCGTCTGAGCCGAGCGCCATCAAGTCGGCTTCGGTGATCAGTCTCACGTTTTCCTGTACGACCATCGCCTTGTCCTTTAGCTGAAAGCTGATTGCTGACAGCTTCCATCACCCCATCGGCATGTAATTCTCGGCGGCGTAGCGCCCCGTGACGTGGTGCGACAACTGCCGCTCGATGTCGGTCAGCAGCGAGCTGGCGCCAATGCGGAACAGGTCGGCGAACAGCCACTCGTCGCCGAGTTCCTCTTTCATCAGAATCTGCCAGTTGAGCGCCTGCTTCGCCGTGCGGATGCCGCCAGCCGGTTTGAAGCCGACCTTGTAGCCCGTCCGCAGCAGGTACTCGCGGATCATCCGGCACATGATCAGACTCACTTCCAACGTGGCGTTAACCGATTCCTTACCCGTCGAGGTTTTGATGAAATCCGCGCCCGCCATCATGCACACCAGGCTCGCCTTCGCCACGTTGCGCAGCGTGCCAAGCTCGCCCGTTGCCAGGATCGTTTTCATGTGGGCGTCGCCGCAGGCGGCGCGGAACTGCTGGATTTCGTCGTACAGCGCTTCCCAGTTGCCCCGCAGCGCATGTTCGCGGCTGATCACGATGTCGATTTCCTTCGCGCCCGCCTCGACCGAGCGGCGAATTTCCTCGACGCGCAGGTCGAACGGGTTCAGCCCCGCCGGGAAGCCGGTCGACACGGCGGCGACCGGGATATTCGTCCCCTCCAGCGACGCGACCGCATCCGGCACGCGCGCGTGATACACGCACGCCGCTCCGGTCGTAATGCCGAGATCGCCCACGCCGAGCGCGTCGAGCAAATCCTGTCGGACGGGCTGGCGGGCTTTGGCGCACAGCCGCTTGACGTTGCCGGGCGTGTCGTCGCCGGAGAGCGTCGTCAGGTCGATGCAGGTGATGGCGCGCAGCAGCCACGCCGCCTGCCAGTCCTTCTTGACTGAGCGGCGCGTGCCCAGCGTCGCCGCGCGGCGCTCGGTCGCGCTCAGGTTGGCGCGGGCGGCGTTCACCCAGCCCATGTCGAGCGGGACGCCCGGATTGCGCTCGTGCTGGCGCTGATTGAGGTCATGTGTTTGCAGATCGGAGATCGCCATCGGTAAGCTCCGGCATGTGGATGTCTATTTAGACGATTATAACATGCCGGAGTATCGCTCAGCGCACCTCGATTGTGGCGACCATCAAGCTGTCCTCGCCCTGCGGCGAGAGCAGGCGCTCGCCCGTGTCCCGGCGGTAGAAGCCGCTCACCAGTTGATACGTCCCCGGCGGCACGTCCGTGAGCGGCAGCGCGAACGGCGGGCTGATAGCGTCTCTGTTCGGATCATCCCAGGTGGAGGTCGGGCGGCGCAGCAGATCGGGCAGCGGATCGCCGTCGGTTTGCGCGACGGTCGCGCCGTGGTCTGCGGATCGACGAGGTGATTGTAGACAGCGTAGAAGTCGCCGCTGGTCGGCTGCTCCGCCTGCCAGTACAGCGTGAATTGGAAGCGTATCGGCGGGCGTGACTTCGGTCGCGCTCAAATCGTAGCCGACCCAGCGAATCGACCTGCTGACTGTCGGCGGTGTGCTGCATCGGGGTCAGCCGCAGCACCACCATGTCCGGTCCGCGATAATTGGGCGACGGCGGGTACGATTTCAGCAGCAGCGTCTGCGCCAGCTCGGCGCGACCTTCGGGCGTCGCCTGCAGCGGACTTCAGGGCTCCCAGTTGTCGACGATGGCATACTGCACGTCCTGGCGCGCCACGCCTCAATCGGCTGGGCGTTACGGTGTGACCTCGACCAGCGGGAACTGGTTGATGCCTGCGTAGCCGCCCCAGTCGCGGTTCAGAGTCTTGTGATTTTCAGTCCCGGCGATATACTGTCCCCCGGCAGGCTGATGTCCATCCAGTGGGCGAGGTCGTTGCGGCGATCCGGCAGGGTGTGATTGACGGCGTTGGCGACCGACGCCTGAATCGCCGGGATGCCCAGCACGGCGACGATGATCGCCACGCCCGCGCCCGCCACCAGCCTGCGCTGCGGAAGGCGGTCAGGCGGCTCAGCGCCGTGTCGATCAGGAACACCCATCCGACCAAGCCGACGGCGCGCAGTGCGTACAGAAACGCGCCCGCCGAGATGAACTGCCGGAACTGCTGCATCCCCAGGCTGCCGTAGAAGCTGATCCCGGCGACCCACACCAGCACCGCCAGCGCGACCGTTGCCAGCAGGTCGACCCGGCGGCGAAACGAGCGCCAGCCGAGCGCGATCAGCTCTGCCCAGCCGACCAGCCACAGCAGGTCGGATCTGCTGGGTGTAGACCACCAGCAGGTTCGCCCAGATGACATCCGGCGCGGGAATCTTGAGCCGCTCGTTTGGCGCGCTCCAGTCGGCGCGGTTTCATCGCCTCCAGCGACGGGAACAGGAAGATCAGCCAGAAGAAGAACGCCAAAAAAGCCGACCGTGATGGCGAATTCGCGCCAGACCGTCCGGCGCGGGATGCTGCGGTCGGTCAGCCGCCACAGCGGGATCACCACGATCAGCGGCAGCAGGAACACCGCCTGATACTTGAACAGGATCGCCATCGACTCCCATCAGGTTCGCCAGAATCCCGGCAGTGACCCAGCCTTCACGCCTGTATCTGACGCCCGCCAGCACAAGATAAACCGCCAGCACCGTGAAGACGGCGACGAAGATGTCGGCGGTGGCATAGCGGCTGAACTCGACGGCAACCGGATTGAATCCCCACAGCGCCGCCGCCAGCAGCCCCGCCAGCGGTGTCGCCAGCAGCGCCCCCAGCAGCCCGATCACCAGCATCAGCGCGAGGCTCGTGGCGATGGCAAGCAGGCGGATCATCCAGATGATCGTGCCCGGTGGGGTCGTCGGATCGTGGAAAAAACGGAGGAACAGATAGTTCACGGTGACGATGCCGGGCGGATAGCCCTGATAATGCATCGATTTGGATGTGCCCATATCGATGATCATCTGCGCGGCGATGTTGAAATTCGGTTCGTCGGGGTGATCGATGTACGGCAGGCTGAAGTTGTAACCGGTGAGGCGCAGCAAGCCCGCACACAGTATCAGCGCAAACAACACAAGCCACCACCAGCGCGGCGGCAGCAGCTTCGGGGTATCCATCGTCGTCCTGTGGGGAAATCGCTCAACTACCCAGTCGGGCGGGAACCTGCTCCACCAGTTCGGCGCGGTAAGCGGCGAGTTCTTCGCGGATGCGCGGCAGCGCCTTGCCGCTATCGCCCACTTCCAGCACCAGCGCCGGATGCCCGGTTTGCAGCCGCGACGACAGCGTCTCGACTTCTTCCTTGCGGTAGCCCGATTCCAGCAGGTTGACCGCGAAGCGCCCGGTCATGCGACCGAGCAGCCCGCCGACCAGCGCGCCCGCGCCGACTGCGATGATCGCGCCGATGCCCGGCAGCGCCAGAGCGCCGAACTGCACCATCCCCAGCGCCGCAATCGCCGCGCCGAGCGTGCCGCCGGTGATGCCGCCTTCATCGGGACCCAGCTCGTCGTTCAGCACGACCACTTCGCCGTTGCGCGCTTTGGCGACGATGGCAGCATGGTGAATCGCCAGGTCGTTGATCTCCATCAGATGATCCAGCGCCCTGGTCAGCATCTTTCGTGACGGAAACACCGCCACGATCAGTTCATCCGCCATCGCCACGTCTCCTGCCGAAGTTGGTCATTCACTACTCTTGCACGATCTCGGCGTCAAAAGGCTTAAGATCGGCTTGAAGCTGGGCGAGCGCGGTGCTGTCGCCTTCGACTTCTACCACCAGCGCGATCTTCCCGGCATTGAGATGGTGCGCCAGCGCCTCTAGCTGGGCGTTATTGATGCCCATGTCGATCAGTTTGGCGCTGATTCCGCCGGTCGCGCCGCCCACCAGCCCGCCGACCAGCGCGCCCGCGCCGATGGCGATAATCGGACCGACGCCGGGCAGCAGAAACGCGCCCAGCCCGGCGATCCCCAGCGCGCCCATCAGCGCGCCAAGCGTGCCGCCAGCGATGCCGCCCTCATTTGGATTGATGTCGTCCTCATAGATGACCGTCTCGCCGTCCTCAGCTCTGGCGATCACGGCGGAGTGTCTGATTTTGGCGTAGGGGATGTGCTTGATCTGGTCGACGGCGTCGAGCAGCGTCCCGCGTGACGGGAAGACCAGCATGACCACATCTTTCATAACTCGACTCCTCATCGTCCCGGAGAATTGCCCCCATTATACACCACGCCCATGAACTTACCTGCTCGAAACCAACCGCGAACGGGCGATCAGCGCGAGCCGTTTTTGTAGGGGCGCACCTGTGTGTGCGCCCAACCGAGTCTCTACATCCACCTCCAGCGATGGGCTGGCATCAGCGCCAGTCGTTTTTGTAGGGGCGCACGGCGTGCGCCCAACCCAGACTCGCTCTATATAACCGACGGTGCTAGATCGTAGCTCTCGACGGTTAACATCTGCTCTCGTAGGGGCATGACATGTCGTGCCCCCACTTTTAACCTGATCGAGCATTTTGATACGCTAGCCTTGGATGGGCTGGCAGTCAGCGCCAGCCGTTTTTGTAGGGGCGCACCTGTGTGTGCACCCGGTGAGCGTGGTGACTATCAGGGTCATATCATATCCCACATTCCAACCCGCCCGCCGCCCCATCCCGCCCTCGTCTCAGTCCTCAGTCCTCGAACCTCAGTCCTGTTTTTCTCTCAGCACTTGCTTTTATCCCACCTCGCCTCCCAATTTCTGGGGTGTACAAATGTGCCTTGACAAGCGAAGAACCGGCTTTATGATGTGTGTGATTTCCCGTTCTTCCCTCATCTTCACGGGCGAACGACTTCATTTCTTAAATCGCCCGTGACGCGCTTCGCCTGTTCTCCCTGTCCAATGGAGTTCGTCCGCGAGCCGCATCGCCTGTTCTCCCGTCCGATTGTTGATCATCCGTGAGCGCACGGGGAAATTTCGCCAATTGCTGACCGACGCGACGCCACGCGAAGCTTTCCCGTCGGAGTTTCGTTGGTTTTCTCGCTCATTTTCCCCGTCGGATCGGTCTCCGAGCCGGATCGTCGTCAGCCTGCGCCATAATCCGGCGGTTCTTGACGCCCACCACCGATTATGATACGATGCACGCCATTCTCATCAAGAGCGCGTGAGGGTAACGGCCCCGTGATCGCGCAGCAACCCCCGGAGCGCTGGGAAGGTGCTAAATCCGTCAGACAGCAGTCTGGGAGATGAGCGCAAACGAGTTGTCCAGCCTGCGCCTCTCCCTCTCGGATCGGCGCTTTTTTATTTCGCGGGGTGACTCATGTATCCGATTCTCGAATTCGACGACACCAGTACCGCCCTCATCGAGCCGGGGATGACGCACGCCCCGGTGAATGACCTGCCGGAGCGCTGCGTGCTGTGCTTCTTCAACGACGTGATCGGGAGCATCTGCACCGACGATCACCGCGTGCATCACCTGGGCAGCGAAATCGGCAAAAACCCAGTCTACGTCCTCGAACTGGACGGGCAGCGCTTCACGGTGATCCATCCTGGCGTCGGCGCGCCGCTGGCGGCGGCGTTTCTGGAGGAGGCGATTGCCCTCGGTTGCCGCAAATTCATCGCCTGCGGCGGCGCGGGCGTCCTCAACCGCGAGATCGCCGTCGGGCATCTGGTGATTCCGGCGACGGCGGTGCGCGACGAAGGCACGTCGTACCACTACCTGCCACCGGAGCGCGAAGTCGCCGCCAGCGCCGAAGGTGTCGCCGCGCTGCGCCAGACGCTCGACGCGCACGACATCCCGTATGTGGTCGGCAAGACGTGGACGACCGACGCCATCTACCGGGAGACGCCCGCCCGGATCGCGCGGCGGCGGGCGGAAGGCTGCATCACCGTCGAGATGGAAGCGTCGGCATTTTTCGCCGTCGCGCAGTTCCGCGCCGCGCTCCCGGAAACGAGCGACGTGACGTTCGCGCAAATCCTGTACGGCGGCGACGACGTTTCCGGCGATCTGTGGGATCGGCGCGACTGGGATCGCCGAACGTCGATCCGCGAGCGACTGTTCTGGTTGGCGGCTGAAGCCTGTTTGCGGCTGTAGTCCCTTATAATGGAATGACCAACTGTCGAAAAAGGGATTCTCATGCCGAACGTCGGGATTCGCACACGGTTCACGGTGATCTTGATCATCATCTTCGTCGCCGCGATTTTCGCGTCGTGGGCGGTGTTCGCGCCGCAGCTTCAGCGCCATGCCGAGGACGAAATCGCCTACCGCGCCCAACTGTTGATGGAGACGCTGAACGCGGTTCGCACTTACACCAGCCAGCAGGTCAATCCGCTGCTGGCGGAGCGGCTGCAAACCGAGGAGCAGTTCATCTCGCAGTCGGTTCCGGCATTTTCGGCGGCGACCGTCTTTCAGAATCTTCAGAGCAAGGACGGCTATCAGAATTTCAGCTACAAGGAGGCTGCGCCCAACCCGACCAACCCGCGCGACCTCGCCGACGAATTTGAAGCCCAGTTGGTGAGCACGTTCCGCAGCAACCCGGCGATTCACGAGCTGAGCGGCTGGACGACGCGCAACGGCGAGATGGTGTTCTACATCGCTCGCCCGCTGGCAGTGAGCGCCGAAAGCTGTCTGGGATGCCACAGCACCCCGCAGAACGCGCCCGCCAGTCTGGTCAACACCTATGGAAGCGGCGGCGGCTTCGGCTGGCAGATGGGCGAGATCATCGCCGCCCAGACGGTTTATCTGCCGTCCAGCGACGTGTTCGCCCAGGCGCAGAACGCCGTCACGCTGGTGATGGGCACGATTGTGCTGATCTTCGCCGTCATCATCGTGATCACCAACGTCGGGCTGCGGCGCGCCGTGATCCGCCCGGTCGTCCAGATCGCACGGCTGGCGCAGATGATCGGCAGCGATTCACTCAGCCCGAACGCGCCGGAGCTGACCACCGTCGACGCGATTGCCGAGCGCACCGACGAGTTCGGTCACACGGCGAAAGCCATCCAGCGGATGGCGAAGGAAATTTACGAGCGCGAGCAGCAGTTGAAGCAGACGATTCAATCGCTGCGCATCCAGATCGACAAGGAGAAGGAAAGCCAGGAAGTGGCGCAAATCACCGACTCGGAATACTTCCAGAGCTTGCAGGAACGCGTCCAGGAGATGCGCCACCGCGACGGCAAGGCGCGAACCGCCACGCGCACGCAGACCGAGCCGACGAGCAGCGAGTAATGGCGATGACCGACGCGAGACGCATCGACCTGCCCCCCGGCTCGACCCTGAGCCGCCCGCCGCGCGCCATGCTCGGCTACGCCTGCCTTGAGGACACGTTTCAGATCGACGGCGCGTGGTACGTGGTCGCGGACTGGCGTAGCTGGCAGCACGGGCAGTCGGTCGAGTCGTTCCGGCACGCCGGGGTGGTCAGCACCGGCTTGAGCATCGGCACACTGGTCGCGTTCTACACGCCGGGGAGCGCGTTCATCGGCTACTCGCGGGTGATGGACATCCGCATGAGCAACGCCGGCAGCCTGACGCGGCAGGAAATCGCGGCGCTGGATTACAACGACGACGAGTATCTGGAATTCCTGCATTTCGAGAACGAAGCCGGGTGGTACGTGGCGCTGGAGCGCCTGGCGGAGACCGGGTGATGGACACAGCGCAGCGCCAGTCGATCCGGTTGAGGGATTACGATTACACGCAGGAGAATGTATTTCATTACATTGTGCGCCTATCAGCAGGAATGCCTGTTCGGGGAGACTGACGACGGAAACATGAAGTTGAGCGCGTTCGGGGAAATCGACGCGCGAGAATAAAGTTGAAAAACACCATTGATCCGCGCAGAAATCAATTGGATGAATTTGTCGTGATGCCGAACCATTTCACGCAATCGTCGCCTGCATGTGGACATGAGGCGCACGGCGTACTAAAACTTACGTTGCTGAAGCCACCCGTCGTGGTGATCCGCAGCGGTAAATCCGCCGCGACAACGCATCAACATTGCCAGCACGACATGTCGCCCTTTTGGGTATGGCAACGCAACTACTACGAACACGTCATCCGTAACAGATCGTCGCTGAACGAAGCATCAGATCGTATATCCAGACAGATCCCGCGCGGCTGGGCGGACGACAGCAGCAATTGGGCAACAGCAATAGGCAATTGAGGAAGCGTTTGAATGACTGAGAAACCTCTTGTCTTCGTTAGCTATGCGTCGCCGACAGGCCAAAATTCGCTCAGCCAGATCAGGCGAATATTGACGAATAAAATGAAGCCTTTGTATGGCAATCGATGCTGGCGAAGTGGTTTCCGAAAATTCCAGGGTACTCAAACGAGATGCAACGTGCGTAACGTCCTGATTACAAAGGCATCGATAGATCGACGGTGGGTTTGGTTTGAAATCAGCCGTGTGGGCAAAAACGAGAGATGTAAAGCGGTGCATATATCCTGTGGAACTGGCAGCCCGCTGTTCCCTCAGCTCGCGAGCAGGCATCAGGGGAATTTCTCGACAACCTGGGGCGTTGAAATTTTGCCAGCGGGGCAATATGAGCAGTTTGGTTCAGCAACTCGGCATGAACGCGGAAGTAAATGGGCTGGTACGCAATTATGATGCCGGAGCAGAAGATCTGTCAGGATCAGAAATAACCGGTACTGACCGATTACTTACGAAATGAACTCATTAAGCAGAAACTACCCGTCAGGTATTCTCAGATAGATAATCACTTAAACCCAACCGAAAGGTTCCGCAGCAGATGCCAAGAAGATGCTGCACAAAAAACTGGATTTACTGTACTTGGTGAAAGAAAAAACACGATTACTTTGTTTAAACCGACATTCCAGCGATCTGATGTTTAGCCAGAGTTAAACACTTTAAGCTGAAGAATGTTCAATTGAAGCGTGGAGTAAAACCTGAATGACCAAACGCTACACGAACCGCGTATACACCAACAAACGCTATCTCGACGCCATCGCCGATCACGTGGCTGATCTTCGACGGCGCGATGGGCACGAATATCCAGCGCTACCACCTCACCGCCGACGATTTCGGCGGCGAGCAATATAACGGCTGTAACGACTTCTGGTCATCACGCGCGGACGTGATCGAGGAAATTCACGCCTCGTTCCTGAGTGTCGGCAGCGAGGTGGTCGAAACCTGTACCTTCCGCAGCAACCCGCTGACGCTGCGCAGTATGGCTTGCAGGATCGCACCGAGGAAATCAACCGGGTGGCGGCGCAGTAGCGCGGCGCGTGGCGACCGCTTCGAGGCAGAGACGGGCATCCCGCGCATGGTCGCCGGGAGCATGGGTCCGTCCGGCAAGCTGCCGAGCGGCAACGACCCCGACCTGAGCAATATCACGTTCGACGAGCTGGCGCGGGTCTTTTACACCCCGGGCGAAAGGCTTGGTCGAAGGCGGCGTCGATCTGCTGCTGCTGGAAGCCGACCGGGACATCCTCGGTATTCAGGCTACCGTTTAGGGCATCAACCAGTATTTCAGGCTTGAGCAGGCGTGCACATCCGGTCAGGCGCGGTCGCTCGATACGCTGAGCGCATGTTGTTCGGCACGGACATCTCCGCCAGCGCGCTCGCCACGCTGGAAACGCTGCAAATCGACGTGATGGGTATCAACTGCTCGACGGGTCCCGAATACTCGCCGCGAGCCGGTCAATATCTGGTCGAGCTTAGCCGTTCCCGATCAGCGTGCCGCGGCGCGGGCTTGCCGATCAACGTCGACGGCGAGGCGCGACTATCCGATGAACCCGATCGCTTTCAGCGACGCTGGTGGCGGCGGAGTTCACCTGCTGGGGCGTCGGCATCGTCGGCGGCTGCACGGCACGCCAATTTCGGCAACTGCCGCAAGGTGCATGGGCACTCTACGCGGAGGAAGTCGAAGCCGCAAGGTCGCCGGCTCCCTGCGAAGACCACCGCTCAAGGGCAAGCCTCTCCAGCGCCAGCCGGATGACCGCCGAGGCGTCGAGCAACATGCGCGCCGTCAACATGGTGCAGAACCCAGTCCGACGATGATCGGCGAGCGCGTCAGCACCAGGGCAGCCGCAAGGTCAAGGCAGCTTCTGCTCAACGACGACTACGACAGCGTGATCCCGATTGCCGTGCAGCAGGTCAGCGGCGCGCACATGCTCGACGTGCAGGTCGCCCTCACCGAGCGCGCCGACGAAGCCGAGCAGATGAAGACCTGGTCAAGAAGCTGGCGATGGCCCGTCGAGACGCCGCTAATCATCGACGTGACCGAACCGGCGGTGGCGGAGGCGGCGCTGTCGGTCTATCCCGGTCGCCGCGATCGCTCAACGGCAACAATCTCGAAAACGGGCGCGAGCGCATCGGCAAGGTGATGCCGATTGCGCACGAAACGGCGGGCGTGCTGTCGATGACCATCGACGAGGAAGGCATGGCGCACACCCGCGACCGCAAGCCTGGCGATTGCCCGGCGCATCCGCGACATCGCCGTCAGCGACTACCGGACTCGCGCCAGAGGATTTGGTGTTCGACACGCTGACTTTCCCGCTGACGACCGGGCGGGAGGATTTGCGCAACGACGCCATCGAGACGCTCGAAGGCATCAAGCTGATCAAGCAGAACATCCCCGGCGTGATGACGGCGCTTGGGCATCAGCAACGTCTCGTTCGGCGTCACCCCGGCGGCGCGCGGCGTGCTCAACAGCGTGTTCCTGTATCACGCGGTGCAGGCGGGGCTGGACATGGCGATTGTCAACCCGGCGCACATCACGCTACGCCGAGATCCCCGAAAGACCAGCGCAAGCTCGCCAACGATCTGATCTTCAACAGCGCGATCAGGACGCGCTGCCGCGTTCACCATCAGTATACAGGAGCACGACGTCAAACTGGCTGGCGGAAGTGGAAAGGCCGACAGAGAACATGACCGCCGAGCAAGCCATCCACTGGCAGATCGTCCACCGCAAGGATGGCATCGAGGCGCTTCGATGAGCGACTGCCTGACGCGGCAGGACGGTTGCCGTGCTCAACAACGTGCTGCTCCGGCGATGAAAGGGGTGACGGCGACAAGTTCGCGCGGGCGAGCTGATCCTGCCGTTCGTGCAAAGCGCCGGTGAAAGACGGTCGCCTATCTCGAACGGTTCATGGACAAGGTCGAGAATACCAAAGCCTGGTGCGCTGACGGTCTACGGTGACGTGCACGGCATCGGCAAGAGCACGGTCAGACGATTTTGGTGAGCAACAACGCCGGCTACACCCGTCCACGACGGGCAAGCGGGTTCCGGCGAACACGATTATCGAGAAAGCGGTCGAGTACAACGCCGATGCCATCGGCAGGCGCGCTGCTGGTCGGCACCAGCAAGCAAATGCCGCTGATCAACCGGCGACTGGCGCCGGCGGCGGAAATTCCGGTGCTGATCGGCGAGGCGGCGATCAACCGCAAGTTCGGGCGGCGCATCCTGTTTCTGAAACTGGCGACGAGCAGCGACCTGGCGGTATATTCTACCTGAAGGACGCTTTCGAGGGGCTGGACGTGATGGAGACGCTGGTCAATACCGACGGGCGCGCGCCGTTCCTCGACCGGATCAAGGACAGGCGTACCACGAAGATGGAGAAGCCCGCCCCAGCGGTGGCCTTGCCTGGCTACGACCGCATCAACAACGTGCCGCCCGCGCCGGACATCCCAACGCCGCCGTTCTGGGGCGCGCGGACGATCCGCGAGATGCCGCTGGAGATCGTGCTGCACTATCTGGAGAAGAAGGAACTGTACCGCCTGTCGTGGGGCGCAGGCAACACGCACGGGGACGAGTGGAAGAAGCTCGAAGCCGAATTCGAGGCGCGGCTCGACCGCATGACGCGCGCGGCGCTGCGCGGTACGATCAAGCCGCAGGCGGTCTACGGCTACTTCCCCGCCAACAGCGACGGCGATGACCTCGTGATTTACGACCCCGCGCCGTTTGTAGGGGCGCATGGCAATGCGCCCGCCGAGAAAACCGAGATCGCCCGCTTCCGCATTTCCCGCGCCAGCCGTTGGGGGAATACCTGTGCATCAGCGACTATTTTCTGCCCGCGAGCAACGAGGGTAATCTGGTCGATACGGTCGCCTTCCAGATCGTGACGGTCGGCGCGCAGGCGAGCGAGCAGTTCGACAAACTGCAATCCGCCGACAACTACAGCGAAGCCTATTTCTTTCCTGGGCTGGCGGTGCAGGCTGCCGAGGCGACCGCCAGCTTCCGACCGGCGGACTCATCGTGTCGCTGGCGCAGTTGACGCCATCCCGAAGAACAGCTTTGTAAGCGTTATGGCTGGGGCTACCCCGCCTGCCCGGATTTGAGCGATCATGCGGTGCTGTTGAATCTGCTGCCGGGAGCAACGACCGAGGTGGGCATGACGCTTTCCCCCTCGTACCAGTGGATACCGGAGAAAGCACGGCGGCGATTGTCGTGCATCACCCCGACGCCAGGTACTACAGCGTCGGCGTCGACCGTGTGCAGCAGATCGAGGAAGCATAAAGCGCGTCACGGCGGTATTTTGCTGCTGGGCGGCTGCGCTCACGGCGCAGGAAGATCAACGTGAAGTTCTTCCAGACGCGGAAGCTGCGCAGGTTTCGGTTGTTTGATGTTGATCGTGGCGGTGCTTTTGTGTACCGGCGTTCTGTCGTTCGCGGTGGATCGCATCTGTTACGGCAACCTGAGCCAGCGGCTGCCGCTGTACCCGAACGCCGCCATCAAGACGCGCGTCCATAACCTGTTCACCGAATTCGGCATGGGCAACACCGTGTTCGTGCTGATCTCGCCGGACGACCCGCAGACGGTGCGCGACTGGTACGCCGCCGAAACCGGATCGTACCTGCGCCAATCCGTCCAGAACGACACGCCGTTCTTCCGCATGGCGCAGGGGTCGGTCGACGTGACCCACAACCCGGACGGCGACGGCAGCCAGATCATCCTGTTCGGCACGTGTGTGAATTGAGACTGATGTGATGAAACCATTCCGCGACCGACTACACGAAAACCGCCCGCTGCTCGCCGACGGCGCGATGGGCACGCTGCTGCACGCGCGCGGCGTCCGCATGGACGACTGCTTCGAGCGCTGCAACCTGACCCGCCCGGAACTGGTGGGCGAGATTCACCGCGCCTACGTCGCGGCGGGCGCCGAGATGATCGAGACCAACACCTTTGGCGCGAACCGCCTCAAGCTCGCCGAGCATGGGCTGGAAGATCAGCTCGAAGCGATCAACCGGGCGGGAGTCACGCTGGCGCTGGCGGCTGCCAGCGGGCGCGACGTATACGTCGCCGCGTCGATTGGTCCGCTGGGTGTCGGCGTGCAGCCGTATGGGCGGCTCAAGCAGGAGGACGCCCGCGCCCTGTACGCCGAGCAAATCGGCGTGCTGGCGCAAGCCGGGGCGCACGCCATCCTGTTCGAGACGTTCACCGACCTGACCGAGGCGCTGCTGGCGCTGGAGACCGCTCGCGCCGTCGCGCCCGACCTCCCCGTGATCTGCGAGATGACGTTCGGGCACGAGGATCGCTCGCTATCCGGTCATCTGCCGGGCAACGTCGCGCGCCAGCTTTACGACGCGGGCGCGGACGTGATCGGCGTGAATTGCAGCGCCGGACCGGGGCACATCTCGCGCATTTTGCAGATGATGAAGTCCGCCGCGCCGGGCGCGATCTTCTCCGCCATGCCCAACGCGGGCTTCCCGGAGACCATCGGCGGGCGCACCATGTACCCGGCGACCGTCGAATACTTTGCCGACTACGCGCTGACCGCCAAAGCCATCGGCGCGACCATCATCGGCGGGTGCTGCGGCACGACGCCGGATCACATCGCCGCCATGCGCGCCGCGCTGGACGATCCGTCGCGCCCGCAGCCGCGCATCACGCTTTTGGAGCAGCACGGCGACGAGGATCAGGGCGCCGCGCCGCAGCGCCCGTCCGAGCTGGCGTTCGCGCTGGCGAGCGGCAAATTCGTCGTCAGCGTCGAGATGAAGCCGCCGCGCTCGCACAATCTGGATCGGCTGCTGCAATCGGCGCAGCTTCTGGTCGAGGCGGGCGCGAACGTGCTCAACATCGCCGACAGCCCGACCGCGCAGATGCGCGTCAGCCCCTGGGCGGTGTGCAACCTGCTGCAAACCCGCATCGGCGTCGAGACGATCCTGCACTTCCCCACACGCGGGCGCAACCTGCTGCGCGTGCAGGGCGACCTGCTCGGCGCGCACGCGCTCGGCTTGCGCAACATCTTCGTCGTCATGGGCGACCCGACCCGCATCGGCGATTACCCGGACGCGATGGACAACTACGACATCGTGCCGTCCGGCTTGATCCGCCTGACCAAGCAGCGCATGAACGCGGGCGTCGACCAAGCCGGGAATTCCATCGGGCAGCCGACCAGCTTCACCGTCGGCTGCGCGCTCAACATGGGCGCGGCGGACGTGGACAAGGAGATCGAGGTGCTGCGCAAGAAGATCGAGGCGGGCGCGGATTTCGCGCTGAGCCAGGCGGTGTTCGAGCCGCACATCGCCGAAAATTTCCTGCGCCGCTACGAGCAAATCGAGGGGCACGCGCTGAAGCTGCCGGTGCTGATGGGCGTCCTGCCTCTGCAGTTCGCGGCACGCGCTTCCTCGACAACGAAATCTCCGTTTTCGACATCCCGCCCGCCACATCATCCTCGCCGGAATGAGGGACGCGGGCGAGGACGCCGCTGCCGAAGGCGTGCGCACGCTCAGGAGCTGCTCAGCCAGATGAAAGACCTGGTGCGCGGGGCGTACATCATCCTGACCGTGCCACAACCCTGCCGCGCAGATCATCGACGCCGTGACAGTAGCGTAATACTCGATGAGCTTTTGCAGGGGCGAGGTGTGCCTCGTCCCTGCAAACACATCCCGGATGGAAACACCTTGACGACTCTGCGACATCTCGAAGAACTCGCGCTTAACGCGCTGCCCGCGCTGCAGATCTGCACATGACGCTGGTGCTGCGCTTCGCCGACGGCGCAGGCGGCTATCCGCGCCGCGCCAACTCGATCCAGTTGCTCTACCTCGACGCTGCCGCCGACGAGAAGACGACTTCGCCAGGCGCAGCATTTCGCGCGCGCGGCAGCCGAACGGTGTTCAAATGACGCTCGCAGCGCCTGCCGTATTCGAAGCGGCGCTGCTGGCGCGCGGCTACGAATTGACCGCCTGACCCGCGTATACGCTCGACCTGTCGAGCATCGAGCCGCAGCCTGATCTCGGCGCGGAAGTTATCATCGAGCCGGACGAGAGCGACGAATGGGCGGCGGCGAACGCTCCGGCTGCACGGCGAAAACGACGCGCGCCGTCGTCATCAACGTGATCCTGAAGCGGCTGGCGGTCGAGTCGATGCTCGGTGGGTGTGCCACGATGGGGAGACGGTCGCGGCCAGGGCGCGGCTCGCTCGATCACGGCTGGGTGGGTCCCTACGAGGTCATCACCGACGCATGCTTCCGGCAGCAGGGGTTCGGCAGGCAGGTGATGCAGCACATCCTCAGATGGGGCATAGATCGCGGGGCGCACAGCGCCTATTTGCAGGTGGTCGCCGAAAACCAGCCCGCGCGCCGTCTGTACGAGCGGCTCGGCTTCCGCGAGCAGTACCGCTACTGGTATTTGCAGAAATACCCGCCGGGCAGCGCCTAAATCGCCCTGACCGCGCGCAGCCACGCCTGCGCCATCAGCGCGTGCCCCGGCATCGACGGATGCACGCCGTCGTCCGCCCAGAATTCGGGCGCGGCTTGCGTCGAGGCTTGCGCGAACAGCCCGTCGAACGGCACGTAGATGGCGTTGAACTCCCGCGCCAGCCGCCGCACCGCGTCGATTTTGGGATCGAGGTCTTCGCGCCAGGCGATGCGATCCGGCAGCACAGGCAGCACGAACGGTTCGCACAGGATCAGCCGGGCGCCGGTGATCTGGCGGAGAAGCGCCCGGTACCCGGATTCGTACTTCTCGACGGAAGTTGGGTCGCCATTGTCGTAGCGCCGCCACGTGTCGTTGATACCGATCAGGATCGATACCCAGTCCGGCTTGAGGTCGAGACAATCGGTCTGCCAGCGCTGCGCCAGGTCGACGACGCGGTTGCCGGAAATCCCCCGGTTGATGAAGCGGACGCGCTTTTCCGGGTACAGCGCCGAAAACCAGGCGGCGGCGAGGTTGGCGTAGCCAAAGCCCATGCCATCAAGACTTTCCAGCCGCCCGGCGTCGGTGATGCTGTCGCCCTGAAACAGAACAACCGAGTTGTCAGCAATCAATGTGGTCATCAGTCCCTCATGTCGATGTGCCGGTATTGGAATTTACGTCCCTGAATCTTTGCGCAGCTTCGCGTAAACGAGCGTGTCGCGAAGGCTGCCGTCATTGCCGCGCACGTTCAGGCGTAGATGCGCTTCCAGCGTGAACCCGGCACGCTCGGCGACGGCGGCGCTGGCTCGGTTGCGCGAGTCGCAGCGGATTTCCAGCCGCACAGCTTCGAGCTTGTCGAACGCCATCGCCGCGATGCCGTTGACCGCCTCGGTCACGTAGCCCTGACCGTGCAGGCTGGTACGCAGCCAGTAGCCGATCTCGAAGCGCGGCACTTCCCAGTTGATGTTGTGCAGCCCGCTGCCGCCCACGTACAGCCCGTCGCTCTTGCGAAACAGCAGCAGCGGCAAATCCTCGTGATTGCGGAAGCGCAGCGCCGACTCGCGCACGAACGTCTCGGACTCCGCGACTGACGGCACGACGCGCGCCCAGGGCATCCAGGGGCGCAGCTCGTCGATGGATTCGCGGATAGCATCGTTGACGACTCTACCATCGCCGGGGAGCGGCGCGCGGATCAGCAGGCGCTCAGTCTCAAATCGTTCGGGGATGGGCGGGTGTTTGCGGGAAACGTACATTCCAAAAGCTTTCACGGTCTACACGATTTGCTTATCACTATAGTCGATCCTCGTGCAGATGGTAGGGGCGAGGTATACCTCGCCCCTACAAACCCTACATAACACATCCCGTAAACCTGAGTGTCAGGGACGCGGCGGCGCTTGCAGCCCGGCGATCTCGTCCCGGCTGAGCGGCAGCAGCATCCCCGGCTGCAAGCCCGCCAGCGTGATCGCGCCAATCGCCCAGCGCACCAGCCGCAGCGTCGGATGCCCGACGGCGGCGGTCATGCGGCGCACCTGACGGTTTTTGCCTTCGGTCAGCGTCAGTTCCAGCCAGGCGGTCGGCACGTTCTGGCGAAAGCGGATCGGCACGGGGCGCTCCGGCAGGTCGGGCGGCGACGCCAGCAGCGCGACCCGCGCCGGGAGCGTGCGCCAGTGCCTGCCGCCCTCGCTCAACTCCACGCCATCGCGCAGCCGTTGAAGCGCCGATTCGTCGGGGACGCGCTCGACCTGCGCCCAGTAGGTGCGCGGGTGCTCGAAGCGCGGGTCGGTCAGGCGGTGGCTGAGCGCGCCGGAGTCGGTCAGCAGCAGCAGCCCCTCGCTGTCGAGGTCGAGCCGCCCGGCGGCGTAGATATTCGGGATGTGGACGTAATCCGCCAGCGTCGGGCGACCCTCGGCGTCGGTGAATTTGGTCAGAACGCCGTAAGGCTTCCAGAAGCGGTAGACGTGCATCAGGTTGGGAACGGGACGATGGGCAGCGCGTTACAGTCCCCGCTGACGGTCGCTCTGGAGCCGAAGATATTGGTCGGTATCCATATCTCCTGCCCGGTGTATTTAAACTGCCACCAGGTGTCGTCCGCCAACCGTGCCGTCGGGACGAACTGCCAGCCCGCGTGCGCCCGCACGTAAGTGTTAGCCAGCGACGGCTTGGTATAGGTGTCGGCGTCGGCGTTCACGGCGAGCAGGCAGATGGCGGGCAGGCTGCCGCAATCGCCAGTCGTGGTCGCCGTGCTAGGGAGCAGGCTGGTTTGAATCCAGGTGTCGAAATAGGTCAACTGCCACCAGGCATTGTCCGACGATTTGCCGACGGCGATCAACTGTGCGCCCGGCTGAACCTGATCGAACATGGTGTTGGCAATCGTGTCCGGCTGCTGGTAGACGAACTGAGCGTTGGACATCGTGATCGTGCAGGGACCGGTCACGACCGTCGGCGTGGGGGTCGGCTCGGCTCGGTTCGAGAGGACGACGACACCGACGACAATCACCACGATCACCAGCACGGCGATGATGATCGCCGGGATCAGCCAGCCGGGGAGCGGTTTGGGCGCTTCTTTGGGGATTTCGCGCACCGTGAACTGGATTTCCGGGCTTTCGGTGAAGTTTTCGTCGGGATTCACCTCGTCGGCGACCAGCAGTTTGATGGTATAGCTGCCGGGCGGCGCGTCCATCGGCACGGCGATTTTGATCTGATACTGCTGCGTGCCGTCGATGGGGAAGTCGCGCGCCGTGCCGCCGGTCACGCTGCCGCCTTCGGGCGGGAGGATCGTCAGCCAGCGCGCGCCGTCGGCGGGCGTGGTCGACACCTGGGCAGCGGCGCGCAGGCGGCGGCGCGTGTTGTTATGCACGGTGAAGGTGGCGACGCCTTCGCGCTTGTTGTCGAGATTGACGGTGTTGCTGGCGACAGTGATGTCGAAAGGACTGGGCATGATTCCCCCCTGGCGGCGGGCAAGCCGCCGAAGACCGCTCAGTTGCGCTTCGTTGAACGCCTGAAGTATCCCAAATTTGGGCGAAATTGACCAGTGGCTTACAGGCGCGCACGGCGGCGCGCCCCGCAAAGGCAGGTGCTGCCCATGCTTACGGGCGCATATTCCACTACACTTCGGATTATCCGTTTCCCCAAATCCGCAGCAGATGAGCGGCATTTCGTCTGGAAGGTGAGGCTTGCCATGAGCAGCATGGTCGGTCGGTAATCACGATAGCGATGGTTTTCGCGTCCGGCGCAGGGCGCGGTTTTGGCGTTCCTGCGCGAGATGCCCGATTCGTGATTTGCCAACCGATTTTGCTTTGCACATGGAGTCTCACAACCTGATGAAACGCTGGTTTTCCGGGCTGAACCCGGATTTCAACACGCTCTGGCTCGGTCAGACCGTCTCCGAATTCGGCTCGCGCATCACACGCGCGGGCATCCCCCTGATCGCCGTGATCACGCTCGGCGCTTCGCCCGCACAGATGGGTATTCTGACGGCAGTCGCGTCGATCCCGGTGCTGGTGTTCGGCTTGTTCGTTGGCGTGTGGGTGGATCGCCTGCGCCGCCGCCCGATCATGGTCGCGGTCGATGTGCTGCGCATGGGGCTGCTGCTGACGATCCCCGCCGCTGCGCTGACCGGACACCTGAATATCGAGCTGCTGTACCTGATTGTCGCCGTGATCAGCGTGCTGGGGCTGGTGTTCGAGACGGCATACCGCGCCTACCTGCCGTCGCTGGTCGCGCGCGACCAGATCGTCGAGGGCAACAGCCGCCTCTCGACCACCGACGCGCTCGCCGAAGTGGGCGGTCCGGCAGTCGCCGGGGTGCTGATTCAGGTGATCAGCGCGCCGCTGGCGATCATTTTCGACGCGCTGAGCTTCCTGTTTTCGGCGTCGAGCTTCGCGCTGATCCGCAAGCGGGAAGCCAAGCCCAAGCCGAGCCTGGACGAGCGCTCGGTCACGCGCGAAATCGCCGAGGGCGTGCGCGTGATCGCCCGCGACCCGGTGCTGCGCACGCTGGCGATCAGCCTGGGGCTGCGCAGCTTCTTCGGCAGCTTTTACGGCACGCTCTACGACCTGTACGGCATCCGCGACCTCGGCTTGACGCCGGGCATCCTCGGCTTTCTGATCGCGGCGGGCGGGGTCGGGGCGCTGGTCGGCGCGCTGCTGTCGAGCCGCATCCAGAAGCGCTTCGGGCTGGGGCGGACGCTGGTCTATTCGCTGCTGATCAGCTCGCTGGTGGGGCTGCTGACGCCGCTGGCAGGCGGCTCGGTCGTTTTGGCGTCGCTGATGATGGCAACGGCGCAGATCGTCGGCGATGGCGCGATGATCGTCTACTGGATTAACGCGCTCAGCCTGCGCCAGCTCATCGTGCCGGATCATCTGCTGGGGCGCACCAACGCCAGCTTCGGCTTTCTGGCGGAGGGAGTCGCCCCGGTCGGCGCGCTGATCGCCGGTGTTGTGGCGACGGGCATCGGCGCGCGCTTCACGCTGCTGATCGCCGTGCTGGGAGCAATCGGGGTGGCGCTGTGGGTCAGCCGCTCGCCGGTGCGCCAGCTCAACGACTTTGCTGCGGCAGGGAGCAAAACCGAAACGACAGCTTAAGACGTAACGGGAGGCTGCCCTTATTCTTTGATCGGGATCGTCAGGACGAACGATGTCCCCTGTCCCGGACGGCTGTCGCACTGCACCGAGCCGCCGTGAACGTCGGTGATCTCCTTGACAATCGCCAGACCCAGCCCGGTTCCCTGAATCGCGCCGACGTTCGACGCCCGGTGAAACACCTGAAACAGATTTTGCTGCTCGTTTTCGGGAATGCCGATCCCTTCATCGACGACCCGGAAAACCATTGTGTCGTCGGCGGGAGCGACGTCGAATCGCACGCTGGTTTTGCTTGGCGAGTATTTCAGGGCGTTGGAAAGCAGGTTGTTCAGGGCATGGCTGAGCAGCTTGGGATCTGCCCAGATTTCGGGAGGCGTATCTCCGGCGACCGTTAACGTGATGCGCCCCTCGTGACCATCGACCTGAAGGCTGTTGACGATGCTCTGGCAGAACGCGCCCAGCTCGAAGAAAGCGGGGTTGAACCCAAGCCGACCGACTGCGCCTTGCTGATCGTCAGGATGTCGTCCAGCAGCAGGGTGAGGTGCCGGACACGCTCCTGAATCATGCTGAGATGCTCGACCCGCCGCTCCTCGGTCATGCGCCCGCTGTAATGCTGGATCAGCTCGGCGGAAGTCAGGATGCCCGACATCGGCGTCCGAAACTCGTGCGAGATCATCGAGACAAAGCGCGACTTCATCTCGTTCAGCTTCCGCTCCTGATCCAGTGCGGTGCGCAGCTCGTCCACCGTCCGGCGTTCGCTGATGTCGCGGATGGCGCTCGAAACGAGGATGCCATCCTCTGTGTGGAATGGACTGAGACTGATCTCGACCGGGAATTCCTCTCCATTTTTACGCAGCCCAAATAGTTCCATGCCTATACCCATCGGACGGACGCGCGGGTCGGCGAAGTATTCGCGGTGATGATGCCGGTGCGCCTGACGGAAGCGTTCAGGGATCAGGATGTCGATGTGCTTGCCGATCATCTCCTGCTCGGCATAACCGAACAGGCTCTGGGTCTGCGCGTTGACCAGGACGATATTGCCCTGCCCATCGACGATCACCATCGCGTCGGGCGCCGATTCGATCAAGCCCCGGTAATGCCCTTCATCCATCTGGTGCATGGTGAGGTCGGTGACCAGTACAGCCGCCAACGACAATTCGCCTGCGCCCACCAGCAACGGAGATGCCTGCACCAGCAGCGTCCTGTCCCCGACTTCGGGGAGCGGCAGCCTGATCTTGAATTCGAGCGAGAGCTGGTTGCGAAAGACCGATTCGAGCACGTCGCGCGGCAAACCGGGCATCTGCCGCGCGTCCGTCATCGTCAGGTCGTCGGCTTCGGGGGCGAAGGTGCGAAAGAATGCCGGGCTGGCGGCGACGATCCGCAAATCTTCGTCGATGATGACAAACGGCGACGGAATCGCCTGCAATAGCTGGGTGTAGGAGAGGTTCGAGAGGTCAGTCATTTATTTGGTTTGCGCGGCGCGCATTCGGATCCCCGTCCGAGACTTTCCGAATAGAAGCGTACTAGTTCGAATGCACAATCAATATAGCATAAAATAGCATAAAAGAAGGGCGCATGTGAGACATGTGCCCTTCAATGCCGGTGTTCGGCTGGATTGCGCGGCGGAATGCCGCCGGGCTAGCTCAGGTAATCGCGCAGGTGACGGCTGCGGCGCGGGTGGCGCAGGCGGCGCAGGGCGCGCCCCTCGATCTGGCGGATGCGTTCGCGCGTCAGCCCGAACGTCTCCCCGACTTCTTCCAGCGTGTGGCTGCGCCCGTTCAGCAGACCGAAGCGCAGGCGCAGGATGCGGGCTTCGCGCGGGGTGAGCGTGTCCAGCAGCGCGTTGATCTTCTCGTTCAGCATCTTGTCGTAGGTGGTCTGCGACGGGCTGGGCACGGACTCGTTTTCGATGAAATGCCCGAATTCGCTGTCCTCGTCCTCGCCCACCGGGCGCTCCAGGCTGAGCGGCTGCCACGAGACGCGCAGCATCCAGCGCACCTTGCGCGGGTCGACGTTCAATTCGGCGGCGATTTCCTCCGGCGTCGGCTTGCGCCCGTTCTCCTGCTCCAGCGTTCGCGCGACCCGGTAGAGCCGCCGGATTCGATCACTCATGTGAACCGGCACGCGAATGGTGCGCCCTTGATCGGCAATCGCGCGCGTGATCGTCTGACGAATCCACCACGTCGCGTAGGTGCTGAAGCGGAACCCGCGCCGGAAGTCGAACTTCTCGACGGCTTTCATCAAGCCGAGGTTGCCTTCCTGGATGAGATCGAGGAAGGGCACACCGCGCGCCATGTATTTCTTGGCAATCGAGACGACCAGCCGGGTGTTGGCTTTGATCAGATGCTCGCGGGCAGCGATGCCCTCCTGAACAAGCTGCTGAAGTTCGTGCGCCCGCTTGTGGGTCGGGTTGCTGCGCAGCTTGCGAGCGGCGTCCGCCCCGGCTTCCAGCTTCATCGCCAGGTCGATTTCTTCCTCGGTCGTCAGCAGCGGGACGCGCGCCATTTCTTTCAGGTACATGCCGACGGTATCGCTCGATGACAAGCCGCCGTAATCTTCTTCGCTGTAGCCTTCGTCCTCAAACTCGGTTTCGAACTCCTCGTCCATCCAGAGTTCGGTTTCGACATCTCCCTCGCTCAGCACGAAATAAGGATCGTCGAACGCCTCGCTTTCATCTTCAAACGCCCCGTCGTCATCGAAAAAATCGGGGTCAGCAACAAAATCTATTTTGGGATCGAATGAGTGATCGTAGTCGTTCAAAGCTCCTTCCCCCCTTCACCAGTTCCTTAAAACGATTACGGTACGTGCTTGCGATACTTAGCGGTCGAGCAGGTGCTTCAAGTCCGCGAGGCGAGGGTCAACGCCCTTCTCTGCACAGGTACAGGTGGTTTCGTTGAAGTTCGCGCCGCATTCCGGGCACAGCCCCTTACAATCCGGGCGGCAGAGGACACCGCGATCAGCCGCGATCAACGCTTCGGCACGGAGCAGCGGGGAAAGGTCAAGGATGCCGTCGTCGTTCAGGCTGAATTCGGTATCTCTGGGAGCCGGGTAGTTGTATAATTCCTCAAGGTCGATGGCGACATCGCGCAGCACCGCGGACAGACAGCGGTAACATTCGTCTTCGACGCCGAGATGCAGCGTCCCCTGTACGAGAATGCCTTCCTTCGTGCGGCTGAGCCGCAGGGGACCGCGAATGTATGCCAGGTCAACGTCGTCGGCGACACGGATAGCTGGGACATCGAACGCGGTCTCGTGGTTATGTCCAGGACCCGCGCTCAGTAAGAAGCCGACATTCAGTTTCAGGACGCGGTTACTGATGTAACCGTTGGTGAATTGTTTCACTCCATTGTCCTGGAAATATTGTGTAACATTAATGTGACCTAGACAAAAGTTATATTAGTTTCCCTTTTGTGTCAAGATATGGGACAACTCGATCACGGAAAACAAACTACACCCAAGCGTATTTTGAATCTTAAAAGTTAAGATTTTCACATTCTTCATATTTCAACACGTCTCTGAGTTTCTCGCTTACAGACCGGAGTGAGCCGGACGGAGACGAAACCCTCACCGCCCGTCTTGCTTGCGCGTCTGCGCGATGACCAGTACGGTCAAAACGACGACCGTGCCAGCAAGTGTCACCTGCGTGACGATGCCGTTCCGCCGCGAGGGAGCGACGACTTCGACGTGATACGGTTGGTCGCTCGGCGGCAGGACGATTTGGGCGCCGCTCTGCGCCGAGACATGGATAACCCGGGTATCCGGCTCCGGTTCGGCGGTAACGTGCCCGTTGCTATAGGTTTCCGGCGTGGGTGTCGCAGCGACCATAACCGGCTGGGAATCGGCTCCAATGGTTCCAGCGGGATAATCACCGGGTGTTCCTCGACCGATTGAGCAGCTTGGTGTCGACGGCGTCACCCCAGCACACGCTCGGCTCGGAGCAGGTACAGGATCGAGCCGACGACGGTGATCACGGTGATCGCACCGCCGAGCTTGAGTGTCGGCGCGGTGTAGGCATGAACTCGACGACCTGCGGCGTCGTGCCGGGGAGAAGCGCGGACGCCGAGCATCCGACCGACCGATTCGAGCTTCGCCGGTTTGCCATCGACCAGCACTGTCCAGCCCCGGATACGCAACGTCCTGCGCAACGACCACCGTAACCCGCGTCGGACTTGGGTTTGCCTCAAGCCAGATATGCTCCGGCGTGCGCCCAGATACTTGACCGGTGTCACCGGAGTCCACCGGCAGCAGTTCCGGCGCGTTGGAGACTGGAGAGAAGGGCTGAAAAGGCGTAGAGCGGCGCATTGAGATTATGCCAGACGCAGCGCACGTTCGGAAGCTGGGGCGAAAGCGACGGACTTCCGGTAACCGGGACGAATCCATGTTCCAGAAGCGAGGCGGGGGTCTCATCCCAGGCGGGCATGTACAAAGGAGCTGGCAAATAGCCCAGGTCGGTATTGTAGATAGTCGGGGCGACACCGCCGACGTAATAATCCGCACCGATGGACGGCGTGCGAATATGCGCGCCGGTAAATGCCGCCATCGTGATGAGAATCTCGCCGCTGCACATTGATGAAATCGTTCGGGTACTGCTCAACGACCCACTGGATGCACCGCTCAATGTATGGGTCTCCCTCACTCAGCGAACCCCAGTGGTAATAATTCGTATAGACTTCACTCAGCGCTGCGCCCGCGCCGACGAAAACCGACGCGCCGACGAGATACCTCGTGAACTTCCATGTTCGCTTGCCCGTGTAGTTGACGTTGGTGAGAAGCGCGCGGTTTAGTCCGTCTACCCGGAAGGCGATGAGGAATACGAGCAGGAAGGATGCAACACTCAGCATTCGCTCCGGAAAGCGCCACTGACCGAGCAGCGGTATGTTCGCGTAAGCCCAGGGTACAATCGGTCGCAAACTGATTCCCCAGGCGAGGAAAAACAGAAAGCCGATCCCGCCTATCAGCCAAAACCGCCGGTCGTCCTTCGGGTTAGCGGAGAGATGCAACAATCGCAGGGGCGGCAGAAAAACGAAGATCAGCACGAGAAACCACAGCGGAATCACATAGGAGTACGAGAATTCGGCGAAAAGCCCCTTGAACATCATCTCCGGGTTAACGAATTGGTAGATCAGAGGAAACGAATCGACAGGAGGAAGTTGATCTTGGCTCGGATGATGTCCCAGGAGCGAGAAGTAAAGCCCTACCGTCAGCGCAACGACCGCCATCAGCCCTGCCGACAGCAGTCCCGAAAGTACGAAGCGATCCCTAACGACCCGATCCACTTCGATCCGGGAAGCTGCCGAGTCGTAACGCACCGCGTACAGGGCAAAAACCAGCAGGACGATCAGAAACGCTGGAAGCGCGTAATAGATCTCGCCGCAGAAGAACAGCAGCGCAAAGACGACGGCGAGCATCACCGGAGGGTAGCGCTCACGGGTACGACGAGCGACGGCGAACGCCGCTGCCAGCAGCCACGGGAAATAAGCCTGGACGATTCCTAACTGGAAATATCCGATGCCGAGCGCACCCTCCATATTCCCTTTGACGACCAGCAGCGCGCCAAGCAGGATGCGGGCGATAAAGCCCCATTCCCAGCGATTGCGCCAGATACCACCCACCGACGCCAGCGATCATGAAATGCAGGATAATGCTCACGACGATGCCATTGTTCGCGCCAAATAGGGCGATAGGCACGAAGGTGAACGGGTTCACGACGAAGTTGCTGAAACTTCGTCAACGAAGGGCTGCCCTTCGTTGGAGTACGGCTGCCAATAGGGGATATAGCCGAGTTTCGCGAGGGAGTCTTCGAGGTAATGCGCGGAAACAACCAGATTTTCCGCTTCCGTTCCACCCAGATTGAGCGTTGGGTCGAACACCGCATATTGCGCGGATGCGAACCACCCTAACACGATCATTAGGGCGATCTCGGCGACGTACTGCCAGCGAATCCCACGCCAGACGTTCACCAGCGGCGTTATCACAATCGGCATGTGGCGGCTTTGCCTGTTCCTTCGCATTCGACCGCAATCAAGAGAATGCATACTGAATCGTAGCATGGGATCTTAGAACGGAGAATCAAGTATTTCGCTGAGTAGCAGGCGTTACTGAGACAGCGAGCAGGTTACGACGCAGCCGCAACCGGCTGCGGCTGCCGCACCAGCAGCACAGCGGGGATGATCGTCACCAGCAGGAGGACGCCGCCGATCACATACGGCAGCGTCGGCGTGACGGCGAAGAACTGCCCGCCCAGCCACGTCCCGGCGATAATCCCCAGGCTGACGGCAGCCTGATAGTAGCCCAGCACCACGCCGTTGAATTCGGCTTCCACCGATGTAGTCGCCAGCGCCTGCAGCGACGGCATCATAATGCCGGACGCGAAGGCGAACAACATCAGCGCTCCCCCTTCCGTCACCGGCAGCACGAACGCCGACATCGCCAGCATCGCCGTGGCGCGCAATAAGCTGCCCAGCACAACCAGCCGCCGCTCGCCGTAGCGCTGCACCAGCGGCTTGATCAGCAGAAGCTGGGTCAGGAACTGCCCCATGCCGATGCAGGCGAGCAGCAGCCCGACGCCAAGGTTGATCGCGTCCGGGGTTTGCCCGGCAAAGATGACTGCCGCCCCGAACAGCGCCAGCGTCGCCGTGAGCAGCGACAGTCCGAGCTGCGTCCCGAAGCCGATGGTGAGGACGAGCACCAGCGGCGTGTTCGAGACGATATCCTGCAGTCGCATCGACGCCTTCTTGAGCGCCAGCCGCGCCGCGCGGCGTTCGGGGGTGAGCGATTCGTCCAGCAGGAGCCAGGTCAGCGCCAGCGAGAGCAGCGAAATGCCCGCCCCGATCAGAAAGGTCGCCTGCTCGTTAAAGATGGCGGCGATGATGCCTCCCAGCGCCGGTCCCAGGATGTAGCCCAAGCCGAACGCCATCCACACCAGCGACAGCGACTGGGTGCGCTTTTCGCGCGGGCTAACGTCGGCTATATACGCCTGCGCAACGATCACGTTGCCGCCGGTGATGCCGTCGAGGATGCGCGCCGCGAACAGCATCGGCACGGACGCCGCGAAGCCGAGCATCACGAAGCTGACCACCGTCCCAAGCTGGCTGACCAGCAGCACCGGGACGCGCCCGAAGCGGTCGGACAACCGCCCGATCCAGGGAGCGGCGACGAACTGGGCGATGAAATACGAATCCAGCAGCGTCGAGATGGCTTCGGGCGACATCGTGAAATAACGCTGCGCGTAGAGCGGAAGCGTAGGCAGTACTACGGTAGCGCCGAGAAAGTTGGAAAAGACGATCAGAAAGAGGACGATACTGCGGCGGCGGTTCACAGAACACCTGACGTTCCCGAATGAAACACGTCTACATTCTAGCCCGCTATGGCTAGCCCGTTTAGTGCCAGTCGTCCTATAGCTGGCTGCCAATCGCCAGACCTGCCACCACGCTGACCAGACACACGAGGTTCGTCCCGACGATGTTGCCGACTGCCCCCAGCCAGTTGCCCATGCCGATCATGGCGATGCTGTCGTTGGCGTAGGTCGAAAAGGTGGTGTACGCGCCGAAGAAGCCGGTCGCCACCAGCAGACGGACGCGCGGATCGACCGTCGTGTGGTTCGCCACCCATGCCAGAAACGCCGCCAGCAGGAACGATCCCGTCACGTTGATAACCAGCGTCCCCAGCGGAAAGCCGACGCCGAACTGTTCGACCGTCCACACCGTCACAAGATAGCGCAGGTTCGCGCCCAGCACCGCGCCCAGCCCGATGATCAGAAATGTCTCCACCCGTCGCCTCATCATCCATGTGTCCAGTGCAACAAAATAGCCTCCACCGTTTGGGTAGAAGCTATCAACCGCAGGGGTATACGCGAGCCTCATCGCGGGCAGCAGATGCCGAGTTAACTATAGCGTCGCATTTCGGCTGGCGCAAAGCGCGGCGCTGCTCATGTCAGACAACGGATGCACGAATCATGGGAAACAGGTGAGTTCTGTCACTCCATCGAACAAGCCCAAAGGCATATTCTATATTCAGAATGATGAATGTAGCGGGCGTGACGATGGAAGAACTGGCTGATCTTTTGAAGGCGATGGCGCACCCAGCCCGGCTGCAAATCCTCGACATCCTGCGGCGAGGCGAAATCTGTGTCTGTCACATCGAAAATGCGCTCGACAAGCGCCAGCCCTACGTTTCGCAGCAATTGATGGTGCTGCGCGACGCCGGGGTGGTCGAAAGCCGCAAAGACGGCTTGCAGGTCTACTACCGCATCGTCGACCCGCGCGTTCTTCCGCTGCTCGACGCCGTCCTGGGTGCAGCCGACGAGACGCGCTTTACGCCCCTTCCCGGCTGCACCTGCCCGGCGTGCATATCTATCGCGCTCACCGCTGTCCACTAAAGGAGAATCTCATGCTTCAAGTGAAAGTCCTCGGCTCTGGCTGCCCCAACTGTCAGCGGCTGGAGCGCGAAACGCGCGCCGCGCTGGACGACGCCAGCATTCCCTACCAGCTGAGCAAAGTCACGGAATATAGCGAGATTGCGGCGTATGGCGTCATGAGCACACCCGCGCTGGTCATGAACGAGCGGGTCGTCTCCGCCGGGCGCATCCCTTCGCACACACACATCGTCGAGTTCGCACGCGCGAACAGCTCAGTCTAGAAAGTCCCTCGGACGTAAAGGTCGGATCATGGCTTCACATATTCGGAACATGCGCCGGGAAGCGACGACGCGCCGGGATTTCGGGCTGATTGGGCTGGCAGCCATCCTGTGGTGGGTCGTCTTCACGAACCTGCAAGCGTTCGCGGATTTTGTGACCTACACGCTACTTGGATTGAGCGCCGACAGCCATCTGGGCAGCGCCCTCAACTTCTTCGTCTACGACGTGCCCAAGATTCTACTGCTGCTCGGTGGAATGATCTTTCTAATCACGCTGCTGCGGACGTTCATCACGCCGGAACAGACGCGCCGCTGGCTGGGCGGCAGGCGAGAAGGGGTTGGCAACCTGCTCGCCGCCGGGATTGGTGTGATCACGCCGTTCTGCTCATGTTCGGCAGTGCCGCTCTTTATCGGTTTTGTCGAATCCGGGCTGCCGCTAGGCGTGACGTTTTCATATCTGGTCGCCGCGCCGATGGTGAATGAGGTGGCGCTGGTGATGCTCTTTGGGATGTTCGGCTGGCAGATCGCCGGGTTGTATCTGGTTTCCGGGCTGGCTATCGCCGTGAGCGCGGGCATCGTCATCGGGCGGCTGCACCTAGAACACTACGTCGAGGACTTCGTGTATCAGGTCAAGGTTGGCAGCAAGGGGCAGAGGGTCGACGACCGATACACCTGGCACGAGCGCTTTGAGCAGGCGCTGAGCAGCACTCGTGAGATCGTCGGCAAGGTCTGGCTCTACGTGGTGATCGGGATCGCCATCGGCGCGCTCATTCACGGCTTCGTCCCCGATAACCTGCTGGCGGATACTTTGGGCAAAGACAGCCTGTGGACAGTCCCGACGGCTGTGCTGATCGGAATCCCGCTCTATTCCAATGCAGCGGGGATTCTGCTCATCGTGAGTGTGCTAACGGATAAAGGCGTGGCGCTCGGAACGGTGCTGGCGTTCATGATGTCGGTCGTTGCGCTCAGTCTGCCAGAGTTGATCATCCTGCGCCGCGTCATGAAGCCGCGCTTGATCGCCGCTTTCATCGCCATTGTCGCCTGCGGGATTATGCTGACCGGCTACCTGTTCAACGCTATCCTTTGAAGTCGCATCTCGCCGAAAAGGGGATACCCGCGCAGGTATCCCCAATCCCCTCACGCCACCCACGACTTCTTGACGATCCTTTCACAACCCTTTTTGATCTTGCAAGCGAATAGGGGGTACTCTAAACTGGACAGGCTTAACTTGCCGTGCAAGCGTGCCTGATGCGGTGCGCAGGACGTTCAGAATCGTGATCCATCAAACAATGGTCGTGCTCCCTACCTATAACGAAGCGGAAAACCTGTCCCCCATGATCGACGCCCTGCTGGCGCTCCCGGTCAACCTCCGTGTGCTGGTGGTGGACGACAATTCGCCGGACGGGACGGGCGCGCTCGCCGATCAACTGGCGGCGCAGCACGCCGGGCAGATCGACGTCATGCACCGCACCGAGAAAGCCGGGCTGGGTCCCGCTTATCTCGCCGGGTTTCAGCGCGCTATCGACCTGGGGGCAGACTACATCGTCCAGATGGACGCCGATTTTTCGCACCAGCCCAGGTACATCCCCGACCTGATCGACAAGCTGGAACAGGGCTACGATCTGGTCATCGGGTCACGCTTCGCGCCCGGCGGCGGGGTGGATCAAACGTGGAGTCCGTACCGCAAGCTGCTGAGCTGGTTCGCCAACGGCGTCTACGTGCGTGTGCTGTTAGGGATTCCGGTCTCGGACGCGACCGGCGGCTACCGCATCTGGCGACGCGAGACGCTCACCGGCATGGGCATGGATCGGGTGCGCTCGAACGGCTACGTGTTTCAGGTCGAGATGGCTTACGTCGCCTACCGGCTGGGCTACCGCATCGCCGAAATTCCGATCTATTTCCCTGACCGCGCACGCGGGAAATCGAAAATGGGGTCACACATCGTCTTTGAAGCGGCGCTGCGCGTCTGGCAGTTGATCTACCGGCATCATTCCCTGAACCCGCAGATGCGCCGTACAGAAGCAGTCCACTGAACAGGTCATGCAGAGTCGTTTCGAACAGTCGCGCATCAACCAATTGATCAGCCTGTACGGTCCCGACGACCCGCCGCGCGTGCCGCTGGATTTCGGCGACTATCTGTCGCTGCTGTGGCGCATCGACGGCAGCGCGGCGCTGCCCAACCGCGAGCGCTACTATCGCCAGTGCGCGCAGGCGCTGAGCACGGCGCTGGGGTTGAAAAGCCACGCCATCGTCCGGCTGGTCGAATCGACCGAGGTGGGGAAAATCTACAGCCAGCTTCCCAACCTGCCCTACCGCAGCGCCAGCCGTTTCGTGGACGCCAAAGATCGCAAGGCGGCGCTGACGCAGCTCATGGAGCTGCGCGGCGACACGCTGCGCATCGGCACGTACAGCGATAACTGGGGCGGCGGCTGGCCCGGCAGCGGCATCCTCGACAACGACCTGCGCGAGCGCGTTTTCGCCGTGCTGTTCACGGCGCTTCAGGGGCAGTACACCAACTTCGGGCGGCTGCTGCTGGTGATCGACATCGTGATCGCCAACCTGATCTTCGGCTTCGACGAGCCGCCGGAAGTCCCGTTCGCGCAGCTTACCGCCGAATTCGGCTACCCCGACCCGCGCGACGAGCGGATACGCCGCGACTTCTTCGCTCCCCCCGACCTGAGGCAGCGCAACAGCAGGATCGCGTCGCCTTCGGTTGACTACGCCATGCCCCTGCGAATCATCGCTATTCAGTTTGAAACCAGAGACTTTTCAATCGAATTTCGTGACGACGCGCTCGACGCCGGGGATCAGCGAAAGCTCGCGCACGACGTCGTCGGCGCTCGCGCCGTCCGGCGGCGTCCCGGTCAGGATGACTGTCCCGTAATAGGTGTTGGCGATCACGCCCGTCGGGATACGCTGCCCCGCTTCCAGCCGGATCGTCTCCTCGGTGTACAACTGCTCACCGTCGACGGCGAGCACGCCGCTCACCTTCGCCGTATGATCCAGCAGATAGCGCCGGGTGATCGGCGACTTGACGTGCCCGGTCAGCGTGACAACGCCGTCCTGCACGGCGATGCGCAGGTGGTGGCGATCCGCCCGAAGCGGCGGGTAATGAGCCATGATGTTGTAAATGTCTTCGACAATATCCACGTCGGGGCGGGAAATTTGGGTCATCGTCAACTCCGAGTCGAGTGCGCTTGCGCTGTGCCGTTAATTTTGCCGCTCCTGTGCAGGATTGCCAAATTGGAAATCTAACGCTGGAAGATCGTCATCGTCCCTTGCGCCCAGTATAACATGGTTATAATCGACTCCCGCGAGTGAGAGGGACGGCAGATGAAAGCGCAAGTTCTGGATCGACCGGACGCGGTGGAGCACAACCCGCTGCATCTGCGCGAAGTCGAGCGCCCGACGCCCGGCGCGGGCGAAATCCTCGTGCGGGTGCGCGCCTGCGGCGTCTGCCACACCGATCTGCACGTGGTCGAGGGCGAGCTGCCCAACCCGAAGCTGCCGATCATCCCCGGTCACGAGATCGTCGGCGTGGTCGAGGCGCTCGGCGAAGGCGCAAGCCGCTTCCAGCCGGGCGACCGGGTCGGCATCCCCTGGCTGCACTGGACGGATCAGACCTGCATCTACTGCCAGCACGATCAGGAAAACCTGTGCGACGCCGCCACCTTCACGGGCTACACGGCGGACGGCGGCTATGCCGAGTACGTCACCGCGCACGAGGACTACGCCGTATCGATCCCGGATGCCTTCAGCGACGTTAAGGCTGCGCCGCTGCTGTGCGCCGGATCGTCGGCTACCGCTCGCTCGCGCCTGTCCGATCTTCAGCCGGGGGAGCGGCTGGGCTTGTACGGCTTCGGCGCGAGCGCCCACCTGTGCATTCAGGTGGCGCGGCACTGGGGCTGCGAGGTCTACGCTTTCACGCGCAGCGACGCCCACCAGCGCCACGCCCGCGATCTGGGCGCGGTCTGGGCGGGGCGGGCGAGGGCGAGCCGCCGCACGAGGTGGATCGGGCAATTATCTTCGCCCCGGCGGGCGTGATCGTGCCGCTGGCACTCGGACACGTGCGCAAGGGTGGGACGCTGTGCATCAACGCCATCCAGATGAGCGACATCCCGCCGATGCCGTACCGCCTGCTGTGGGACGAGCGCACGATCCGCAGCGTCGCCAACGCCACGCGGCAGGACGCCGAGGAATTCATGCCGCTCGCCGCCCGGATTCCGATCCGCACCGAAACGCAGGCGTTCGACCTGGACGACGCCAACCGCGTGCTGCAAATCGTCAAGCGCAGCGAAATCAGCGGGGCGGCAGTATTACGGGTGTAAAATAGGGCGAGAAGCGAAAGGTAGGCAATGGCAGATTTGACCATCATCCGGCAGCCCGCTGGCAAGATCGTCGCCCGCGACGTTTCCGAGGACGACTACATGGAGCACTACGCGGCGCACCATCACGAATGGGTCAGGGGGTACGTGATCAGGATGGCTCCGATTCGCCTGCAACACAACGATCTCATCGATTACCTTCGAGACCTGCTCAGGATTTATTTCGTTCTGAATCCCACTGGCAGAGTCGTCGGCGAGCCATTCGTGATGCGGCTGGCGGCGGTCGAATCGCGGCGCGAGCCGGATTTGCAGGTGATCCTTGAGGCGAACCTGCCCAACCTGAAGGACACTTACATGGATGGTCCGGCGGACATCTGCATCGAAGTGGTATCGCCGAGCAACGCCGCCGTCGATTACGGCGAGAAGCTGGAAGAATACGAACAGGGCGGTGTCGGCGAATACTGGCTGTTCGACCCACAGCGGCGCGCCGCGTACTTCTATCGTCAGCAGGAGACGGGCGGCTATTTGAGCGTCTCACCAGATGCCGACGGTGATTATCGCACGCCGCGTCTGCCGAAATTCGCCCTGCACGTGCCGACGCTGTGGCAGGATGAGCTGCCGAACGTGATCCAGATTACGGAAAGCGTGCGGGGGATGCTGAAACCCTAGCTGTTCAGCAGTTTGGGGAGAAGCTGCTCCATTAAGTCGGCGGTTTCGTCAATCGACTGGTAATCGTCGGCGAAGGAAATCACGTTCAACTGGGGATCGTAGCTCCAGAAGCCCGCCTGATCGTACAAAAAGCGAATGTAGGTGTAGCAGATGCCCAGCACGATCCGCGCGAGCGTGCCGCCCATGTATGGGAACTCCACGATCAGCCCTCGCGCGTGAATCGTCAGCCGGATGCCCAGTTCTTGCAGCGGATAATTGAGGATGACTTCGCCGTTTTCGCCCGGCTCCGGCAGCAGCGACGGATCGAGCCTGAGCAGGACGCGGGCGAGCGCCTTCGGGTTGATCCTGCGCACCGGGAAGAACAGCTCCGGCTGCGTGGGATCGGCGGCGTTCTGAAACAGCCATTCCAGCATCCTGGGCGTGAGCTGTCCGGTTTTCGGGGCGACCAGATGGATAACGTAGTCCATACGAGACAGTATAAGGTTGAAAAGCGAAAGTTGGGGCTGGCAGCGCCGGGATCAGGGGGTGTTTTGCCCGGCGTCGCTCGAAGCTTCAGCGGCGGGGATTTTCGGCAGCCGCTCGCGCAGCAGTTCGAGCAGCAGCGCGACGTTGTCCACCTCCGCCAGCGGCAGCGCCAGCCAGACCGATCCAGCACCGTCGAGCAGCCATAGCTGGCGCTCGCCGATGCGATAGCCGCCGTAATCCGCCCAGGACAAATCGCGTGCGTCGGCGCGCAGTCCATCAGCGCTGAGCGCCAGCGATTCGCCAAAGGCGACGCTACCGCCATCGGCAAGCTGACGGGCAATCTCTGGCTCCAGCACCCGGTTGACCAGATCGGTCAGGCGCGTGCCAAGCTCGTCGGCGCGGCGGTAGAGGTTGGTGATGGTGAAGCGCTCGGCTTCGCGGGTGGTCACGGTGAAGCGATAGACATCGCGGCGCAGCAGCCCGCCGAAGTAGGCGAGGCGCTCGGCGCGCTGGCGGATACTGGCGATCTCGTCGTAGAGAAAGAAAACCGTCTTGGAGCCTTCGCGGTAGCTGAAGCCGCGCTCGTAGAGGATGATCTCGCGGTTCCAGACGTGCAGCACGTACCAGCCGAGCGCCAGCGCCACCAGCGCCATGACCACGACCGTGACGACCGGACCCCACCATTCGAGCGTCTGCGCGGTCGTCAAGCCGAGCGCCAGCGCGACGACCCCGCCCACAACCCCGGCGACGAGCAGCGGTCGCAGCCGGTCGCTGGGAAAGTGGGCGAGGGATTGCCCGAGGATCGGATCAGGCTCGATAACCTGCATCGCTTATTTCGGAGCGGCTGCCGAGATCGTCAGGTTGTCGAAGGCGATCTGCGCGCCGAGGCGCGTCGCCGCGCTCGCCGCCAGCCCCACCTGACCGGTCTTGTAAGTCGAATCGGTGGCGTCGCCCAGGAATTTGTCGTTGACGTACAGGGCGAGGTAATCGCCCGCGCAGATCGCCTGGATGTGATTCTCCGCCGGTCCCTTATTGATGGCGTCCGAGGCTTTCCAGTCGACCAGCGGCGTCAGGTCGCGCCCGCGCGCCCGCATGATGGCGAACGAGCCGCCGCCCTGAATGAGAAACACGTAGCCGTCGCCTACGCTGACCGTCGGGCGCGTGGGCTGCGGGGTCGCCGTGAGCAGCGCGGTCGGCAGCGCTTCGACGGTGGCTTCTGCCGTCGCTTCGGGCGTCGCCTCGGCTGCCGCTGTAGCCTCGGCGGTCGCTTCGGCGGTGCTCTCGCCGGTTGCTTCCGGCGTCGCCTCTGCCATCAGCGCCGCCAGCGTCGGATCGACCGCTTCTTCCTGCCCCACGTCGCCCGCCACGCGGCACATCACGCCGTAGGTATTTTCGTTGCGCTGGCTGAGCTGAGTCGTATCGACATCGATGACGACATCGCCATAATCGTCGCCGCTCTGCCCCCACCAGATGGTGTTATCGCCCTGTTTCACGTTGATCTCATACGCGCCGTCGACAACTTCCAGCGACGCGGCATCGTAAATGCCGACTTCAAACGCACCCGGCGCGGCGAAATCGTAGGACGCCAGCAGATCACCGGACGTATACTGACGCAGCGGACCGCTCGGCTGGCACGCCACCAGAGTCAGCGCCACAGCCAGTCCCAAAATCCAACGTTTTCTCACGATGACAACCCCTTCAGGCGGGAAGCGCTTGTTTGAGCCTCAACTCTACCACAAAACCCAGGTCGAATACCGCAAACCATACCTCACGACAGCGCGCAAGGTTCAAAATATTATCGTCTGCCCGCGCGCCCAAACGCATTAAAAGTCAATCAGAATCCGCGTTGAGCGTATACTGACAGACAATGATAAAATTCATAAATCATTTAGCGAAGGAAGAACGATGTCAACCTCACAGGCAATCCAGGCGCAAGCGATTCACGAACCCCAGCTCCTCCAGAAAGCCAATGTGGTCGGCGTGGCGGTCGGCTTCAAGGAATCGAAAGGCGAAAAGACGGGCGAGCTGTCGGTCGTCGTGCTGGTCGAGCAGAAGAAGCCGCTGGCGGCGCTATCCGCCGAGGACGTGATCCCGCCCGAACTGGATGGGATGCGCACGGACGTGTATGAGGTCGGCTACCTGCGCGCGCAGCAGGTGCAGAACCCGAAAGAGCGCTTCCGCCCGATTATCCCGGCGGGCGTGAGCATCGGGCATTACAAGATCACCGCCGGGACGTATGGCGCGCTGGTCACGGACAAGACCACCGGCGAGCGATTCGTGCTGTCCAACAATCACGTGCTCGCCAACAGCAACGACGCGCTGGTCGGCGACGCGATTTTGCAGCCCGGCGCGATTGACGGCGGGCAGAACCCCGCCGACCTGGTGGCGACGCTGGAGCGCTTCATCCGCATCCGCTTCACCAACGAGACGGTCGACCAGCCGCCGACGCCCACGCCGGGACCGGGACCGACCCCGCCGACCAACGGCGGCACAACCAGCTGCGACATCCTCGAATCGATCATCGCCATCCTGAACGCGGCGGCGACGCTGTTCGGCTCGCAGAAGCGGGTCACGACGACCACCATGAGCGCGCAGGGCATCGCCATGCCCACACCCACCGGGACGGTCTCGGCGTCCGCCGCCGTGCCGGAAAATCAGGTCGACTGCGCGCTCGCCCGCCCGGTCAACCCGGCGATGTTCAACGAGGAGATCCGGCAGATCGGCAAAGTGACGGGAACCAAGCCCGCGACGCTGGGGATGCGCGTGCGCAAGTACGGGCGCACGACCGCCTACACCGAAGGCAACGTGACGCTGCTCAACGCGACCGTCAACATCTCCTATGGGACCAACAAGACGGCGCGCTTCGTCGGGCAGGTCGTCACCGAAGCCATGAGTCAGGGCGGCGATTCCGGCTCGCTGATCGTGGACGCGACCGAGAACAAAGCGGTCGGCTTGCTGTTCGCTGGCTCGGAACTGGCGACGATCTTCTGCCCGATTGAGAACGTCCTCACCCAGCTCAACGTGACGATTTAGGCACGGGCTGAAAGCCCCGCCCTCTGTGCGAATAGGCATTTCGACCTCACCCCGGCTCGCGTGAATCTTCGGTTCACATGCTCGACTCCCCTCTCCACGACGTGGAGAGGGGAAAGCTCACCGCAGGTGAGCCGGGGTGAGGTCAACAAATCCGATTTGAATTGGCGAAGGAGACGACCCATGTCTTCTCAACAGGAAATCAGCCGACAGGTGCAGCGGGCTTCGGAAGTGCAGGCGCGCTATGCCGACGACCTGATGCGCAAGCCGCACGTCGTCGGCGTGGCGGTCGGGTACGCATCGCAGGGCGGCAAAGCCACGCCGGAGATTGGGCTGGTCGTGATGGTGGATCAGAAGCTGCCGCCCGATCTGCTCGCCCCGCAGGATATGATCCCCACCGAGCTGGACGGCGTGCGCGTGGACGTGCAGGAAACGGGCGTTTTCTCTGCGGGATGACTACGGAAGTCGCACAATCGACGTGGTTGCGCTAGAGTTTAGGCGCGAACGTTGAGGAGTGAATTCAGTATGCGTCTATTCTCGCCCCAGCGGTGTTTCCTGTTGTTGCTGGTGATGGTGACGGCGGGTTGTAACCTGGGCAACGTCACTACACCGGGACAGACGATCAGCGGCGAGCCGACCGTCAGCATCATCTCGCCGAACCCGAACGCGATCTATTTTGAAGGCGTCGCCGTCAATATTCAGGCGAAGATCAGCAACGCCGGAAGCAACATCGACCGCGTGGAAGTCGTGATCGATGGGCAGACGGTGGCGACCCTGACCGACCTCAATCCGAGCGGCGCGGCGTCGTTCAACGTGACGCACGGCTGGTCGGCGAGCGGGATCGGCGCGCACACCATCGGCGTGACGGCGTATCGCCCGGATGGGTCGAGCAGCACCCCGGCAAGCGTCGAAATCTCGGTCGTCGCCCAGACCGGACAATCCGGTGGCACACCGCAGCCGCCGACACAGTCGCAGAACACGCAGACTCAGAATACACAAGCCAACACCACAGCGGCGACGACCTCAGGCGACCAGCCGACCAACGCGCCGCCCACCGCCGCTGCCACGACCGCCTCGGCAAGCGCGACACCGACCACGCCGACGGCATCCTTCGCGCAGGGCATCAACGTGCGCCGGGGACCGGGCTTGGCATTCGACCCACCGATTGGCGCGTTCGCCGCCGGGCAGACCACCGAAATCCTCGCCCTGAACACCGACGGCACGTGGTACAAAGTCCGCTACGGCGGCGGCGAGGGCTGGGTATTCGCCGCGCTGACGCAGGCGTCGGGCAATCTCAATGCGCTCCCGCGCGATCCCGGTCCGCCCGTGCCGACCGCCGCGCCGCCGACGGCTGTCCCGCCGACTCAGCCGCCCGCCCCGCCCGCGTCGAGCGTGAATCTGGTCGCGGGGATCGTGGAGCTGAATCCCGGTCAGCCGACCTGCGCGCAGACGTTCAACATCGGCTTCGACGTTGCCAACCTGGGCACACAGGCATCTGCGAGCAGCGGCACGGTCTCGGTGCAGGACGTGCGCACGGCGGACGGCTCGGTGCAGCAGGAGACGGTCGGCGGCTTCCCGGTGCTTCAGCCGAACCAGACCTTCCGCGTCGACATGCCGCTGACGGTCTCGACCTGGTACAACGAGGAACACATGATCGTCCTGATCATCGACCCCGCCAACCAGATCGGCGAGACCAACGAGGGCGACAACCGCCGCGAGGTTCGTTACACGCTGCAAAAGGGAAGCTGCCCGTAAAGATAGTGCTGAGCGATGAGTGCTGGGTGCTGAGTGAAAGACAGAGATTGAGAGGGGCACGGGAGATGTGCCCCTTTTTCATGCCTGCTTTGGGCGGGTGGACTGAATCCCGGCGACGAAGTCGCGCACCAGGCGCCGAAAGCTGTCGTCGCGGTCGAGCGCCATGCCGAAGCCGCCCACCACCTCCAGATCGACGAAGCCGTGCAGGACACTGCGCAGCCCGCGCACCGTGTGGAGCATTTCATCCGGCTCAAGCCCATACGGACGCAGCACCGCCAGCAGGACGTCGAGAATCTCCTGCCCGGCGGCTGCCAGCTCCGGCTCGTCGGGCGTCGCCGCGCGGATCGTGAGGCGATAGAGTCCGGGGTGGGCGTGGGCAAAGGCGCGGTAGGCTTCCGCCATGCTCAGGATGGCGTCCGCGCCCGCCCTGCCGACCGCCGCCCGGCGCAGCGCGTCGCCTAACTCGCGCACCGCCCACAGATTCATGAGCGCGTGCAGCCCCGGCAGCCCGGAAACGTGGTTGTACAGCGACGGGATGCGGATGCCCAACTGCCCGGCGACCGCCGCCAGCGTCACCGCCTCGAAGCCGCTGGCATCCGCCAGCGCTATCGCGGTCTGAACAACGAGTGCCTGATCAATTCGCCGTCTGGCTGACATGATTTCCACCTTCGATGTGCCGCCGCGCTTCGGTAATCGCCCCCTGCATCGCCGGGACGGGATCGGTCAGCACCCTGCCATGCCCGGTCGCCAGACGGCTCGGCTTGAGCGCGACCAGCGCCTCGGCGCTGCGCAGGGTGGTCGGCTTGTGCCAGGTCGCCAGCGCGTGGAACGGGAACAGCAGCCGCAGCGTGCCACCAGTGACGATCCCCGCCTGCGTGCTGTAGGCGTCGCCCGCGATCAGCGTGCCGTCGCGCGGGTCGAAGAAGGCGATGTGCCCCGGCGTGTGCCCCGGCGACGCGACCACTTCCAGCGAGCCGACTTTGTCGCCGGGCTTGAGCAGGCGGGTCGGGGTCGTCGTGACGGTCACGTAGCCGCCGCGCAGCTTATCCTGCGGCTCGCCGGGGTCGAGGGTCATGTCGCCGCGTAGAAAGCGGGCATCGCGCACCGAGACGGAGACTTCGGCGTCGGGCAGCACTTCGTGAAGCGCATCGAGCGAGCCGACGTGATCGGAATGGGCGTGGGTGATGGCGATCCGCTGGATCGGCACGCCGAATTTGCGGGCTGCCGCCAGAATGCCCCCGGCGCTGTTGAGGGCGGTGTCGACCAGCGTGAAGCCGTCGTCCTCGCGCACGAGATAAGCATTCGCCGGGAAATACCACATGCTCAACTGGATCAGATTGTCGCCGTGTGTCTGGATACGCATCATTCACCTCGCAATTTACTAACATGATTAGACTATAAACTAATGTGATTAGTTTGTCAAGCGGCAAAATACGGAATTGTCAAGCCACTCTGAACCGTTTGGGCGCGCGCTGTGTCTAATGAATCGGGGGAATATCATTCGCCGGAACGCGCCAGCGCGCGTCCGAACGCTCAGAATGGAGATGACTCTTGAAACGCAAAATATTGTCCATCTTCCTGCTGCTCATTGTATTTTCGGCTATCCCCGCCTTCGCACAGAGCGATCTCACCGTCCACGCGACGGCGCAGCGCTTCCAATACGGCTTGATGATCTGGCGCTCAGACACGGCGTACATCTGGGTGCTGGCAGATACAGGGCGGGTGTTCAATTTCCCGGCGTCGCGCTACGGACGCCTGACGAATCGCCCGGTCGCTGGCGACCCGCTCCACCCGGTCAACGGCTTCGGCAAAATCTGGGACAACTATGCCTCGGTCCGCGCGGCTATCGGCTCGGCGACGATGCCGGAAGTCGGCTTCGACATGCGCATCGTCCAGTGGAACGGCGCTTATTATCTTCAGCAGCTTGACGGGACGATCTACCAGATCAACCCGAACAGCACCTGGGTGCGCGCGCCGGGGATGCCGACCGTCACCCTGCCCGCGACCATCAGCGGATTCGCCGTCGAGCCGCAGTCGGTCAATCCCGGCGGCACGGTCACGGTGACGTGGAGCCTGAGCAACGCCGCCAGCGCGAAGCTGGAAGTGTGGGACACCGCCACCAACGCCGTGATCGGCACCTTCCCAGCGCTCCCGGCGAGCGGCTTGACCCAGATTACAATTTCGCCGTTCATCATCGGCAACGCGGGCATCATGCTGACCAGGGGCGACGTTTCGGATACGCTGCCGCGCGCCGAAATCGTCGTGAACATCCCGCGCGCCGACCACAGCGCGGTCGTCTCCGCCGCCTTTCAGCAGTACGAGAACGGCTTTATGATCTGGCGCTCGGATACGAACGGCGTGTACGTGTTTTCGGGCACGGGCGGCGGCTTCTTCGCCAGCTATCCGGTCGATTTCCTGCAAGGGCTGGCGGACAACCCGTTCGGGAGCGCGCCGCCGAACCGGGTTCGCCCGATCAACGGATTCGGGCGGGTGTGGGGCAACGTGGAGTGGGTTCGGACGGCGCTCGGCTGGGCGACCGTGCCGGAGCAAGCCTTCACGACGATGGTCGTGACCGCTCAGGGAGCGCCGGTGTCGTTCACGCTGCCGGACGGTCGCACGGCGAGCATCACGCCGACGAACAACTGGACGATTCAGTGATGCAAAGCCGAAACGGGGCAGACACACAGGTCTGCCCCTACAAATGCACCTGATTTCGGATTGATCATCAACTAATAATGTGAGTTATGGATAGCGTGTTTCTGCAAATCTTACCTCACCCCCAGCCCCTCTCCACGTTGGCAAGAGGGGTGAAGAGATCAGAAAAGTCCCTTCTGCATGCAATGGAGGGGGATTTAGGGGTGAGGTCAAAGCGAACAGGCTTATCCGTAACTCGTCTGAGTACGGTCCGTAGGCGATGCCGTCGTCGCGCCCGATGAGGACAAACGTCTGCGCAGCGGTCGTCGCGGGTGGGCGCACCGCCATCGAAGCGCTGGAGCGCCAGCGAAGCGGACTGCTCATCGATGCGGGCGAAGCCGAGCGTCTGGCGGACGGACTCGACCGCTTTCCAGACCGCGCCAGCCCTGCTGGGGACGCGCAAGCCTTCGGGCGGCGGAACCGTCCATTCCTGAAGCGGCGGCGCAGTTTCGACGTACCAGAAGCGTCCGTCGATGCCGCCGCTGGGCACGACCGCCCAGATTTCGCCGCTCGGTATCGAGTACATGACGCCATGCTCGAAAATCTGCTGCGTGCCGATGTAATGCGAGGCTGGCTCGCCGCGCAGCCGAGATCGGACACGGCGGAGGTGTTGGTCGTCCAGCTCGTGCCGAAGATCGGGTCGACCGGATAGGCGCAGCCCGGCGCGCCGAGCGTCGGCAGGTCTACGGCGAGCGTGCCCGCAAAGCGCGCGGAGTCGAAGTCAGCGCCGCTGTCGATGCCGCCCGCGTCGCCCATGAACACGCCGATATAGGCGGTCGGGGCGGGCGTGCGCGAAGGCGGTGGCGTCGGCGACTGCACGCCGACGGCGAGCCGCGTCGCCTCGCGCTGCTGATCGTCGGCGGTCGGCGAGACGAAAACTGTCGCCAGAATTTGGGCTGGACGACCGGACCGAGAGCGCGGCGGACTGGGTGGCGTTCAGCGACGAGCAGGCGGCGATCAGGCAGGACGATACAACCCCGGCGATGCGCACCGCCGCGCCGCAGCTATTATGCCCGAATTGTCAGAACGCCCCGCGTGCATTCGCCATCAGTTCTCCACCGGCGGCGTATACGGAGCGGCGTTGTTGAACGATCCGTCGGCGCGCTGCTCGTACAGCAAAGTTGACCGCCGCAGCGCCCGGCAGGCGCGGCAGCGGTATACATCGCGCACGACCTCCTCAGGCAGCCAGGTCGTCAGCGGTCGCCAGCCGTACACCGGCGCTGTGATCGTCTGGGCGATCACGCTGCTGTTGGCGTCAAGCAGATGCACCGAACACGCTCAAATCGCGCTGCGGCGTCTCTTCGGAATGCCACGACACCCAGAGCGTGATCTTGCCGTGCATACACTCGATCCGATGACCGGACTCAAACACGCCCGTCGTCGCCTCATCAGAAACAACGCCCAGCTCCGGCTCGGTGTCGATCTGCACGAGCTGGGGCGCGACCGCGCGCAGATAGACCGGCGCGCCGATCCGCTCCTCCCACCAACTTATGGGCTGATTGTAAAACGTAAAGGCTGGCGTCACCAACATCCCCTGCGCCAGCAGCGCCCGGTAGTCGGCTTTGTGATCGACCAGTTGGACGCCGGGCAGCAGCCCCAGCACGTCGTGGGCGAAGCCGACCGCGAAGTAGCGCGGTCCCCACGCCAGCATCAGCGTCGAGCCGGGCGGCGTTCGCTGCACCAGCGAAATCGTGTTTAGCCCGGTAGTGTCCCCGGTCAGGCTAGCGATGAACGGCGCGTTGCTGCCGTACTGGTGGGCGGCGAACTTACCCCGGCGACCAGCAGCAGCCCGACGGTGGCGAGTGCAGGGCGTGTTCTGACCTCACCCTGTGCAGCCTGCGGTTGCCCACCTCTCCACGCCGCTTCGCTCACGGTTGCGAGGGGAGATGAGTGCAGCGAGGCAGGTGCGAGAGAGCCAGCCATCGACACGACCCAATCCGCCAGAAACAGCCAGCCGAAGGCGAGGCTGAGCGTGACCATCAGGATCAGCGCCGAGAGGATGTCGGTGTAGACAAAGACGTGGAACAGATACGCCGCCGCGCCAGCCAGGATCAGCGCCAGCGCCGGGCGGCGATGCCTGCTTAGCCAGGCAGCCCGATCCGCCCGCCAGCACGCCCGGCAGGGTCACGTCGATGAGGATCACGCCGTTGACCAGATTCAGATTGGCGACGAGCGCGTCGAGCGAGCCGGGCACACCGATGAAGCGCGTCGCCTCGCGCCCCATGAACTGGTCGATCAGCCCGGAGAGTGTGCCCGGATCGCCGTACACCCATTCCCCGCCCGCCTGCGCGCGCAGGTACATATAGGCATACGGGATCAAGCCGAGCAGCCCGACGCCGAGCAGCCCCAGCAGTCGGATCGGGCGCTGGCGAATGTAGGCGCTCAGGTCGTCCCATACCGCGTAGATCAGCGCGGGGGCGACCATGATCAACGCGCTGCCAGTGATGGGCGACGGCGATACTGCCGACCAGCGCGAGCCACCAGATGCGCCCGCGCACCGGCGGCCAGAGAGCGAGCGCCAGCAGCAGCACCTCGAAGAACAGCGTCATGGTGTAGACTTCGGCGATGTCGTTGTGAATCCACATCGTGCGCGTCAGTCCGAACAGGACGGTAGCGGCGGCGGCGATCGGGCGGCGTCAGCGGAGCGCCAGCGCGTAGATCAGCACCAGCGTCAGCACGCCCCACAACAGCGACACCACCGCCGGAGCGGTCGCGCTGCTGATGCCGAAGGCGCACAGCAGCGACACGAGCGCGCTGCCGGACATCACGTACAGCGGGTAGCCGGTCGCGTGCAGCGTCCCCCAGCGGTTCAGCACGATCTGCGTCTCGCCCACGTCGATCATGTAGTAATTTTCCGAGCCGTTGGGAATGGTCTGGATGGTCGGCAGGTACGCCAGAAGCAGGATCGCCAGCGCCGCCAGTAAGCCCAGAAGCTTCAGAGATGTTTGCCGGGAAGTCATGAAAACAGCATACCACCAGGATTCTAAAGTCGCTCTCATCATGTTACGGTATACCAGCATAGTCGAAATCCATGAGAGTAAGGTGAAATTGTGATCGGTCAGCCGGCACCAGATTTTGAACTGCACAATCAGGACGGCGCGCCCGTCCGCCTGAGGCGATTTTCGCGGCAGGAAAGTCATCCTGTTCGCCTTCCCGAAAGCCAATACACCGGGCTGCAGCAGCGCAGGCGTGTGGCTTCCGCGACGAATTTTTCAGCATCCAGTCCTCGCGCGCGGTCGTGCTGGGCATCAGCCCGGACAGCGTCGAGCTGCTGCGCCAGTGGAAAACGCAGAAAAAACTGCCGTATGATCTGCTGTCCGACCCCGACCATCATGTGCTGGAGGCGTGGGGCGCGTGGGGCATCTCGATCATGGGCGTGATCCGCGTGCCGATGGTCAACCGCTCGATGTGGGTGATCGATGAAGCGGGCATGGTGGTCGAGCGACAGATCAACGTCAGCCCGAAGGACAGTGTGCGCCGGGCGCTGGCGGCAGTCGGCGAAGTCGAGCAGCTTGGGTAAAATAGACCCGAATTCCAGACAACAAAGGAGAGACGACATGCCTATCGTTGGCGAGCCAGCGCCGGATTTCGAATTGCTCAACCAGGACGGCAAGAAGGTTCGGTTGAGCGATTATCGTGGCAAGAAAGTGGTGATGTTCGCCTACCCCGCCGCCGGGACGAGCGGCTGCACGACCCAGGCGTGCGGCTTCCGCGACCAGTTCCCCAAATTCCAGCAGAATAACATCACCATCCTGGGCATCAGCCCGGACACGCCCGACGATAACCTGAAGTGGAAGCAGAAGGAAGGCTTGCAGTACGACCTGCTGTCCGACCCCGATCATCACGTGCTGGAGCAGTGGGGCGGCTGGGGCGAGAAGAAGAACTACGGCAAAACGTATCAGGGCGTGATCCGCTCGCACTGGATCATCGACGAGAACGGCGTCCTGATGGACGAGAGATTGAATGTCAAGCCGGTCAGGCGTCGAGGAAGACTGACTCGCGGCGCTGGGGCGTAGACAGTGGCAGAGGCACGACGGGCATGTCGATGCCTGCAGGACTATCCGGGTTTGTTGATCTTCCTGCGCCAGATTTTTGCCACCTCGCCGTACTCGATCCGCTTCCGCGCACCGACGAAATCCCCCAGCGATTCAATCGCCGCGCGGATCGCGGGGCCGCATCGGCGGGCGCGTCCGGCTCGGCGTAGACGTGCTGGACGTTGAGCGTTCTGGTCTTGCGCTCGAAATTGGGGTCGATGCGCCGATCAGCGTATCGCCATGCAAGATGGGCGGCACATAGTAGCGTACGCTTGTCGGCGGGCACGTAGATTTCGATGCGAAAGTAGAGAAATCCTGATTTTTCGGTGCGAGCGCGGTCGCAAATCAGGTTGTCGAACGGCGAGAACGGCGTCGTGCGCGGCTGCCGGTCGCCGCCTCGATCCGGTCAAGCAGCGGCAGGTCGTCGGCATGAACGTGAAGCCCGCCCACCGGCATATGCTCGATGCTCACGCGGACGACGCGCTCCTGCTGTTCGAGTTCGGCGAGGATGCGCGGCAGGTCGGGGTAGCGCCCGCGCGTGTAGTGCGCCTTGATGTGCTGGATCGTGCCGACGCCGAGCGCCCGCAGCGATTTCTGCGCCGCGATGGTGACGACCTGATCGGTCTCAGGATCGCGCGGCGTCCAGTCCGGCAGGCAGCGCTCGGCTAAATCCCACTTCTTCTGCACGCCCGCGCGCCCCGATACCATGATGCTGCCCCGCGACCACAGGAAATCGAGCATCCGGCTGACGTTGCGCCCGCTCGTCAGCCGCTCGAAACCCACTGTCTGGGGTCGACGCCATCCAGCTCGAGGTCCCGCGAGAGCATCGCCCCTTTCGCTCAATTCAGCGAGGATGAAGTCGTGCGGCCTGATTCTGAGGCGATCCAGTCGCGGACGCTGCGACCAGGGATTGCCAGCGTCAGTGGCGACGGCGCATCCGCCAGTGATGGATGGGGGTAATCTTCGGTCAGGACAATCGAGGCGACGTGCGCCCAGTACTCGAACAGGCTGCGATCCGCCGTAGATCGACCGATCCAGATCGGCGGGGTCGTAAGATGCCGAGCCTGCTCCACAGCACGAGCAGGTGACTGCGTGCCACCGCGCTGATCGGGTCAAGCCTGCAAACAGCGAGGTCGCGCACCACGTCGAGGATGCTCTCGGCGCTGGCGGGCAGTGTCCCGGCGAGGCGCTGGCGCGCAATCGCCAGACGGCAGGCGGTCGTCTTTGAAGTTGTCCGTTTGGTCATGTATGCAGAGATCCGCTCCTAGAGATCGAATTTCAACCACAGAGAACACAAAGACACGAGAGAAATATTCTCTGTGCCCTCTGTAATCCTCTGTGGTTCAGATACGCGCCATGAGCGCCAGCGCGAAGAACTGGCGGACGCCAGGCCACAGCAGGATCGCGTCGATCACCCAGATGACCGCGCCGAGCAGCAGCACCAGTTCGACGCCAGTAAGACCACACCGAGACCTGCCCGATGACCAGCAGCACAATCAGCAGCACCAGCAAGCCAGATGCCTGCTGCGCCGCCGTGAAGTGCCTGACGCGCGACGACACCATCACGATCACCAACATGCCGAGCGCCGCCACCGCCGGAGCGACCCACAGGATCAGCGCCCACCAGTGGGGCAGCGGAAACCAGACATGCCCCATGATCGGCAGCCCGGCGACGTTGACGATGACCGTGTACACGGCGAAGCTCACCACGCGATCACCAGCGCGGGCAGGAACGCCGACAGCACCTTCGCCAGATACAGCTCGCGGTCGGTGGCGGGCGTGTAGAGCAGGGCTTCGAGCGTCTTGCGCTCTTTTCGCCGACGATGCTGTCCGCGCCGATGATGCTGGCGATCATCAGCGGCATGATCAGGAACAACGGCGCGAACATGTAGCCCAGCACCAGCACGACGATCAGTTGGTTCGGCGCCAAACCGGAGATTTCCGCGCGCAGCGCAGACGGAAGCGCTCGCCAGGCAGGTCAAGGTCGCCGCTCATCGAGCCGGATGGAAGGGTGACCGCCTGCGGGATCAGCGTCACCGCCAGCGGGATGACCACCACGAAGATCAGCGGCACGAGGATGGGCGTCCACACCATGCGGTTCACCGGGAGCACTTCTTTCCAGTCCTTGACCGCGATAATATTTGAATCAAGCGCCAGTTCATGTTTGTCCGGTTCGATGCCGCCTCCATACGCCGCTGAAGCTCGGTAGATGTCCTCCAGCAGATGTTCACGCAGGTTGACGCGCATGATCTGCACGCCGCTCGAAGCGACGGCAGCGATCACCGCCGGGATGTGCGCCTCGTCGCTGACCTGCGCCGCCGGCTTATCGCCGTCGGCTTGCAGGTCGCGGACGCCGTCGGTCGCCCGCGGCGCGGCGGTCTGGTCGGCGGTCAGCAGCTTGCGCGCAGGTCGAAATCGAGCAGAGCGCCTGCCACAGCTGCCGCCCGACCGCCGTCGTGCCGAGCGCCAGCAGCCTGCCGTGACTGAGCACCGCCACGCGCAGGCAAAGCCGCTGGGCTTCGTCGAGGTTGTGCGTCGCCAGAAAAACGGTGCGCCCGCTCTCGCGGCTGAGCGTCTCGATCAGCGTCATGACGGTGCGGAGCGGCCTCGGGTCGAGCGCCGCCGTCGGCTCGTCCAGAAACAGAATCTGCGGATCGTGGACGAGCGCCCGCGCCAGCGCCAGCCACTGCTTCATGCCCTTGCTGAAGCCCCCCGCACGATCCTTCGCCCGCTCGGTCAGATTGAACAGGCTGAGCATGGCGTCGACGCGCTGGTCGGCGTTGGGCAGGTCGTAAAGGCGCGCGAACAGCTTCAGATTGTCGCGGGCGCTCAGCCGCTCGTAGAGCAGGCGGCGTCTCGGTGAGGACGCCAGTCCAGCCTGCGGACAGCGCCGCCCTCGGTCTGAGCGTCCATACCAAGGACGCGAATGCTGCCGGAAGTCGGCGCGAGCACGCCATTGATCAGCCGGACTGACGTGGTCTTGCCCGCGCCGTTGGCGACCGAGCACGCCGAACATGGCTTCGACGGCAAACGACAGGTCATCGGCTGCGCGCAGGCTGCCGAAGCCCGTGTTACCCCTTCCACTTCAATTGCCTGTGTCATGATGTGTTCACCAGATATTGCGGCTGCTCATGCAGCTTCATTATCTCTCTATACGCACGAGACAGGGGTTCGGTGCGTAAATTCACCCGTATGGGTGAGCGAGGCACGTGGGCAAGTGCTTGCTGCGCAAGCCAAGCCGTGCGCCCCTACCAGACCAGGCAGGCTTACATAGGTCTGCCCCTACAAAACCCGCCGAATTTCGGCTGGTCGTCTGCTATTCCGGGCGGTAAGGCGCTTCGTCGCCAATATCGCCCACGAAAATCGGCAGATCGGTGTGACCGAGCAACTGGCGGATCGCCTGCGACTCGCCGGTGTGAAACCAGTAGTGGTAGGTGACGCGGCGGATCATGGTGCCGAGGCTTTCTTCGAGCGGCGTGCCATCCGGCTTGCGCGCGAAGGTGACCAGGTCGGCGGTCGTCAGGCTGTCGAGGTACGGATCGACCGCCTGCATGACGGCGTGCCATGCCCGCCACATGTCGTCAAGCGGCAGCGTGCTGGCAGGCTTGCCAGTGGCAAGCTCCTTGAGTTCGGGAGCCACCATCGCCTTGCCCTGCGCGAACATCAGCCAGTAGCGCTGTTCCTGACTGGCGAGATGCCCGACGATCCAGCTTATGCAGTTCATGGGCATGAAGCGGCGGCGGGCTTCTTCATCGGTGACGCCCGCGAGCGCCCGCTGAAATTCGCTGCGCGTGAAACGCAGTTGTTGATCGTGAGAGGATGCGACATGATCTCCACGCCTTTCGCTGGAATGTTTGTTCTAATTATAGTCGAATAACAGAAGGAGGACAGCAGCTCCCGGCAGGCGGGGTCAGTGAGTGGCGCTGCTCTGTCCCTCGTGAGACGCGACCCACGCCTGATAGTCGCTCTCGGTCACCAGATCGCCGCCGGTGACCTGACTGCCGCTGAGCTGGCGGTTCTGGTTGAAGCGCAGCTCGACTTCGGCGCGCTGAAAGCTGGTCGTCCCCATGACCACCTTATGCACCCAGAACCCCTTGCCGTCATCGTCGAGGCTGAGGTCGTTGTTGCGGTTGATGCGCACGCGCACGACTTCGCCGGAGCCTTTCAGCCTGATGTAGTAATACAGCCCGGCGCTGTCCTCGCCGCCAGCGCCGCCGCCGAACAATCTTTTCAAGAAGTCCATATTGATGCTCCTGAGCATTGAACGATCAGTCGGTCATCACCAGCCAATCGCAGACGCTCAGTTTTTGCAGCGGAAGCGAACGCAGCTAAACAGCAAGGGCGATCTTCCCACCCATGTTGGTACTTTACGTCACTAGAAAATATGTTCTATTGTATGATAGGATGCTTGGGGGTTGGTTTTCTGTAATGTGAAGGAGGGGTTCTCGTGGCGAAGGGTGTTACGCAGTCGGTATATAAGTTCATTAAAAGTATGTCAAAATCATACCCATCCTCCCCGCTCCGCCATCGCCAGGGCTACCTGTCGCCCTCGGCGGTGACGCGCCATCTGGATCGGCTGGAAGGCGAAGGCAATACGATCCTGAGCCGGGGCGAGCGCGCGGCATCACGCTGACAGACGGCGAATTGCGACCCACTACGCTCAGTCGACGGATGCCCGATGAGCGACTTCGCGTTCGTGCTCGCGCAGCAGGCGGCCGGAGAGCTTCTTCCCCACTGGGCGAATAGTAGGTGGTGGCTTCGCCATCGGTGCGCCCGGCGCGGTGGCAGGGGATGACCATCGACAGGTGGTTGGCATTGACCGCTTCGGCGACGGCGCGGGCGGCTTTCGGTCGCCGTCGGTCGGCGATTTCGCCATAGGTGCCGGGTTTCGCCGTAGGGGATAGTGCGGAGCGCCTGCCAGACGTTCAACTGGAAAGCGGTCGCCCGGATGTCGACCGGGAGATCGAGGTGAGGGTGGCTGCCGTCGATGTGGGCGAGGATTTCCTGCACCCACTCGCACATGTCGTCGGTTTCGTGGATTTCCGCCAGCGGATATTCGCGGCGCAGCATGTCGCGCAGCTCGTCGTCGTTCTGGCGCAGGTGGACGGCGCATACGCAAATCCGTCGTGCCGATGCAACAGCCGCCCCAGCTTACGGTACAGATCAGGTAGTCGGTGCCATCCCCGTGCCGCCCTTGCTGTAGGTCAGGGGCGTCATGCCGAGCATCTCCGGGGCGCGCTCGTACAGGCGGCTGCTGGAGCCGTAGCCCGCGTCGTGACGCGGTCGTCACGCTGTGACCGCCGCGCACCAGAGTCTTGAAGCTCAACCGATAGCCTTCGGCGTACTGGCGCGGCGAGATGCCCAGCACACGCGCTTGGTCGCTGAAAGGTGAAAGTGGCTGACGTGAAAATGCGCGCCGATCTCGAGCAGGTCGGCGCGCGGTCAATCGGTCTCGATGTAATCGCAGACCCGCTGGACGAGTTCGAGTTCAATCGCAAGTGCACAGCTCAAGCTGTGTCCCCCATACCCCATACCTCTTACGGTACGGGTTTTCAGGCGTAGTGCAAGACACCATTGGTACACGCTTCGTCGGCATGAAAGCGCTGCATCGCCAGCAGCACGTCCTCGGCGGAACTTCCATGCGGCAGCGTAAACACCGACGTGGAGCGAATGTGCTCGTCGGTCAGCAGGATGATCGGCTTGGCGTCGACCGAGAGCAGGTGGTCATAGACATCCTGCGCGTAGGGAAGCTGCATGTCAATCACGATCACATCCGGGAAGTAGGTGATGTACATGCCGAGCGCCTGCATCATGGTCTCCGGCAGGTAAACGTAGCCGTCCTGCACGTCGAAGTGCGCCGCCAGCGCTTCCCCGTCCTCGCGCTCGCCCACGTACATGATCAATGAGTTCAACATGGTGATTTGCCCTTTCGGCTCATTACACGATTTGTGCAGCAGACATGGAACGGCATGAGAGAGGCACAGCGCGCGCTGTGCCTCTCTCATACGATTCAGTCACAGCCAGATGATGTATCAGGTATCGGTATTGCGCTGGGCGATCTCGTGTTCCTGTTCCAGCAGCGCACGCTTGCGCTCGACGCCCAGCCCGTATCCGCCGATGTCCCCGTCCGAGCGAATGACTCGGTGGCACGGGACGACCAGCGGGACCGGGTTGGTCGCGCAGGCGCGGGCGACGGCGCGGACGGCGGTCGGCTGACCAATCGCCTCGGCGATGTCGCGGTAGCTGCGGGTTTCGCCGTAAGGAATCTTCAGCAGCGCCTGCCACACGCGAAGCTGGAAAGTCGTCGCGCGCAGGTCGAGCGGCAGATCGAAATGCGGCTGCCAGCCTTCGAGGAAGCCGAGGAACTGCTCGACCCACTCGGTCATCATCGGGTGACCAAGCTGGATGTCGGCTGCCGGGTATTCGGCATACAGGCGTTCCACCAGCTCCTCGTCGTCGTCGGCGATGTGGACGCAGCAGATACCTTCTTCGGTCATCGCCACCAGCAGCCGACCGAGGTTGCAGTCGGTGATGGTGTAGCCGATGACCATGCCCTCGCCCCCCTTGCGGTAACGTGACGGCGTCATGCCCAGGTGCGCCGCCGAATGTTCGTACAGGCGGCTGCTGGAGCCGTAGCCCGCGTCATACAGGGCGTCGGTCACGCTCGCGCCGTCGCGCAGACGATCCTTGAGCCGCTGCACGCGGCGGGCATCGGCGTAGTCGCGCGGCGAGACGCCGGTTAGCTTCTTGAACACGCGCTGGAGATGAAACGGACTCATCCCCACGTGATCGCCCATTTCCGCGAGGGTAGGCATACAGTCGGAACTCGATTCGATGTAGCGACAGACGCGCTCCACCAGGTCGGTGTGAATATCGACGCTCAACTCACACCCCTCCCAGTTCCGCGCACGGTGTCGGGCACGGCTGCTGCAACTCAACGTCGATCAGGCGGGGACGACGGACGGTGGCGAACACGCGCGCGAACCAGCGCGAGACCGACGGGCGCTCGGCGCGTACCTGGCGGGCAAGGCGAACCTGTTCCGCTGTGCGCAGCAAATCCTTACGGCGTTCGTGTATCATGTACTCCGTCTGCCACATGATCGATTGACCTTTCGTGATCTGTTGACAGCTTTAGAATAGCTGAAACAAGCGTTTCAATCTATCCGATTCTTGCGCTATCCGAAAACGCGATTTTGAGGGAAGATTTGTGG
>JAXLWE010000159.1:0-1204 GCA_046328655.1 Anaerolineae bacterium | reverse complement strand
AACTGCACGACCTGATCGTCTACACAGATACTGCCGGAGTCCGGTTGGTACAGCCCGTAGAGGATTTTCATCAGCGTGGACTTGCCCGCGCCGTTTTCGCCCAGCAGCGCGTGAATCTCGCCGCGCTCCACCGCCAGACTCACGTCGTCGTTGGCGGTCAGGCTGCCGAAGCGCTTGGTGATGCCGCGCATTTCCAGTAACGTCATTATTCAGGCTCGTGGTGTATCGAAGGTAGGTATCCTCATGCCGAGGGCATATCATATATGGTAGGGGCGAGGCACGCCTCGCCCCTACGGGTGATCATGATTGGGTGACTTTCGATGGCTCGCCTTTACGACTCCGGCACGACCGCGTTCGCCGGGGCAGCCTCGTCGATGTCCACGCGGAACAGCCCGTCCTTGATCGCCTGTTCCTTGTCCATCACGGTTTGCAGCAGGTCGGCATCGAGCGTGTCGGCGAAGCCGTGCAGGTCAGCGAGGCTCGCGCCGCCCTGTCCCATCATCGAGAAGTCTTTCAGATCGAGCGCGGTGTAGGACCCGGCTTTCACCTGATTGATCACGAATTCGACCGTCGGACCCATGTTCCAGACCGGACCGGTTACGACCGTGTCAGGCGCGAGTTCGTTCTGGTCGCTCATGTTGCCGAACGCCAGCAGACCGTTCTCCTGCGCTGCCTCGATCACGCCGAAGCGCTCGGCGAACAGCACGTCCGCGCCCGCGTCGACCTGCGCCAGCGCCGCTTCCTTCGCCGCCGCCGGGTCGAACCAGCTATTCAGGAAGCTGACCAGCACTTCGGCATCCGGGTTGGTCTCGTGCGCCCCGGCGACGAAGGCGTTGACGATGCGGTTGACTTCGGGAACCGGGTAGCCGCCGACCACGCCGATCTTGCCGGTCTTGGTCAGCCCACCGGCGAGCATCCCGCTCAGGTAGGCGGGTTCGTGAATCCAGTTGTCGAAAACCGACAGATTCGGCTGCGACGGACCCAACCCGGAGCCGAACACGAAGGCGATTTCCGGGTAGTCCTTGGCGACGCGGCGCACGACTTCCTCGTTGCCGAAGGCGTCGCCGAAGATGATCGCGGGCTGCTTGTCCTCGGCGACTTCGCGCAGCACGATTTCCATGTCGCCGGAGTAGCCGATATCGTCCTGATACTCGTAGGTGATCTCACCGGCGTCCTGAGCCGCTAGCAGCGCCTGGTGGATCAC
>JAXLWE010000158.1:0-1204 GCA_046328655.1 Anaerolineae bacterium | reverse complement strand
CGTCGTTCTCGCCGCGCCCGAAGTAATCGTGCAGCAGCACATATTCGGCATACAACTGGTCGTAGATCGCCTTGTTCTCCGGGATCGGCTGGACGGTCTCGTTGGTGGGCGACGCCATCTTCTCGGCAGCGGCCTGAATCGTCGGGTAAACCCCGGCGGCGACGGCGGCGTGCATGGCTGCGCCGAGGGCGGGTGCTTGCTTGGCGGCAGCCAGCCGGAACGTCCTGCCGGTCACGTCGGCGTAAATCTGCATCAGCAGCTTATTTTTCTCCGGCAAGCCGCCAGCCGCCACCAGCTCGTTGACCGGGACGCCGCGCTTCTCGAACGACTCCACGATTACGCGCGTGCCGTAAGCCGTCGCTTCGATCAGCGCCCGGTAGATGTCGGGGGCGCGCGTGCCCAGCGTCATGCCGACCAGCAGCCCGCTCAGGTCGGCATCGACCAGCACCGAGCGGTTGCCGTTGACCCAGTCCAGCGCCAGCACGCCCGATTCGCCGGGCTTCTGCTTGGCGGCTTCCATCTCCAGATAGCGGTGAATGTCGACACCGGCGCTTTTGGCGGCGTCGTAGTATTCCTGTGGCACGCCGTTGTTGACCCACCAGGCGAAAATATCGCCGACGCCGCTTTGTCCCGCTTCGTAGCCGTAATAGCCGGGAATGATGCCATCACGGACGACGCCGCACATGCCTTCGACGCTCTCGATGCGGTCGCCCATCAGCATGTGGCAGGTGGACGTGCCCATGATCAGCACCATCGCGCCAGTGCCGACCACGCCGACGGCAGGCACGGTCACGTGCGCGTCGACATTGGCGACGGCGACGGCGATTCCGGGCTTGAGACCCATCCATGCCGCTGCCTGCTCGGTCAGGCTGCCCGCCTTCGCGCCAAGCTGGGCGAACGAGCGGCTCATCTTGGTGTCAATCACGCCGCCGAAGCCCGGCGCGAGCGCCTCGAAGTAGTCTTTCGAGGGATAGCTTCCATTCTGCACGATGGCTTTGTACCCGGCGGTGCAGGCGTTGCGCGTCTCGACGCCCGTGAGCTGCCAGATCACCCAGTCGGTCGCTTCCAGCATCCGGTCGGCAGCCTGGTAGATGTCCGGGGCTTCCTGATAGATCTGCAGCGCCTTGCTGAAGAACCATTCCGACGAGATTTTTCCACCGTAGCGCGGCAGCCATTCCTCGCCGCGCTTGCGCGCCGTGTCGTT
>JAXLWE010000157.1:0-1210 GCA_046328655.1 Anaerolineae bacterium | reverse complement strand
CTGGCTGCCGGGCACGGAAGGGCGCACCGGCTACATCCAGCGCGTCGCGCGCGGACCGGTTGTCGGCATTTCGCCGTTCAATTTCCCGCTCAACCTGGTCGCGCACAAGGTCGCACCGGCGCTGGCGGCGGGCAACCCGATCATCCTCCGCCCGGCGACTCAGACGCCGGTTAGCTCGCTTAAGCTGGCGGAGGTCGTGCTGGCGGCAGGCTGGCCCGAAGGCGGCATCGCCGTCATCCCCTGCCCGACCAAAGACGCCGCGCCGCTGGTCGAGGACGACCGCATCAAGGTGCTGACCTTCACCGGCAGCCCGGCGGTCGGCTGGGATTTGCGCAAGCGCGCCGGGCGCAAGATGGTCACGCTCGAACTGGGCGGCAACGCCGGGGTGATCGTCCACGAGGACGCCGACCAAGCCTACGCCGCGACCCGCGTGGCGTGGGGCGGTTTCTCGTATGCCGGGCAGTCGTGCATCTCGGTGCAGCGCGTCTATGCGCACAGCCGGACGTATGAATCCTTCGCCGACGAGCTGATCCCGCGCGTCAAGGCGCTCAAGACCGGCAACCCGCTGGACGAGGCGACCGACGTGGGACCCGTCATCGACCGGGGGGCTGCCGACCGCATCGAGGCGTGGCTGGCGGAAGCGAAGCAGACCGGCGCGGAAGTGCTGGCGGGCGGCGAGCGCGACGGCAACGTCTGGCAGCCGACTGTGCTGGCGTCGATCCGCGAGGATATGCGGGTCTCGTGCCAGGAGGTGTTCGGACCGCTGGTCGGGCTGTACCGCTACAACGACGTGATGGACGCCATCCACGCGGTCGACAGCGGCGATTTCGGGCTTCAGGCGGGCATTTTCACCAACGACTGGAATCTGATCCAGAAAGCCTTCGACCAGATCGAGGTCGGCGGCTTAATGGTCAACGACGTGTCCACGTTCCGCGTCGACCACATGCCCTACGGCGGCGTCAAGCAGTCGGGGTTCGGGCGTGAAGGTCTGCGCTATGCCATCGAAGAGATGACCGAGATGAAGCTCCTGATGTTTCATCAGCGTGGTTAATCAACCAACCGGGGTCTAGCCTTGAGAGAGCGGAGAGAGGGGGTAGAGGGCGCGAGGATCAGCAACACGGGCAAAAGGGCAACTATTCGAAAAAACGCTACTTGTTTGGGAGGCTATCTATAATGAAATACCCGCGCATTCTGACCATCATCTTACTGC
>JAXLWE010000156.1:0-1210 GCA_046328655.1 Anaerolineae bacterium | reverse complement strand
CTGCGTCTGCTGCGGATCGGTCAGCCCGAAAGCGTACTCCGGGATCAGGTCGATCAGGGCATCGCAATCGTTAGCAGGGGTAGAGTCTTGATTCGGGTTCATTGCTCCGTACTACGCTCATTTTCTATACACTATACGTTGATTCAGCGAGAACTAGATGTTTGATCTGCCGATTCCAGCCACAATTCGCGCAGGCGCTGCAGCCCGGCGCGCAGCCGCGTCTTAACCGTGCCCAGCGGCATTCGCAGCGCGCTGGCGATCTCGCCGTGACTCATCCCCTGAAAAAACGCCAGCTCGATCAGATACGCCTGCTGTTCGGGTAGCTGGCTGACCATCATGCGCAGCAGCGAGCCGTCCTGCCAGCGCACGTCGTTGCGGGCGGTGAGCAGGCTTTCGTCGGTATCCTCAATTGGCTCGTAGTGGACGGCGGGCTGGCGTCCCTCTTTGCGCAGGCGGTCAATCGCCGTGAACTGGGCGATGGTCAGCAGCCAGTTCTTGAGCTTGCCCTTTTCCGAATCCCAGCGCGTGGTTTGATGCCAGACCTTGAGAAACGTATCCTGCGCGACTTCTTCGGCAAGCGTGCTGTTGCCGAGGATGCGATAGGCGAGGCTGTAGACCGCCCTGCCGTGCTGCTGGTAGAGCGCCATGAGCGCCTGCTGGTCGCGGTCGGCGATACGCCGCATTAAATCGATGTCGTCGCTTGACGAATACATATCGTCCTCATTCGCCCAACAGTCTAACAGGCTTGCACAGCGCGCGCAAAGGCGGCTGCGCACCATCCCAAATCCAAATTCCATATCCGTGTCGATCAGCACAATAGACAGGTTGAAGCCCTGTCAAGACTGTGCCGAGGTATGGAGGATTATGGAATGTTCAAGTTACGAGGTTTGCTGATCCTGGTTTGTCTCCTGCTGGTCGCCGCTCCGATTTTCGCGCAGGATATGGAATACACCGTCAACCTTGCCAGCAGTGACGCCGGGCAGTACATGGTCGGTCCCAACGGGATGACCCTCTACACGTTCGACCACGATACGCTCGATGCGTCCAACTGCTCCGGTCGTTGCCTCGAAAACTGGCCCGCCCTGACGGTGGACAGCGCCGACGCCCTGACCGCCGACGAAGCGATCCCCGGCGAGTTCGGGACGATCACCCGCGCCGACGACAACACCATTCAGGTGACCTATAACGGGCAGCCGCTGTACTACTGGGC
>JAXLWE010000155.1:0-1212 GCA_046328655.1 Anaerolineae bacterium | reverse complement strand
CAACTCTTCAAGCTCCTGCGAGAGCGGCGTGATCTCCGCTTCGGACGCAAGCCCGGTCTGCTGAGCATTCAGCAGCACAAATTCCAGCGCGGTTTCGACCTGCCGGAACTGCCCGCGCAGGCTGGCGGACTGCCAGGCGGCGGCGTCGGCGGTCTCGGCGTCGGCGATGTGGGCGAGCGCCTGGGTGATGAGCGCCGAGTCGAAGCGGTCGCGGTCGAGGAGCGCCAGCGCTTCGTGCGCGCGGCGGTCGGCATGGAGCAGATTCACGCTGGCTTTGGCGGCGGGCGTGGTCGCGGCGGCGAATTCGATGCGCTCGTAGAACAGCTTGACCGAGTACAGCGGCTCGCCGGGCAGACTGCCGGCGACGGTCGGCGTCAATCCTGTCCAGAGGACGACGAGCAGCAGGCTGGCGACGAGCGCCCAGCGCAGGATACCCGCCGTCCGGCGCTGCGAGCGGGGCAGCAGGCGCGGCTGCTGGGCGTCGAACGCGGCGAGCATTCGCGCTTCGATGCGGCGGTAGGCTTCCGCCGACAGAGCAAGCTCCGGCAGCCGGGCGATCTGCGCCGCCGTATTGACGAGCGGGTCCTGGGTGATCGGTGGGATCACGCGGGCGCCCGGCGGTAACGCCAGATCGAGCCGACGGGCGAGCGTTTCGTATCCGGGGTGCTGTTCGCTCATAGGCTTTTCCCCCGGAGATAGTGGCGCACCTTGTGTTCCGTGCCGAGCAGCTCGGTCAGGCGCTTGAGGGCGCGGTACTGCGCGCTCTTGACCGCCGAGAGGCTCTTGTCCATGATCTCGGCGACTTCTTCATGGCTTTTGCGCTCGACGAAGCGCAGGATGAGGATGGTCTGATGATCCTCAGGAAGCTGGCTGAGCGCCGAGCGCAGCAGGTCGAGCGTCTGGTTCTGGAGAATCTGTTCTTCGGGCTGCAACGAAAGGTCGGGCAGCGTTTCAGAGAGGTCGGCTTGCGGCGTGCGGCTCGACTTACGGTAGTAGTCGGCGATGCGCGACGCGGCGATGCGGTACAGCCACGATTCGAACGGCGCGCCGGTCAAGCGATAGGATGGCAGCCCCTTGACCATGCTGACGAACACTTCCGCCGTCAGGTCTTCGGCGTCGGCGGTGGTGGGGACGCGGCAGACGACGTAGCGGAAAATCGCCTGAGCGTGCACCTGATACAGCGCCGCTACCGCGTTGCGATCTCCGCGCTGG
>JAXLWE010000154.1:0-1220 GCA_046328655.1 Anaerolineae bacterium | reverse complement strand
CGCGCCTTCCGGCAGCATCTCCTCGACCAGAATCCGGGTGTAGCCCGCGCCTTCCAGCAGCCGGACGCGCTCGGCGCTCGGCTCACCGGATGGATCGACCGCGATCAGCCTGCCACCCGGTCGCAGCGCCAGCAGCGCGAAGCCCAGCAGATCGGGATCGAGCGCGGCGTCGTAAAGCACAACCGCATCGACGCTGTTCTCGAATGCCACGACACCGACCAACACATCAACGTCAGCGCGCTGCCGGGCGATGCTGTCGCCCACTCTGCCGGTCACATCCAGCAGGTGCAGGGTCGAGGCGCTCGGCGGCAGGTGCTTGATGATGATTTCGACCACCTGCGCCGGGATCGGGGGCTGATCCGTCATTTACCGTTCGATGCGCGGGCAGCGGCATCGACCAGCGCGATGACTTCGTCCCATTCCTCGCGGAAGAAGTGGAGCGTGACCGTTCCTAGCTCCAGATGATAGACGACTTCGCCGTCCGGCTCGTTGGAAATCCAGGCGGCGTAATTCTCGGTCTCTGCCAGGGTATTGACGTCTACATCGCTCATGGTTTTGCCCTTTCGTTGTGCCGACTATTCTACCACGCCGAGCCGCCGGAAGCGGGTAATTGGTCGGCGGCGGGACGCGACGAAACGGGAATAAAAAGCGCGCCATGAGCGAACTCATGACGCGCCGGATCAACCCTGCTATCTAGCGACGGTCGCCGCCACGACGATCCCCGCCGCCGCCGCGACGGTCGCCACCGCGACCACCACCACGACGGTCACCACCGCCGCCACCCGGCGGGCGGCGATCCCGGCTGCGGGCTTCTTCCGCCGTCCAGCCCTCGAGCACCGCCTGACGGCTCAGGCGCACCTTGCCATCCGGCGGCGCGTCGGTCACCATGACCATGATCTCGTCGCCCATGCCGACCTCGTCCTCCGGCTTGTCGATGCGATGATCGGCAAGCTGCGAGATGTGGACGAGTCCTTCACGCCCCGGCAGGAATTCGACGAATACGCCGTAAGGCTCGATGCGCGTGACCTTGCCGGTGTAGATGCGCCCGACTTCCGGGCTTTCGGTCAAGCCGCGCACTTCTTCCAGCGCTCGCTCGACCGCCGGACCGTCCGTCCCGGCGACGAACACCGTGCCGTCCTCCTGAATGTCGATCTTGACGCCGGTGCGCTCCTGAATACCGCGCACGACCTTGCCGCCCGGTCCGATCAGCGCGCCGATCT
>JAXLWE010000153.1:0-1220 GCA_046328655.1 Anaerolineae bacterium | reverse complement strand
GTATGAGCCGATTTGCAGGTCGACCGACATGCCCGACCCGGACGCGAAATCCCAGATGTCCCAGAAGCTCAGCATCGGGTGCGCTTTGCCGGTAATGTCCACGTAGCCGCGCAGTTCCAGATAGCAGGTCTGGCTGCCGGGCCACGAATCGCTGGCGGGGTTCTCGTCGAACTGGTACGAGACCGACACCGGGTCGTTCGCGCCGCTGCTGCGACCCCACGTGCAGCCGTTGCCGCCCGACGCCGCCCCGTCATCAGGGTTGACGTTGGCGCGGGTCGTGGTCAGGCTGAACCCGGCGTTGGAGCTGTTGCCGTCGCCGTAGTCGAACTGGATGGAATGCACGCCTGCGCTGAACGTCCAGGGAAGGGTAAACGTGCCGTTCGAGCCAGCGAGCCGCTGCGTGCCGTCGATGAACAGCCGCCCATGGCTCGACACCGTCATCGTAAAGACGAGCGAGACGCTTGACGTGAAGTTGACGCTGCGCGTGAAGCGCGCGCCATAGTCGTCGGTTTTGGTGACACCTGTTCCGGCTGGCGAGCCGCTGCCCCAGTTCAGGTTGAGGTCGGAGACCGGATAGGTCACTGTGCCTACAAGCTGCGATGTGTCCAGCGCCCACGTGGAGGGATTGAGGGCATTAGTCAGGTTGTTGTACCAGTTGCCCGTCCAGGATGCCGTCTCGTCGAGGTAGTAGCTGGTGTCCAGCCGCCACCACTCCGGCTTGCTGACCTGATCGACGTGCGGGACGCTGAAGGCGATGTCGGTGATCGTCGCCGACGGACCGGGCGTGGGCGTCGAGGTATTGGTCGCGGTGTTGGTCGGCGTATTCGATGGCGTCGGCGTGGGTGTGTCGGATGGCGTGAAGGTCGGCGTGGGCGTATTCGTCCACACGGGTCCACCGCCGCCGCCGCCCGGACGCCGAATCTGCGTCGGGAAGGGAGTCTCGCCCTGCGGATGCTGAGCGACCCACGTCACGGTCAGCCAGAACTTCTGCGGATCGCCGCCTTCATTGAACAGATCAGGCGCGGTCGAGCCGCACGATCCACCCTGCGGCGACGCGGTATTGCCGCCGAGGTTATGGACGACGTTGCAGAACACATTGCCGATTGCGGGACCGGTGGCGGCGAGGGCGATGCCAAATGCCAGCGCCAGCAGCACCAGGATCAGAGCATATTCAACCATCGCTTGACCACGATTTCTTGGTTGACGCTCGCTCGTGTTAA
>JAXLWE010000152.1:0-1225 GCA_046328655.1 Anaerolineae bacterium | reverse complement strand
CGGGCTGCGCGAGCAAGGTCTGCTGGCATGAGCTGGCTGCCACGCGAGCTGGTGCTGGCGCTGATCGCGCTGGGGATCGTCACGCTGGGTTACTGGCTGCTGATCGCGTCCGAGGGCGTATATCTCGGTCGGCGGGTGGTGATCTGGCTGTACGACCTGTACGCCGGGCGCTACGACGACATCAAGCGCTACAGCGACGAGTACGACCACATGCTGCTGGCGCAGCCGATCATGGTTGGGGTCGCGCCGGTCAAAAATCCGCTGGTGCTGGACGTGGCGACCGGGACGGCGCGGCTGCCGCTGGCGCTGCTGCGGCATCGGGGGTTTCAGGGGCACATCGTCGGCGTCGACCTGAGCCGCCGGATGCTAAGCCACGCCGCCTACAAGCTGGGCGGCGACAGGCGGGTCACGCTGATCTGGTCGCCCGCCGAGCGTCTGCCGTTCGGCGATGCGACGTTCGACGTGGTGAGCTGCCTCGAAGCGCTCGAATTCATGGTCGACGAGCGCGCCGTGCTGCGCGAAATCGCGCGCGTGCTGCGACCGGGCGGCTTGCTGCTGACCACCAACCGCATCAACACGCGGCTGATGCCCGGCAAAACCTGGTCAGATGCGCAGATGCAGGCGGAACTGGAAGCGCTCGGCATCGAGGACGTATCGGTCGAGGTGTGGCAGGTCGATTACAACCGGGTGTGGGGGCGCAAGGCGGGCACATCGACGCCGACGCTGGCGCGACCGCTGGCGGAAATCCTGCGCTGCCCGCGCTGCCGTCAGGCGCTGCTGGTCGAACACGGCGACGGCTGGGGCTGCCCCAACTGCCATTTCCACGCCCCGGTGATCGCCGATGGCGTGATCGAAATGGTCAGCCACTGACGCTTGCGAAGCGCCCCGATCCCGAATAGAATGCACCCGCATATCAAGCAGTGAAATCTACGAAGGAATCCCCATCTTGACGCTCCTGCCCTACGAACTCGCCCGGTCGGTCAAGCAGGCGATTGCCGCCGCGCAAGCCGCCGGAGATTTGCCCGCTGTGGATATCCCCGACATCGACATCCGCCCGCCCAAGCGCCCGGAACAGGGCGACTACGCAGCGGCGGTTGCCATGCAGTTGTCGAAGCCCGCCAAGCTGAACCCGTTCCACATCGCCACGCAGATCGCCAATCACTATGCGAAGCCGGATTTCGTCGGCGCGGTCGAAGTCGTGCATCCCGGCTTCATCAATTTCCGG
>JAXLWE010000151.1:0-1255 GCA_046328655.1 Anaerolineae bacterium | reverse complement strand
TTGCCGAAATCTGCAAGGCGCACCTGACCAAGAACCAGCAGGTCTACGTGGAAGGTCGGCTGCAGACGCGCGGCTGGGAAGACGACGGCGGAAAAAAGCACTTTCGCACCGAACTGGTCGCTAACGAGATGATCCTGCTCGGCGACCGTCGTGCTCAGCATACTGATTTCGATTTCGTAAATGACGAAGGCGATAATGGCGATTACGCCTTCTAGGTGTCAACACCGCAAGGGGAGACAAAGAGGACTATGGCTGACGAAATTAAGCGACGCGGCGCAAGCTTCGACGACGAAGAAGAGAGTGAAGGCGAAGACGAAGGGCGACGCGGCGGGCGTGATGATCGTCGTGGACGCGGCGGTCCGCGCGGCTTTGGGCGGCGCTATCGCCAGGGGACGTACTGCCCCAAGGGTCGCTGCTTCAACTACAAGGATGTCGAGACGCTGAAGCGTTACGTCACCGAGACCGGCAAGATCAAGCCGCGCCGCCAGACCGGCAACTGCTCGCGCTGCCAGCGCGAACTGGCGCGTGAAATCAAGCGCGCGCGGCATCTGGCGCTGCTGCCGTTCGTCATCATTCAGGACTGAGCGCCAAGTTTGAACTGATGCCTGCCACGCGGGACATAGCCTTCGCTATGTCCCTGCTTGTGTACAGGCGATGATCTTCTTTTTGACAGGGAGCGAAGATGTCGAAGCGCAGCACCACCGGGCTGCCGAAGCCCGACCAACCAAAACCTGAAACTGAATCGCGGAACAGGCTTCAGCCCAGGCTCCTTCGTGAATACCGCTCCAAACACGAGCGCGAAACCGAAATGCAGCGCCTGATCCTGATCGGCACGATCATCACGGTGTCCATCGCGCTGATCATTCTGCTGGGCGCGATCCTCAACGAACAGCTATTCGTCCCGAACCAGACCGTCGCGTCGGTGAACGGGCACAACATCAGCGTAAACCAATTTAAGTCGCGCGCCAAGATCGAGCGCGCGCTGCTCATCCAGCAGTTGGATAGCGCCATCAGCCTGTACAGCAGCATCGGCTATACCAGCGACCAGCTTGCCCAGTTGATCAGCAGCCAGCAGCCGTACAGCACCTGGTACGCACAGCTTCAGGTCGCCGACCAGCTTGGCAACAGCGTCCTCAACACGATGGTCGAAGACGAACTCGTGCGCCAGAAAGCGGCGGAGCTGGGTATCACCGTCTCCGAGGCAGAAGTGGACGCCAACATTGCCAAGTCCTTCGGCTTTGATGCCGCGACCGCT
>JAXLWE010000150.1:0-1273 GCA_046328655.1 Anaerolineae bacterium | reverse complement strand
GGCTGCTGAGTGGCGCGCGCGATCTGGGCGTCGATCAGGGGCAGTGGACGACCTGCTTCACCAGCGACGGTCCCGACGTGATCCTGAACGACGCGCAGCAGGCGGCGAACAACGAGGCGACCTTCAGCGCCACGCCTTACGTGGTCGTGGGCGACAGCCCGTCACTGACCGACATCGACAGCCTGAATTTCACTATCGACCTGATGCTCCAGCAGGCGAATACTGAACTGGCGACCCAGACCGCGCCGGAAGCCACGCCCGAAGCCACGTCGGAAGTGGATCGCTACACGTTCGATCCGCTGGCGCACGAGCAGATCGAGCCGCCGCTGACGATCACGCTGCCGGACGGCTGGTCGAGCGGGTACGACGCGCTGGTGCTGCAGGACATCGACGGCATCCGTCCGATCCCGTTCGCCGTCTACACGGGTCCGGTCAGCGGGGGTACAGGCACGATTGTGCTGCTGTGGGGCTTCCCCAACCTGATCAATGCCAACTCGGTGGCGGTCGAGCCGGACATCTGGACGGATGGCACGCGCCTGCTGCGGCTGGCGGTGGTCGGCGACGGCTGCAACGTCGGCACGGATTTGCGGCGCATGTACAGCGTCGGCGGGATTCAGGCAATCGGCACGCAGTTCGCGGCGGTCGACTGCCCTGACCTGCCGGATACGCGCGGGTGGTTCGCCGGGGTGCGCCAGTTCAACGTGAACTTCGTGTTTTACGCCTATACCGAGCCAATCGCGGCGATGGACGGCAGCGCGCCGGACGAAATGCAGGCGATCCTCGATACGGTGCAGTTCGTCGAGCCGGAAGCGACGCCGGAAGCATCGAGCTAGAAAGGAATACCGTGCAGCAAATCATCGCAATGGGGGGCGGCGGGTTTTCGATGGAGCCGGAAAATCTCGCGCTGGATCGCTACGTGCTGGCGCAGGCGAGCGCCGAACGCCCCAAAATCTGCTTTCTGGCGCAGGCGAGCGGCGACAACGCCGACTACATCGTGCGCTTCTATCAGGCATTTCGGACGCTGCCGTGCGCGCCGTCGCACCTGTCGCTGTTCAACCCGCACACCGCCGACATCGAGGGCTTTCTGCTGGAACAGGACGTGATCTACGTCGGCGGGGGCAACACCAAGTCGATGCTGGCGCTGTGGCGCGAGTGGGGTCTGGACACAATTCTGCTGAACGCCGCCGCCAACGGGACAATACTGGCGGGCATCAGCGCCGGGTCGATCTGCTGGTTCGAGCGCCCGTTCAGCGACTCGATATACGGCAGGCTG
>JAXLWE010000015.1:0-100616 GCA_046328655.1 Anaerolineae bacterium | reverse complement strand
GCTTACGGAGTCCAGTCGGCAATGGCGGTATACGCCAGCATCCCCACGCTCCTGGTGTTCATTTTCTTCCAGCGCTTCTTCATTCGGGGATTGACGTTTGGTTCCGTCAAAGGCTGACGTTACCTTGAGCGGTGCAGTTTGCGGCGTGCTTGCCGACCTCCGTCGGTGAGCCACGGGATCAGCGTGCGTCGCTGTTATCGCCGAACTCTCTGCGTCGCCCGTGCTCGATGCCTTCTAACCGCTGGCGATGGTGCCGCGCCACCGGCTTTGACGCCTGCTCCAATCCCGTTTTTGTGACATCGTACAACCCCGAATATGACCTTTTCAACTACACGCAACCGACCAATGAACGTAGGATGTAGATAAATGATCGAGTTTTATGGAAAGACTGTTACAGATGACACGAGGCACGATACAAATTGACCAGGAACGGTGCAAAGGCTGCGAACTCTGCACCAGCGTTTGTCCCCAGCATGTTATCGCCATTGATCAAAGTCTGTTGAATAGCAAAGGGTTTCACCCTGCCCGCTTGACTGAAGATGGGTGTACGGGGTGCGCCGTGTGTGCAGTCATCTGCCCGGATGTCTGCATCACCGTGTACCGCGAAGCGCATCGCGCCGTCGCTGTGATATGAGGAGGTGAAACGTGCCGAAAGAGCTGCTCAAAGGCAACGTCGCCATTGCTGAAGCCGCAGTGCGCTGCGGACTTGAAGCCTATTTTGGCTATCCAATTACGCCTCAGACCGAACTCCTCGAACACCTCTCCGCTCGGTTGCCCGCACTGGGGCGCGTCTTTCTTCAGGCGGAGAGCGAAGTCGCTGCTATCAATATGGTGTACGGTGCCGCCTGCACCGGCGCGCGCGTGATGACGTCGTCGTCCAGTCCAGGCTTCAGCCTGATGCAGGAAGGCTTATCGTATATCGCCGGATCAGAGCTGCCGTGCGTAATCGTGGACATGATGCGCGGCGGACCGGGCTTAGGCAACATCCTGCCATCTCAGGGCGACTACTTCCAGGTGACTCGCTCCGCCGGGCACGGGGATTTCCGCCCGATTGTGCTTGCGCCAGCCTCGGTTCAGGAAGCCGTCGATCAGACGGTGCTGGCGTTTGACCTCGCCGACAAATACCGACACATCGTCATCATCGCTGCCGACGGTCAGATCGGTCAGATGATGGAACCGGCGGAGCTGCCGCCCATGCTCCCGGTAAAGACGGAGCGCCCTGTCTGGGCGCTGGCAGGCGCAGCCGGGCGACCGAAAAATGTGATCGCGTCGATTTATCTGCAAGCCGAAGCAGAAGAAGCCTTCAACCAGAAGCTTCAGGCTCGGCTTCAGGACATACGAGAGCGCGAGCAGCGTTGGGTCGAATATGCGACCGACGACGCCGACCTGCTGGTCGTTGGCTTCGGCACGGCGGGACGGATCGCCAGAAGCGCGGTCGAGAGCGCGCGTGCCCAGGGGCTACGGGTCGGAATGCTGCGCCCGCAGACGCTGATGCCTTTTCCCGAAAGGCGGATCGCTCAACTGGCAAATACCGTTCGAAGCTGCCTGGTCGTGGAGATGAGCGCCGGACAGATGATCGACGACGTGCGCCTCGCGGTTGGCGGGTGTGTCCCGGTCAGGTTCTGTGGGCGGATGGGAGGAGTCATCCCCACGCCCGATGAGATCCTCAGCGTCATCGAAACTACTTGTCAGGAAATGACGCATCCACAGGGAGCGTTTGAATGATCGATACCCTGGAAATGGAACTGGTCTACAGGACTCCCCAGCGCTTACAGGCTGCCCGACTCACTACTGCCCCGGCTGCACGCATGGGATCGCTCACCGGCTGCTCGCGGAATGCCTGGACGAACTAAATCTCCGCGAACGCACGATTCTGGTTGCGCCGGTGGGCTGCTCGGTATTTGCCTACAATTACTTTGACGTGGATAGCTGCGTCGCTGCTCACGGGCGCGCCCCGGCGATGGCAACCGGCATCAAGCGACTGCGACCGGACAACCTGGTGGTCACGTATCAGGGAGACGGTGACCTGGTCTCGATTGGCGCTGCCGAGATTCTGCACGTCGCGGCGCGTGGTGAAAACATCACGACTATCTTCCTCAACAATGCCGTCTATGGGATGACCGGCGGGCAGATGGCGCCTACGTCGCTGGCTGGGCAGCGAACTACTTCATCGCCCGGCGGTCGTGATGTTCAGCAAACGGGAAAACCGATCCGGATGAGCGAGCTGCTGTCAGATCTGGACGGAGCCGCCTACATCGTCCGGCGGTCTCTGCACGACCTGCGCCATATTCGGCAGGCGAAGAAAGGCGATTCGGACAGCACTCAAAACGCAGCTACACGGATTGGGTTTCAGCATGGTTGAACTGCTCTCGAGCTGCCCGACCAATTGGGGGATGACGCCGCAGCAGGCGCTTGAGTGGATCGAGGATGAGATGCTGCCCTACTACCCCATTGGAGATTACAAAGTGGTCGATGCCGCGCGGGCACTGGAAAGAAAAGCGGAGTGACATGATGTTCGAGGATGTGGTCGTCGCGGGTTCGGGGGGACAGGGAGTGATGTTCGTAGGGCAGCTTCTGGCATATGCCGCGATGAGCGAAGGGCTGGAAGTGACCTGGATTCCATCGTACGGACCGGAAATGCGTGGCGGGACGGCACACTGCTTCGTCGTCATCAGCGACCGCCCGATCGGCTCGCCACTGGTGCAGGATCCGAAGCTCGCCATCGTCTTCAACGAGCCATCATTTGCGAAATACGAGCCGCTGGTCGCGCCGCACGGTCTGCTGGTCATCAACAAGTCCATCGTCACACGGACGAGCCAACGCCGCGACCTGACGCTGCTGCCTATCCCGGCGAGCGAGATTGCCAGCGGATGCGGGGACAGGCGGGTGATCAACATGGTGCTGCTTGGCGCGGCGCTGGCTGTGCGACCGATCCTTCCGCTCGCGGCGGTTCGCCGGGCACTGGAGCAGCATCTGCCGGCGAAGCATCGGATCTGCTGCCGCTCAATCTCGATGCGCTTGAACGCAGTGCTGGTATGCTAGCGGTATCGGGGTGATGCGGTAGAGCCATCCGCGGCGCGACGCGTTCCGATGCGTTATCCCGATCTATTCTGCTGGCGAAGGATACGAACGAGGCGGGATTCGAGTGGCTACCGGTACTTCCGCGAACTCCGAGCCGTTGCCGGTGCGCAGATATTCTGATCGCCTAGGGTCACGAACAGCCGATTGAGCACATAGTCATTCGTTTGGATGAAATGGAGCGAGCGACATATAGCGCCAGACATTCGTCCAAACATGATCGGCGTGTTCCGCTGGCATCAGGCGTTCTGGCGTAGCCCCGGGCTTCCCTGCGTGAATCACCGTCGTTTCCGCTTGGCTCGTCTGGGTAATTGCAATCCCAGGGGACGCCAGCCAGGCGCGCTGATGGACGCGGTCGAAGATGTAACGGCGAACGTCGCGGTAGATGACGACTAACACCGGGAAGATTGTTTCCGGCGTCGAAATACAGCCGTTCGCCCTCGCGCGTGTAGACGGCAAGTGGGTTGCCCACCGTCGGATCGATGCCTGCATACACGATAATGAAGCGCGACCCCCGGCTTGACACAGCCTGGCGATCACGTCGCGCTGCGCGATCTCGCGTCGATCAGCGTTCGACCGCTGGTTTTTTTAGCGCTTCGGACGAAATGCGCTAGAATCCGCCAGAAGACTGTTGCCTTAGGGAGAAAAATGATGTTGAAGCGAAAACTGGCGATTCTGCTGGCGGTGCTGATTAGTTCGGTTTTAGAGCAGCAGTCGCGCAGAGTGACGCCGTTACCATCGCCCTAGTCACGCCCTATCTCGCCCAGCCCGGCACGCAGTTTGAAGTCGAGGCTTTCCAGGCAGCGGCGCAGGAGAAAGGCTGGACGGTCAATGTAATCGACACAGCGGGCGACACTGCGGCAGTGAACAGCCGCGTACAGGACGTCATCACGCAGCAAGTAACCGCTATCGTCATCAACAGCGATCCCTCGCAGATTCCGGCGCTCCAGGACGCGGTCGACGCCAATATCCCGGTCTTTGGCTTGGATGCTGGCAGCGCGCCACAAGTCCTGGTCAATGTCACCAGCAATGGCTATGAAATGGCAGCCACCACTGCGAGCTATATCGTCGACCAGTTGAACGGCGTAGGCAAGGTGGTGATGTTTGGCTTTAACGCCTATCCCCCCGTCCAGAAGCGAGGGGTGGTCGCACGAGCAATCTTCGATAATACGCCCGATATTGAAGTGATCGATTTCATTGAGCCGGACGTGACCGACGGTGGCATCGCCGACTCGCGCGCCAAGATGGAGGCGCTCCTGACTGCAAATCCAAATCCGGGCGACATCTCAGCGGTGTGGGCGGCATGGGATCAACCCGCGCTTGGCGCACTCCAGGCGATTGAGGCGGCGGGGCGTGAGAATGAGGGGATTATCATCACCGGGATGGATGCTAACCCGCAGGCGCTGGAAGCCATCGCCCAAAACGGCAACTTTGAAGCCAGTATTGCGCAGGATTTTCCGGTATGGGCATGCTGGTTGCCGAGCAGATTCAGCACTACCTGGATGGCGCTACCATCACCCAGCATACGGTCTACGCGCCAACCAAGCTCGTGACCGCTGCAAACGTGGCAGATTTTATGCCCCAGAGCCAATAAAGACGTGAATTCGTAATAGGGGCACTTGTCCGGGTGCCCCTACATCGTTCCCAACACATGTCTGATCTCCTTGAGGTTCGTCACGCCAGCAAGAGCTACGCTGGCATCCCCGCCCTGGTCGATACGACATTCGATCTGCGTGCAGGCGAAGTTCATGCGCTCATCGGCGAAAACGGCGCGGGCAAATCGACGCTGATCAAGATCATTGCGGGCGTGATCATGCCGGACACGGTCGAGATTGCGGTGCGCGGCAAGCCAGCGATCATCACCAATCCGCGTATGGCTTTTGATCTTGGACTGCGTTTTATCCACCAAGAGCTGAATGTTGTACCTCAGCTTTCCGTCGCCGAGAATATTTTTCTGGGGCAGCCCTATCCCACTCGCTGGGGAATCAAAGTAAACTGGCGGCGGTTAAATCTGGAAGCACAGCAGGTGCTGACTCATCTGGAGATTATCCACCTCTCTCCGCGTATGGCGATGGCGCGACTCAGCCCTGGTGATCAGATGCTCGTCAATATTGCCCATGCCTTCGTCGGAGGCGAAAGGGCAGGCGACACCGGGCTGATTTACGTGATGGACGAGCCGACCGCAGCGCTTACCGGACAGGAAATTAAGCAGTTCTTCGCGCTCATCCAACGACTCAAGGCGCAGGGCAGCGCTGTACTCTATGTCTCCCACAGGATGGACGAACTTTTCGAGATCGCCGACCGTGTGACGGTGATGCGGGATGGCAGAGTGATCGGTACTCACGGGATCGCTTCCGTCACGCCTGCCGATTTGATTTTCATGATGACCGGGCGCGAAGTCAAACAGGTATATCCGCCGCGCAGTGACGTCTTGGGCGGCGAAGTGCTGCTCGAAGCGCGCGATTTGAAGACGCGCTTTGTCCGCGACATCAGCTTTCAACTGCGCGCGGGCGAGATCGTCGGCGTCTCCGGGCTGAGTGGCTCCGGGCGTACTGAACTCCTGCGCGCGTTAATGGGTGTTGATCGGGTGCTGGCAGGCGAGTTTCTGCTTCGCGGTCATGCGCTGCGCCAGCATAATCCGGCGCGGGCGTGGCAGCAGGGTCTCGCCTTCGTGCCGGAAGAACGGCGCTCACAGGCACTGATCCTATCGCGCAGCGTCAGCAATAACATTACGCTGCCACAGTTGAGCATACTTAGCAGGCGCGGGATGCTGTTGGCGAATAAGCTGGAGCGGCGCACCAGCGAGGAACTCGCGGCGTTGGTTCGCTTGAAAACGACCGGTATGGAGCAGACGGTTCGCGAGTTGAGCGGTGGCAACCAGCAGAAGGTCGTATTTGCGCGTGCCCTGGCGCGTCCGCCCCGCGTGCTGTTGCTGGACGAACCGACTCGCGGCGTAGATGTGGGCGCGAAGACCGATATATACGCGCTGATTCGAGAGATCAGTGCGCGCGGGACGGGAATTATCATCGCATCGTCAGATTTGCCGGAGCTTCTCGGCATGACAGACCGTATTCTGGTGATGCGGGCGGGACAGCTTGTCGAAACCATTCCGACGGCAGGTTTGACGCAGGAGGGATTGTTGGCGCGTTGTTACGGAGAAATCAAGCATGGCGGAAGTCGCTGACACCGAGCATGCGCGTCCAGGTTATTCCTGGGGGCGACTGCTTCGTTCATTTGGCACGCTGATTGGTTTCCTAATCATCGTCGTTTTCTTCGGGTGGCAGCGCCCGACGACGTTTATGAGTGTGCGCAACCTGCTGAATATCACCCAGCAGGTGAGCATTTTGGGCGTGGTCGCTTTTACAATGACGATTGTGATGGTGCTGAATGATTTCGACCTGAGCGTCGGCTCGATGGCGAGTCTTGCCGGGATTGTCATCGGCACGCTTCTGCAGCACGATCAACCTCTCGGTGCAGCAATTCTGGCGGCAGCGCTGGTTGGGATGCTCGGCGGCTTGCTCAATGGGGTGCTGGTTGCCTACGTCGGCATTACGCCGTTCGTGACCACGCTCGGTACATTGACAATCTTCAGTGGATTAGCCTTCTATATCAGCGGCGGTAAAACGATTTTCGGGCGGGTCTTCCCAGAGCCGTTCGTAGATTTCGCCAACGGAGGTATCCCACTGCTCACCCTGAACGAGCAAGTGATCAAGCTGCCACACCTGACGCTTATTGCGCTTATTGTGCTGCTGGTCGTCGGGTTTGTGCTGGAACAGACGGTGTTTGGAAGACGCTTATATGCCATAGGTGGCAATATCGAAGCTGCGCAGCTCGCCGGCGTGCGCGTCCGGCGGTTGCGTCTTCTGGCTTTCGTAATTACAGGTTTTGGTGCGGCGCTCGCCGGGACGATGCTCACCGGGCAGCTTGCAACCGGTAATCCCACACTTGGCGACAACCTCATGCTCAACGCCATAGCAGCGGTCTTTCTGGGCATGACCATGAGTCAGGAGGGGGAACCGCACGTTACGGGAACGCTCGTCGGCGTGCTGTTGATCGGCGTGCTGGCGAATGGCTTCACTCAAATTGGCGTAGATACCTATATCCAACGCATCCTGACTGGCGCAATCATCGTTGCCTCGGTGACCCTGAGCAGTCTGTCTCGGCGGCGAACATGACCAGTCTCTTGTTGCCAACGCTCCAGCGAATACGCGAAGAAGGACGGATGGCGCTGTGTGGCTACTTCCTGGTCGGCTATCCATCGCCGGATGAGTTTTTCCGGATGGTACGCGCCGCTCACAACCTTGATGTGATCGAGTTTGGCATTCCCACGGACATGCCCTACATTGATGGTCCAGTGATCGCCGCTGCTCACGAAGTCGTGACACGACGACGCGGTATTCACGCCGAAGCGGCACTGGCGTTGACGGGCGGTTTGTCCGGTCTGCCGCAGCCGAGTTTTGTGATGACATATGCGACGGTCGGGCGAGAGCTTGAAGGCTTCCTGCGACTGTGCGTCAGGAACGGCGTTCAGGGGGTTCTGGTGCCCGACATTGATAGCGTCGAAGGTGCTGCGGTGGCAAATCAGGCTCGTTCGCTTGGTCTGGCGTCGATTATGCTGCTCGATATTCACGCAACCATTGAGCACCTGCGCTGGTGCGTTGAATACAGCGACCTGATCTACCTGAAGGCTGCTACGGGGCGTACTGGCGAGCAGATCGAGGTTACCGGAGACCTGCGCGAGGCGCTGGAAAGTGTGATACATGGCATACGGGCGTTGAAGCCGTCGCTGGCGATTGGTGTGGGCATTGGGCTGCAACAGCCGGAACAGATCGCGGCGCTCGCGCAGCTAGATGTGGACATGGCGATTGTCGGCACAAAGGTGGTCGAGCATCTGCAAAAAGGCGAACGTGCGCTGGTGGATTACCTCCAGACGTTGCGGGATGCGACGGCATACACTTGAAGGACTGAGACTGTGGACGATTTGTGGTTCGTCTTTGACGTAGGGACGAGTGCAGTTAAAGCCGCGCTGATTACCGAACAGGGGCAGGTTGTTCGCAGTCGGGTTGAGTCTTATCCCACCCGCACTGAAGTGGGCGGCATCGTCGAGCAGAGCGTGAGCGATTGGTGGCAGGCGGCGCTGACCGCAAGTCGCGCATTGCTGGACGATTTGACCCGGGTGAAGGCGCTGGCGCTCACTGGACAGATGCAGGACTTGATCTTGCTGGATGCGGATGGCAATCCAGTGCGCCCGGTGATCCTCTACAGCGATACACGCGCCCAGAGCGAAGCCGCCCAGATCACAGACCGCTTGGGGCGGGGACGCCTGCGCGCTTTGACGGGCAACGATCAGGGCGCAGACAGTCTCTGGGCGAAGATTCTGTGGGTACGAAGTCATGAGCCTGACGTGTTCAATCAGGCGACAATCCTCCTATTCGGCGCAGCGGACGCCCTCGCCTTGAAGCTGACTGGCAACGCTCTGACAGATACGACGACTGCCTCGACGACTGGTCTCATGCAATTGCGCGAGCGTCGCTGGCTTGATCAAAATGTCTACACGGAGATGGGGCTTGGCGATCTGCTCCATCTTCTTCCGAAACTGGTTGCAGGCGGCACTCTGGCTGGGACACTCATGCATAGTGCCGCCGCATCGCTCGGCTTGAAAGCGGGACTGCCGGTATACCTTGCGCCGGGCGATGCAGGGGCAACGACTATCGGCGCAGGTAGCGGTGAAATCGGTCAGGCGTATGGCTATCTGGGTACGAGCGGCTGGGTCGCATTCACCACGTCTGAACCCGGATTGTCTGATCAGGGTGTGTTCACGCTGGCACACGCTCGATCCGATCAATACATGGCGATTGCACCGCTCCTGACGGCAGGTGGTAATCTGGAGTGGGTGCGCGACCTGTTCGGCGTTGATGAGTACGCCAGCCTTATCGCGCAGGCGCAGATACGTCCTGTATCCAATCTGATCTATCTGCCTTATCTCAATGGCGAGCGCTCCCCCTTCAGCGATCCGCTGGCGCGCGGAGCTTTGATCGGTTTGAGCCAGAACAGTACACGCGCCGACGTATACCGCGCGGTGCTGGAAGGCGTCGTCTATGCCTACCGCCACGCGCTTGATGCGCTACTGTCCACACGCCCCGACACACTGATGTTGACAGGCGGCGGAACGCGCTCGGAAGGCTGGTGTCAGCTTTTTGCAGATGTGCTCGGACTGCCGATCAAGGTGGCTGACGACGCCGAGAACGTCGGGGTACGCGGCGCGCTGCTCACGACTCAGGTGATGGCGGGAAAATATGCGAACTACGCGCCCGATGGTTATTTCCCCGTTCGGATGACTTTGCAGCCCGATTTTGTACAGCACGAGCGTTACGAACAAAAATATAGCCTCTTTCGCGCCGCATACCCCGCGCTCAAGCCGATCTTTGGATGATCCTCCCCTTGCGGGATTGAACCTGACCGAACAGAAAAACTGACGGCGTTGGATCTGTGCCAGCTGGCATTTCCGCGCAGTGTCTGTGCTGACCACGTTGATTGTCGGCGGAGTTCTGGATGTCATCTGCGTGGCACGAGAGTATGGACATATCGTTAACGACACGCCGTTTCCTGCGCTTTGCAGGCATGAAGCCTCGAGGAGTATACGATCAACAATGAAGGTGTCGAGCTCAGAAGTTGACGAAAGCGCGACCGGGATTATCGTAGAGGCAACTTATTTCACTCGGTGGCGAAAAAGGTCGCCGTGACCACCGCGGTAATCGGGGCTTAATCAAGGCGATGAACCGCAGCCTGATCCTCAACACGCTGCGCCGCGAAGGGAATATCGCCGTGCTCCGGTGGGCTGAAATCCTGCTGCCAGGCTGAGCGTCGGTGCTGTTTCCCAGATCTTTAACGAGCTGCTGGAGATCGCGCTGGCTGCTGGAAGTCGGTGAGGGCGACTATACGGGCAGGCGGCGGCAAACCCTGCTGCGCCTTAACCCGGGCTGGGTTCGCCGTAAGCATCGGCGTCAAGCTGATGGAAAGACGCGTGATTTGCACCGTCACCAACCTCGAAAGCAGCAGTCTGCATTATGCCGGGCGAGACGGCGATCATTCGCGCAAGCCATCAGCACGACGCTCGGCAGTCTGATCGAGCGCGCACGCGATTGCTGGAAAAGCAGGGCAACACCGCGCGAACTGTTCGGCGTCGGCATCAGTCTCGCGGGCGTGATCTATTCGCCGTCAGGGATGGTGCATTATTCGCCATTCTTCGGCTGGAAAAGGTACTTGCCGCTCTGGCGATTTAGTCGAGCCTTGAAAAATCGGTCTGCCGGTGTACATCGAAAACGTGAACACACGCGCTGACCGAGCAGTTGTTCAGGGCAGGGCGGCACGCCGCGCATTTCGTCGTCGCCACGATTGGACGCGGCATCCGGTATGGGCATGGTCATCCACCATCAACTCTATCCGGGGACGCCGAAAGCGGGGTTGGCAAGGCCTGCTGGGGCATCTCGCATGATCCGGGGATTATGGCGACTGCAGCGCGGCTGCCTCGAAAGTCTCGCGTCCGATGCGGCTGTGCTGATACATTCAGACGGCGACGGAACAGGGTGAAATCTCGACGGTTTGCCAACCATCACGCTGGCGGATGTCGTCGAAGCGGCGGACGCGGGCGACGCCCTGGCGCGTTATGCGCTGGCGCGCAGCGGCACGTATTTCGGCATGGGGCTGGCGGCAGTGATCAATATCCTGTGCCCACCCTTGATCGTGATCAGCGGAGAAGGGGTCGCCGCCGGCGATCACCGTCTGGTGCGCCACGTTCGCGGCGATGAACCAGCATGTTTTCAACGGTTTGATGGAGAACGTCATGGTCGTCGTCGACCCACCGATGATCGTGCATGGGCGCGCGGTGCGGCGGGGATGGTCATCGGCAAAGTGTTCCGAATCGCTGGTCGTCTCGAAAGGCTAGTTTTCAGTAATTTATTTCAGTCAGTGAAAGAAGGTTTCAGTGGCGAAAGTACAGCTGGCGAAAAATGAAGTGGGTGCTGTTGTTCATCGCGCCAGCCTGATCGGTCTCCTCATGTTCGTCTTCGTGCCGATTGGCATCGCCTTTCTAACTGTCGTTTCAGGACTGGAATCTGCTGTCCGGCGCCGAAATTTGTCCGGGCTGGACAACTTCAGCGAGCTGCTCAGCGACCCGAACTTCTGGAGCGCGTTCCGCTACACACTCGGCTACATCATCCTGTATATCCCGTCGGTGTTTGTGCTGGCACTCGGCTTGGCGCTGCTGCTCAACCAGAAGCTGCGCGGCGTAGTTCTGGTGCGCACAGTGACATTTCTTCCCGTCGTGGCGTCGTGGGTAGTCGTCTCGCTGATGTGGAAGTGGATTTTCAACCCGCAGTACGGGTTGGTGAATTACGGGCTGTCGTGGTTCGGAATTCAGGGTCCCGCGTGGCTGTTCGACAGCAACAGTGCGCTCTATGCGATGGCGTTCACGAGCATCTGGAAAGACCTCGGCTACGTCGCTGTGCTGTATCTGGGCGGCTTGCAGGGGATCTCCGAAGTCTACTACGAAGCCTCGCGCATCGACGGCGCGAGCCAGTGGCAGCGGCTGCGGCACATCACTCTGCCCCTACTCACGCCGACGATGTTCTTCATCGTCATCATTCTGTTGATCAACTCGTTTCAGGTGTTCGACCAGTTCTGGCTGATGCCGATGCGTGAAAGCGCGGCGGCGCGGCAGATACAGGTGATCGTGACCGATGTCGTCCGAAACGCCTTCAGCTACAACCGCATGGGCTACGCTTCGGCGATGTCGTGGGTGCTGTTCATCCTGATCTTCATCGTCACGTTCGTGCAGTTCCGGTTTCAGAAGCGGTGGGTTCACTATGAGAACGAGTGATACGCAGACCCTCGCTTATAACGACTCCGGAGAACGGGCGACCGCGCGCCGGTTCGCGCTGCGGCTGCTGGCATATGCCGCGTTCGTCGTGCTGGTGCTGATCATGCTGCTGCCGTTCTGGTGGATGGTTAGCACGTCGCTCAAGACGCAGCAGTATATCCTGCATACGCCGCCGGAGTTGATCCCGAACCCGCTCAGCTTGGAGAGCTATTCGCAGCTCGCGCAGACCATCAATCTGGGGCGGACATTCTTCAACAGCCTGTTCGTTGGGGTTGTGGGGACCGCGTTACAGGTAATGCTGGCGTCGATGGCAGCCTACGCTTTCTCGCGGATGCGCTGGCGTGGGCGCAGCGTCGTCTTCATGCTCTATCTGGCGACGATGATGATCCCGTCGGTTGTGCTGGTCATCCCTCAGTTCATCGTCGTAAGGATGCTGGGCTGGACGAATACCTATCTGGCGCTGATCGTCCCGCCCCTGTTCAACGCCTTCGGAACGTTTCTGCTGCGGCAGGCGTTTCTGGCGCTCCCGCCTGATTTCGAGGAAGCCGCTTTCATCGACGGGGCGAATCACTTCACCGTATTCTGGCGCGTGCTGCTGCCGCTGGTCAAACCGGCGCTGGCGACGCTGATCGTGCTCAGCTTCATGGGGTCGTGGAATTCGTATCTGTGGCCCCTGTTCGTGGCGCGTGTGGATGCCGTCAAGACGGTGCCGGTGGTGCTCGGCGAGCTTCAGGCGGGTCCGCAGGCGCTGACGCAGTGGAATCTGGTTATGGCAGGGGCGGTGATTTCCGTGCTGCCCATTCTGATCGCCTATCTGATCGCGCAGAAGTGGTTCGTGCAGAGCGTGGTCAGCAACGGCATCAAGGGGTAAGTGGATTTTCGTTGACGCAACGAAAATGCGTTCGCTTGAAGAATGTTACCAGTATAAGGAGCATGTATCATGGTTCGAAAAGTAATGATCGTCGGGTTGATCCTGATGCTCAGCCTGTCACTGAGCACAGCGTTCGGGCAAGACACAACGGCTATCCGTTACTTCACCTTTTCCGCCGCGCCTGATCACGTGGAAGACCTGAACACGATCGTGCAGGCGTTCCAGGCGGAGAATCCGGGGATCACGGTCGAAGTCGAGACCGCGCCCTTCAGCGATTATTTCACGCTGCTGCAAGCCGACATCGTCGGCGGCGCTGCGCCGGACGTCTTCGAGCTGAATTACGAGAATTTTGTCGCCTACGCCGCCAACGGCGTGCTGGCAGACCTGAGCGGTAAGATCAGCGCCGACGCGCCGTACTATCCGCGCGCGCTGGAAGCCTTCCAGTATCAGGGAGTGCAGATGGCGCTGCCGGAATCGTTCTCGACGGTGCTGCTGTTCTACAATCAGGACCTGTTCGATCAGGCGGGCATCGACTATCCCACCGCGGACTGGACGTGGGACGACGCTATGACCGCCGCTAAAGCCATCCGTGCGCTGGGCAGCGACACCTGGGGCATCTTCTCGCCCATCCAGTTCTGGGAGTTCTACAAGAAGGCGGCGCAGAACGGCGAGTGCAAGTTCTTCAACGACGCCATGACCGAATCGACCATCAATTCGCCCGCCTGCGTGCAGACCCTTGAGACGATGCTCAGCTTCGTCAACGAAGACGTGATGCCCTCGACCGAAGAACTGTCCGGCGTTGCCAACGAAGACCTGTTCGCCAGCGGCAAGCTCGGCATGGACGTGATCGGCATCTGGCAGTTCGCCGCTTTCCACGACCTGCCGTTTGCGTGGGACGTTCAGATTGAACCCGCCATGAACCAGCACGCCCATCACTTCTTCGCCAACGGCGTCGCCGTTTCCGCGACCTCGGCGAATACCGATGCCGCTGCCAAGTGGGCGGAATTCCTGACTTCGAGCGAGACGGCTGCCAACGTGCGCGTCGAGAAGGGCTGGGAACTGCCTGCGCTCGACAAGCCGGAATACGTTGCGGGCTATCTGGAGCAGACTCCGCCCGCCAACCGACAGGCGGTGTTTGACGCCCTCGAAAGTGCGATTGTCCCGCCGGTCATCGAACGCCAGAATGAATTCCAGGACGCGGTGAATGCGGCGCTGTCGCAGGCTGCTGACGGCTCGCTCTCGCCGCAAGCAGCGCTCGATCAGGCGAAGGCTGCGGTCGACGGTCTGCTGGGATAAGCGACGATTTTAGATATTTGAACTCAGGGGCGTTACCTGTAACGCCCCTCCAAAGTTTGAACTCCTTCATCCATCTGGCTTGAGGCAGCATGATCGAAATCATTCATACCCCATTTGGGCAGGAACACCCCTACGAACAGCTTCCTGAAGAACGATACCCTCGCGCGCCGCTAGCAGATGAGCCGTTCGCGGTCGGCATCGTCACGCGACCGCCGGGCGCTGTGCGGGCTGTAACGGTTCATGCCAGCATCGACGGCGGAGCCGAAGTTGCGATTGCGGCGGAACTCATTCCCAATTGGATTCCTGATCACGAAATCGGCGCCGGCGCGGAGTATCTGGAGCGGGCCGTCCGCATCGAGCAGGACGTGTGGCGCGCGAAGCTGGTCGCGCCGCCGGACGGTCAGACGCTGACCTATCGAATCGAAGCGGACGGGCAGCCGGGTGACACTTATACGCTGCCAGGTGTGGGATGGCGCGCGGGAGGCGGCGTTGCCGTCAAGTCGCTTTCACCGTCGCGCTTCGAGATGTGCCTTATGCACAGCGGTGGACAAGCCCAAATGGACGGTCTGCCGCCGATTACTTCGGTCGAGTGGCTCAGTTCGGAGCGCCGCGATGGACAGCGCGTTCGCATCGGCTTCACCTGCGCGCCCGACGAAGCCTTCTTCGGGCTAGGCGAGCGCTTCAACGCCCTTAACCAGCGCGGCAACGTCATGGATATCCGCGTGTACGAGCAGTACAAGAGCCAGGGCAAGCGCGCTTACATGCCGATCCCGTTCCTGCTGTCGTCGGCGGGCTATGGCGTCTACGTCGAGAGCACTCGCTGGATGCAGTTCGACCTGACCGCGCCAGATCGCTGGACGCTGGAAGCGGAAGTCGGCGACCAAGGATCACTGCGGCTGGTTTGGTTCGTGGGCGACGATCCGTTCGACATCATCGGCAGCTTCACGCAGATGACCGGTCCCGCTGCGCTTCCGCCCGACTGGGCATTCGGCTTGTGGATGAGCAGCAACGAATGGAATTCGCAGGCGCGGGTGATGCGCGAGGTCGAGGCGACCGAAGCCCTTGATATTCCCGCGTCGGTGCTGGTTATCGAGGCGTGGAGCGACGAGACGACCTTCTACATCTGGAACGACGCTCAGTACATGCCAAAACCGGGAAATGAAGCATTTCGTTACACTGACTTCACCTTCCCGTCGGACGGCAAGTGGACGGATCCCAAAGGCATGATCGACTGGCTGCACGAGCGCGGCATCCGGCTGGTGCTCTGGCAAATTCCGGTCGTCAAAATCCTTGAGCAGCCGCACCCGCAGCACGAAGCGGATCGAGCCTATTATGAGCAGGCGGGGTTCGGCGTACGCGAGGCGGACGGCAGCCTGCACCACACGCGCCCGTTCTGGTTTCGCGGCGGTTACCTGGTGGACGTGGACAATCTGCCGAGCGCGAGTGGTGGCCGAACAAGCGCGCCTATCTGATCGATGATCTCGGCATCGACGGTTTCAAAACCGATGGCGGCGAGCACCTATGGAGCACGCAGGTTCGCTTCCACGATGGACGGCGCGGCGACGAAGTCTGGAACGAGTATCCGCAGCTTTACACCGAAGCCTACTATCAATTTCACGCGGCGGCGCGAAGGGCTGATCTTCAGTCGCTCTGGGTTCACCGGGTCGCAGCGCGCGCCCGCACACTGGGCGGGCGACGAGAACTCGACCCGGGAGGCGTTTCGCCATACGATCCTGGCGGGCTTATCGGCGGATTTCGGGGATCTCCGTTCTGGGGATGGGACATCGGTGGCTTCAGCGGTCCGCTGCCTCTGCAGTTATATCTGCGCGGTGCGGCGTGATGGCAGCCCTGTGCCCGATCATGCAGTACCACCTGGAATACAACCAGTATCGAGAACCCGCTGTGAACTACCGGACACTCCTGGAATATACAGGAGCGGACAGGCGACACGCGCGTGATCCCAACGTTCCGTTACTGGGTGAACGTGCGGCGCAATTTGCTCCCGTACATCTGGTACAGGCGCAGCACGCCGTGCAGACCGGGCAGCCGGGATGATGCGAGCGTGCTCCGGCTGTGGCATCACCTGAAGCGTCGGATTATCATCACTTCTTCGGGCGCGATCTTCTGGGGTGTGCCCGGTCGTCGAAGAAGGCGCGCGCGCCTGGGATGTTTACCTGCCGTCGGGAAGCTGGTTTGATCTGTGGACGAAGCGACATTACGAAGGCGGGCGGACGATCACTGTTCCGGCGGCGGTTGACACCCTGCCGGTTTTCGCCCGCGCGAACAGCCGCATACCTGTTCGATTCGGCGCGGCGGGTACGTGGGGCGAAACGGTTGATTTTGACACCGAGCCGACAGCCGTAATTCCCTTTGGGTAATTGGCGCAGGGCGATCATACACCCGCGTCGGGTTACCCGACAGAGGTTGTCCAGGGTATCTGTGCTAAGGGGATAGTTGCCTTCAGGATAACGCTCAGCCTTTCAACCCGCTGGCGGCGATGCCCTCTGTGAACTGGCACTGAGTACAAAACTACTCGCAAATTTCAGTTTGACCTTGCGGCGGTAGTTTTGGGACTAGATGTGTTGAACGATAAGTGAAAGGTGAGATGAAAAGCGTTCCTTGTTGCGTTTGTCATGTCTCTAACTTCGCGCAAGCTGGACCCTGCTTCTCTATCGCGCATTGAAGTATCCAGTGCCACTCCGTAACCGAAAGGCGCGGGGTAGTTCCAAATTGATCTTCGGGTGCGTCAGCCAGCGTTGCACTTCCTGCCAGGCGCATAATCGGTTGCCAGAACATTACGGTACTGTTCGTCCTGCTCACGACTATGAGTGATGCCAACGTCGCCCCTTGCGGTGCCTGTGCATAGATCAGATGCGTATCCTCCTGGTTCATAACTAGGCTTCGAACATAGAAAGAAGTGTCGATGGTGTCACCGGACACGTTACTCCATCTCACACCGTAGAGAAGGCTGGCGTCTGGCGACTCACTTATGACAGATGCCTCTAGCCGATAAATTCCGTTCGCGATGACGGGGTAATATTGAACAAAAGGCATATCCCTTGTCACAACGGCTTTACACGATTCAGGAGCCTCAGCAAGATCGCTACAGTCCAAATGATTGAGCGTCGAGGTGTCATCCGACTGGCTAGGGATAGTCATGCCTATTTCATTGGGTTGAGGAGCCTCGTTGGTCACACTGACTGGTCGTAACCGGAAGACCACAATATCTCCGACTGCGGATTCAGCGACGAGGTAGTTTTGCACGAATGTTTCATCCAGTAGATACCTGTGAAAAAGGGTGGACGACACATTGGTGTTCACGACAATGTGTGATATGCCTAAGCGGCGGAGTCGGGTGGCAGTTTGGGTATCATCGTTGCCGCTCGTTACCCACGATCGTAATATACCGGAATCGATATAAGGATATGCCTCGACACCCCAAGGGAAATGGGCATGATCCGTAGTGCCTATTGTGAGTACAGTAGGCGAGAAGCCGGGACGAGATAATGAATCAGCCGCGGCGTATTCTGGAACGTTCCCCATGTAAAGCTCTCGGCTTTCTAAGCCCAGGACGAGGGCAATCGGGATTGTATCCGGTATATTCCACCACGTATTCACCGTCAGAATCAAGCTCAGGGACAGAATTGCCAAACACATTGTATTCAACACGAGGATGATACCGTTTCGCGTCAAGCGTCGTGTAATGCGGCGGATTCGGTGCTCAACAACGTCGAACGTGCTCGCAGTAAGAAGTGCCACGATTGGTAAAGCGAACAGCAAGTAACGCAGGTTTTGAATTGTGAGCGCCCATAGGAACGCACTTGTCGCTAGAAGCAGAAGCAACAAAGGATAAACTCGCCTGTACCTGGCTGTCTGGAAGGCGACAAATGGCCAAAATGGCGCCATGAGAAATGGAATGCCTAATAAAACTGTGCCGAAAACCCCCTGATAGAACCAATCTCCATGGAAAGTGATGTTCCAGAACAACGCTAGAAGTGCTGGAGGACCCACGCCAAGCCCGTATAAGGCTTGTGTGAACATCGGATTCTCCAGATGCCAGTAGGGGCTTCGGAAAATCCTGTTGTACAAAGGGTATAAAGGGTTGCCTGTCCATAGAAAAGTGATGAGATACCAGGGAAGACCAACGACAATCGCGGGCACAATCAACCACGCGAGTTGGCGAAGGGCAACTGTCCACCGGCGCGTTCGAAGGAGTTCGAAACCTATGAAGATGAATAAAGGGGTGACAATGAAGACCGCCTGAACTTTAATTGAGAGTGTATACCCTCCGAAAAATCCTATGAGTGCTAACCATCCATTGCTTTTTTCCTCGCGCCAACGAAAGTAGCTGTAGACTGCCGCGAAGGCGAACATCGTCATGCCGACGTCGACGTAAGCGGTACTCCCGCTCCACGCGATCAGCGGTGCAGTGGCGAACAGGGCGATAGCAAGGGCGCTTATGCCGATCCTCTTGAGTATGTTCCGGACGAACGCATAGAGGTACAGGCAGGGGACAACCATTGCGGCAAAACTGAAGAGCTTCGCTGCTATCTCTGAATGATTCCCAATCCCCAAACCGAGTAGGAACAGCATCTCGAAGCCTTTTGGCAAATAAGATCGAAACGAGTAAGGCATTTCGATCAATTGACCCTGTTCCAGATAGACTTTCGGTACTGGCAGATGATAGTAGACAGCGTCAAATTGAAATTCGGGGACTAATGCCTCTATGTAGACGATGACAAGGCATATGATGACGATTGTCAGATAGATCAGGTCGATTAGCTTATTTCTTGTTGCGAGTCGGGTTTCTATTTCTCGATAGAACAGGACGGAATCATTCGCCAGGAGAATAAGATTCTTCCGAAACAGAATGGTTATCAGAAGCAGCGCGGAAATCAGTGCGATAGGTGAGAGTAACCCGGCGAGGCTGAGAATCATGCCGAGAAGACTTAAGACACCAAATCCAAATGTGACTCCAGTTACCAGACGCTCCACCCCGGGTCGGTCGGCTATTTTCAGCCACGAAGTCGCCTGATAACCCGCCAGTGTGCCGGCGAAGGTCAGCCAGACAAAAGCGGAGACGCTGACCAGATTCCCGCTTGTGATCGCTAACCCGACGAATGCGCCTACTGAGACAAAAGTGAGGGCGTGCAGCCAGTAATGCCCAATTCGATGCAGACGTGATGTCACTGGCGGAAACCCGAGCGCGATGAGTGCGATCCCGATGACGCTCGCCAGCACTAGCGCCACATTCCCACTGTGCTTGCCGATAGAAGATGAAGGCGGGATCGAATGCCACGCCCCATACAGATACGAGATGGAAAGCGCGAGGAGCACAACCATCGCACCCCACACAGCGTTTTTGCGGAGACGGCGCCAGCGGCGCAAGATGAAAAAAGGCAATGATTTCCCCTTCAATTAGGCTTTGCCGGACAGCGTCGGCTCAGTTTTTCGCAGCCGAATTACACTGCCAGCAGTCGTGCGCGGACAGTCGCTAGATATGAGCCAGGATCATCGTCCAGGGAATCGGCTGCCGCACCGTTTGAATATCAAAGTGTCGACTCACGAGCCGAGCGAATCCACCGCTGCTCCAGTGATTGACATGACCGGGCGTGTTGCCCAAATCGTTGAAATATTTGCCACGTGCTAGATTGAGAGCACGCCAGATCGGTTCGCGTGGCACGCTGGCGATCAAATAGCCTGCGCTGACACGTCTGATTTCACGCAGCGCATCTTCGGGGTGATTAACATGCTCCAGCACTTCACAGCATATAACCAGGTCAAAGCTTCCATCTGCATAAGGAATATGGTGAGCGTCAGCCGGTATGATCTTTGCTATCGAAACGCGATTGCGTGCCTGGTGAAGGAGTGGCATGTCAACGTCAAAACCGATGCATTGGGGACCGGTGAATGCTCCTGAACAAGTTCCAGCGATATATCCCTCGCCGCACCCAACCTCCAAGACACTTTGCTTGCTCTGGTAAGCCTCGATAAAAAGTATCGAAATGAATAAACGCAACCCAGCCACTAAACGACCTGCAATTGGGTTCTTGGCGTTGAATTTATCATAGTAATTTCCTGCTGGACCGTTCATTTACGCCCGTTCCCTGGACAAATAATATGCCATATTGACTCAGTTGACATTAATTGCATTCATGTTCGTTCGGCGCTTGTATGACTGGTATAACCATATTGTCGACAGACCCATAATCTCCGCAATTGTCCAGAGAATACGCGAAACAATGGCGATTAGGATTGGGAGCGGATCATTCAGGACGACTGCCAGACCAAGTCCTAGAAGCCCTTCGCGGATACCGATGCCTCCAGGAGAAAATATGACGACAAAGCCTGCGACCCATGCACCGGCGAAAAGTCCGGTAAATTCCAGAGAATGAATGAGCGTAACGCCCGGCTCAAACGCATCGATCAGCAGTGTGAAGCCAATACCCAGAATTAGCCAACTGATCAAAAAGACCCCTATGATGGTGAACATCTGAGACTGGGTGAGTCTGTTCGAGGGGGCAGCAACTATTTCTACCACAGGACGAAGCAGGCGAATCCGCGAGGCGCTTTGGTACAGTCGCTCGGAGCGCAGCCCAAAGAGCAGGGCTGGAAACCCGACGATGAAAATCAGGCTACCCAATAGGACTACTGGTATCGGGAGATAATGGATCATCAGGCGTGCGCAGAGTAGGGAGACGAACATCCCGCTGCCAACCATCAGCATCAGTTCCCAGAACAGGCTACTTGTCCCTTTTTGCGATGGTATACCTGCGCGCTGGTACAAAAATACACGTCCGGGCAGCGACCATACGCTCCCCGGCAAATACTTCATCAGAGTCGATGCATAATAAATCTGCCAGACTCTGCTTTTGGGCAGCGGCTGACCAAGATACTTTAGAATCAAATAGGGAGCCAACGGGAAAATCGCATAGCCGGCTGCGAAGAAAAGCTGAGCAAGAATGAGCAAGCCGATATTTGCCTGCCAAACATGAGATCGGATGCGATCCAATTGGCTGGATAAATACAGGACTACGAAAATAAGTGTGATGAGGATAAATGCCGCTTGAAGGGCGTATTTTAACAATTCTACCCGATTACGAGGCACGATCACCGTTTCTGCTCGGCGTTTTCAACGGGCAGCGGGACTTGTGTCTTCGTCCATGGTCTGGCGAGGTGTGTTTCAAATTGTGGCGAACCGTTTTCTTGCGAAAGCGCTGCCCGTTTTGCGTAATATAGTGCTTCTTCGTGCATTCGACGATTTATCGAGATGAGGTTGCCGAGCAGTCCAATCAGAAAGATGAAGAAGGCAATAATAACCAACGTGGCGCCAACGATTACCGACTGAACATGGGTGCCGCTGCCCGCTTCGCCCTGCAGAACGAAGCTCAAGTACCAGAGCCACAATCCGGCGCCGATCACGAAAAATGGAACTGCCAGGCAGGAAAACAAGCGCAGCGGCTGATAAAGAATGAATAAATTGATAATCGTGAGTGATGACCTAAGAATGTACGTGCTTGTACTTTTGATAAGGCGCGACTCGCGGGCACTCACATTTGTCTTAATCGGAACCGAGGCGACGACAAGGTTATTTTGTCCCGCCTGGATGATCGTTTCCAAGGTATAGGTGTAATTGGTGAGTACGTTGATCCGTAACGCAGCTTCCCGTGAAAAGGCGCGAAAACCGCTGGGAGCATCGGGTATATTAGTTTTTGAAACGAGTCTTACGACCGCACTGCCTAGCTGCTGCAAGAATTTCTTGCTTCTCGAAAAATGGGGAATGAGCTGCGTCTGTCGATCACCGATCACTATGTCAGCCTGCTGGGTAAGAATTGGATACACAAGGCTGGCGAGGAACCTTCCCTGATATTGGTTGTCAGCATCTGTATTGACGATCACATCAGCCCCCAGATACAGCGCTGCATTTAAGCCGGACTGAAATGCGGCAGCCAGTCCCTTATTCACGGGGTGCCGAATCACATGGTGTGCGCCGGCAGCGTGTGCAACCTCGACGGTGCGATCTGTGCTGCCGTCGTCAATCACCAACAATTCTATTTCGTCGATGCCATCAATGTGTCGAGGCAGGTCGGCGATTGTTTGGGCAAGAGATGCCTCTTCATTCAGGCAGGGGATTTGAATGACCAGCTTCATGCCGCATTCCTGTTCCCGTCTCTATCAGACAATCCGATCATGCATCCAGTCGGTGAAGAAAATCTTTCTGTCCCGGATGAACATCAATTATATCCCGACTGGTTAAAACAAACGGAGCAGGCGTTATTATGTCGGGGAGTGGGGCGGTTGCAGCGGAGCGAGACGATTGCGTGCTACCTTAGAGGTCGTATCCCCATTGGAGATGCACCGTTTCTACTTGGTTTTCCCGTTGTGGCTGTCGCCGGAATTGTGCTCTTGGGTCTCTTACCGCTCGTAGCTCAACTGTGCGGTCAGGTCAGTTCGACTTCCAACGTTTGTTCCAATGTTTCGGCGCACAGTTCATCCTTTCAAGCCAGATGCCACGTTCCCCTCCATAAATTGCCCCGTGCAATCAGCTTCTCGTAGTAGTGCTTGATGACCGGATTGAAGCGCCGCGCAGTTACGGTCGAGAGATAGAGGATGTGGCGCAAGCGGGCATGTCCGGTTCTGCCTCCTCAGTCCGCTCGTGGCAATGCCTTCGGTGAACTGCCGCTGAGTGAAGAAGTGGTCACACGAGGTGTTCAACTCAGATGAGTATTGCGCAGGCATTTATCCCAGCAGAATGTTTCTTCGCAAATCGCATTCTGTACCCCATAGGTTTGGACGACATACACTGAAGATCACGAGAAGCTCAATCTGAATCGATACTGAGCATCTTCTTCAAACCACATTGGGAAGTTCGTGCCCCAAACGTTGTTGTACAGGTTGAAGTGGATTCCGCCGCTCATGTCCGGGATGCGATTGTGGAAATCAAGTAACGCGGGAGCGCCGGGTGCGACCAAGGGCGCGTCCAGCGAACACACTTCAAAGCGATGCGTTCCATCTTTGTAGGTTACGCACTGGTCGACGGCATGGAGCGTGCGCGCGCCCCTGCTGACAACATCGCAGGGATCAATGGGTTGCCCAATCTTCTCGAAGCCCCACCCCGCCGGTTGTTCGGTCAGCGGTTCGAACGACAGCCAGAAAGCTTCCGGCAGGCGACAGGCGGGCTTGTCAAACCAGGCGTACGTGATGTGAAGTTCGTCGCCCGTGACGGCGTAGCGCAGATAAGACTGATGTGGTGCGCCGAAGTCTTGTGCGTCGGCGTCAAACGCAAGAACAAACACCATCTCGGTTGCGCTATCCTGAAAAGCGGCGGTTACGATGGGTGTCCACGTCTGCTTTTCGACGGTAGAGATGCCCGGCTTGGTAAAGTCCTCATGTGCCCATGCAGAAATAGTAGCATCGTCCCGATTCCGAATGTACTGGTTCCAGAAGCGCTCGTAATCCCGCTGACCATAAACATCGTAGCGAAGGCGCGCGAGTGTATGGTCCTGGGCTGCCCAGACGACGCCCGATTGGCGGTCAACCAACCGCACAATTACCGCCGTCGATGGATCAAAGCGAAGCTCAAAGCGATCGGTGCGTAAGTCGCCGTTGGTAGCTCGGTTATGGCGCGCGAAGGATTGCGGGCGAGGCGCAATTTGATCGAGCGCTGTGACCGCCTCGTCGTAAAGGGGCGAACTGGCGAGGCTTTCGAGCGTAGCGGTGAGATATTCCCGTTGTTCTGCCCACGATGCCTCAAAATGCCGGCACTTTTCGTCCGGCGCAGCTCAGCCAGATCGTCCGCCCGATAGTGGATGTGGTCGGCAAGGTGTGTCTTCTCGTCCATGCCCCAAGTGTGTTCGGGGATGATGAAAAGATGGTGGCTGAAGCGGTCGATGCATTCCCGACTGGCAGGATCCAAATCGCGGGCAAGCCATTCCCGGCGCAGCCGCGACAGCTCGCGGTATCGGCTGATCTTCGTCGGGTCGGTGCCGACGCCGTGTATCCAGGTATCGCCAATCTCCGACGTGATTACCGGCAGCGACTCGCGGACGGGATCGAGCGTGCGAGCGAGAGTCATCGAGTGTCGATGCAACGACGCGAGCCGCCGGAATTTGGGTTCCGAGCGTCTGATACGTCTGGGCGATCGTTGCTTCGGAGGGAGGACCTTCATTGTCGCCCGTCAGGATGAGCGCCAGCGCATCGTCGACACCTTCCAGGTGGCTTAGTCCGCCGTAAGTCTGATGATAGATCATGATCACGTCGGAGTGCGTCTGCTCGTCGCGCCAAAGGAATACCGGGGGAACGTCGGGGACGCTCGATGCCGGATTGACGCCGATGTGCAGTAAGCGATCCCGCTTCGGCGAGCAGCGGCACGAGCGCGCGGGTATGACCGGGTACGTCCGTCATCTTGGCGGCGATGGTCTGCTTCCCGAAGCGGCGGTCAAGCACCTGTCCGTAGCTCAACCCAAAGCGCCAGAGCGATTCGTCGATCAACTCGCTGTGCGTCGTGAACGGCAGCGCGTGCCAGCAAATATCCCCGGCGGCGATGGCGGCTTCCATCCGGCGGCGTTCTTCCAGCGACGCCTGTTCCAGATAGGCGTAGATCAGCCATGCGCCGGTCGTCCAGCGGAAGCGCTGCTCGCGGTCGCGCGTGCGTTCCGCTAGCGCCACCGCCTGAGGAATGAATTTCCGAAAGTAGGTTTGCACGACATCCGCCGCGTAATTCGTGAAGCCGATGTCGAGATGTGTCTTAAAGACGAGGTGTACTGTGCACTCACGCGGATGCACTTTATCGAATGTAAATAGGGTTGGTTAGGCACAGACCTGTCCGTTCGCGTCGACGATCTGGGCACGCGCATAGGCGGAATCGGGGGCAGCCCGGAAATCCAGGTCAAACTGGTCCCCTTGCACGACCTGACGTTCCACAAGTCCAGCAGTGGTGTGCAGTTCGAGCCAGCACCCGGCGCCGCCGTGAACACCCACCCTGATCACCAGCCGTTCGGTGTCTGCGTGCGAAACAACGTCTCCCATCATCGCATGATCGGTGGTAAGGCGCAATCGGGGTCCGCTCACACTGTTGGAGATCATCACATGACCCGCGCGAATCGAGTCGAGCAGCTTGTCGGCGGATGGCTCACCGTCACAATACACCCACAGCGTCGGCACGGCAAGCTGGGCAACGTGCTCGCGCTTGAGGAAGTGATTGTCGCTGCCACCGACGGCGGTATATCGCTTGCCCTGGCGCAGCCGGGATTCCCAGAATTCAAGCGCCACGTCGTTCATGAGTTCCCAGGGACCATTCCAGACTTCGATGCAGTCGAGATCGTCCACGTTCGGGTATGCCCAGTCGGGACCGTAGGGGCGGGGGTGATTCAAAGAAACCAGGTAGCCGCGTCGTTTCGCTTCGGCGACCGCCTGTGCCATGTGCGCCTCATCTTCGACGCGAAAGTCGATCCAGCCGTGACCGCCCCAGACATTCCAGTGTCCCTTGTAGGTGGTGACTTCAAAGCCGGGGATCAGGATCAGCGATGTGTCGACGGTGTTGAGTCGCGCAAGGTGCGAGATGTTGTTGTGGTCGGTGATCGCCAGAAAATCCAGTCCAAGCGCTTCGGCGCGGCGCACAATGTCGAGCGGGTCGCTGTCGCCGTCGCTGTGGTAGCTGTGGTTGTGAACCTCGCCGCAGTACCAGCCATCCGGCTTGACTTTGCCGAGCGTCGAGCGCAGCGGCAGCAGCGGTGCGAAGCCGCCTTCGCCGGAACCGGGTGAGAGCGTGATCTCGACGTGGTAATCGCAGCCTTTCGGCGCGATCTTGTATAAACCGAGTGCGATGTTCCACGTGCCCGGCTGGATAGGTCCCGCGAGATAGCCCGGCGTGGAATCGTCGGCGGCGATGAAGAAGCTGTGGCGAGCACTGCCGCTCCAGCCGCGAAAGCCCTCGCTCATGAAACCGCCGCCGCGCGAATCGAAAATGCCGATGTCCACCGTGTTGCCGTCGGTCAGCATCGGGTCTGAACCAACCTCGTCGCTGTACTCGTAGCGTACGTCAATCCGCCCGATCCCTGGCGGCACTTCAAAAGGAATCGTCGTGTAGGTCTGAGTCTGCTCGTTGACGGCATGACCCGTCAGCATGAGCGAAATCGGCGTGGTCACAGCATCAGCTCTCCCGCCTTGTCATAGAAGAAGGCGCGCGTGTAATCGGGAACCAGCCAGATGTCGTGCGGCAGTACAGGGACTTCGTCGCCGAACAGCCGCACCGAGAGCAGATGATCGCCCACGTGGACGACGACCAGCGATTCGCTGCCCAGGGTCTGGACGACATAGAGCTGCCCGGCGATCCCGCCATCGGTCGGGCTGGTTTCAATGCGAATGTGCTCCGGGCGAATGCCGAGCGTCAGCGAGCCGCTGTGTCCTTTTGGCAGGTTGAATGATGCGGCGCTGATCGGATAGTCCCCGGCGATGACGACTTTGTTCGCCGCCGCATCGATACTGCACGGCAGCAGGTTCATCGGCGGGTTGCCGATGAACGAAGCGACAAAGGTGTTGGCAGGGCGGCGATAGATTTCGAGCGGCGTTCCGACCTGCATGATCTTGCCGGCGCTCATGATCACGATGCGGTCGGCGAGCGCCATCGCTTCCGACTGGTCATGAGTGACGTAGACGCCGGTCACGCCGACTTCCTGCTGCAAATGCTTGAGAAACGCGCGCGCTTCCAGCCGCAGCTTGGCGTCGAGGTTGCTCAGCGGCTCGTCAAACAGGAAAACCCGCGCCTGATACACGACCGCGCGCGCCAGCGCCGTGCGCTGCTGCTGCCCGCCGGAAAGCTGCGCCGGACGGCGCTCCAGCAGCCCGCCGATTTGCAGGTTGTCCGCCACTTCGCGCACGCGCGACGCCCGTTCATCCTTGCCGACGCCGCGCACCTTCAGCGGGTAGCCGATGTTTTCGTCAATCGTCATGTGTGGGTAGAGCGCGTAATCCTGAAAGACCATCGCCACGTCGCGGTCGCGCGGCGGCAGGCTGGTCACGTCGCGGTCGCCGATGTAAATGGTGCCGCCGGTGGGTACTTCCAGCCCGCTGATCATGCGGAGAGTCGTCGTCTTGCCGCAGCCGGATGGTCCCAGCAGCGCCACGAACTCGCCGTCCTGAATGTCGAGGTTGATGCCGTCCACCGCGTGAACCGCACCGAAGGATTTGCGTAAATTGGTGAGTTTCACAGAAGCCATGCGTAGCCTTATTGTTTAATGCCGCCGAAGAAGCGGAAGCCATAGCGCCAGTTGATCAGCAGGTAGAGGAGCAGTACTGGCAGCGTGTAGAGGATTGCGTATGCCGCGACCAGCGTGATCTGCGGTGAGCCTTCCTCGTCATAGAACTGATAGAACGTCACAGCGGCGGGCAGGAGCTTCGGCTCGCGCAGAAGGATGAAGGGCGTCAGAAACGATCCCCAGGCGTTGACCAGCACCCAGATGCCGACCACCATCAAGCCGGGGCGCAGCAGCGGGAAGCTCACGTCACGGAAGATTTGCAGCGGCGACGCGCCGGCGACCATCGCCGCTTCCTCGTAAGAGCGCGGAATGCCGTCGACGAAATCCTGCATGATGAAAATTGCAGAGGGCAGCAGTCCGCCGGTCATCGACAGAATCACACCGGCGTGTGTATTGATCAGTCCGAGGTTGTAGATCAGCCGGAAGATAGGGAGCATACTCGCCGTGCCGGTCACGACCGATGAGAACAGGATCAGAATGTAGGTCAACAACTGCCTGCCGGGGATGTTGCTGCGCGAGATGCCGTAGGCAGCCAGCGCGGCAGCGGCGGTCGTCGCCAGCATCGTGCCCAGCCCGATGATCGTGCTGTTTTGCAGCAAGCCGCGCATCGCCAGCTCGTTGTTCAGGACTTCCTGAAAGTTCGCCAGCGAAAAGTTCCCCGGAATGGTCACGGAGAGCGTAGCATGATCGTTGAATGGCGCAAAGACGAACCAGAGCAGCGGCAGCACGAAGAACAAGCCCAGCACCGTGACCAGGATGATCAGCAGAAGACGAGTTGCCTGTTTCATGCTGTCCTCCGCGTGCGGCTGAACATGAGGTAGACGCCAGCAAGCAGCAAATTGATGATCATCACGACCACCGCGACTGCGCTGCCCTTGCCGAACTCGAAGAACTTGAGACCTGTACGGTAGATGTAGATCGAGACGACGTCCGTCTGGTTGACAGGACCGCCGCCCGTCAGCAGGAATGGCGTAAAGGTGTTGAACGTCCAGAGCGTGATCAGGAGCATGTCGGTCAGGATATAGCGTCCCAACTGGGGCAGGAGAATATCACGGAATTTCTGCCAGGCGCTTGCGCCGATAACGCTCGCGGTTTCCAACTGCGACGGTGGAATTGAACCCAATGCCGACGAGAACAGGAGCATCGAGAACGCCGTGCCGCGCCATGTGTTGAAAAGGATGATGCTCAACATGGGATAGTGGAACAGCCAGTCTATCGAGCGGATGCCAAGCCCGTTCAAGACCATGTTGAGCGTGCCGTCGGGGTCAAGATAGGCGAACCAGGCGAACGCTACGACCACATCCGGGATAATCCACGCGGCAATCGCCAGCGTGAAGATCGTCTCGCGCAGGATACCTTTACGATTGTGAAAAACGGTGGCGAGCAGGAGTCCCAGCCCCGCCTGACCGATCAGCGCCGAGCCAATCACGAACTCCGCTGTCAGCAGCAAGCTGGCGCCGAACTCGCCGCGCCGCATCCAGTTGGTGAAATTGAAAAGCTCGGCGTAGTTGTCCAGCCCGACGTACTGTGGATTCGCCGCTGCTGCGCCGACCAGCGTCTGATTGGTGAAGCTCATCTGAAAGATCGAGAAGAAAGGATAGATCAGAAAAACGGCAACAAAAATCAATGCCGGTAGGAGAAACAACAGTCCAATTGGACGAGAGATCAAAGTTCGCTGCATGTTCTTCGCTATCGGGAAGAACCAGCCCTGGAGACATCTCCCCAGGGCTGGTTACGAAATGCGTGATGCTAGTCGAGCGGAATACGCTCGACGTTGTCTTCACCGACGATGCCCGTGACGGCTTCATCGTATGCCTGCATAGCTTCTTCTGGGGTCATTTCACCAGAGACGACGCGCTCGGTCATGAGCTGCGCTTCCTGGGAGACCTGATTGTAGGCGGCAAGCGGCGGACGGACAGTCGTCAGCGGTAGTACCTCGGCGGCGATACGGCTCATAATCGGGTCACCCGTGACTTCAACGTCGGTGCGGGCGCGGATGCGCGGGGTGATGCTCTGAAGCTGATCAACCATATCTTTGCTGAACATGAACGACAGCAATTCCCACGCTTCCTGTGGGTGAGCCGTGTTCGGGTTGAGGATGTAGCCCGTGCCGCCGGAAATCGTCACGAAATCCTGACCGTTGTAGCCCATGCCCGGGTCAATCGCCGGGAACTTGGCGAAAGAAACCACATCATTGCGATCCGCCATCGCAAAGTCGCCGGTTTCCGGCGCGAGCGGACCGCGCCACAGGTAATCGCCTTCAACGAGCATGGCGATCTTGCCCTGCGAGAAATCTTCGAACGATTGATCGCGCCCGTTCTGGGTCAACTGATAGCGCGGGTCGCCCAATCCTTCGTCGATGTAGATCGTCTTGTACAGGTTGAGCGCGTTCAGAATGGACGGGCTGCTGACGATCCACTTGTTGTTTTCGAAATCGTACACATGGCTGCCAGCGCCGAGCAGCGCCGGATAGTAGCCCTGCATGGTGGTGGCTTCGCCCATCGCCGTGCCGGCGTTCAACTGAATCGGGGTGACATCGGGCAGCGCTGCCTTGATGGTACGAGCGGCGTCGAGCCATTCTTCCCAGCTCGTCGGCTGCCAGTCGGCAGGCAGACCCGCCTGCTCGAACAGGTCGGTGCGGTACCAGATTTCCCGGGCGTCGGTGCCATAGGGGATGCCGTACAGCTCGCCGTTGTAGCCGAGAATCTGCTGCAAACCTTCGGGGATGACGCTCCAGCCTTCCCAATCGAGGATTTCGGGACCGACAACTTCGGTGAGCGGCTTGACCAGCCCGCCGTCAGCGAATTCGGGCAGCCAAAAACCGTCGAATGAAAGAACATCCGCACCCTGACCAACGCCGAGGTCGAGGGCATACTGCTGACGCAAATCCTCGCCCGTTCCGCTGAAGGGAATGACTGTGACAGTCACATTCTTGCCTTCATCCGCCATCTTCTGCTCGAATGCCGGTATGACCATATCATTGAGCCACTGCAGCGCATCATTGCCATTCACGCCGCTGATGGTCAATTCAATGGCGCTGTCCTGAGCCAGAACGCCGCCAGCCGCCGAGAGGACGATGACAGCTAACAACAGGATACTAAGAAAGCGCTTGGACATGTTCCTTTGACTCCTTCACGTAGATTATGCTACAGGGCGGTGAACAGAAGCGCGCGATCTGCTCGCCAAAAATGGTTGCAACCTTCGTAACAAGCCTTTTTGCTTATGACGGTGGCGCGGTCGACCCGCGAACCACCAGGTGCGTCGGCACGAGCGTCAGAATGTTGGCAGGTTGTTCTCCTTCGATAAGCGTTATCAGACGACGAGCCGCTTCTGCACCGATCGACTCGGGATTCTGGGCGACGGTTGTGAGTGGCGGCGTTTGATACTGCGCGATGTCGAGGTCGTCGAAGCCGACGAGTGACACATCCTTTGGCGTGCGCAGTCCGGCGAGCAGAATTGCTCGTTGTGCTTTCATCGCCATCCAATCGTTGACTGCAAAGATCGCGGTTGGGCGATTGGCTGAACGAAGCAACTGGATGAGGGGTTGAATCTCCGTGTCATCCCGCTGGAGATAGGCTTCATAGGAGCTGATTTCCGTTCCACCACCGATGAGGAATGGCGGCGACGGTTCGGCATCGACACGGCGCATCGAGTCCTGGTATGCTCGGTAACGTTCCGCAACAGGCCAGAGATCGAGATGTGGACGCGCCGGGAAGATGATGCGGCGATGCCCCCAACTCAATGAGATGATCCATTGCCTGACGCCCACCCTCGTAGTTATTGCTGGTGATGCAGGGCAGGACGGTGCCGTTCAGCGGACGATCCATCAGCACGATAGGGAAGGCGGAATTTAGCACCAGTCAGGAGACGCGCCGCTGTGCTGCCGCGCGACAGCACAGGATGCATCCGCTGCCGCCTTCATGCATGAGCAAGCGGAGCAGGCAATTCTCTTCGTCATGCGATCTGTGCTGGCGACTGCGCGTAGACCCGCTGAGCGCAAAACCTTTTCCGCGCCGTCGAGCATCGTATGCGGCGAAAGTGTCGCGATATTCCGGCAGGAAGCAACCGACAATCTCGCGCGCATTGGTTGGCTGGCGGGGCGACAAATGTGCCTTTGCCTGCCACGCGGTAGAGGACCTTCTTCCTGCGCTGCCTGCCATGCGCGGCGCTGGATCGTTGCCCGGCTGATGTTCAACTTCTCTACCAGCTCATTCACCGGGCAAGCGATCATACCCAGCCCGGTAACCCAGTTCTTAACTCTGTGGCGGAAGTTCGTCCGGCTGTAAGTGAAGCGGTAACGAGCTGTCATGAGAAACCTTAAAGTCTGTCATGTCTTAACCTGTCCATGCAATTTAGATTATAGCGCGATTGATTAACCTTTATCATATTCGGCAAATTTCATCGCACTGAAATCTGGCGGTAACACGCTGATTTCAGGTGGACAACTGCAAATCTACGCGACAGTCGGGTGGTATGCATCAAAGATCACGAAAATTCTGAACTCACCGATGCGCCAGGCGTTCAATCACCCCTTCAACCACTCATGCGTGCCCACTCAGTAAGTGCTGCTGCGTGAAAGTATTCTTCCCGGTAATACCAATTTACATCACGTTGATTGTGCAGATAGCCGATCTTTGGACACCAATAATTTGATCGTGTAAATAAAAGGCAAAGTCAGCTCAGCACCTGAAATCATGGAAATATGTCTGCAGCTTGCCAGCGGCGGACAAGATTCGAGTTTGGTCTTGTCTGGAGGAGACCGTTCGACTTTACCGTCAGGCAAGGCGTTCGCGTTTTGATATACATGTGCTGCGTACCATGTTCCTCAACATACCGTGGAAACTGGTTTGAGACTCATGCCACGATCATTTCTGACCGCGCTGATCCAGAAAGAGGCTTCGATCGCGTTGTCCATGAACGTGATGAAAACCGCACAGCATATTGCCGGTATCCGTAAAGTCCGATCCGCGATATCGTCATTGCACATCGATAGCGGGATATTGAAAACGTTTCACCTTTCCTCTGGCCGTCTTTCAGCCACAAGACCTTTACGACCAGGAGCTTTGTGTGCTAGTACGGTTTTACGGCATACCGTTTGATACGAAACGCGCGCTTGAGGCTGTCTTTGGCGAAGCCAACGTGATGAACTCTCAACACTCGTGTCATCGTGGACTCTGAAATCGTGCTTTTGGTGCTAGCCGTCCGGGTAAGATTACTCTCAGCAAAGCGCTGATTTGGTACACCCTCCTGGTTACGCGGATGCAACGCTTCCAGATCCAGCATGTGAAGGAGGGATGTCACTATACGAGAGAGCGTCGCCTCGAATTCACGCCAGCATGACTTAATACATATAAAACTATGTGAATTTCGTCAGATTAGCACACATCTGAGTAGTTTGCGAAATAGAATAATACAATTGGGTTTATCTTCGCTACCGCGCTCTTGTAAAGACTTGTGATGAAGAGACCGACTTGGCTCACCCTCTTCGTATTGGCGCTTTGTTACTCCTCGGCTTCTTCTCGGTTATTACCTTCAGTATCGACCGCAATCGCGGGTCAGTTCTCTCCCTCCTGATGCCATCGTGGACCACCAATATATTCGCTACGCCTCGCACCAGTGCAGCGCCAGGGCTTGCAGCGGTGCCTGCCCATCCTCCAGCAGGTGGAACCGCCGCCTACGGTCGAGCAGCACGGCATCCCCGGAAGTCGCTCCCTGAAACGCTACACCTTTGGATACCGTTTCGGCAACCGCTCCACACGAGCCATCCGCGACAAGCACGCCTACACGAACATCAACGCAGACTCAGCAACCGATAATCTCTACATCGCCCGCGACATTAGTGCCGTTCCCTCCATCGACTTATACCTATGTGCTCGCCACCTTCCTCCTCCTGACCTGGTGCCGAACGGGTCGTCATCACTTTCAAGCCGGGGACCAGCGACCAGGGCGAGCCAGTTACGTTGCCGCCGTCGGTGGAGAAGTCAACGAAAATCTCGCCGCACCTCCGATAATTGCTCCAACGTCATTGCCTGGCGCAACAGCTATGCGCTTTTCTACGGCTTGCAATCGGGTTCATCATCACTTAAAGGTATGTTCCGGTGAGTTGATCGTAAAACTTTCTGGAACGACGAGCCGCACCGATGGTTTCGACAATTCGCTTCGCCTTAAACGTCTTAATGAATAACATACACATGCACTCCTGGTCATACCGCTGTTTAGCAGCATAGATCCTAAAAATACGGTTTCACACCATACACCGAACATCTACAAATTTACTTAGTACCTCAGAACAAGAATGCTTTTGAAGTAGCTGCCCAATTGATGCGTGATCCTCCGTAGATTAGCGGCCCCAATTTATAGGTCATGTCGATAATACGTCTCCCGGCGATCCTCATTGTAGCGAATCAGTGGGCGCTTGCTGTCAGCGCCGTGGCTCAAATTGAACTTCCCTGCTGCGTGGGACATTGCACGACAGGTTCTTCCAATATTGTCGTAGCGGTGCTCGATACAGGGTTCGACGTTACGCATCCCGATCTGAGTTCGAAGAATACCTATACGGGCAAGAACTTCATCAATAATGATTTTGGTATCCAGGATGATCATGGGCATGGAACAAATGTTTCCGGGATTATTGCAGCCAGATCGAATAATGGGGTAGGTGTCGCTGGTGTTGCTTGGGGTGCGAAAATCATGCCCGTGAAAGTGTGCGACTCAGGTGGATATTGCCCCGCAGATAAAGTAATGAGCGGAATTACCTGGGCAGCGGATCACGGAGCAAATATTATTAACATGAGCCTGAGTATCTCCATTGATGGGTTTGGCGCGCTGTTGTTTCAAGAGCCGGTAAATTATGCTCATGATGTAAAAGGGGTCTGATTGTTGCCTCGGCAGGAAATCACCGAGAATTTCTTGATCCAGCAGTTGAACTCAACGCACTATGTGCCGTCAGAAGCAGATCATGTACTGGTCGTGGGTGCTACCAACAAAAACGATGAGGATTGCAGACCGAATGCTCTGAATATGGCTTTAAATTGCGGTTGGGGAGATCCGGGTACGGGTTATGGTCCGGCGCTGGACGTGATGGCACCCGGCAGTCTCGATATATGGACGACTGCTCTAGGTGGAGGATACACAAGCAGCTTTGGTGGGACTTCGTCTGCTGCTCCCTTTGTCTCAGGCTTAGCAGCGTTGGTGCTTTCTACGAACTCAGCCTAACACCCGATCAGGTTGAGAATCTAATTAAGCAGAATGCACATCCATGAATCCCTATGCAGAAAGTCATCCAAACTGGTCATTTGGATGGGGACGTATCGATGCATATGCCACTATCCATGCTGTAGCAGGCCTAAACTGCTTTTTGTTGAATTTGACAACGCAAGGCGCTGGGACTGTTCCGTATACCATTAAATATGGATGTAGTAATCATGCGTTTACTTCTGGAACAATTGTTACTTTGACTGCTGATGTTCCGGCATCCGGGTGGCAATTTTCTCATTGGCTCGGCAGGCCGACAGGCGGTGCAACGACAACGTACAAAGTGACCGGCCCTACCACCGTCACCGCCGTCTTTGTACCGGCAGGCGTCCCGACCGCCACAACGCCGCCAGGTGTCCCGCCCCCAGCTCTTGTCGCCGGGGGATAATGCAACGGTCGGTAGCAGCGGTCGATCCATTCTCATGGAACGCCGTCACCGGCTGTACCTTCAATGGCTACACCCTGCGTGCGTACTGATACCATTCGACCTCGCCTTACCTCCTGCCTATTATCGACCAGCCTGTCGGCGGTGTCCCAATCGATCACTATTCCTCCCCAGTATTTCAATCAGGACCTGTACTGGGGTGTTCGCGCCGCAAATGCGCCGAACGGCGCGCAGTGGGCATACTTCCATCTCCGAGTCATACCCAATCCAACCGCAGCGCCCTTCATTGGCTGGACGGCAACATATTTTAATGGCACGGATTACTGGTGGTCGTTGAATCGTCCGGGCGGCGGATGTCCCGAAACGCTCGGCAGCACGCTCGATGAGTTTTATCCTCAGGGTACCGGCACACCCTGCCGGCGGTCTGACCGACAACTGGACGGGCGAGTTCGTCGGAACCTTGAATTTCGCGCCCGATTATTACGCATTCTCGGTTTCACACGATGATGGCGCCCGTATGTTCGTTGACCTGAACGGCGATGGGAACGTCAATCTGAGCAACGAAGATCGGGGCTATTCGCCGGGCAAAGGAAATGATCTCTGGGGCTGCTCCGGCAAGCATTTACCTGAGCGGGACACGGAAAAGGTTGAGCTTCTGCTGCGCGGGGACAGTGGTGATGCCGATATTCGGGTGGCGTGGGCACCCGTGGCAACCGCGTGCAACCCGTCGGCGCCCTCCAATCTGAACGTGTTCCGACGACCGGGGCACAGGTGAATTTGTCCTGGGCCGGATAATTCGAACGTTGGGTCAATTTCATCTGGTAGCGCTCATCCACGAGCAGCATGGTGCTGAAGCGGATAGTGGCGACCCTCGCAACGCTTGGTGCTGACGACCATCTACAGGACAGCAATGGGATCTACCTGCGGCACGACCTATTACTATCAGGTTCGCGCGTATCTGCAGGAGTCTAATCTGGGGAATTATTCCAACGTCGCCAGCTTGACCATCACCTGCGGACCTGCTGCGCCGAGCAATCTGCGATTAACGACTGTCACCGAGCCAGGTCAGTCTTGCGTGGAATGCCTCGCAGGGCGCCCCGGCAACGGTGACGGCTACCGTATCTGCAACTATGGTTTCGCTGCTGGCAACTGTCGACAATTCGACTACGACGTTCGATGATACGAGCGTCGCCTGTACCACCGGATACTCGTTCACAGTACGCGCTTATCAGGGCGCGGTCCAGTCGCCGGACAGCAATCCCGTTTACATCAATCCTCCCTGCGCTGCAGCCGAATGATCTGTTTGGGGCGCTGCTTCATGTCCTTACCTGCCTGGATGAACGTCCCGAAGACATCAGCGGATCGACGGTGCAGCCCGGCGGTTTGATCCGCCGTTGAGCTGCATCGTCGGTGACCCCAACTACTATTCAAACACGGTATGGTACAAGTATGTTGCGACTGCAACGCAGCCGCTGGTGATTACGACGCTAGGGAGCGCCTATGACACTGTGTTGGGCGTTTTCACCGGTCCCGTGCCTGGTCTGCTGACTCCCGATTACTGTAATGATGACTACGCCGGCATTGCAGTCGGAAGTCAATTTCACGGCAGTCGGCGGGACGACGTACTATATGATGGTTGCCAAGTGGGGGTCCACGCCTGTTACCACGTCGGCGACGCTCCGGTTCGGTGCGGCGGCGAATACGCCGCCATCGATCTCGGATATCTCCGATCAAAACACGGCTGCGGACACAATCATTGGTCCCATTAATTTCACTATCGGCGATGGTGAAACGGTGGTCAGCAGTCTCAACCTGAGCAAGACATCAAGCAACACGACGCTGGTTCCAGACGCCAATATTGTGTTTGGCGGAAGTGGGGCAAACCAGACGCATCACGATTACCCCTGCCGCCGGGCGAATGATGCAACAACCATCATCGTCACGGTGAGCGATGGAGACCTGACTGCGCGTCATGCTATGCTGACAGTGACGGCTGTTCCGCCGACCATCACCACCCAGCCCACAACCAGACGATTCAGTGGGCCCAAACTACCACGCTGAGCGTCACTGCTGCTGGTAGCGCCCCTGGTTACAATACGGTATCTTGGAACTGCACCCGATACGTTTTTCCCTGTAAGCGATAACTCGCCTATCTTCACAACCCAGTTCTGCCAGGTGGTACTTTTCCTTTCTGGGTGCGTGTTTCCAATGTCGCCGGGTTTGTCAACAGCGACACAGTAACCGTGACGGTGGTCACCTGCCCAACTTTTCCGTACACCGTCCCAGCAGCTAACACGACAGCGTTGATTACCGCTGTTACCTGCGCCAACAACAACGCTACCAATGACACGATCAACCTGAACAACAGCACCTATACACTCACGACAGCGGATAATGCCACTGACGGCGGCAATGGACTGCCGGTCATCGTCGATGCGGCGACCGCCGGGACACTCACGATCAACGGCAACGGCGCGACCATTGCGCGCAGCAGCGCAGGCGGCACGGCGGAGTTCCGCATCCTGAAGTCGCCAGCGGCGGCAATCTGGCTCTCGACAGGTCGATCATTACAAATGGGAATACATCCGATTCCGGCGGTGCTATCTATAATGCAGGCGGGACGATCACGATTAGCAACAGCACGTTTTCCAAGCAACTCCGCTCTCACTGTAGGCACCGGCAGTGCCATTGAAAACGGCGGTATGTTGACTGTAATCAACACTACATTTTCCACCAACCTGGCTGTTGGTGGTGGTGCGCTTGACAACATTGGCACAGCCGTAGTGATCAACAACACCTTCGCCAATAACACAGCGAGTTTCGGTGGCGCTATCGACAACTATGGCGGCGCGCTGAGGTGATTAACAGCACACTTTCGGTAATGCAGCCAATGGAACAAACGTTACCGCTGATGGTGGCGGTGCAATTGACAATGACTTCGACGGCGAAGTGTTGATCATTAATAGCACGATTGTGAACAATACGGCAGTACAAGCGTCTCGCAGCGGGCTGTTTATGGAGAGGCGGTACGCTGACTGGCAAGAACAGCATCGTCGCCAATAATAACGGTGCTAGCAACTGCGTGATGACAGGCGGCATACTCACCGACAACGGGCATAACCTCGATAATGGGACAAGTTGCGGCTTCAGTGGAATATTCGGTCAGAATACCGATCCGCTCCTTGACTCCGCGGGCTTGCAAGACAGCAGCGGTTCCACACTGACAATAGCCCTGCAACCTGGTAGTCCGGCAATCAACGTGGGTAGTAATTCTCTGGCAATCGACGCGTCGGATAACCCCTGACCACTGACCAGCGGGGCGTGGGCTTCCCTCGTGTAGTCGGTGGCACGGTAGACATCGGCGCGATTGAAGCGCAAGTTGTGCCTCCACCAACACCGCGACCTGGACGCCAACAGCAACGCCATCGCCAACCAACATCGCTACCCGGACACCAACCGCGACGCCGTCACCTACTAACACGGCAACCCGCACGCCGACGACAATTGTTGTTCCACCGCTTGGCGACCCTGGTGGTGAACGGGGACTTTTCGACGGGGATGGCCCAACTGGCTGACCTACGGCAACATCACCTCGCGGGTCAACGGTGGGGTGTTCGAGTTCTACCACAACACCAGCCTGGGCAGCGTGCGTCTTCCATCCTGCAACCCATCCCGTCCGCCTTCAGTTCCGGCACGCCGCTGGAACTGCGCATGGACCTGGGCAACAGCGGGAATGTGCGCAAGCGGCGCTGGTGTTCATCGTCAACCGGGACTGGACCGACTTGCAGACCTGCTCGTTCTGGATTGAACCCAACAGCCCGCTGCGGACCTACGTGCTGCAAGGGCGTCCGACGGTCAACTGGGGGTCAACGCAGGTGGCGATCTATGCCAACCCAGCAGGACAACACCGGCTGGCTGCAGGTGGACAACGTCGTCTGAAGCCAACCGGCAGCAACCAGGCGCAGACGTTGTGCCTGGACCCCACGGCACCCAGCGGCGAACGGCGGCGACAGCGGCAATCTGCTGGTCAACGGGGACTTCTCGGCGGGGATGGCCAACTGGCGGCCTACGGCAACATCACCTCGCCTCAACGGTGGGGTGTTCGAGTTCTACCACAACACCAGCCTGGGCAACGTGCGACCGTCGGTGCTGCAGAACAGCGGAGCGGCGCTGGCGGAGGACACGCCGGTGGAACTGCGCATGGACCTGGGCAACAGCGGCAATACCCGCAAGCGGGCGCTGGTGATCCTGTTCCAGTATGACTGGAGCGACCACCACACGAGATCTGCTCGTTCTGGATTGCGCCCAACACCGGGTAAGGGACGTATGTGATGCAGACCTACCTGCCGACCGGCTGGAGCGACGCCAGCGTGGCGGTGTACGCCAACCCGCCGGACAACACCGGCTGGCTGCGGGTGGACAACGTCAGTCTGGTGGCGCGCCCGACTGGCGGTGGGCGGGACGAACTGCTACGAGCCGGGTCAAGCGGGGCGAGTGTGGCGGCGGTGAGCGAAGTGCTGCCGGTGGTGGAACCGGTGATGACGACGAGTGAGCCGGAGGCGGCAACGGAGGAAGTGACCGAGGAAGTCACACCGGTCGCTACGGACGTAGCGACGGAGGAGGCGCTGCCGACGGCACTGCCGTTCCCGACGCTGGCGCCGGTGGAGCCGACGGAAGTGGCGACGGAAATTGAGCCTGCCGACAGCGCTGCCATTCCCGACGCTGAGCGTCCCGGAGCAGCCGACGACAGAGCCGACAGTGATGCCGCAGCCGCTGCCGGTGCTGGCGACGATGGACGACGGCGCGCCGGACTGGCAGGGGCTGAGCGGCTGGGCGCTGACGGCGGAAGCAGGGTATGGCGGCGCGGGGTTGGGGCTGGGCGACGGGGTCGAGCAGCCAGAGTGACGTGCTGCGCTGGCTGCGCCCGCTGGACCTGCGGAGCGTGACGGGCGGCAGCGAGGTCGTACTGGAATTCGCGTCGCGGATGAGCGGCGTGGGGTCGAGCGCGAGCGTGCAGGTGAGCGTGGACGGGGAATACGTGGCTGACGGTCGGGGTGGCGGCAGCGGCGGGCGAATGGCAGCAGGAGCGGGTCGACCTGAGCGGGTATGCCGGGCAGGTGGTGTGGGTACAGATGGTCTGGGTTGGTGCGGTGCCGACGACCGATGGGCGGGGCGGCGGGGAGCTGGTGGGTGGACGAGGTGAGCGTGACGGCGGCGGTGAGCACACCGCTGCCGACCACCATGCCAGGATGCCGATCATTGAGCCGACGGCGGCGCCGACTTACACGCCACAGCCAACCGAGACGCCGACCGTCGAGCCGACGCCTGACGACCGAGCTGCAGCCATCCAACGGCGCGTAACCCGGCACGGTGGACACGGACATGGATTCAGATGCCAGAGATCTGAGCTTGCCCCCGAATAGTGGAGAAAACGTTGTCCGTTATACTCTGCGAAAGGGAACGAGAAGAATGGCAATGCAGAAACGAAAATACGATACGGCGTTCAAACAGGAGACCCTGCGGTTGCTGACGATCAGCGGCAAAAGTGTGCGCCAGGTCGAAGCAGAATGAGGCATCACGCCGGGCTTGCTGAACAAGAGTGGAAAGTGCGTTAGAGGCTGTGGAAGAAGCCCGCGTGACCGCGCGGCGCTGCATCAACGGGGCGTCATCTGTAACCGCAAGCGGGTGGCGTGGCTGATGCAGAAGAAATACAACCTGGTGGCGAAATATCGCCGTCCTCGTCGCGTGAAAACGACCGATAGCCGTCATGGACTGCCGGTTGCGCCCAATCGCCTGAACCGGGGCACCTGGTCACTGCGCGCCTTGCAAATGAGAAGTGGGTGGTGGACATCACCTATATCGACACGGCAGAAGGCTGGTTGTATCTGGCGCTGGTGCTGGACGTGTTCTCGCGCAAGCTTGTCGGTTGGGCAATGGACTTGGCCACCGCGAGACGGCTTGGGTTGAGCAGGCACTACGCATGGCGCTGAACCAGCGTCAACTGACATTCGGTGAACTGCTGCATCACTCGGATCGCGGTGGGCGATGCGCACCGACTTCAGCTACCAGCAGGTGCTGGAAAGCTATGCCATCACAGCTTCTATGAGCCGCACTGCTGATCGTATGATAACGCCTTAATGGAAAGCTGCGTCGGCACGCTCAAGACCGAATGTGCCGACCATGTGTTTCCCCCTCACGACAAGCGGCTTTACGCTCCGAACTCTTTGCTTATCTGGAAGGCTGGTACAATCGGCGGCGACTGCATTCGGCGCTCGTTACGTCAGCCCTGAACAATTCAGACAACGGTTTTAGTGTGGACAACCTTTTTCTCCACTTGATGGGGTGAAGCTCAATCAATTTGTTCAGATTAGGTCGGTTCAATCCCCGAGCAACTTAGTTAAGGAGACTCAGACTGGACGACGTGCAGCGGGAATTCGCGGTGTAGGCGGTAATGGGTTTCACCATCCAGCCGCACGAGCAGGCACACACTCTCGACCGAAAGGATCGGATCGGCGCTGAAAAGCTCAGCAGCGCGCAGCGCATTTCCACGATGCAGCGAACCCGTGTAGGGCATCAGCAGAGTGAAGTGCGGCGTCCAGCCGTCAGGCATCATAGGGCGTGTGATACTGGCGCACCCGCGCCGCCAGCACCGGATCGATCACGGCGGGGTCGCGCTGCGCGTAGGCGCGGCTGACGTTAAGAGCCTGTGCCGAGCGGGTTGACGCACCGTGAGCATCGCGTGGAGCATCAGCATCGCCGGGTTTGGCGCGCCGCGTTACGGACACTTGCGTGTCTTCGGTGTTCCTCCAGAAGGCAATTCGGTCATCCCCACAGGGTCAGCGTGTGGTCGACATCACGCTACAAAGCAGGCGCAGACGTTTTCGATCTCTCGGTTTCTATTGCTGTCAGATTAATGGGGTCGAAGTACAGCGAATAGCCCGTCGTGACGTGAAAGCCATAGGTCTGCGGTAGCGATGTCCATCCTGGGTCGAACTCCGGCAAAACCGGCGCGCGTCGGTTGTGCTCCGGCATAAACGCCCTGGAACGCACGTCGTAGCCGAGCAGTTCCGATCCGCGCTGGTACAGCGTGCTATCTGCGGGCGGGATGGTGTAAACCGCGAACTTCGCCATCAGACTAACTCAGTTGGGTGAGCAGCGGGTAGTGGTCGCTGGGATACAGTGGCGGCGCTGCATCCTCAATGATAATACAGCGCCGTGTCGTCAACGTCCGTTCGTCAGTATCCAGTCGATGCAGATCCCTCGCCCGCGAAAGCCCGAGCCTTCAAAGCCGTGAAACGTGTTGACCGGATCGGCGTTTTCGGCAGCGCCAGTATCGGTGTAACCCGCATCGAGAATGACCTGATAAACCTGGCTCCCCGGCAGCGCGTTGAAATCCCCCATGACGACCGACGGCAGCGCGGGGCGATCTCTGCCAGCCGCTGCATAACCACCGAGCCGATTCTGATGCGGGCGGTATCCGACTCTGGCTCGTGGGGAAAATGCGTATTCAGGATGACGAACTCACCTTCCGGATTCGACAGCGCGAGTTGACCCACGTCACCGCGCGGACGAGGTTGATCCCCAACTGAGCGACCACTCGTCGGGCGTTTCGCTCAAGTAGAAGCCGCCGCTTGCTCGCAGTTCAAATCTGTCACGCTTCCAGTAGATCGGGACACGATGATATTTCTCCCCTGGCGTATAGAGACCCGGTTCGGTCTCGTAATCCGTCAGCGTCGCTGCGGCGTCGCGGATGCCGCTCTCCACTTCCTGAAAGCCAATAATATCGGGGGAGCATTTTTTGATTGTGCTGATGTTCAAATTCCGCGGCGATGATCCCAATTGTTTCCCGCGCCGTCGTCGTGGAATGATCCGCGAACATTGAAGGACATGACGGAGAAGCGCACTACTAACCCCGAAGTCCTGCAAAATTCCGTCGAGGCTCGGATGCGCGCTCATCAACGGAATAGCATCATCGATCAAGTGTTCCACGTCTTCGGGGTGGTAGAGAAACGCCGATCAGCGCGACGCCCTGCGCCTTCGCTCCGCCAGCCGGTAGGCGAGCGACTGTTGCCCGTAGAGCGACGCGGTCGGCTCGTCGAGCAGCAGCAGGCGGCGCGGCGCGATATCAGCGCGGGCGAGGTTGACTTTTGCTGCTCGCCGCCGGAGAAGGTCGTCGGGTAGGCGTCCCACAGGTCGCGCTTCAGCCCGAACGTCTCCAGCATGACTTCTGCCTGTTTTAGCGCGTCGTCCAGCGTGGCGTCGAAGGCCAAGCAGCGGCTCGACTGACCAGTTCGAGGGCGCTGACGCGCGGGCGCGGGCGCAAAACTGGGTGACGAAAGCCACGATCTCGTGGCGCAGGCTAAGGATGTCTACGTCGGCGGCGCGGGCGAGGTCGATCTCGCCGTACTGGCTGTAGTGAACCGCGTGCCCGCCACTCGGCAGGTAGCTGCGATACAGGCAGCGCAGCGACGTCGACTTGCCGACGCCGTTCGGTCCGCTGACGAGCAGGAACTGCCCCTCGTCCAGCGTGAAGCTCAAGTCCTCGGGCCGGGATTTCGCGTCCCAGATGGTAAATGTGAAAGCGCTTGCTGTAATTCGTGCAACGTCTAAAAGGGGCATCAATCCTGCCTCACAATTTCGCGTGAACAAGCTGCTGCGTATATGGGTCTTGCGGGTCTTCAAGAATCTGGTCGGTCAAGCCCTGCTCAACCACCTGACCGTTCCGCATCACGATCACCCGGTCGGCAAGCGTTCGGATCACGCCCAGGTCGTGCGACACGATGATCATCGTGATCGTGCGCTGGCGTTGAATGCGCTTGAGCGTGTCGAGCACAGTCGCCTGAATTGAGACATCCAGCCCGGTCGTCGGCTCATCGAGCAACAGAAGTTCTGGCTGGAGCGCAATCGCCTTTGCCAACTGAACACGCTGCTGCATCCCACCGGAGAGAACTTTCGGCGGGTCATCGACGCGATCTTCGGGAAATTCTGATGCGAGCAGCGCCGACTTTGAGGACTGGCGCAGGGTGGCAAACGTCCGCTCACCGGTGATCAGCAGACGCTCAGCGACATTACCGCTGCTGCTGTAACCCATCCGCAAGCCCAGATGCGGGTTCTGGTAGACGATGCCGATGTGATGCACCTGAATCTCGCGCTTCTCGAAGCGGTTGCGGGCGAACAGGTTTGTGCTATCAACGCCATGCAGGTTGAGCCGGTAGTCGCCGCCATCGGCAGGTTCTTCGAGGTTCAGCAGGCGCAGTACCGTCGACTTACCCGACCCCGATTCGCCGACGATCCCCAGTACTTCGCCGGGGTATGCTTCCAAATCGACATCGTCAACGGCGCGAATCCGTCCGTAATTCCGGGTTAGTCCGCGCGCCATCAGCAGCGGCGCTGTCCGGCTCAGGCGCGGCGGGTCGAGGTCAATCCGCGCGCCGTTTGAGGTAGCCGTCATGGTAGAAGTTTCCTTCGTCATCGTAGTAGGTCTCGCCAATCGCTGAAACCTCGCCGCGCTTCTGTGCGACCAGTTTTTCCATGTAGCCCGTGTCGCTCAATTCGTAGACCGAGGCGCCGTCTTCCTGCGGGATTTCGTTCATGAACTTGTGCTCCACGCCGGTTTGCCGACAAATCCATCCCTCCTGTTCCTCGACTTCAAACGGCACGTCGGTGAATTCGAGCGGGTAAACGTCGGTGTAAGGCGGCACCGCGTAGAGACGCTTCTCGCGCCCGGCGGAGAGCAGCGTCAGGTGTGCCGACTGATGCAGATCGGGCGTATCCCAGCGCGGGATTGGGCTGGGCGACATCATGTAGCGATGATGCACCATGACCGGGTAGCTCGCGCCCTGCACATAGTGACCGAAACGCACCAACTGCTCGTAGAGTACCAGCCACATCTGCCCGTAGTCGGCGTCGGCGTGAAGCTGGCGCGACTTCGCCATATCGGACTCGACTCGGCGCAGCGGCTCCGGATCAGGCACCTGAAGGATCAGCGCCTGCCCCTCGGAGAGTCGTTCTTCGGGGATACGGTGGCGGCTCTGGATCAGGGTTGCTTTGGTGGCGTCGGTGGTCGACTGAGCACTGGACATACGCTGGATGAAACGGCGCAGATTGGCAGCATTGACCGAGTCGTCCGCGCCCTGATCGATGACCTTGACCGTGTCGTCGGGACCGACGAGGCTGAGCGTGACTTGCAATCCACCCGTTCCCCATCCGCGCGCGATTGGCAGTTCGCGGCTGGCGTAGGGAATCTGACAGCCAGGAATGGCGATGGCTTTCAAGAGGCGGCGGCGCAGCTCACGCTTAGCGAAGGCGTCGAGAAAGGCATAGCTGTAGCCGGAATTTTCGGGAACCAAATCGTGTAGTGTCATCGCTGGCTCAATCCCCTGAAACCGGTTCGGCGGTCGACGCGGCGGTCGCTTCATCGTCGATTTTGCCTTCGCCTGCCGCTTCCGCGCCGTACAGCACGCTGATCACCTTGCGCACGCTGTCGGTACTGCTGGCGAAAGTGACGTAATGCGGCAGCTTGAAATGGATGCAGAAGCCGGACGATTCAATCGGCTCGGTGTGGTAGAGGACGAAATCCTCGTTCAGCGCGGGGTGGGTGTTCTCGCGGCTCATTTCGAGGTCGAGCGTCGCGCCCGCGATCAGCTTGATCTCGTTCCAGCCGAGGGTTGCCGCGAAGCCGATCTTGTAGCCCGCTTTGTCGCTGGAGACGACCTCGCCCTGACTCACGTACCGCCCCGCGCTGAACAGCTCGCCCGTGATCGGATGCCTGACAGTCACTTCGGCGTGCGCCAGCCGCAGCTCGTTGACCGTCGGATGGATAAAGCCGTAGCCACGCATACTGGCATAGCCCAGCGCCAGCACGCCGCCCGTATCGGCGCGGGCGAGTGCAGGCGGTGGGCGCGCGGTGCCGGGATCATCACCGGGTCGCGGGTCACGTCGGGAATGTCGGTCGGGTCGATGTGTTCCATTGCTGGCAACGGGTCGACCAGTCCTTGATCACGCTGCCAGTCCGCCAGCAGCGGATAAGTTCGCGGCGCGGGGTTGTCAGCCGCATCGACCGGATCGATAGCTGCGGGCTGGTCATTATCCAGCACGTCCAGCCGCAGAATACGATGGCTGTAGTCGAGCGACGGTCCTAGAATCTGTCCGCCGGGAATATCCTTGAACGCCGCCGAAATCCGGCGCACAGTGAGCGCATCCTCGATTCTGAGCGGATATGCGTAGGCAATCCGTGGCTGGGTCGAGCGATAAGCACGCAGCAAGAGCACCGCTTCATAAAGGTCGCCCCCCGCCTGCGCGATTGCCAGCGCCGCCAGTTCCGGAGCATAGAGCGATCCTTCGCCCATGACGCGGTCGATCAGATAGGGCATTGTCCGCATGACCTGATCGACCAGTTGGCGGGTCACATCGCCGTTCAGGTTGTGATAGAGCTTCTCGGATTCCTGAATGGCGTGCTCGCCGCCCTTGGTTGCTACATACGCCATGCGCTAACCCTCCACCGTGACCCGAGTCGTGCGCGGCAAGCCGACAACTTGAGTCTTCGACACGAGATAGACATCCCATCCAAGCGGATAGCGATGCGCTGCCCGCCGCGTCAGAATTCGGCGGGAATGCCGCCGACCTGAATTATCGGTGGATTGACGGGCGAGATGCCGGGACCGCTTAGCCGCGAGGTCATTTCCCCATGAACTCGCAGCCGATAAAGAGCGTCATACCATGATCGGGGTAGAGCAGTGTCCCGGCATCGGCGGAACGGCATCATAATTCGGGTGTGTGTCCAGAACTGGATAAAACTGATAGGCGGCGCGTTCCGGCGGTAGGGCAGGCACCGCTGCGCATCAGGAACGCACCGAGCACCGTGTCCGGGGTGAAGTAAGACGTTTCGAGGTCGAGCAGTGTATCGGCAATCGCGCTGAAGGCATCGGTCTCGGCGGGCAGATCATACGCGCGCCCTGGATAGCTGAGCGACCATCAGAGCCAGGAAAGTTTCGCGCGTTAGCGCTTCATCAGACGTGTAAACCGGTTGATTGATCATCAGAACGTCTCCATTTCGACCCGCGTCGCCTCCACTTGCCGCAGGAGATCGGCATCTGCTTCAGACTGTCGATGCTGCTGGTCGGCAAGGAAGCGCTCAATCGTCTCGGTCATTACGCCAGCCGTGATGGCGGCATCCAGCACCGCTACCGCCAGCGCGAAGGCGAGGTCGCGCCCGACGACCGTGCCGTAGCCCTCAATACCGCTTCCAGCCGGATATGCCCCTCTGCTGTCAGTACCTCGCCCAGGTGAAACACGGCGCCCTGCGCGCTGTCGACATACGGCAGCATGACCAACCCCGTCCGGCTGCGCACGACCGTTAGATCGCCCAAGACGAGAATGACGTCCTCGGCGAGCGCCTTGACCGCCTCACCCGGCGCGTGCGTCAGGATCGTGAGGTACTCACTTTGCGAAAATGGCATGACGATTGCTGAACCTCCTGGCAAGAAACGAGTCGTGGATACCCCGTTCACGTGATTATGTCAATCAATGTGAAGATGATTTAATCGGCTCGTAAATCGCCGTTAAATATGTACGATTAAATCGATTTATGTATTATGAAAACTTCTTAAGCAGATCATCAAAGTTGCTTCATCTTCTCGCAAACGAAACATCCTATGTGCCCGCTAGGCTCTGAATCATCAACCGCGCTTTCTAACCGGAAGCGTGTTCTCAACGTCTGACCAGGGGCTATACGGACGCGATGCAGCAGATCGACCTCTACCCGCAGAACGACGAGCGGCTGAAAAGCATGATGGGTGAGATGCTGGGCGAAGAACCCACGATCCGCGACGTGTTCATACACGACAGTGCGATTGGTGCGTGGACGGAGATCGGACGCGGGACGCACATCAGCAGATCGACCTTTGGCGACTTCTGGCTATGCAGCAGGTGACGTAAGCATCATCTATGCCGATGTAGGCAAGTTCTGCTCGATAGCCTCTCACGTCCGCATCAATCCCGGCAATCACCCGATGGAGCGCGTCACCCAGCACCACATGACCTATCGGCGCAGACAGTTCGGGTTTGGCGAGGATGACCACGCCTTTTTCGACTGGCGGCGCGCGCACCGCTGCTCTATCGGACACGATGTCTGGCTTGGGCACGGCGCGATCGTCCGTGCCCGGCAGTTTCGGTTGGAACAGCGGGCACAGTCGTCGGCTCGGGCGCGGTCGTGACCAAAGACGTGGAACCCTACACCATTGTCGTCGGCGTCTCGGCACACCCTATCCGTAAACGCTTCCCGGATCACATCATCGCAGCGCTGCTGGAGATCGCCTGGTGGGACTGGGATCGCCCGACGCTATCCCCGCTTCGACGACCTGCTTGACGTCCAGATGTTTGTCGAGAAGTACAGAGACCGAACCGTTGAAATCTGCCAATCGCGGCGGGCTGATCTTCGATCTGGACGGAGTACTGGTCAACACTGTGAACCTGCACTTTCGCGCATGGGCGCACCTTGCCGAGCGTCACGGCATCGCATTCGCCGAGGATGACATGCCTCGCATTCGAGGGCGTCAGCGCCGAGACTGTTGCTCACGATCTGTTTGGCGAACGCAGCCTGACGGAAGCCGAGATTGCCACTTATCTCGAAACCAAAGACCACTACTACCTCGACCTAGTGCGTCAATCCAAACCGGCGAACCTGCTTGCGCCGGGGGCTGAAGCCCTAGTCGACACTGCGCGAGCGCGCAACCTCAAGCTAGGTGTCGCTTCATCGAGCAATGCGATTACCGTCTGCGCTACGTCCGGTCTGTACGACATGGTAGAGGTGGTCGCTGACTTGGCACAACCGTCGCCCATTCCAAGCCAGCGCCCGACATTTTTCATTTGGACAGCCGGAGCGCTCGGCGTCAGCCCGATACGCTGCCTTGCCTTTGAGGATTCGCACGCCGGGGTGGCGGCTGCCCATCAAGCCGGCATGTTCGTCGTCGGGATTGGTGCGCAACTCATCGATCAGGCACACTAATGCTGCTGGCTTCAGTGATGACCCTGGAAAACATCCTGGCAGCAGCCGACGAGTACGCAGCAAGACAACCCGAATATACCGTTTGAGAGGGAAGAGCCGATGTTGGAAGTGAGCGATGTTCGCGTAGTTTATCCGAATGGCACGGAGGCACTGAAGTCCATCTCGCTGTCAATTCAGGCGAACGAGGTGGTTGCCATTATTGGGCGTTCCGGTGCCGGCAAAAGTACGCTGTTGCGCGCCATCAATGGTATGCAGCCGGTCACCTCCGGCAGCATCCGGCTAGATGGTCAAGAGGTGACAACGATGACCGGGGCACAACTGCGCGAGCTGTGGCGACAGGTCGGGTTCATCTGGCAGGAATACAACCTCGTCGGGCGGCTCCCGGCGATGATGAACGTCCTCACCGGACGTCTGGGCTACAGCCGCAATCTGTCCAGTTCGCTGGGCTACTTCAGCCGCAATCATCGCCAGGTCGCCATTCGTAGCCTCGAACGGGTCAATATGCTGCACCGCGCCAAATATCGCGCGGACCGACTGTCTGGTGGGGAAAAGCAGCGGGTGAATATTGCTCGTGCTATCGCCCAGGAGCCGAAGCTGCTGCTGGCAGATGAGCCAGTCGCCAGCCTCGACCCTGAACTGAAGTGGACGGTCATGGACGACCTCGCCCGCGTCGCCCGGCAGGAGGGCGTCCCCACGCTGATCAACATTCACGAAGTCGACCTCGCCAAGTCGTTCGCAGATCGCCTAGTGGGTATTGCCAAGGGTGTCGTCGTCTTCGACGGACCGCCGCAGGCGCTCGACGAGCAAACAATGGACGAGATTTACCGCTCGGATAAACGGGCGGCTGCCATCGACAGCGCTGCCAGAGACGGGCGGCGGGCACAGACTATGCCCGCCTACTCGTGATCGGGGATACCGAATGACCACAAGCGCGAACAAGACCACCACCGTCCGTACCGACGACATCGAGCAGATACGCCGGGAAGTTGCCCGTCCGCTGCCACGTCTTTCGCTGACAACCATTCTGGCGATTATCATTGCGCTCGCCGTGCTCGGTTGGGGCATCAACGGCACACAGGCGCGCCCGGAGCGCATCATCAACGGTATTCCGGCGTTGGTGCGTTTCGTCTCCGGTCTGATGCCTCCGGAATTCGAGTTCGGTGAAGGTTCGGAACGCGCTATTCGGCTTTCCGATTTCAGTGTCCGCGAACTGGACCGCGTGCCGAAGGCGGAGCGCGCCAAGAAAGCGAGCGACGAAGAGATTGCCAACCTCGCCGAAGGGCAGCGGGTGTTGTACACGCTTCAGGTGACCAAAGCCGACCCGCTGACCATCATCACCGCTGATCAGGCGGCAGCCTACAACCCGGATGAAGTCGAAGGGCTGCGCCCCTACATTGTCGACGCCGGTATGACGATTGCGCTCGATGATTGGGATCAGAGTGTGATGGTCATCCCCGAGGGGATGCACGTGGTCAATGCGGTGCCATACCATGAGGGTGAGATGGTCGTCGCCAAGCGCTACATCCTGGAGCCGGGGGAAATTCTGATCGGCTACCCGATTGTGCTCGACTCGGTGCTTGAAACGGTACAGATCGCCGTTATCGGTACGATTGGCGCGATCATCGCCGCGCTGCCCTTCGCCTTGCTGGCGGCGCGCAACATCTCGCCGCACCCACTGATCTATCAGGGCGTGCGCCTGCTGCTCAATATCAATCGCTCCATTCCAACGCTGATCTGGGCATTGATCATGGTCTCCGCCGTCGGGTTAGGTCCGTTCGCCGGTGTAATGGCGCTGATTATTGGCTCGATTGGCTCGACGGCACGCCTGTACGCCGAGTCGTTCGAGCAGATCGATCCCAATCAGGTCGCGGCGGTTCGCGCGACAGGTGCGGGATCGCTGCACGTCTTCATCTACAGCGTTCTGCCCCAGGCATTTCCGCTGCTGGCGACGTATTCGCTCGTTGGCTTCGAGGTCAACGTCCGCGAATCGACCATTCTGGGCATCGTCGGTGCGGGTGGCGTTGGCTTCATCATCCAGAAATACACGGCGCTGTTCCAATTTCAGCGGCTGATGGGCACGGTCATTATCATCGCCATCCTCGTCACGTTGATCGACCGGGTGAGCGCATACATTCGTAAGCAGATCATCTAAACAGCACACACGCGGGGGTGGGACATACCCATCCCTACAGACGAACTAGATTTTTTACGAGGGTGTGCGGGTGGCAATTACCGCCACAAGGTCTTTTGCAGATCATGGCTCGAAACGAAATATGGGGAGAAAACGGAACATGAAGAAACTGCTTTTGCTCGTCATCATCTCGATTGCCGTACTGGCTGTGGTTCCAGTGTTGGCGCAGGATACTGTTGACCGAACCGATTGGCCCACGGTGTTCAGCTTCGGGCGCTTCGCGGGCGACGACAGCGCCAATGCGCTGTTGACGGCAGAACCCCTGCGTGCCTACCTCGAAACCAAGCTCGGCATCCCGGTGACGGTCAACGTCGGCACGACCTACAGCGCCGTGATCGCGGCGATGGCTGCCCATCAGGTCGACGCGATGGAAGTCGGTCCGTTCGCGTTCGTCATCGCCGAGCGCGAAGCCAATGCCGAGCCGATTGCGGTCGGCGCGAGCGAGACCTCGCTCGAAGGCACGGGTCCGGTCACCTATGATCCGACCATTCGTCCGTTCTACTACAGTGTCTTCATCACCCTGAAGGGGAACACCAACCCCGAAGGACATGAAATCCGCACGCTGCAAGACCTGAAGGGTGTCGATTTCGCTTTCGTCGATCCAGCGTCCACCAGCGGTCGCAATGCCCCGGTCGTCCGTCTCATGAATGAAATCGATGGATTGAGCAGCCCCGGTGATGTTGATGCCTGGCTGAACCCGATCTTTGCTGGCAGCCACCCCAGCGCGGTGTTGGCGCTGGTCAACGGTGACGTGCAGGCGGCTGCGACCTACGAAGGTAACCTGATCAACCTGCGGCAGAACGGGCAGGCACAGGTCTGCGGCTTTGAGGATGACCAGACCGGCGTCACGCTGACTCAGGAAATGATCGACCAGACTTACGACGACTGCCCGGATGGCTACGTGGTCGTGATCGCGCAATCCCAGCCCATCCCGAATACGCCGTTCGCCATCCGTGCAGACTTACCCGAAAGCTTCAAGCAGGCAGTGACAGACGCGCTACTCGGCATCAAGGATGACCCGGAAGCGCTCCAGTCGATCCGCCGGTGGTACGTCGATCCGTCGCAGGATCCCGAACTGTCGCAGGAACTCGGCTTGGAAACTCTGAGCGACTTCTACAACATCGTCCGCGACATCGCCGCCGTGACGACCGATCAATAGAACCGCTTCATGGAGGAGAGCATCAAACGTGTGCTCTCCTCTTTCATTGCCTGCCAGGATTGTGCATGGAGAAATGCTGATGTGGTTCAGCGACCTGAAGATTGTGCTGCCCGATTCGGTGCTGGAACATGGTTCGATTCGTATCGAAGACGGGGTAATCGCCGAGATCATCGAAGGCGCTGCGCCAGTGGAAGTCCCCCGTCTATCCGGTATGACGGTCATTCCCGGTCTGATTGACCTGCATGGCGACATGCTGGAGCGAGATGTCGAGCCGCGACCGTCTGCGCGCTTCCCGACCGAGATGGGGCTAATCGAACTGGATAAGCGCTACGCTGGGTCGGGTATCACAACTGCCTACGCCGCGATCTCGTTCGCCTGGCGACAGAACGACGTGCGTTCGCAGGAAAGCGCAATCGAGATGATCGAGACGATCAACCGACTGAACGAAGAGATGCTTGTCGAAATCCTCGTACACGCGCGCTTTGAAGTTACCAATCCGAGTACGGCTGCCATCCTGAAAGACCTGCTGGAGCGCAAGCAGGTGCAGTTGGTCTCGATCATGGATCACACGCCTGGACAGGGACAGTACAAAGACATCGACCGCTATCTCAACTTCATGCAGAAGTGGCTTGGCACCGACCTCGACACGCTGGGTGAACATAAGGAAGCGATTCTCGCCAAGATGCGCGAAAATATCGAGGCTGCTTCACAGCGCGCGCGCGACTGGGATGTGGTGCGCGATGTACTGCGAGTCGCCAACGCTTACGGTGTCCCTGTCGCGTCACATGATGACGACACAACTGAAAAAGTCGCGGCAGGCAGAAATGGGTGTCACCATCAGCGAATTCCCCGTGACGAAGAAGCGGCGCGGCGCGCACGGTATGAAAGTGATCATGGGCGCGCCGAACGCCTATCGTGGCAGATCGACTTCGCAAAATCTCAGCGCGATGGATGCGATTCACGAAGGGCTGGTCGACGCGCTGGCGACCGACTACTATCCATCGGCAATCCTGCACACCGCCTTCAAACTGGCGCGTGAAGGAATCATGCCGCTGCACGAGAGCATCAAGCTGGCGAGTACGAACGCCGCCGACGCCATGCACCTGCATGATCGTGGTCAGATCAGCGTGGGTTACAGCGCCGATCTGGTGCTCGTCCACGAAAATGGCGCGTATCCGCGCGTGCGCGGGACGATTCGTCGCGGCGTGCCGATTTACTGGGACAGCCATCTGGCGACGCTCACCGATCTCATGCAGGTGTTTGGGTTCGCAAGCGAAACCAGAATGTAGCTGCCCCGTATCCGGTCAGATACTCTCGCTTCAGCTTGAACCCCCGCGGAGATAATCAGGCATGTCGATCATAGCGTCGGCACGCGGCAGCGGCATGACCGAACTGATCTCCGCCGGAATGTTGGCGAGCTTCAGCACGGCAGGATCGTTCTGCACGCCGATTAAGCCACTCCGGAAGCCATGCTGTTCCCGCGATCCGTTGCAACTGCTCATCGCGCAGGGCTTCGATCAGCCGCTTGCCAGCGCTGGTACGGGCGATCAGCGGGTGCGCTGACCAGACGGTCGGCGTGGGATAAATGATGCGAATCTCATCGCGGATCATGTCCAGACTATCCTGGTGCGCCACCGAGAACTCGATCAACAGGCTTTCATAGTTGGCGATGATCGGGTTCGCGCCCATCCCCGTATTGATGAAACGGTCGAACAGCACGCCGGAGCTTTCTTCCATGTAGCCTTGATTTTCAAAGTAAGCTTTGATTGATGGAAGCTGATCCTTGAGCGAATCGAGCGTTGCGACCTGACCACCCACCAGCATATTTGCCAGCAGCCCGTAGAACATGTTGCCGGAGTTGCTCCGCGTCGGATCAGTTGTGATGATGTTGAAATTGCCGTACAGCCCGCTCACATTCAGGCTTTGCCACGAGGGTGCGGGTGACTGGAACAGCAGGCTCACGAGTTGAGCGGTGTCGACCGTGTAATAATTGTCGACCGGCGTGAACAGCCCCTGCTGGACGAGTGCGTCGACCAGCGGACCCCATGAATAAAGCACAATCGGCGAGTTGAACATCGTCTCGTAGCTGATGCTCCCGGCATCAAATTCCTGTTTATGGGCGTCCCGGTAAATCTCAAGGGCGCTGGTGTTTGAGGGCCAGAGGCAGTCGACCTGCGACGAATCGACGTATGCCTGCTCGATGCTGCCCATTTTGGTGTAGGACACTTCCAAGCCGTATTGGTCGCGCAGGATGGTCTTGACTTCCGGGTTATCGAGAAAACCTGCTTTCTCGCTGCCCACATAGCAGGTCACCTGCTGGACTTCGTGCGGAGTGGTCCGCTGAATCAACGAGAGCAGCAGGATGATGGCGACGACGGCGATGAACGCCAGTACGATCAGCGACCGTACAAGGGTAAGATTTCGGCTTCTCACGGATAGGCTCCTTAGTTGTACCCTTTGGCTTCGCGGAAGGCGGTGACCAGGTCGTCGGTGCCGTTGAAGATGCGCCCATAGGTCATGGATGTCATCGGCTCAAGCTGACTGGCATCGGCGTCGCCGAACGTGATGGCGAACACCGGGATGTCGTTCTCGGTCGAGTGAACATAGCTTTGGAGCGCGCCCCAATTGCCGGCGTTATCCTGACCATCGGTCATCACAATGACGGCGGGCAAACATTCCTGGGTTCGAAGCTGCGCGAGGCGCTGGAGGGCGAAACGGGTTGAGTCGAAGATGTTCGTCCCGCCACCGGCATTCGTCGCCTGTATCTGACGCTCCAGATGCCGGAGCGCGTCGCCGTCGTTGCCGGTCACTGTCCATTGATCGATGTTGGATTGATTGATCACGCCGTCGTTGAACAGGATGACGGTGCTGACATCGCCGGGATGCCCCTGCAACAGATACTGCTGCGCAATATCCTGATCGAGCAGGAGTTCGCATCGCCGCCTTGAGATCGTCCTCGCCGTTGTTGCCCATACTACCGGAGAAATCGAGCACGTAGGCGGTGCAGGAGGTCGGCGGAAGGCGACCTGATGAAGATGAGGAGCTTCGGCAATCACGTCGCGCGAAGGGAAGCGGATCGGCTGAAGCACCCGGTTGACGTCAATGCCCCAGTCCGGCTTGAAGACCGATGTATCGGCACCGCCCAATTGAATGCCCACCAACGTGGCACGACGCCCCTCGCTGCAAAAGCTGTCTTTGCACATCTTCCGAGAGCAGATGCTGCTGCAACGCGAGGAAGGTGTCCTCTTTCTGCTTGTCGCCATGATCGACGTAGGCGAGCGGCAGATCGGCAATCGCCAAGCCGTCGACCGGATAGATGGCGTAGAGCAGCTCGCGCCCGCTCTGGGTTAGCTCGGTGTTCGCCTCGATCACGACGGCTTCGTAATTTACCATCGCGTCAGATCGGTCGTATTGCTGCAGGAACAGGTCTTTGAGCCAGCCGCTGCTGCCGCTGGAACGGTCAACCGTGCGAGGATGCGCTTGATCTTCTCCTGAACGTCGGGATTATTGAGATCGTCGCTGGTCACGACGGTCGGATTGCCCGCGAAGGCATTGAGCGCCCCGAAGTAGAATAGCGCGCCTGAATTAGACTGAGTCGCCGAGGTCATCATGAAGCGGATGTCGCCCGCCTCGGTCGCCTGCAGGATGTCGTTCATGGTCACGTCTTTGTCGATCCAGCCGACCCGTTCGGCGACGGAACGCTTGACGCCGAAAACCACGGGCGACCGCATGGATACTTTCGTCGTGCTTGACCATGTTGTGCGTATCGCCGTAGTCCAGCCAGAGACGGTTGGCGGGCCAGACGGCATCGTAGGGCACGCTGCCGGTTTGCAGCATCCGGGCGATGTCGAGCGAGCCAAGGTAGGTCATCTCGACGGCGTAGCCCTGAGATTTTGCCCAGTCCTGAATGATGGGAGCCAGCGTGCTGTTCTCCGACCCAGAGACGATACGCAGTGTCACCGCCGGGCTGCCGCCGCCGATGGACTGACACGCCGCCAGGACGAAGAGCACCAGAGCAATCGCCAGAGAAAATTTTGCGCGGACGACAGAGTATCTCCGTGTAGTCATCATATTTCCTTTGCTGGGTGCCCAGGATTCTTAAGAGTTGGTTGTGTGTTTAACCAATCCTTAAAACTACCCATTGAAAAAGCCCCTACTCTCCGGTATCTGGAAAATAGGGGCGATGCGCTCGACTTCATTGAGTACTTCAAGTGTCACACCTGCTTCGCACTTGCATTGCAGTACCGCTTATGAGTCTACCATAAGTGGCCCGGTGAAGACGGGGATCAAGAGACAGCCACCCACGAATTGGGGGCTGCACAGATGATCACCACATCACAGCGTTGACCCCTGTGGCATCTCAATAGGCATCGCCCGGAGAAAGGGTACTTACATCCGGATGCTGAGAAAATCTAGACTTCGACCTGAGCAAGTTCTGGGAGCAGCCCGAGTGCGAAATCAACCGTCTCTTGCACCGCGTCTTCTATCCCTATAAACTTAGGGGATTATCCCTTGGCAGGGGCACGACGTGTCGTGCCCCTGCGTTACCTGCCACGAAGGTATAATCGCCTAAACTTATTGTTCTCAATGGTGAGATCATCAAACTGGTCGAGTATCACGGCAGGCGCTCATCGCGCCAGAAGCATCTCGTTTAGTATGCAAATCATCGTAACCAATGACGACGGCGTGCAAGCGCCGGGGATTCTCGCCCTGGCGACTGCTCTGCGCAGCCTCGCCGACGTGCAGGTGATCGGACCCGCGCTCAACCAGAGCGCCAGCGGGCACAAAAAGACGCTGTTTCAGGATATTCCGGTCAGCGAAGTCGCGCTGGCGGATAACACGCGCGCCATGTCGGTCGGCGGCTCTCCAGCGGACTGCATCGCGCTGGCAGCGCTGGGCATGGTCGAGTGGCCGCCCGCGTTGGTCGTCTCCGGCATCAACCGGGGCGCGAATCTCGGACAGGACATCACCTACAGCGGCACAGTCACGGCGGCGCTCGAAGCGGCGATTCAGGGCGTCCCGGCGGTCGCCGTGTCGCTGGTGACCGGCGACGCCAGCCGCGTCGAGGATTATCTGGAGGCGGCGCGCATTGCTGTCGCCGTCGCCGAGCGCGCCATCGCCAAACGACTGCCGCCGCTGACGATCCTCAATCTAAATGTCCCGGCGGTCGAATCTGTGAAGGGGATTCGCCTGACGCGCCAGGGCGTGCGCATCTATCAGGACGAGCTGGAAGTCAACAACAGCGTCTACCGGATCGTCGGACCGCCGCCGGGCGGTCAGTTCGAGGAAGAAGGCACGGACATCTGGGCGGTGCACAACGGCTATGCCAGCCTGACGCCGATCCACCTCGACCTGACGGCGCACCGCTTCTTTGCCGACCTCGCCGCGTGGGACATCACGGTGTAGCCTGTGGACACATTCGTCGCGCTGGAAGCAGCGCTTCGTGAACAGGGAATCGCGGAATTGCCGCGCGTGCCGCGACACGAAATCCTCGCGCGCAAGCTCAGCTATGCAGACACAGCAGCGGCGCTGTCGCTGCTGGGCTGCGGCTGGACGGCGCTCCCCGATGCCCTGTGGGAGATGACCGATCTGACGCTGCTGGCGCTCGGCGAAGACCCCCTGACGAGCATTTCGGGGCGACTCGGCGACCTCAAATGGCTGAGCTACCTGTATATTTACAATACCGACGTGATGGCGCTGCCCGAAAGCATGGGCACGTTGCGCAAGCTCAGCGTGCTCGATCTGGGGCACAACCGGCTGACCGCCATCCCCGATGTGCTCGGCGATCTGCTGGAGTTGACATTCCTCTATCTCACCGATAATCAACTGACGGCGCTACCGGAGTCGCTGTTCCGCGACATGCGCCGTCTCGTCTACCTGAACGTGGGCGACAACCAGTTGACGGCGCTGCCCGAAACCATCGTCAACCTTACGGCGCTGGAAGAACTGCGCACCGACAACAACCGGCTGGCGGCGCTGCCGGATGCCGTTGACAGGTTGACGCGGCTGAAAGAACTGCACGCGCGGAATAACCAGTTGACGGCGCTGCCAGAGTCGATTGGCGAATTAACCAGCCTGCGGCGGCTGTACTTGCAGGGCAATCAACTGGCAGCCCTGCCAGACGCGATTGGGAAGCTGGCGCGGCTGACCGAACTTGACCTGCGCAACAACCGATTGATCGAACTGCCTGGCTCAATTGGCGACCTGCACCGCCTCGCCTACCTCGACCTGCGCGGCAACAAGCTGACCCAACTCCCGGACAGCCTCGGCGACCTGCCCAACCTCGAAAAGCTCGATTTGCGCTGGAATCCACTGGATGGGCTGCCGGGGTGGATCGAGCGGCTACAGGCGCGCGGCTGCTCGGTGTATGTGTAGGCTGGAATCCGCTTCATTTCCGGTGAACACGTCACCGCCAACCGATTACACCTATCACTAGCAAATCGGCAAATGCCTGCCTTACAGTGAAATCGACTGCGCGTTCTGCGCAGCGAACTGGCTGTACGCAAGGAGCGAATATGTCAGCAACACTCGCCGAAAAAGTCGAGGATTTCCTGTCCCATGACCGGATCGCGGTCGCGGGTGTCGCGCGCGATGGCAAAGCGACCGGAAACGCCATTTACAGGCAAATGCGCAAGCATGGCTACCAGGTATTCGCCGTTAACCCCAACGCCGATGAGATCGAGGGAGAACCCTGCTACCGGAGCCTCAAGACCATCCCCGGCGGCGTCGACGGCGTGATCGCTGTCACCAAGCCGGAAGCCACCGAACAGGTCGTGCAAGACTGCATCGAGGCGGGCGTAAGCCGGGTGTGGATGCATCACGGTATACATGGCGGTGGGACGAGCGTGTCCCAGCCAGCGGTCGAATTCTGCGAGCAGCATAACATCAGCGTGATCGCCGGGGTATGCCCGCTAATGTTCGGCAAGCCGTCGGATGGCTTCCATCGGTTCATCGCGCGCTGGTGGAAATTCTTCGGGAAGATCTGAACTAGCGTCTTGTCACACGATAGGGGCGCACGAATAGAGAGTCGATCCCAGCGGACACGACTCTTTGTGATCTCCTGATGAGTCTTATGTTGCGATGTCCGCAGCGCTATCTATAACGTCCGTACAAGCGCACCGAAAGATTAAAGAGTTAAGGCTCGAACAGCTTCCACAACCGCTCGGTCAGCCAGCGCAGGCGCATCACCACGTACAGGATGACGACCGTCGCAAGGAAGGTGACAAGTACCACCCCCACTGCGCGTTCGTCGGCGGGGTAAATTCGAGCCAGCGCGGCGCGATGTAGGGTCCGGAACAGCGAGGCAATGCCCAGCGCCAAGCCGAGGAAGAAGACGCGCAGGTTTCCCCGCAGCGTGCTCGGCTGGAGCAAGCGGATGCCGTGAATATTCCACAGGCACAGCATCCCGAACAGCGTAATGAACAGCATCACGGTGCTGCGCGCCTGCGCCAAGCCGTGATCGCTGGTGAGATAAGCGAAAGCGTAGACCGCCGCCATCCCCACCGCGCCGACGAAGCCCGCCGTCAGGGCGTAGTCGATCACGTCGTGGCGGAATTTGTGCAACCCCGCAGGTTTGATCAGGCGGAAGGCGATCAGCGTCGCCGGGACGTTGATCACCCAGAAGGTCACCCAGCTAATGTGGATCGGGTTGAGCGGGAACGGCATCAGCATCAGCCCGGCGAACAAGAAAAACATCAGGCTGTAGAAATTTTTGACCAGGAAAATCTTGGTCGTGCCGAAGATCGTCTGTGTGACGCGCCGCCCCTCGCTGAACGCCAGCGGCAGAGTCGTCAGGGCGTTGTTGAGCAGCACGATATCGGCGATATCCTTGGCGATCTGCGCGCCGTCGTTCATGGCAACGGCGAGGTGCGCTTCCTTGAGCGCCGGGACGTCATTGACGCCGTCGCCGACCATCGCCACGTAATGCCCGCGCCGCTTGAGCGCGCGAATCAGCTTGCGCTTGGTCTCCGGCTCGATGCGAGCGAAAACGCGCCCATGGACGGCGGCTTGCTCCAGTTCCGTATCGGACATCGCCTCTAGCTGGTCGCCCGTATAGCCCACGCTAACATCCAGCCCGGCTTCCTGGGCGATCTCGCGCACGGTTTCGAGGTTGTCGCCGGAGATCACCTTCAGGGCGACATCCTGCCGCTCGAACGCGCTCAGCGTCGCCTGAATATTCTCGCGGATTTCGTCGCTCAGGATGATCAGCGCCAGCGAGTCGCGGTGCGGGTCGAGCTTGCCGTCCTGCATCGGCGTCGTCGAATGCGAGAGCGCCAGCACGCGCAGCCCCTGCGCCCCCAGCGCCGCCGCCCGCTTGAGCGCGTCGTCGTCCTCCGGGCAGAGGACGCGCTCCGGCGCGCCCATGATCAGCGTCTCCTGCGGCAGCACAATCGCTCCCATTTGCGCGCGGAGGTGAACGGCACTTCGCGCGTCTTGACCACCGCCGGGAGCGCGGGCGGCACGTCGCTGCCGCCGTCGAGATGAAGTGGCGACCGCCGCCGCCGTGCGGTTGAGGTGCGACAGATTGCCCGTGGCACTGCCGCAGCCGCTCGACGACCTCGCCTTCCAGAGCTTCGCCAGCGGCACGATCTCGGTCACGCGCAGCCGGTTGCGCGTCAGTGTGCCGGTCTTGTCGAAGCAGAGCGTCGTCACGTTCGCCAGCGACCTCGACGGCGTTGACGCGCTGCACCAGCGTCTGCTTACGGCTGATGTTGATTGCGCCGATAGTCAGCGACAGGATCGCCGTCAGCACCAAGCCCTGCGGCACGATGCTGGCGACGAACACCACCGCGTCGCGGAAGACGCTAAGCGTGATGATCGTCTGGTGCTGAATGTACCCGGCGATGAAGATCATCGGCGTGCGCAGACCACCATGATCACCACCGAAAGCTGCACGAGATAGGCGATACGCTGCTGCGTCAGGCGTCAGGACGTGCCGGTACTGCTTGGCGAGGTCGGAGAGCTGGTTGATGGCGCTCGCCCTGCCGACCGTCGTCGCGCGCATGACCCCGCTCCGGCGACGCAGAACGACCCCGACGACACCCGGTCGCCGCGTTCTTCATCACGGCGTCGGATTCGCCGGTAAGCTGCGATTCGTCGATTTCGAGGGCATCGCTGCTGATGATCTCCTCATCGACCATGATCTTGTCGCCCGGCTCCAGCGGCAGCACGTCGTCCATGACGATCTGGCTGATGGAGATGGTCGCCACGACTCCGTCGCGCCAGACCTGCACGTCGCTGAGCGCGAGTGTCGCCAGGGTGTCGAGCTTGCGCTTGGCGAAAATCTCCTGAAGCATCCCCATGAAGGTGTTGGTGACGACGCTGAACCCGGCGAAGAACGCGGTCGAGTAGTCGCGGAAGCTCAGCACCGTGATCAGCAGCGCGCCGAAGACGATGTTGAACAGGTTGAGAAGGTTATCGCGGATGATCTGCCAGTAGGTGCGACCGACGCGCGAACGGTAGTGATTGCTCTCGCCGCGCGCCACCCGCTCGGCGACCTGTGCGGACGTTAACCCGGTGGATTGGGGCGAAAGCTGCGTCAATCGATTCCTCTCTGCGGTGCTTACACGCCTTATTGTACAGGCAAATCGGGCAATCTGACACGGCGCAAGAGGTGAAGAAGACGCGCGACAGCCGAGCCTTGACGCCCGTTTTTTCGCTTTGGTATAATTACGGGCGTAAGAGAAATGGCTCCGTAGCTCAATGGTAGAGCAGTTGACTCTTAATCAATTGGTTGAGGGTTCGAGTCCCCCCGGAGTCACAAACAAAAGCGAGGATACGCTGGTATCCTCGCTTTTTTGTTGCGGCAATTCATCCACTCTCGCGCAGAAGCTCGGCGACGACGGTCTCCATTAGCGGCGCCTTGCCGCGGTCGGAGCCTGACTCGCACACATCCGGCGACAGCCGCGCTTCGATGTCGGCGTAGACTTCCTGCACCAGCCGGGCGACGTGATACGGCAGCGACTCATACTGCGACAGGAAGCCAAGCACTTCGAGCGCCCGGTGAGTATAACGATCTAGAAGATGATATAGCAGTGCTGGAAGGTAGGCTACCAAACGGTTTCGTTCCGATTGCTGACGATCCGGGGGGCAATCGAGTATTGCTCAGTCTTGACGGCTCAACCCAGGGCAAAGTTTACTTTTGGGATCATGAGCAAGAGCTTGATACTGCTTCTGGGAGTGTCGAAAACTTTCCCAACATCTAGTGGCTCGCCGGCGGCTTCCAAGAGTTTTTGGAGAATTTGCGCGATGAAGATTAGCCCAACTCACGTCGTCTACCGCAATCTGGCGCTGCTGTATCAGTTTCAGGGACAGTACGACGACGCCATCGCCCTGTACCGACGCTACCTCGACCTCGTGCCCGACGACGGCGAGGTGCATTACAACCTGGCGCTGCTCTATTTGCAGCAGGAGCAGGATTCCGAAGCCGGAGCGGCGGAATTCGAGATCGCGTCCCGGCTGCTCTCGCCCGACACGCCCGCGACGGCGCTCAACCTCGGCGTCGCCTACAACACCGCCAGTCGCCCGGCGGACGCGATCAATGTCTTCGAGGCGCCGCTCGACCACGACCCGACCGATCCCTCCGCCGTGCTGAACCTCGGCTACGCGGCGCTGGAAGCCGGAGAAATCGAGCGAGCGCAGACCTGCTTCGGCTGGTGCATCGACTCGTGCCCGCCGGACTCGGTCTACGCGCAGAAGGCGGCGCACATGCTCGAAGCGTCGCTCGCAAGCTGACGCGGCGGACTTGCAGGCTCAGGCACGGCAAAGCGGTGGTACGATCAAGCGTAGCGCCGCTGTTTGATGCGGCGATCTGCACGCCGAGCCGACATCTGCCCGTGAAGGGGAATCCATGCGCCTGCGCCGCCGTATCCTGCGCGCGATCATCGTCATCCTGCTGATGGTGCTCGCGTTCCTGTTAGGCACGTACCTGACCGTGACCTTCCTGTTCAACGCCATCCGCACCAACACGACGCTGGCGTCGAGCCAGGTGTACGAAGCCATCCCCGGACCCGACATGCCGACGCTTCAGGAGATCATCGGGGGCGCGGCAACCGACGCCGAAGCGCTCGACGCCGTCGCCGCCTACTACGACGCCAACCGCGAGCGCCTCGCCGACCTGTGGCACGAATCCAACCCGACCCGCCTCGCCGGGCTGTTCACGATGTATCTGGTGCACATCAGCCACATCTACGGCGAAACCCCGCTGCCCACGTCGCTGCTGGATTTCGCGGGACAGGCGCGCGCCCACTGCGGCACGTACACGCTGGCGGCTGCCGACATCGACCAGCGGCTGGGGCTGACCTGGCGCGCGTGGGAGCTGACCAGCGGCTGGCACGGCTGGATCGAGATTTACGTCGACGACCACTGGGAGCTGTTCGATTCGACCGTCAACGTCTGGATCAGCCGCCCGGCGGAGGAACTGATGCAGGGGATGGATCGGCAGTACCGCGCATTTTACTCGCCGCTGACCGACGTGAACCGCCCGGACGCGCGGATACACCTGAGCGAGGGGTACAACATGCTCGACCTGCGGGTGAAGATGCCGGGGCTGGGGCTGTACTTCTTCCCGCCGGGGCAGCTTCAGGTGTACCAGGCGGCGACGGCGTTCGCGGGGACGTGAGGGGCAGGGAATAGTGGTTTCATGCTGAAAGCAAGAAAACTTGCAGCAATAAGGGGATTGAGGCTTAGAATTGCCTTAGCTCCGATCGCTTTCAAGGAGACACGTTCTTGCCCATCAAAAGACTATGACAATTGTGTATGCAGTTAATTATCATGACGAAATAATGGTCGTATCTGACAGCAGAGTGTCCTATGGGGATGAGAGTTACGAGCAGAATTTCGCCTTACAGAAATTGATGTACTTGCCGTATGAGTTCAAAAACCGATTCGTTCCAATAGTGCTAGGTTTCTCCGGTTACGTAGACTGCGCATATAAGATCGTACAATTCCTCTTTACCGAAAAGCATCTACTTGAATACAAACGAAGCCTCGTTATTGCACAATTTGCAGGCGACATTTGTAAGTGGCTTCGTGATGCCATTCAAGAACAGCCGATTGAGCAACTCCTTTCGACAACATTCCTGCTAAGCGCTCAGGAATATATGAGACCGTCGAAGGTATATGACCAGCAGGGGAATATGTCCGGATATCTCCCCTTTTTTGAGGGGCATATCTACACCTTCTCATTTACACGCCAAAGGGATGTAATCTGTCAACGTCATTCGAATTTCGCAGCTATTGGTTCGGGAAAAGAGGAGGCAGCCTTCCTCGATGCGATGTCTCAACACTTCATTAACTCCGGACGAGGATTTCCTGAAGCCGATTTTATGCGTTCGATGATGGTCTACAGTGACACAGGGGAGCGATTTCGCAATACTCAGCCGCAGAAAATTGGTGGTCCATACCAAATAATGCGCATCAATCCGAAATTTGGCTTACATATTAGTTTCTTTTGGTCGAGAGCGTGGATGCCCTTAGACACACTTCAGCTTACATTTGATGCGTCAGATGTAGTGGTGACCAATGTTTCGAGTGGTGAGAGTTGCACATTACTAACATTAGATACCTGGCATGGAAAATTCGGTTCTGCAGCTTTTACAGCGTGAGTAACTTGAGTAAAATCCGGTCGGAATTCAACCTACAGTTGGAGAGATAGAAAACCAGCATATTCACAGTTCACACCGTTTTTCTCGTAGCTATCGCTCGCCTATAGTTTCACATCCACACTTCCCATACACCAACGCCCTTCCCCGCTTGCCCGTCACCCTGAGAACACCCGTCGCCCGCAGGCAGTACGCCATCTTCTGCGCCACGTAACGCGGCTGCCGGATCGCCTGCGCCAGTTCGCCGCTGTCGAACTCCGATGGCAGCCCGGCGGGCAGCAGCGCCGCGAAATCGTCCGGCGTCGCCAGCGTCACCGCCTCCACCACGTCGATCAGGCGGCGGTCGTGGATGCTCCAATGCTTACGCCGCCAGCTTCCGCGCCCGTCGTCAATCCACACCTGCTCCTCGCGCACCAGCAGCACCTCCAGCGTCAGGTGGGGGTGCGCCGCCAGCGCCGGGAAGCTGACCAGCTCCGCGAACAGGTCGTACACCGTCCCGCGTTTGGGCGATTTGCGCCGACTGATAATCACGCCGTCGCTGTCGATGCGCACGATGTGCCGCTCGTGGGCGATGGGGTACACGACGCGCACCGGGTAGTGATCCAGCAGCGCGCCGAGCTTCGGCTTCATCTTGGCGAGGCTGGTCGTCTGGATTTCGATGCACGAGGGCGCGTCCGGCAGCCCGCGCACGATGTCGATCACGTAGCCGCCGAGGTCGCATTCGAGCGCGTCGCCCGGCTGGGCGTAGTGCGCCTTGAGCGCCGCGTGCAGCGATTTCTCCGCCAGCGTGCCGATCAATCGGGTCATTCGCTGCCTGTGGGATGGTACTGCGTCGCGCCCCACTTGCGCTGATTCTCCGCCGGATTCGGCTTGGCGTGCCAGCGGATCGGCGGGTTGGTGCGGTTGTTGAGGTCGTTGGGCGTGCTCGTGCGCATAATCTGGCAGGCGAGCGCGATGGCGTCGTCCCATTCCTCGTGGGCGACTTCGAGGATCAGCGCGTCGTGGATGTCGAGCGCCACCCGCGAGCGCATCCCGCGCGCCCGGAACGTCTCCGAGATGGTGACGATTGCCCGCTTCAGCACCTCGCTGACGCCGCCCTGACACAGATAATTCCAGGCGACGAAGGCGGTCGGCACGGCGACCTTGCGCCCCGTCCACAATTCGAGGATGCCGCCGCTGCGGGTCTTGCTCTTGGCGGCTTCGCGCCCGCGTCACGCTGGCGAAGGCGGCGTCCTTGGCGCGCATCAGCCGCTGCGCCTCGTTCGTGCTGACGCCGATGCTCTTGCCGAGCCGCTCCGCGCCCATGCCGTATGCCGTCCCGTAGGTGATCTTCTTGGACAGGTTGCGCAGGCGCTTGCGCTGGGCGGCGTCGGCGCGCTCCCACCTGCCCCGAAATACTGCGCCGCCATCGTCGAGTGGAAATCCTCGGCGGCGCAGGCGGCAGCCAGATTGCTGTCGGCAGCGATCAGCGCTGCCATGACGTTCTCGGCGTTGCCGTAGTCGATCTCGACCAGGGTGAAGCCGTCGTCACCGATTGCCACGCCCGCCATCGCGGGCATCTTCCAGTTCTGCATGTGCGGGTAGCTCGATGCGCGCCTGCCGCTCTCGGTCGCGGTCGTGACCAGGCTGTGCAGCCGCCCGTCCAGCGCCGCGTGATCCTGCAAGCCGCGCAGCGCTCGAGATTAGCCAGTCGACTTCCAGAAACGTCGCCAAATCCTGCAGGCGGTCGGCATACGGGTTGCCGTCCTCCATGTACGATCGATCACGTCCGAGCGCGTACTCAGGTCGCCCAGCTCGACCATTGCGCCCGGGTTGGCTTCCAGCCGCTTGCGCCCCGCCCAGGTGAAGTACATCCCCGACGACTCGCGCCAGCGCGGCAGCGGAATCCCCTTCTGCTGGTACAGATACTCCGCCCGCGCCTTCGAGCTACCGGGCGTATGCAAGCCGTCGGCGCGCAGCCGGGCAACGAGCGGCTCGCGCTGCGCCTCAAGCTCCGCCAGCCGCCGCTCGACATACGGCGCATTCAGCCGGATGCCTTCCGCCGCCATGCGACAGTATTCGCGGGCAGCACGGCATTCCCAGTCGATCAGTTCGGGATCAGCCGGAAGCTGGCACTGCTTGCGGTAGATGTCGAGCGCCAGCTTCGCGTCGTCCTGCGCGTACTGGAGCGTCAGTTCGAGCGGCAGCCTGTGCAGCCTGCCGCGCTCGCCCTTCATCGCCTTCTGCGATTCGGGGAACGGGACGCGCAGCGCCGCCGCAACCGCCAGCAGGCTGTAGCTGGCATTGACGGCGGGATGCAGCAGGCGCGCCATAGCCGCCGTATCCCAGATGCGTTCCGGGATGCGCCCACCTGTGAGCTTGCTCAGTCCGCGGAAGTCGAACACGGCGTTGTGCGCGACCAGGAGCGCCTGCCCGCCGATCAGGGTGTTGACGAAGGCGAGCGCCACCTTATCGAAGGGAGCCGCCAGCGCCGTCGTGCGCGTCGCGCCGCCTTCGTCCCACGCCAGCGCGATCACGATCACGTCGGCGGGGTAGCTCAGCCCGTAGTCAATCTTCGGACCCAGCCCATTCCAGCGCGTATCGGTCTCAATGTCAAGCGCCACGACGTCGGCGCGCAGGCAGCGCGCCAGCGCTTCGGCGTCCGGCTTAAAGGTTTCCTGAAAGAGCGAAAGCTGCATCTGACCTGATCGTTCGGCATCTTCACGACATCACCGATTATAGCGCATCGCTCATCTGTTCGATAGCAAGAATAGAATATTGAACCGCCAAGACACTGACCTCACCCCGGCAACCTTCGGTTGCTTTCCCCTCTCCACGTTGTGGAGAGGGGAGTCGAGCATGTGAACCGAAGGCTCGCACAAGACGGGGTGAGGTTTTCTTACGCCAGCCCGGAGAAGTAGTCGGTCTTGATGTGGCTCGCCGGGACGTGCAGCCGGTGCAGCGCGTCCCTGATGCCGTCCACCATCGTGTTCGGACCGGAGACGTAGAACAGGGCGCTGCGGTAATCCGGCACTTCCTGGCGGATCATCGCCGCGTCGATGCGCCCGACCCTGCCGCGCCACGATGCCGGGAAATGGATCGCGTCGGTAATGGTGTACACCACCCTGATCCCCAGCCGACGCTGCGCCTGATCGAGCACGTCCCGATAGACGATGTCGTCGACCGAGCGGTTGGAGTACAGCACCGTGATCGGGCGCGGCTGGCGCGTAATCCAGCAGGAACTTGAGCATACTGCCGGAACAGGGTGATGCCAATGCCCCCCGGCGATCAGCACGATTTTCTGCTGACGGTCGTCCGGCAGCGTGAAGTCGCCCGCGATCTGCGCCGCCACGATCTCGGTGTCGTCGTCCATCTCAAGCATCGACTGTTTGTAGGTACTGGAATCAGGGTAGAACTTGACGCCGACGCGCAGCGTCCTCGGTCGGGGCGGAAGCCAGCGTGAAAATAGCGGCGGTTGCCGCGCGTATCGGTCGCGGTGTCCGAGCGTCCATTCCATATACTGACCGGGGGCGAAGGCGAGCTTGCGTGCAGGCGCGAATACGAACTCGTACACGTCCGGCGCAAGCTGCAATTTCTCGCGGAGCGTCAGGATCAGCTTGGTCTTGGGGCTGACCAGATAGGCGAACACGTTGCCGATCAGGATGGCGATCTCCGGTGTGGTGTAGAACGCGCCCACGTGGAACTGCGGCGCGAACAGGAAGCCGACCAGCAAGCCGTAGTAGGTTTGCAGTTTGCGCGTCGGCGGCATTGTCAGCGGCTCGGTCAGGATCACAAAGGCGAAGAAGAACAGCGGCGAATACAGAGCGACGTTCTGGAGCGCCTGCACCAGATTGTCCCCGCCCAGCAGCGTGAACGCCACAATCGTCAGCAGAGCCGCGAAGAAGAAGCTGAACACCAGGTCGAAGCGGCGGATTTTGCGCACCGCGAGCAGCCCGCCGAGCACGACGAACGGCAGCATCGAGGCATCGCCCACCCACCAGCTCGCCGACTGGTTGATCGTCAGCGCGGTCACGGCTACGGCGAAGGCGACCGGGTTGAACAGGTGCTTCTTGTTGATCGCCACGACATACTTGGACGCCATCGCCAGCACCGCCGTCCAGCCGACGAACCACAAATCCTGATAGCCCGACAGCGGCGTCAGGATCAGCGCCAGAATCAGCGCGGAGATGTAGACCGACTCGACGTTGGCGGGCACGCGGAACGCCCAGGCGAAGATCGTGTTCGTCAGCCAGCACGCCGCGACCAGAAAGCCGACCATGAACAGCAGCGCGAACGGATCGTAGGGCAGCGTCCCGGTGATGCACAGTACCAGCGCCGCGCCCAGCAGGAAAATCAGATAGTAGACGACCAGCCGGTACATGGTGACCCGGTTCAGGATATTGTCGATCAGCCTAATCATGGCAGACATACCTTTCAAAGCCGCTGGTGAGGGTCGCCATACCGTTCTTGTCGATCAGGTAGCCCTCGAAGCCTTCCAGATGCTCGATGAACATGATGCCGTCCCTGCCCATCGCAAAGGCGGCGGTGGCGAAGCGATCCGCCTCATAGACGTTGGCAGCGACGACCGTAAGGCTGGCAATCTCGTCGATGGACTCCGCGCCCGTCACTGGGTTGTAGATGTGCTGCCCCCGGATGTACGTCCCGGAGGTAGCGACGCCACAGTCGCTCACCGCCAGCACCTTGACGATCTCGTCCATGTTGAACGGGTTGCGGATGCCGACGCGCCAGTCCTGCCCCTGATCGTTCCTGCCGACAGCTTCGATGTCGCCGCCCGCGTCCACGTAGAAATTCCGGTAGCCCATGCGCCGCAGGATGTCGGCGGCGTGGTAGATCGCCCAGCCCTTGACGATCCCCGACGGATCGATCTTGTCGTTGTGGCGAATGTCGAAGAAGCCGTAGGTTTCCTGCCGGGTCTGCTCCGCCGCCGCGAAGATCGCCCGCACGTCGGCGCTTGCGTCTGCCAGCGCCAGCTCGCGCCGGTTGATCCGCATAATCTCGCTGGCTTCCTTGTAGGTGCTGAAGGTCTCGTCGACGTACTGGAAATAGTCGAACACGGCGGCAATCGCACGTTCTGATACGAATTCATCCACGATTTCCACCGTGATCGGCATCCCCATCATGATGCGGGTCTCGTTCAAAATTGGTTCTTCGCCTGGTTCAGCGCCGAGTACTTGCGACTGCGCGAGGCTTCACTGATCAGGGTCGCGCCGGAGATGATGTTGATGTAGGCGCTCTGCGCCTGGATCGCTTCCTGCTTCAGGTAGGGCATGGCGAAAGCGGTTGATCTGCTGCGATGTGCGGCGGTCAGCAGGGTATTGCAGGAACTGGACATCGGTAAGCTGCCCGTTCTGGACGGTCGCCTGCACCTGCCGCCCGTAAAACGCCCATCGACCGTCGGACCGGTGTACACGCCGTCGACGGCCTGCTACGGCTTGGGCGTCGCGGTGGCGGGGACTGGCGTCGAGGTCGGGGGGACTGGGGTCAAAGTCGGAGTGACCGGAGTCGACGACGGCACGGATGCCTGCTGCGGTATCGTCTGCTCGAATACCGCGTCCGCGCCTTGCGACGCGGGAACGGGCGCGATTACGGTCGGGACAATCTGATTGGAGGTGAGCAGCAGGTTCGATTCGCCGCCATCGTCGGGGGCGGCGGCATTCGCCGAGTCGGCGTTGACAGGCGTGGTCGTGGACGGCGTAAGCGACGAAGCTGGTGACGACGAAGCCGGATACAAACAGCTTGCGCAAGGTGATCAGAACTGGGGACGTTCGCTTGGACCTTAGCTGAGACGATGATTTCTCTTAACATTCAACTCGCCCCTTAGTGCTCAGGAACAGTCTCAGCCGATGTATTATATGCGAGTTACCACAACCGCTAAACCTACCTTAAATCTGGCTTGAACGATGTAGTTCCAAAAGTGACTGAAGTATTCGGGTACTATAAGTTCTTGTACTTTCATGGCATTCTGAATAAAATATAGATGGGATATCCCAAATCGTCAGCACAATTGAACCAGGGGACAGCTTATGACAGCCGAACACGAACGTTGGCTTGCTCAAGCGGTCGAATTTGCTCGCGTTAAGCGGTATGACGAAGCCCGCGAATACGCCCTCCGCGTGATCCGTGAGGACGGACGCAACCCCCGCGCCTTGTGGATCGTCGCCAGCTCGACCGGGTCGCTGACCGAGCGGCGCAACGCGCTCAAAGCCCTGCTGCGCGTCCAGCCCGACAACCTCCATGCTCAGAAGATGCTCGACTCGCTTGAGAGGGAAATCACCGCCAAGGGCTTGAAAGTCGTCACCGGCGAAGTACGTGCCGCCCAACCCACATCGACACCCCAGCCCGTGCTGCTGTACGCGGCGGTCGCCGTCGCCGCAGTCGTGATCGTCGCACTAGTCGTTGTCGCTGCCGGAATTCTCTAAAGCACATCGCGTATCAGTGTCTTGACGACGCGGCGCACCGGGTCATCGTTTTCGCGCGCCTGATTACCGCTCCCGCTAGACGATTTATTCCATTCCGTGTTACCATGTGAATGCCATTCGGATGGCTCGCACGGCATGAATGTACCGTCCGATTCGGTGCTTAGGGGAAAAGACGCGGATGCTCCTCAGATACTTCTACGACAAGGCGCTGGCACAAGCCTCGTATATGTCGGCTCGCAGGAAGCGGGCGAAGCGTTGATCATCGACCCCGCCCGTGACATCACGCCTTATCTGGCAGCGGCGCGATGGCGGGAAGGGGCTGGCGATCACGCAGGTCGCCGAGACGCACATCCATGCCGATTTCGTCAGCGGCAGCCGCGAGCTTGCCGCCCGAACCGGGGCGCGGCTGTATCTGAAGCGCGCTCGGCGGCGCCGACTGGTCGTATGCCTTCGCCGACGAGAACACTGTCCTTCTGCGCGACAGCGACTGCTGGCATCTGGGAATATCCGCATCGAGGCGATCCACACCGGGTCACGCACGCCGGAGCACCTTATCTTTCCAGGTCGCGGATGTCGGGCACGGCGATACGCCGTTCGGGTTGTTCTACGACGACTGCCTGTTCGTCGGCGACGTAGGACGCCCCGACCTGCTGGAGACGGCGGCGGGAGTGGTCGGCTCCAGCGAACCCGGCGCGCGCGACCAGTTCCGCAACGTGCAGCGCTTCAAGACATGCCGACTATCTTCAGGTTTTCCGGGTCACGGCGCGGGGAGCGCCTGCTGGCAAGGCGCTTGGCTCGCTGCCTTCGACCACGCTCGGCTGGCGCGTCAACCCGGCTTTTCAGCATGCAGATGAAGGCGCTCGTCGCGCAGCTTGCTTGACGGGCAGCCGAGGACGCCCGCCTATTTCGCGCAGATGAAGCGCGTCAACCGGGAAGGCGCGGCGCTGCTCGACGGCCTCGAAGCGCCGCAGCCGATGGAGGGCTTCATCCTCGCGGCGATACTCAAGAGCGACGCTGGCGATGGCGCACACGTCCCGGCACGCTGCACGTCCCGCCTGACGATAAGTTCAGCACCTACGTCGGCTGGTTTGTCGATTACGCCGCCCCCACCTACCTGATTGCCGGACAGAAAGCCTGAGCACGGCTGGTCACCGAGCTGCGCGCGGTCGGCGTGGACAACCTGCCCGGGTACTTCACGCCCGGCGAAGTTGTCGACCTCAACGTTGAGCTGCCTACCATCAGCCTGAATCAAGCTGTCGAGCAGATCAGGCAGGGCGCGTACATCCTCGACGTGCGCGGCAGCAGCGAGTACGCCGAAGGTCACATCGACGGAGCGATCAACATCCCGTTCGGCTTGCTGCCGCAGCATCTCGACGCGCTGCCGCAGGATCGCCCGATCATCGTTCACTGCGCGGGCGGCGTGCGCGCGCAGGTCGCCGCCAGCCTGCTGATGAAGCACAGTATCGCCAACTTCGCCATCCTCGAAGGCGGGCTGGATGCGTGGAAAGCAGCGGGGCTGGCGCTGAATTCTCCCGCAGCCGCTGAGCGCTAGCGCCGGACGATCCTCCGTTCGACAAGCAGCCGCCCCAACCTATACCAATCTCAGAAACTTTTGAGGAAACCTTCGGAAATTCTTATGCCTAACGAGGTCAGATAATTAAGACCGGGGCTTATAATGTCAATGTAGAAGATAGAGTAAAAACGAATTGGAACTCGGTCAAATTGCAAGACATACCCTGATGAACGCGCTACCCACCATCGCACAATCACAGCATAGCAGCGGGACAAGCTGATGGCGCAAGGTACTCTGCCGCTCGTACTGGCAGTCGACGACGAACGACACAATCTCACCCTTCTCGAACGGATGCTGAAGAGTGATTTTCGCATTATCAGCGTGACCAATGCTCAGGCGGCGCTCGATACCCTCCTGCAAGCGCCGTTCGATCTCATCCTGCTCGACATTATGATGCCGGAAGTGAACGGGCTGGAAACGCTGCGCACCATCCGCGCCAACCCCAGGACAGCCGAAATCCCGATCATCCTGATCTCGGCGCTGAGCGACGGGCAGTCGATTGCCCAGGGGCTAGAAGCGGGCGCGAACGATTACATCACCAAGCCGATTGACATGGACGTGACGCTGGCGCGCGTTCGGACGCAGCTCGCGCTCAAGAAGCTTCAGGACGAGCGCAACCAGACGATCAATGAGCTGCGGGCGGCGCAGGAGATGAAGGATCGCCTGCTGCGCATGGCGTCGCACGACCTCAAGGGTCCATTGATGAACATCCGCATGGCGTCGACGCTGATGGAACCTGCGGCGGACTGCATCCCCGACGGAGGCAGCCTGCTCGGAGCAATCGAGTCGTCGCTGGACATGATGCAGAACGTCATCAAGGATTTCCTCGACACAGCCGCGCTTCAGACCGGGGCGCTCGACCTGCATTTCGAATCGATTGCCGCCGAGACGATTATCGACGAAGTGCTGGGGGAAAATCAGGTCAACGCGCTGCGCAAGCACATCACGCTCGACATGGAAGACTCGCGTGGAGTCATCTGCGCCGACTCGGCACGTTTTCGTCAGGCGCTGGGCAACCTCGTCAGCAACGCCATCAAGTACAGCCCGCCCCAGAGCACCGTGACCGTCTGGACGGAATGCGATGACAGCACGGTGACCATCTACGTGGCGGACGAAGGATCGGGCATCCCCATCAGCGAGCAGGACAAGCTGTTCACGCAGTTCGGCAAGCTCAGCCCGCGACCGACCGGCGGCGAAAGCAGCACCGGGTTGGGCTTGTGGATCGTCAAGCATCTGGTCACTCTACAGCGCGGGCGCGTCGGTTATCTCTCCCCACGCGACGGCGGCTCGATCTTCTGGATACAGATGCCCGCGTCCGAAACCTGACGGACGCCCGGCACGCGCAATCGACATCTCCTACTCAGCCAGCAGCGCTTCTGCTGGCAGGTTTGTTTTCAGCAACATTCCTTCATGGGCAACGACACGAATCACCTATAGAATACGTGTAGACACGTATTCTCCCGGCACAAGGGTGCATACCAACCCCTATGAGCACACTGATCGACCTGAGCAAGAACATCTCGCTGATGCTGGCGCTGACGTTCATTTACGGCTTCATTGACCTGCGGCTGGCGCGGCTGGCGCGGCGGGTGCAGGAGACGATTCAGGGTGTCGTGTTCGGGGGTTTCGCCGTCATCAGCATGACCATGCCGGTTCAGGTGACGGCGGGGCTGTTTTACGATGCCCGCACCATCGTGATCTGCTGCGCAGGCATTTACGGCGGGGTCATTCCGGCGGTGATCGCGGCGGTGATGGTGATGGTGTATCGCATCTCCATCGGCGGCATTGGGACGCCCGGTGCGCTCGCCAGCGCGACAGTCGCGGCGCTGATCGGCATCGGCTTGCACGAGTACTTCGGGCAGCGTAAGGCAAGTCCGAGCGTCCTCATCCTGCTCGTGACCGGGCTGGTACTGGCGCTGGTGGGCATGACCTTCGCCGCAGTCGTGACCGGGCTGGGGCTGAGCATCGCACAGACCAGCTTCCCGACCACGATCATCCTGTTCCCGATTGGCGTCCTGCTGCTGGGAACGCTGATTTCGCAACAGCGCCGCCGTCAGGAAGTCGAAACCGCGCTGCGCGACAGCGAGCAGCGCTTCCACGCCGTGTTCGACAGCGCGTTCGAGTTCATGGGGCTGATGAAGCCCGACGGCACGCTGGTCGAAGTCAATCAGTCGGCGCTGATGCTCGGTGGCACGCCGCCCGACGACCTGATCGGCGTACCGATCTGGGATACCACGCTGGGACGAGATACCGTTGAGCGCCGAGAGGAAATTAAGGCGGCTATCGCGCGCGCAGCCAGCGGCGAAATCGTGTCCGGCGAGATACATCTCGCGGATACGCAGCCAGGCGCCGTCGTACTGGATTTCTCGATCAAGCCGATGCGAGACGCGAGCGGCGCGGTTGTCCTGCTCATCGCCGAAGCCCGCGACATTACGGCGCGCAAAGAACTCGAGCAGCAGAAGATTGACCTTGTGCTGGAGCGCGAGCGCTCGCGCCTGCTGAAGAAGTTCATCTCGGACGTGTCGCACGACCTGCGCACGCCGCTCGCCGTCATCCGGCTGAACCTGGAGCTGCTGCGCCGCACGCTCGATTCGCCGCAGCACCAGCAGCGCGTCGAGATTCTCGCCTCGCAGGAGCAGCACCTCACCCGCCTGCTCACCGACATGATGACCATGCTCACGCTCGACGAGCAGTCCAATTTTCAGTTCAAGCCGCTCGACCTCAATGAGATCGCCCAGCTTGCCATCGACAACCAGCACGGCGCGATGCAGAACAAGCAGCAGACGCTGACGTTCAATCATCCGGACGAGGCGCTGTTCGTTCAGGGGGATCAGGTCGAGCTGGAGCGCGCGCTGAGCAAGCTGCTGATCAACGCGGTCAATTACACGCCCAAAGGCGGCGCGATCAGCCTCTCGCTGCTGCGCGAAGCCGACCGCGCCGTGATCGAGCTGCGCGATACCGGCATCGGCATCTCGCCGGACGACCTGCCGAACATCTTCCAGCGCTTTTTCCGCGCAGATCGCGCCCGGTCGCTCGACACCGGCGGTACGGGTCTCGGCTTGCCGATAGCCCGGCGCATCGTCGAGGCGCATGGCGGGCAGATCGAGGTCGAGAGCGTGCTGGACGCCGGAAGTTGCTTCCGCATCAGCCTGCCCTACAGTCACGACGGTCAGGCGGTGGAAGCCGCGTCCCAGAACGCTAGCGGATGAACCGGTTCAGCAGCCTGCCGAACAGCAGCGATAGAATCACTTTGGCGATGAACTGAAGCATGGTGTACCACCTCCTCCTTGTATAACCCTGTTTACGACCAATTGGCGCGCGCGGTTGCTGCGTTCGCTGTATTCGGCGGTACAATCTAGACACACTGCGTCAATCTCATACGTACTTAGGAGTCTATTTCATGGCTGATTCACCGGAAGTCCGCGATTACGTCGCGCTCAACGCGCGCAGCCGCACGCTGCTCGAAGGAGTCGACCGCGCCGGAGCGCGCTCGATGCTCAAAGCCATCGGCTTGACCGACGACGACCTGAGCAAGCCGATCATCGGCATCGCCAACACCTGGACGGAGATCGGTCCGTGCAATTTCCACCTGCGCCGCCTGTCCGCCAAGCTCAAGGAAGGCATCCGCCGCGCCGGGGGCACGCCGCTGGAATTCAACACCGTCAGCATCAGCGATGGCATCACGATGGGCACGGAAGGCATGAAAGCCTCGCTCATCAGCCGCGAGATGATCGCCGACTCGATTGAGCTGGAAGCGCGCGGCAACTACTTCGACGGCATTATCGCGCTGGCAGCCTGCGACAAGACCATGCCCGGCACGATCATGGCGCTGATTCGCATGGACGTTCCGGGGCTGATGCTCTACGGCGGCTCGATCATGCCGGGCAAGCCGGTCAACGGTCAGGCGACGACCATCGTCAGCGTTTACGAGGCGATTGGCGCGTTTTCCGCCGGAAAAATCACCGCCGAGCAGCTCAAGGAAATCGAGGATGTCGCCTGTCCGGGACCGGGCGCGTGCGGCGGGCAGTACACCGCCAACACGATGGCGATGGTCTCCGAAATCCTCGGCATCTGCCCGATGGGCATGGCGGACATCCCGGCGATGGACGACGACAAGGATCGCGTGTCGGTCGATGCCGGTGAGCTGATCCTGAAGATGATCGAGTACGACCTCCGCCCCAGCAAGATCGTCACCAAACAGGCGATCATCAACTCGGTCGCGGCGATTGCGGCGAGCGGCGGCAGCACCAACGGCGTGCTGCACACGCTGGCGTTCGCGCGCGAAGCCGGTATCCATTCACGATTGACGAAATCGAGGCGATCAGCAAATCGACGCCGCTGATCTGCGACCCTGACGCCGACCGGCAAGTACAACGCCGTCGACATGTACCGCGCGGGCGGCGTGCGTGTGCTGGCGCAGCGCCTGATCGAAGGCGGCTACATCGACGGCAGCACGCTGACCGTCACCAGCCGGACGCTCGGCGAAAAGCCACCTACGCCCGCGAAACACCCGGTCAGGACGTGATTCGCCCGCTCAGCAACCCGATCAACACACACGGCGGGCTGCACATCCTCAAGGGCAACCTCGCGCCCAACGGCAGCGTCGTCAAGCTGAAGGGCATCGAGCCGCAGACCTTCCGGGGTCGTGCCCGCATCTTCAACCGCGAGGAAGATGCATATCAGGCGGTACAGAACCACGAGATCGTCGCGGGCGACGTGGTGGTTATTCGCTACGAGGGACCGGTCGGCGGACCCGGTATGCGCGAGATGCTCCAGGTGACGGCGGCGATTGTCGGGCAGGGACTCGGCGCGGACGTGATGCTCGTCACCGACGGGCGTTTCTCCGGCGGCACGCGCGGCTTGATGATCGGGCACGTCGCGCCGGAAGCGGCGGTCGGTGGCACTATCGGCTTGCTTCAGGAAGGCGACATCATCACGGTCGACATCGAAGCGCGCAGCCTCAACGTCGAACTGGGCGATGCCCAGCTTGCCGAGCGCCGCAGGGCGTGGACTGCGCCCACTCCGCACTACACCGGGGGCGTCATGGCGAAGTACGCCCGGCTGGTCGCTCAGGCGGACGACGGCGCGGTGACGAACTCCGCCAGCGGGCTGGTACGGTAATTGATCATCGAACCAACGAAAAAGGGCGCAACATGTGCGCCCTTTTTTGATCTCAGGTGATTGCCCTGCTCAGCTTACTGGATGTCCAGATACTGGCAGATGTCTTGCGACAGCAGCCCCTGCGAGCACAGCAGCCGGGCGCCATCCAGCGCCGCCGGGTCCTGGAAGTACAGCGTCGGCTCGCAGCCGCTGAAGCACGACCCCTGCACGATCTCAGGCACGTCGATGGGATAATTAAGCAGGTTGTCCGGCACGCCTTCCAGCAGCTTCAGCTTCGCCAGCTCTTCCTCGGTCAGCGGGCGCAGCCCGTACCATTCGCCGTCGATCTCGCGCTCGTCGGCGTCACCTTCAATCCCCAGGCTCTCCAGATTACCACCCTTGAGGTGAATGAAGATGGTGTAGCCCGCCGGGACGAATATCTGCTCGTTGGTATCCGGGTTGATGATCGCCACGCCCGAAATGGTGCTGAGCTGCAGCGTGTCGCCCAGCGTATCGCCGGGCGGCAGCGATTGCAGGATGATGGTCGAGGTCACACGCACGTCGACGCGGTTGACGCGAATGTCGATGGCGGTATTGCGCGGTCCCTGCACCGCCAGCACCGACGGCACTTCGTCGCACGACACGCCGCCGATGCCCACGCGGAAGAAGAAGGCTTGCATCGGCGTCAGGCTTGTCCGGGCCCGATTCTCGGTCAGGCTGCTCGTCCTCGGCAACAGCAGTCCGGTCGATCTAACCAGGCTTGCCGTTGTAAACCACGCGCACCCAGCCGCCGGTCGGATCGATGGCGTCGGCGGACACGCTCGCCCCGGCAAGCACGTTGTCGAGCACGTTCGAGGCGTTCCAATCGGGCGTGTTCGGCGCGCTGCGCAGGTCGGTCGCCGCCGTCACGCTCACCTGAAGCGTCGACTGCGGGACGACCGCGTTCGGCTCCACGTCGCCCTCGACTTCCACCCCGCCGAGCAGCACGACCACGACGCTCCCGCCCCGGCAGCGCATCGGGCAGGTTCGCCTGTACGCTCATCAGACTGACACCCCAATCGTCGTTGGCGAGGTTGAGCGCCCCGGTCTTGAGCGCATCAATGATCAGCAGGTCGGCGCGCTCGTTGGTCGTGGTGAAGAAATCCGGCTCGACCGGGACGTTGAACGCTGGCTCCACGTTGTTGAAACCATAACAGGCGGTGTTGCGCCCATGCTGGCGCAGTTCGTGCCCAGTTCCTGAAAGCGCCCGGTTGACCGGGTCCGGGGCATACGCCAGCCGGGGTCTGTGCGGTCACCGCCAGGGGAGGTGCCAAACAGGATGAACAACAACGAGAAAATCGTGAGTGCCCGCATCGAATCGCCTTTGCTACACTAGAAACCATGTTCTGTCGAAAAGTTATACGATTACGCCGCGTCCATGTTAATATCACGACATGGTTAACGGATTGGATCGCGTTCTCATGCGTAAGCTTCTGCTGCCAGCGCTGCTCCTGTTGTTGTTCAGCCAGCCCATTTACGCCCAAAGCCCTGCGATCAGTCTGACCGTCGAGCCGGGCTTCGCCGGATTTTTCCGCGATTCAGAGTGGACGCCGGTCGTGATTCACGCCGCCAACGACGGCGAGACCGTCAGCGGGCGGCTGGTCGTTCGACCGGAAACCTCCGGCAGCGGTATCACCAACACCTACAGCACGCCGATCACGCTGCCGGGAGGGGCGCGCCAGAGCGCGTTCCTCTACATAACGGCGCGTTCCTTCCTCACGCAAATTCGCGTCGAGCTGATCGACGATTCAGGCGCGGTGCTCGCCCAGAAAGAAGCCGGGATGCGCGCCGTCCAGCCGCAGGATCGGCTTAACGTCGTGATCAGCGATTCGCCAGTCGGCGCGGTCGATTTGAGCAGCGTGCATCCTGGTAATTATAACGGGTTTCAGGCGGATTGGGCGATCAGTAATCTGCCCGAAACTCATGCCCTGGATTCTGTAGATTTAATCCTGCTTTCGGATGTCGACACCGCGCTTTCAGCACTGCCCAGTACCAGACGCTGGTCGACCGGGTGGCGCCTGGCGGTCATCTGATCGTCACGGGCGGGGCAGAACTGGCAGGCGACCGCCGCCGGGGTCGTCGATCTGCTGCCGCTGACGTCCGGCAGCCGCCAGATCGGACGGGCTTCAGCCGCTGGCGGCGTGGCTGCGCGACACCGCCGCGCTGAGCGATCCGACCGTGATCGCTACTCGGCGCGCGTTGTCGCCCGACGCACAGATATACGCTGCCGACGACGATGGCACGCCGCTGCTGGCGCGCCGGACGTTCGGCGCGGGCGAGGTCGATTATCTCGCTGCCGACCCGAACAACGCGCCGCTGCGCGGCTGGGATGGACTGCGCGCTCTGTGGTTCGCGCTGGCGACCGACGGCAACCCGCGCCCCGGCTGGGCGAACGGCTTCATCGACTGGGAATCGGCGTCGCGCGCGACCGAAATTCTGCCCGGCTTCGACCCGCTGCCGGATATTCTGCCGCTGTGCGGCTTTCTGGCGCTGTACATCGCGCTGATCGGCCCAGCGAACTATCTCATCCTCAACCGGATCAACCGCCGCGAGTGGGCGTGGATCAGCATCCCGGCGCTGATTCTGGTATTCAGCGTGCTGTCGTACATCCTCGGCTTCAATCTGCGCGGCAACGAAGTCACGCTCAACCGTCTGGCGGTCGTGCAGTCGTGGGACGACGTTGACCGGGCGCGCGTCGACGAGCTGGTCGGCTTGCCGCCGCGCCGCTCGGGTATACGCTCACCGGCGGCGACGACGATCTGCTCCTCGGCTCGATCTTCGCCCGCTGCAAGCGGGGGTATTCTGTCGCGCAATACGCAGGCGAGCGTCGACATCCGCGAGGGCGAGGCGTTCGAGGCGAAAGATTTCAACGTCGACGCCAGCTTCATCGCCGGATTCCACCTGAACAACACCATCGAGAAGCCCGCGATCAGCGGGCAAGCCTCCATCGCCGACGACGTGATCGACGGGCAGCAGATCGTGCGCGGCTCGGTGCGCAACGACAGCGACATGACCCTGAGCGACCCGGTGATTCTGGCGCGCGGCACGGCGCTGCACCTCGAACAGCCGCTTGCGCCGGGCGCAGTCGCCACCTTCGACCTGACGCTGCCGGGCGACAACGCGCCCGCCCCGGCGATGCGCACCCCGGTTTCGACCAGCTCGTTTTTCACCTTCCGCACCACCGCCAACCTCGCCAAGCAGAGCGTGATCGACATCATGGGGACAGACCGGTTCGTCCCGAACATCACGCGCATCCCCTTCGGCGATACGCCCGACCTTCAGGCAGACCGCCGCCGCCAGTATTTCCTCACCTCGTTCGTCGACGATTTCTACGGCACGAGCGGGCGCGGCGACAGCGTCTATTTCGCCGGGTGGACGGACACCACGCCGCTGACGACCGACATGACCGGCGCCAACTGGCATTCGCAGGACATGACGCTGTATCTGGTCGAGCTGCACAGCGAGCGCGTCCCGCCGACCGCCAGCAGCGTCACCATCTCGCCCGATCAATTCACGTGGGTGGTGCAGGAATATCTCGGCTTCACCGACATTTCCCCGATCAACGTGCAGATGCAGCCCGGCGAGGAAGTCGTATTCCGGTTCACGCCGCTGCCGGACGCCGTGCTCGACCGGGTGACGGCGCTCGACATCGTCGCCGACAACGTCAACACCTCCGGTCGCAGCACCCCGGTCTACCTGTGGAACTGGCAGACTCAGGACTGGGAGCACATCAACGTCATCGACGATCTGGCGACCGTCGACAACCCGCAGCGCTTCCTGGGTCCGCAAAACGCGGTGCAGGTGCGCCTGCTCGCCGACGACCTGGGCGGGTACGCGCGCATCAGCCGACTCAGCATCGCCCAGACCGGGACGTTTTAGGCTGCGAAGTGTCGATTTCGGGCATGTCCGCAGAGAGTCAGGGGGCAGCATGACCGCGAACGCATTCATTTCAACGACCGGCAGCGGGCTGGCGCGGGCAGAACGCCAGACGGATGGCAGCTGGCTCGTCGAGAATCTGCTCGGCGAGCAGAGCGTGAGCTGTCTCGCCGCCGACCCACTGAACCCAACGACCGTGTACGCGGGAACGAAGCAAAACGGCGTGCTCCGCTCGACCGACGCGGGCAAAAGCTGGAAGCCTGCCGGGATGGCTGGTCAGACTGTCAAAGCGGTGAGCGTGAGCCGCGTCGAGCCGGGCACAGTTTACGCCGGGACGAAGCCCGCGCGTATGTATGTCTCGCGCGACGGTGGCGCGAACTGGAGCGAACTCGACTCGTTCCGGCGAATTCCGGGGCGCTGGTTCTGGTTATCTCCGGCGGAGACACCGTTCACCGCGTATGTGCAGGGGATCGCCCTTTCGCCAACCGACGCGAACGTTCTCGTCGTGGGCATCGAGGCGGGCGCGGTCGTGCGCAGTGGTGATGGCGGACGGTCGTGGACGACGCATCGAGCCGGAGCGATGCGCGACTGTCACAGCATTACATTCCATGCAACCAGCGGTAACCGGGTCTACGAAGCCGGAGGCACGGGCGCTGGCGCAGCCATCAGCCACGATTCCGGCGAGCGTTGGACACAGCCGAGCGAGGGGCTGGATCGCCATTATGGTTGGGCGTGCGCCGCCGACCCCGGCGACCCGGACGTATGGTACGTCTCGGTATCGCCGCCGGGGAGTCTCTCGTCTCCCGCCCCGGCAGCGCACGTCGATGGCAAAGCCAATGCCGGCATTTATCGCAAGCGCGACGACAGCCCCTGGGAGCGTCTCGCGGGCGGCTTGCCCAACCCGCTCAACTACATGGCTTACGCGCTCATCACCGACCCGGACGCGCCGGGTCACCTCTACGCGGGGCTGGCTCACGGCGAGGTCTGGCACAGCACCGACTTCGGCGATCACTGGGCGATGCTGCCGTTCAACCTGAAATCGATCCACCGGGCGATGATCATGGTGTAATCCGTGCGTTCACTGTCGGGCGATTAATGAACATAATGCGGCGGTGGCGGATATACTATCTATATAGAATACAGGATGCGGGTAGAGAGCAGGCACGATGGCTGAGTTGATTATCGAATCGCGCGACCTGGTGAAGAAGTTCGGCAAGTTCACGGCGGTCAACGGGCTGTCGCTGGAAGTGCCCGCCGGGTCGATTTACGGCTTCGTCGGACCCAACGGCGCGGGCAAGACCACCACCATGCGCATGTTGACCACCCTCACCCGCCCCACCAGCGGGCAGGCATGGGTCGCCGGGCACTCGGTCACCGATGAGCCGCGCGCCGTCCGCCGCGCCATCGGCTACATGCCGGACGAGTTCGGCGTGTACGACGACATGCGCGTTTGGGAATACCTCGACTTCTTCGCCGCCTGCTACGACATCCCCGAAAGCGAGCGCCGCCGCCTGATCGAAGACCTGCTCGAACTGGTCGATCTCGCGCACCGCCGCGACGATATGGTCGACAAGCTGAGCCGGGGCATGAAGCAGCGCCTGTCGCTGGCGCGCACGCTGGCACACGATCCGTCGGTGCTGATCCTCGACGAACCCGCGTCCGGGCTTGACCCGCGCGCCCGCGTCGAAATCCGCGAGCTGCTGGTCGAGCTTTCGCGTATGGGCAAAACCATCTTCTTCTCGACGCACATCCTCGCCGACGTGAGCGAAATCTGCACGCACATCGGCATTGTCGAAGCCGGGCAGATGATCGCCCAGGGCAGCATGGAGGACATGCGCGCCCAGCTACAGCCGCACCGCGAGATCACTGTCACGCTGCGCGACCAGGAATCGGTCGCCGCCATCAAGGAGCTGGTCAGCGGCGCGCCTAACGTCGTCGGCGTGAGCGAGCTAGAGCCGAAAGCCGGACGCTTCCGCGTGCGCATCGACTATACGGGTGACGACAACGGCGTCGCCGAACTGAACGCCAGCATCACCCGCGCCAACATCGCTATCCTCGGCTTTGCCGAAGAGACCAAAGACCTCGAAGCCATGTTCATGCGGGTGACGAAAGGCATCGTGTCATAGTTGCGCTGACATCCGTTCGCCTCGCCCGGCGCAATCTGTGGATCGCGTTCGCCGTCCTGTGCCTGACGGTGCTGTTCGACCTCGCCCTGTACATCTCCGACCATCGCTCGACTTCGCTGCTGATTCTGGCGGCGGTCGTGGCGCTGGTCGCGCTGGGCGGCATCGCCGCGAGCGCTTTCGCCGCCTTCCGACTGACAGATGAAACGCCTGGCGCCCTGCGCGGGCGGGTCGCCCGCTGGCGCGGCGTCTACATGACCGGCGCGCTGGTCGTGCTGTTCGCGTTCGGGCTGGGGCTGCGCCCGGAATGGGTGTACGCGCACGTCGGGCTGATGCTCGGCGCGGGTTTCGCGCTCGGCTACGGCCTGCTGTTCGCCGATGCCCGCCCGGTCAGCCGCGTCTGGTTCGTCGCGGCGGGGATCGTTGCCATCGCCGCCACATTCGTGCGCGTTTATGGGCTGGCGGTCTACCCGTCGGCTCAGGTCACCGACGAAGGCTGGGTATTCGCCTGGGTTGTCGGCTACCTCAAGACCGGGCACTTCAGCGATTACCTGATGTACTACGGCGGTCACGACGTGCAGCGCTACTACCTGCCGATGGCGTGGTGGATGCAGATCGTTGGCATCGGCTGGTGGCAGGGGCGGCTGTTCAACCTGATCATGACGCTGCCGCTGATGATCCTGAGCGGGCTGGCGGCGCGCAACCTGTTCGGGCGCGCGGCGGGCTGGCTGACGGCGGCGTTCCTGTTCGTCAGCGCGGTCGTGATGATCGGCGTGCGCCTGCGTCACGACATCGGCTTGGGGCTGGCGATTGCCGCCTCACTGTGGGCGTACAGCGAGGCGCTGCGGCGCGAGAGCAAGCCGTTCCACTTCGCCGCCGGGGTGCTGATGGGCTTGGGCTGGTTCGCTCACTACCACGCCATCGGCTTAGGCGTCGCGCTGGCGCTCGGCTTGTACCTGCCGCGCTACGTGCAGCGCGCACGGGAAGGCAACTGGCGTCCCGAAAGCAGCTTCATCCTGTACGGACTCGGTGGGCTGGTCGGCGCGGGGCTGGTCATCCTGTTCCAGATTCTGCCCGACCTGCAATCATTTCTGGCGACGCGCGAGCCGCGCAACCCGCTCGATCTGGTGGGCTACGTCACGGCGGTGCTCGGTCACATCGAGAGCATCGCCCACCATTCGCAGCTTGAGCTGATCCTGATCGGCGCGGGACTGGTCGCGGCGATCTGGCGGCGTTGCGTCAGCGATCTGTCGATTGCGTTGGCGGTCGTGCTGGCGCATCTGGCGCTCGGCGTGATGGCGGACATCCCCTGGGATCACTACCCGATGCCGCTGACCCCGCTGTATGCGATGCTGGTGGCGACGCTGTTCACCGACGGGCTGGGGCGCGGCATCGCCGAGCGCGCCGAAGGCTTCCGGCAGGCGACGGCGTTCAGCTTCGCCGCGTTCGCGGTGATCTGCCTCGGATGGACGACCACTACGCCGCTCAAGCATCTGGTCACGGGCGGATCGATTGCGCCGCAGCCGCCACCCGCCGCCGCCTACGTGCTCGACCACTACGACCCGGCGACGACGCTGGTCACCGCCGAGCATTACTACTACCTGTTCATGTGGGAATACCGTTTCGCCTCGGTGCTGACGCCTAACCTGATGTCGCGCGAGCGCTACGCCGAATTCGGCTCCAACGAGGCGATCTGGGACTCGATTGCGCCGGACGTGGTAATCCTCGACCGCAACCTGTCGACCTGCTGCGTGCCGCCGATCATGACGACCAACTACCTCGACTCGCGCGGCTATCACGAAGTAGCGGAGTTCGAGGGCGAGCGCTTCCCGGTGCAGGTTTACGAGAAAGGCGGCGATCATTGACCTGACTCCGATGCCTGCGCGCCGTTCCGCCGCGCCGGGGCTGGCGCGCGCGCTGCGAATCGCCTACGTCGTGCTGTGCCTGTCGGTGCTGGTCGACCTCGCCGTCTACCTCGTCGATCACCGCTCGACTTCGCTGCTGGCGCTGGCGGCGCTGGCAGCGGCGTTCGCGCTGGTCGGCATCGGCATGACGGTGGTCACGGCGCGGCTGTTGCCGGAGCGGGTCGTCAGGCTGCGGGCGCGGGCGGCACGCTGGCGCGACCTGTATCTGGTGGGCGCGCTGCTGATCCTCGGCGGCTTCGGTCTCGGAATGCGCCCCGAATGGACTTACGTTCATATCGCCGTCATGCTGTGCGGCGGCTTTTGCCTCGCCTACCTGTATCTCTACGCCGATTCGCCGCCGCTCAGCCGCCGCTGGCTGGTGGTGCTGGGCGTGGCGTTCGTGGTCGTCACGCTGGCGCGCGTCAACGCCCTGTCCGACTACCCGTCGCATTACGTGGACGACGAACCCTGGGATCTCGGCTGGGCGATGAGCTATCTCCAGCGCGGCTACTTCACCGACCCGATCATGTACTACGGCGGTTTCGACATTCAGCGCTTCATGCTGCTCCCCGCATGGTGGATCGGCATATTTGGTCCCGGCTTCTGGCAAACACGCCTGTTCTTCTTCCTGATGATCTTCCCGATGACGGCGCTGACCGGGCTGGCGGCGCGCAATTTCTTCGGCAGCGGCTGGATCACGGTGCTGGTCATGCTGTGCAGCGCGGTCGTCATGGGAGCCGCCCGCATCCGCCACGATGTCGGGCTGGCGCTGGCGCTGGCAGCCGCGCTCTGGCTGTACAGCGCAGCGCTTAAGCGTGGCAGGCTGCGCGACCACTTTCGGGCAGGGCTGGCGATTGGACTCGGCTGGTTCGCCCACTACCACGCCATCGGCTTCGGCATGGCGCTGACGATTGCCTTCTACCTGCCGGGCTACGTCGAGCGCTGGCGGCAGCACAGACGCGCGCCAGAGCCGGGCATGGCGCTGTTCATCGTCGGCGGGCTGGTCGGTGCGGGGCTGGTGTTTCTGCTGCAAATTATCCCCGACTGGGCGGGCTTCACGGCGATCCGCGAGCCGCGCACCCCGCGCGATCTCGGCGAGTTCATCACGACCTTCGCCGGTCACTGGGGCACGCTGTTCGCGCAATCCCCGTTCGAGTTCGCGCTGGTGCTGGCGGCGATAGCGGCGGCGCTGTGGCGGCGCACCCGCACCGACATCATGCTGGTAATTCTGGTGGTGCTGCTCCATATCGCGCTGGCGGTTCAGGCAAACCTGACGCTCGCCTACTATCTGGTGCCGCTCAGCCCGGTCTACGCCCTGCTGGTCGCCGCGCCGTTCGAGGAAAGCGTCACCCACTCCCTGAATCGGTCGCTGGCGTGGGTCATGGCGGCACTGATCCTGATCGTCAATCTCGGCGTCACGCTTCAGTCGCCGTTGGAGCATCTGCGCAGCGGCGCGCCGCTTCAGTTACCCGCCCCGACCGCCATCGCCTGGATCAAACAACACGTCGCGCCGACGCAGACGATTGTCGCCGAACACTGGTATTATCTGTTTCTGACCGATTATCGATTCATCTCGACGGCGAGCCAGCGCTACGCCCCTGTCTCGATCCAGACCGAGCCGAGCGAAGCCGTGTGGGATCAGATCGCGCCGGATTTCGTCGTGATCGACCCCAACATCTCGACCTGCTGCGTGCCGCCAATCATGACGACCGACTACCTCGACTCGCGCGGCTATCAGCAGGTCGCGGAGTTCGAGGGCGAACGCTACCCGGTGCTGGTTTACGAAAAAGGTGGGGGATCATGATCAAGTCATCCATGCTCGAAGCCATCGGCGGGACGCCGGTCGTCCGCCTGCAAAAGATCGTGCCGCCGGGCTTCGCCGACGTGCTGGTCAAGCTGGAATACTACAATCCCACCGGATCGTACAAAGACCGCATGGCAAAGGCGGTGATCGAGTACGCCGAGCGTCGCGGCGACCTGCGCCCCGGCATGACGGTGGTCGAATACACCGGCGGCAGCACCGGCTCGTCGCTGGCGTTCGTCTGCGCCGTCAAGGGCTATCGCTTTCAGGTCGTGTCGTCGGACGCTTTCTCGCGCGAGAAGCTGCGCACGATGGAAGCGCTTGGCGCGGAACTTTTCATCGTGCCGAGCGACGGCGGCATGATCACGCCCGACCTGATCCCGCGCGATCGAGGAAGCGCGCAGGCTAGCGCAGGCGCCGAATACCTACTGGACGGATCAGTTCAACAACCAGGATGCGGTCAGGGGCTACGAACAGCTTGGCAACGAACTGACCATACAGGTCGACGCGCGCACCGACGTGTTCTGCGCCAGCGTCGGCACGGCGGCGATGCTGATGGGCGTGTCGCGCGTCCTCAAGAGCGATAACACCCGGATCGTCGCCTTCGAGCCGTCCAGCTCGCCGGTGCTGACGGCGGGCACGGCGGGCACGCACCACGTCGAAGGCATCGGAACCAGCTTCGTGCCGCCACTGTTCGACCCCGATTCCGTCGACGAGGTGCGCACGATTGACGAAAGCGACGCCCGCGAGATGGCGCGGCTGCTGGCGCGCGAAGAAGGCATCTTCACCGGAACGTCGAGCGGCTTGAACGTCGTCGGGGCGCTGCAGCTGGCGCAGGAGCTTGGCGAAGGGCACACCGTCGTTACGGTGGCGGTCGATAGTGGGTTAAAATATCTCGCGGGCGACCTGTACCAGTTCTAGAGAACCGCAGAGGGCACAGAGAACACAGAGAAATTCATTAACCAGTGACATTCCATCTCCGTGTCCTCTGCGGTCTCTGTGGTTGATTCGTTTGTATTTGGCGGAATGAACAATGACCGAATCCATCCCCGTTGAAGCCCTTTCTCCCCGCGAACTACTGCTCGAACGCGCGGCAGGGATTTTGCAGCGCGGCGCGTTCGCCAATGCCCTGATCGCCGCTGCGGGCGCGATTCTGGGGCTGGTCGCCGGGCTGCATATCATCCCGAACCTGTTCGGCATCCTGCAAGGCGTCCTGCTGATTCGCTACAGCGGCGCGGCGGACGCGGCGCTGGCGGTCGTCATCCTGATGGCGCTGCTCGATGTCAGCCTGCTGCTGGTGGTGATGGTCGGCGTGCTGGCGCGCGAAATCTGGGCGATTCCGGGGCTGGCGCTGCTGATCCTCGTCAACCTCGGCGCGCTGGTCGCGCTCGGCTTCACGCCCGCGCTGGTGACGATCCTGTTCGCGGCGTGGGGCATCGCAGCGCTGCGCGCCGATATGCAAGCCTTCCGCATCAACCCGGTCATGCTCAAGGAACTGCGCGGGCGGATGCGCGGCGTGCGCGCCTTCGCCGTGATGACGGTCTACCTCGGGTTGATGAGCGGCTTCACCGCCCTGCTGTACCTGGTCTACAGCTCGTTCGCGCGCACCAGCGGCTCAGCGGCGGCGGGCGAGATCGGGCGCGTGCTGTTTCTGGGCGTCGTCGGCATCGAGCTGCTGCTGATCATCTTCATCGCCCCCGCCTTCACCGCCGGGGCGATCACCGGCGAGCGCGAGCGCCAGACCTACGACCTGCTGCAAACGACCCTGCTGGCAACGCCATCGTTCGTCATCGGCAAGCTCGAATCGGCGCTCGGCTACATCCTGCTGCTGCTGCTTTCCGGCATCCCGCTGCAAAGTATCGCCTTCCTGTTCGGCGGCGTCAGCGAGCAGGAACTGGCGCTGTCGTTCCTCATCCTGATGATCACGGCGGTCGCGCTCGGCACGGTCGGCATTTATTTCTCGGCGGCGATGCCGCGCACGCTGATCGCCAGCGTGCGCTCGTACAGCGTCATCCTCGGCGTGATGTTCATCGCCCCGGTGGTGCTCGCCGCTGTCCTCAACGTCATCAACGACCTGCTGTTCGCCCGCAACGGGGTGCTGGTCTCGCCTGTCATGGAGACGATCCTGCGCTACGTCGATCTGCTGCTGACCAGCGTCAACCCAATTGCGGCGGGGCTTTCGGCGCAGGATTTGCTGGTCAACCAGCGCGCGCTCGGCTTCTGGTCGTACACGCTGCGCAGCGACGGCAGCACCATCCCGATGGTCTCGCCGTGGATCACGTTCACGATCATCTATCTGGCGGTCTCGGCGGTGCTAGTCGTCCTGACGATCCGTCACGCCAAAGTCGGTGTCAACTAAACCCATTTTGGGCGTATGATCAGGGTGCGCGCCCTTTTCGGGGAAGGGGTACAAAACCGTATGGCGATCCGGGTGGAATGGGCTGACGAGGACTGTACGACCCTGCGCATGAAATACGAGGGTCACTGGACGATTGACGAACTGCGCCGCAGCGGGACGGACGCGATCATGATGATCCGCACCGTCCATCACCCGGTGTACGTCATCAGCGATTTCACCACCAGCGACAGCGTGCCGGTCGGCGTGCTGTGGCAGGCGCGCGACCTCCACCAGATGCGCCCGCCCAACTGGGAAGCCGGTATCACGGTCACCAGTGACGGGCTTGCCAAGAGCCTGCTCGACCTGTTCGGACTGGTTTACATGGGACAGCGGCGGCGGCGATTATACGTCGTCGCCAGCAACGATGAAGCGCAGAAAATAGTCGACCGACTCAAGAGTGAAAAGCGCGTATCGTAATGGCGACTCAGGTCCTGTTTCGGGAAGATTACGCCGCCCTGACCGGCATGGTCAGGCGCTGGGATCGACGCCTGCGCCTGCGCCAGACGGTGCTGTGGCTGCCACGCAGCCTGATGCCCGGTCTGGTGATCGGCATCGTACTGGCGGCGGTCGCCCGGACGCGCCCCTGGCTGATGCCGGAGCAGGTGGCGCTCATCACCGGCGCGCTGGTGGCGGTCGGCGTGGTGATCTTCGCGCTGGGCGTATGGTTGTGGCGACGCCCGGCGCTGACGGCAGCGCGGCGCTTCGACGTGCAGTTTCACCTGGGTGAGCGCGTCTCGACCGCGCTTGAGTTGAGCGAAGGCACGATCCAGTCCAACGAAGAACTGGCGCTCCGCCAAATCGAGGATGCGCGCGCCAGAGCCAGCACCGTGCGCGCCCGCGATTACATCCCGCTGGCGCTCCACCGCCGCGACTGGGTGACCGCGCTCCTGCTGGCGGCGCTGCTGGCGCTGCTGCTAGTACTGCCCAATCCACAGGCGGACGCGCTGGCGGCGGAATCGGCGGAACGCTCGGCGATTGACGATGCCGCCGAGCAGCTACGCGAGACGACGCAGGATGTCGCCGCCGATACGTCGCTCGGCAACGAGGAGCGTCAGGCGCTGCTCGAACAGTTGAAGATCGCAACCGACACGCTCGAACAGCCAAATATCACGCCGGAAGAAGCCTGCGCCGCCCTGTCGGACGTGCAGTCCGACCTGCAAAACCAGAGCGACGAGCTGAACCGGCGCTCCAGCCTGAATCAATCGGCGCTCCAGCAGGCGGCGGACGCGCTGCGTCAGGCGGGAGACCAGTCGGGCGAGTCCGCGCAAAACCAGCAGGTGACCGGCACGATGCAGCAGGTCACACAGAACCTCGACCAGATCAGCCAGAACGCCAGCCAGATGTCCGAAGCCGAGCGCCAGCAGGCAGCGCAATCGCTTCAGGATGCGTCCGACGCGCTGCAAAGCACCAACCCGCAGGCGTCGCAAAGCCTGGACAGCGCCGCCCAGCAGATGCAGCAGCAAAGCCTCGATCAACAGCAGTTGGAGCAATCGCTGAATCAGGCGCAGCAGCAGATGCAGCAGCAAGCCCAGCAGAGCCAACAGCAGCAGCAGTCGGCGCAGGACATGAGCAACGCCGCCCAGCAGCAGCAGCAATCCGCCTCGCAGATCAGCCAGGCGCAGCAGAACCAGCAGGGGCAGCAGGCTCAGCAACAGCAGGATCAGCAGGGGCAGCAGTCCGACCAGAGCCAGCAAACGCAGCAGGGACAGCAGAGCCAACAGGGTCAGCAAGGGCAACAGGGACAACAGAGCCAGAGCGGTGACCAGCAGGGACAGCAGAGCCAGCAAGGACAGCCAGGGCAACAGGGTCAGCAAAGCCAGAATAGTGATCAGCAGGGGCAGCAGTCCGCGCAGGCGCAGTCCGACCAGAACCAGCAGGGACAACAGGGGCAACAGCAGTCATCCTCAGCGCCGGAGGCGCAGTCGCTCAACGCGGGCGACCAGCCCGGCAACCAGCAGCAGAACGACGCCGAAGGCGACCGATCAGCGCTCGCCCAATCTCTCGCAAACGGCTAACAACGCCGATGGCGAAGGCGTTGGTCAGTTCGAAGCGGTCAACGTGCCCCAGCGCATCGGACCACGGACGAACGACGGCAACAACGTCCAGCTTGAACCCGACGACAGCAACGCGCCGACGCGCGAAGGCGATTTCTCCGAAAACCCAGCCGGGCAGGTCACCGTCCCGTATGATCAGGTGTTCAGCAGCTATGCTGACGACGCCAGCCGCGCGCTCGATAGCGATTACGTGCCGCTCGGCTTGCGCGACGTGATCCACGACTACTTCACATCGCTGGAGCCGCGACGCTAAATCCGGCGGGCGAAATTCCAGCGATCCCCCTATGAGACAGGAGCGACCGAGCCAGCACGGTCGCTGCCTGCCAACCCCAAATTCGAGCCTAAACACCTGTTCGGGTGTAAATTATGTACACCGGCGAAGCAACCGAAAGAGGGAGTATGACGACCGCACCGGCAGCCAGTCTCGAACAGTTCAGCGAAACCGTCCAGGCGATTGAGCGCGAAGTCAAGCGCGTGATCGTCGGGCAGGATGATGTCGTCCGCCGAGTCCTGATCTGCATCCTCGCCGGGCGTCACGCCCTGCTCGAAGGCGTCCCCGGCTTGGGCAAGACCATGCTGATCCGCACGATAGCCGACGCGCTGGAATTGAAATTCTCGCGCATCCAGTTCACACCCGACATGCAGCCCGCCGACATCACGGGGACGGACATCCTCGAAGAATCGGAAGATGGGCGAACGAAGGTGCGGCGCTTCCAGCCGGGTCCGGTGTTCGCCAACCTGGTGCTGGCGGATGAGATCAACCGCGCCACGCCGAAAACGCAGTCGGCGCTGCTCGAAGCGATGCAGGAAAAGACCGTCACCATCAGCAACCGCAGCTACCCGCTCGAACCACCGTTTTTCGTGCTGGCGACCCAGAACCCGCTGGAGATGGAAGGCACGTATCCGCTGCCGGAAGCACAGCTCGACCGCTTCATGTTCAAGGTCAACGTGGATTACCCGACGGTCGACGAGCTGATCGCCATCATCGACCGCACCACCGGCGCGGATACGCCGACAGCGAGCAAAGTCGCCGACGGCAAGCAGGTGATCGCGCTGGGCACGCTGGCGCTGAACACGCCGATTGCCCGCCACGTCAACGAGTACGTCGCCCGGCTGATCGTGGCGACCCACCCCGACGACGCCAGCGCGCCGGAGATCGTCAAGAAGTACGTGCGCTACGGAGCAAGCCCGCGCGGCGCTCAGGCGCTGATCCTCGGCGGGAAGATTAACGCGCTGCTCGAAGGGCGCTTCAACGTCGCCTTCGACGACATCGAGGCGGTCGCCGCGCCGTCGCTGCGTCACCGCATCCTGCTCAACTTCGAGGGCTTAGCCGAAGGCGTCCAGCCAGATGCCGTGATCGCCGACGTGATCAAGAGCCTGCCCAAGACGAAGTAACGAAGAGAAGTGCCTGTTTATGCCTAGAATGACCGCTATTCAGGTGGATTCGTCCGTAGGGGCGTTCAATTGAACGCCCCTACAACGTTGCAAAATGGAGAGATCGCCCGTTGAATGCAACCCCAATATCTTTCCGTAGGCGTTCAATCCGACTACGCGACTACGATTACGCTCAGCAGGGCGCATATTTCGTGACGATGTGTACTCAACTACGCGAATGCTTCTTTGATGTGCCTGCTACCCGACAAATTGCTGAACAATCGTGGATCGAGATACCACAGCATTTCCCCGGTGTTGAGCTTGACGAATGGATCGTAATGCCCAATCATGTACATGCGATAATCCTTATTGCCGCCGTACAGCCATCGCAAAAACGTGATGCGGAAAGTCGCTTTTCCCGTATTTCGCCCAACAAGAGAACTTTGTCGGTGATTGTCAGGACGTACAAAGCAGCCGTCACTACCCAATGTCGTCAAGCAGGTGAAATTGAATTTACGTGGCAGCGCAATTACTACGAACGCATCATTCGTAACGCAGCCGAACTCAACACTGTTCGGCAGTATATTCTCGATAACCCAACCAAATGGGATGAAGATGTCGAAAACCCGAAACGGACATTGTAGGGGCGTTCAATTGAACGTCGCTACGGGCAATGCACGAATGGACACCAATGCCCGACCAGACGCTGTTTGACGAAAAGACCCGCCGTAAGCTGGAGCAGTTAATGCTCACCGCGGCACACGTCCGCTCCGGAGCGATCAAGGGCGAGCGCCGGTCGAGCAAGCGCGGCACGAGCATCGAGTTCGCCGACTACCGCAACTACACCCCCGGCGACGACCTGCGCCGCCTCGACTGGAACATCTACGCCCGCCTCGACCGCCCGCTGACCAAGCTGTACGAGGACGAGGAAGACCTCGCCGTGCATCTGCTGCTCGACACCTCTGCCAGCATGGACTGGGGCAGCGAAGCCGATCCTGAACAGCACAAGTTCGACTACGCGCGGCGTCTGATCGCCGGGCTGGGCTACGTCTCGCTGACGACCAACGACCGCCTGATCATCGCCGCGTTCAGCGGCAGCCGCATCGAGCAGTTTGGTCCAGCGCGCGGGCGCGGCTACGGCGTTCGCCTGCTCAACTTCGTCAACGACCTCAAGCCGCGCGGCACGGTCGACCTCAACGCCGCGCTGCAAGAATACGCCCTGCGGACGACACGCCCCGGCTTGGTGCTGTTCGTCGGCGACATGTTCTCGCCCTCCGGCTACCTCGACGGCTTGAATATCCTGCTTAGCAAGGGCAACGAGGTCGGCATCATCCACCTGCTCTCGCCCGACGAGGTCGAGCCGCCGCTGGCGGGCGACCTGCGGCTGGTGGATGTGGAGACCGGCGCGCCGCAGGAAGTCACCATCGACGGTGGGATGCGCGAGCTTTACATGGAGCGCGTGCAGGCGTGGCGCGAGGGCATCCGTGCCGAGTGCGTGCGGCGCGGCGTGCATTATCTGCCGATCACGACCGACTACGCCTGGGAGAAAGTCATCCTGTACGATCTGCGGCGGCTGGGGGTGGTCAAATGAGCGATCAGATGAGCGGGATACAGCGGCTATTCACGCGCTTCGTCCCGAAAAGCTGGGCGGAAAGCATGGAAGCCGATTCGCGCCGCTGGATGGTGAAATGCCCCAACTGCGGCTTCGAGCGCTCGGTGTGGGACATGGGCGGCATCCGCTGGAAGGCAACCGGCAACCCGCGCTGGCGGATGCGTTGCCCCAACTGCGGCGAAATGGGTTGGCACACGGTGTACAAGAAGCAGGAAAAGATTTAACGCAAAGGCGCAAAGGATGAAAGACGCAAAGGAAATTTCCGCAAATGCGGAAATTTCTGAAAGGTATCGAGGTTTACCTGAGGATGAGCTGAGTCGGCGCATCAATGCCGCCATTGACGCATCGCACACTCGGAGGTCCCGGTTCCTTGAAGCTACACGAATCACTGTAATAAGCGATAAACCAGAAAACGAGAATACCCTCTCAGTGCGAGAGAACGAAGTAGACAAGATGCTTGACGATCTATACACCAGCATAAGATGCGGACTCTATCATTCGGGGCTTGTTAAATCCAATGTCATGATCAACGGGAATTTTTCTTTTGCACTTGCTTATGATCTAAGAAATGGATATTTCCACCTAAATCCTCAGCAGTTGCCTTCCGCGAAAAAAGCTCATCTTCATCAATATGTAGGTGAACTTAGAAATCCTCAGAATGACGAGTTGCGTAGGAATTTTGAGCGGGTGTTTGACGTATTGTCTGCTGATAATTTTCCGACTACTGACGAGGATTAAGAAACTTGTGAATTTCCTTAGCGCCTTTGCCCCTTTGCGCCTTTCCGTGAAATCTTTCGGCTCTGAAGGCACGTCATGTCCTTCCTGACGCCCCTCGCCTTCCTCGGCGCGCTGCTGGCGATCCCGATCATTCTGCTGTACATGCTGCGCCTGCGCCGCCGCGAAGTCACCGTCTCCAGCACCTTCCTGTGGCAGCAGTTGCTCCACGACAAGGAGGCGAATACGCCCTGGCAGCGCCTGCGCCGAAATCTGCTGCTGCTCCTGCAACTGATCATCCTGGCGCTGCTCGTGCTGGCGCTGGCGCGTCCGTTCGTGATCGTGCCCGCCATCAGCGCCGGGCAGATCGCCGTGCTGCTCGATGCTTCCGCCAGCATGAACGCTACCGACGTAGACGACGGCACGCGCTTCGATGAAGCGAAGCGCCAGGCGCTGGCGATTGTCGAGACCATGAATCGCAACGACACCATGACCGTGATCCGCGTCGCCGGGTCGCCGGAGGTACTCGTCCCGTACACCAGCGACCGCGCCATGCTCACCGACGCCATTAACTCCGCCCAGCCGAGCACGGTCAGCGCCGACTGGAACGCCGCCCTTACGCTGGCGGCAGCCGGAGCGGTCGGCGCGTCGGACTTCAGCACCGTGATCATCGGCGACGGCGGCTTGGGCGACTCGACGCGGCTGCCCGCCATCCCCGGCGTGCTGCGTTACATCCCGGTCGGGCGCTCCGGCGACAATCTGGCGATCTCGGCGCTGGCGACGCGCGCGCTGCCCGGTCAGCCGCCGGAACTGTTCGCGCAGATCACCAATTACGGCAGCGCCGATGCCCGCGTGGTCTTTGGGCTGCGCGTCGACGGCACGCTGCTGACCGCCAACGAGTACACCGTCCCGGCGGGCAGCAGCATCCCGCTGGTGTCGTCCGGGCTGCCTGCCGGGTTCGAGCGCATCGAAGCCGGGCTGACGCTTCCGGTCAATTCGACTTACGTCGATTATCTGGCTGAGGACAATACCGCCTGGGCGGTCGCGTCCGATACCGGGGCGCGGCGCGTGCTGCTGATGTCAGAGGGCAACCTGTTTCTCGAACAGGTTCTGCGCAGCCTGCCAGCGGTCGAGCTGGTCGAAGGCGACATCAACCGGGGCTTGCCCGCCGACACTTACGATCTCACCATCCTCGACGGCTGGCTGCCGCCGACGCTGCCCGCAGGCGACCTGCTGTTCGTCAACCCGCCCGCCTCGAACGACCTGTTCGCCGTCGGGGGAGAAAGCACCCAGACGACCAACCCGCGCGTCCAGCGCGACGACCCGCGTATGACCTACGTCGACTTCGGCAGCGTCAATCTGCTCAAATTCCGGCAGGTGGCGGCGTCGTGGGCAGACCCGCTGATCAGCGTCGACGGCGGTCCGCTGCTGCTGGCGGGCGAAACCGATGGGCGGCAGGTGGCGATCCTCTCGTTCGACCTGCGCGACAGCGACCTGCCGCTGCAAATCCAGTGGCCCATCCTGATGTCGTCGCTCATGAACTGGTTCTCGCCCGAAAGCCTGATCGACGCGCCCAACGGCTTGCGCATCGGCGACTCCCTGGCGATCACGCCGCAGGCGGATACCGGCTCGGTGCGCATCACGCTCCCGAACGGCGACACGCACCCGCTCACTTATCAGGGCGCACCGCTCGCCTTCGCCGACACATCGATGCCGGGCTTGTACACAATCGAGGCACTCGGCTCGCAAGCGATCATGGGCGGCGCGGTGACGCAGACCGCGACCTTCGCCGTCAACCTGCTCGATCCCGACGAGAGCGCCATCGCGCCGCAGCCGACGATCACGCTCGGCGACACAGTTGTGACGCAGGCGGTCGAGGAAGAGATCGGGCAGCGCGAATACTGGACGTATCTGGCGCTGCTGGGGCTAGTCGTGCTGCTGATCGAGTGGTACGCCTATCACCGCCGCCTGCGCGCCCCGACAGTGTTCAAGCCGCTGCGCAGCGCGAGGACGTAAGCGATGGCGCAAAACGAGGAATTGATCTGCGGTACAATCGCCATTGAAGTGAGAGTTTAGAGTTAGCACATGACCTTTACGACCCCGCTGGCGCTGCTGCTGCTGCTCACGATCCCGGTCGTGATCTACGTCGGCTTGCCGCGCGTCCGCTTCCGGCGCGGGCGCGACATCGCCAGCCTGATCCTGCGCACGCTCATGCTCGCCCTGGTGATCTTCGCGCTGGCGGGCACGCAGCTCGTCGGCGCTGCCGACAAGCTCGCCGTCGTCTTTCTGGTCGACGTTTCCGACAGCGTCGGGCAGCAGATGCAGGAAGCCGAGACCGCCTACATCCGCGACGCGCTGGCGACCATGCGCCCCGACGATCAGGCGGCGGTGGTGGTCTTTGGCGGCAACGCGCTGGTCGAGCGCCCGATGAGCAGCGTCCGCGAATTAGCGCCGCTGCGCTCCACCCCGGTCACCGGCAACACCGATCTCGAAGAAGCGCTCAGCCTGGGGATGGCGCTGTTCCCCGCCGGAGCCGCCAAGCGCGTCGTCATCCTCAGCGACGGTCTGCCGACGGTCGGCGACGTTGACATGGTGGCGCGGCGCGCGGCAGCCACCGGCGTGCAGATCGACTACGCCGAATTCTCGCGCCCGCCGACGCCCGAAGTCCAGCTTAGCGACGTGCGCGCGCCCGGCGTGGTCGGCGCGGGGCAGTCGTTCGACCTCAGCCTGACGGTCGCCGCCGAAGCCGCGACGCCCGCCACCATCACGGTGTTCGCTTCCGGCGAGATCATCCACCGCGAGCCGGTCGATCTCCGACAGGGCGTGAACCACTACGTCCTGCCGCTGCAAGCGGGCGAAACAGGCTTCCGCGACATCCGCGTCCAGGTCGACCCGCTGACCAACGACGCTTTCTACCAGAACAACCAGCTTTCGACCTTCAGCCAGGTGATCGGACCGCCGCGCGTGCTGCTGGTCTCGAACAGCGCCGACGAAGCGCAGTATCTGGTCAGCGCGCTGGAAGAACAGGGTTTGACGGTCGATCAGGTCAGACCGGACAGCCTGCCGACCGGTGTAGCGACACTGGCGACCTACAGCAGCGTGATCCTCGACGACATCCCGGCGAGCCAGCTCACCGGGCGCATGGAAGCGCTGCAAACCTACGTCCGCGACCTGGGCGGCGGCTTGGTCGCCGTCGGCGGACCGAACGCTTACGGACCCGGCGGCTATTTCCAGACGCCGCTCGAAGAAACGCTGCCGCTCGACATGCAAATCCGCGACCAGCAGCGCCTACCCCAGTTGACCATCGCCTACGTGATCGACCGCTCCGGCAGCATGTCCATCGTCGGACCGAGCGGCGTCGAGAACATCGAGCTGGCGAAAGAGGCGATCATCCGCTCGCTCGACTTCCTCCAGCCGACCGACCGCGCCGCCATCGTCTCGTTCGACACCGACGGCTACTGGATCGCCCAGCCGCAGCCCATCCTCGACCGTGCCGGGCTGCAAAACCTGGTCGCCACGCTGCGCGCGGGCGGCGGAACCGACATCCTCGCGGGCATGGAGCTGGCGGGCGCGGCGATGCAGCAGGAGCCGTCGCAGCGCAAGCACATCATCCTGCTGACCGACGGCGGCGCGAGTTCCAACGGTCTGGTCGAACTGACGACCCAGCTTTACCAGGATGCCGGCGTGACCACATCGGTGATCGCCATTGGCGCGAGCGCCGCGCCCTTCCTCAGCCAGATGGCAGCGGCGGGCGGCGGCAATTATCACCTCACCGAGTCGATTGAATCGATCCCGACGATCTTCACGCAGGAGACAGTGCTGGCGACGCGCTCGTACATCATCGAGAAGCAGTTCGTGCCCGCGCTCACGGCGCTCAGCCCGATCATGGACGGGATCACCGCCGCGCCGCCGCTGCTCGGCTACGTGGCGACCACGCCCAAGCAGACGGCGCAGGTCATCCTGCGCACCAACGACGCCTTCAACGACCCAATTCTGGCGGCATGGCAGTACGGTCTGGGACGCTCGGTCGCCTTCACCAGCGACGCCACCGCCCGCTGGTCGAGCAACTGGGTCACCTGGGACGACTTCGCCCGCTTCTGGAATCAGGCGGTGCGCTGGACGATCACCGAAGGCGCGAATAACAACATCGAGGCGCAGATCGTCATGGAAGGCGAGCAGGCGAAGCTGGTGGTTGACGCCCGCGACGCCGACGGCGGCTTCCTCAACGGGTTGAACCTGCGCAGCTCGCTGGTTTTCCCGGATCGCACCACCCGGACGCTGGCGCTTCAGCAGGTCGCGCCGGGGCGCTACGAAGCCACGTTTGACCCGACCAGCGAGGGCGCGTACTTCCTGCGTATCGCCGATCAGGACGCCGCGCTGACGCAGGTCACGGGCTGGGTGATGAGCTACTCGCCCGAATACCGCCCACAGGGCGAAAGCGTGCTGGGCGGGATCGCCGCGATGACCGGCGGCGCGTCGTTCGGAGATGACCCCAGCGCGGTGTTCACGCACAATCTGGTGGCGCAGGCGTCACTGACGCCGATTGCGCCGCTGCTCCTGCTGCTGGCGCTGCTGCTGCTGCCGTTCGACGTGGCGGTGCGCCGCCTGCTGGTCACCCGTTCCGATCTGGCGCGCGTCCGTGCGGCGCTCGCGC
>JAXLWE010000149.1:0-1284 GCA_046328655.1 Anaerolineae bacterium | reverse complement strand
TATTGCATCACAAAAGGAGGGTGACGGCTAGGGAAATCGCCCGCGTTTTTACGAATTTCAGATTCACTCACAGCCGCCTCGCAGCGCGGGTCTTGGGAATTTTCCCGAACCCTTTATACTCTCACCGCATGATGGAGAGTGGAGGGGGAAACATGGATTTCAGACAGCTTGGCGGTTCCGGCTTGAAAGTGCCGGTGCTCAGCTTTGGCACGGGGACGTTTGGCGGGCACGGCAGCTTCTTCAGCGCCTGGGGCAATACCGACGTTGCCGAGGCGACGCGCCTCGTGGATATATGTCTCGACGCGGGCGTCACCATGTTCGATACCGCCGACGTGTACTCAAGCGGCGCTGCCGAGGAAATTCTCGCCCAAGCGCTCGGCGGTCGCCGTGATCAGGTCATCCTCTCGACCAAAGCGACCTTTCGCATGGGCGACAGTCCCAATGATCTCGGCTCGTCGCGCCAGCATATCCTGAGCGCCTGCGAAGCCAGCCTGCGCCGCCTCAACACCGATTACATCGACATCTACACCCTGCACGGCTTCGACGCGCAGACGCCAGTCGAGGAAGCGCTGCGCACGCTCGACACGCTCGTGACCAGCGGCAAGGTGCGCTATATCGCCTGCTCGAATTTCTCCGGCTGGCATCTGATGAAGTCGCTGGCGGTGGCGGATCGCTACGGCTGGACGCGCTACGCCGCGCATCAGGCGTATTATTCGCTGGTCGGGCGCGAGTACGAGTGGGAATTGATGCCGCTGGCGCTCGACCAGAAGGTCGGCACGATTGTCTGGGGACCGCTGTCCGCCGGGCGTCTGAGCGGCAAGTATCGCCGCAACCAGCCGATGCCTGACGCCCGAATCCTCCAAGGCGGCGGCGAAGGACCAGATCGCACGGAACTGCTCTACCGGATCGTCGACGCGCTCGACGAAATCGCCGCCGAGACCGGCAAGACCGTCACGCAGATCGCGCTCAACTGGGTGCTGCAGCGCCCGACGGTCGCCAGCATCATCATCGGCGCGCGCAACGAGGATCAGCTACGCCAGAATCTCGGCGCGGTCGGCTGGAATCTGACGCCGGAGCAGGTCGCCCGGCTGGACGCCGCCAGCCAGATGGACATGATCTATCCCTACTGGCATCAGAGCGGCTTCGAGCGCAACCCGTTCCCGGTTAACACAATATCATGAAATAGTAGGGGCGAGGCATGCCTCGCCCTACGGACAACCCATCCTGAGCTGTAGGGGTAGGGGTACGACATGTCGTGCCTTGGATTATCTGAATTGCCACCAC
>JAXLWE010000148.1:0-1306 GCA_046328655.1 Anaerolineae bacterium | reverse complement strand
TACAGCCCGGTTGGCAGGGTGATGCTCTCGCCGGGGTTCAGCGTCACGATTCCGCCCGCCGGGAGCGTGCGCACTACACCGTCGATGCTGACGGTGACATCGCTCGTCTTGTCGTCGCGCTCGTCGGGGGTCGAGTTGTAGAGCTGGATCAGCAGCCTTCCGCCGCCCCGGTTGATGATGTCCTCGGTCTTGTGCCAGTGGAAGTGGAACGGCGTCACCTGATTCACGTCGACGATCAGCAGCTTTTCGGCGTAAACCTTGCCGGTGCAGGTCTCCAGATTTTTCGGGCTGCCGTTGCGGATCGTGAACAGGAACAAGCCCGTGTTGCGGAAGCCGCCGAGACCAAAATCAGTGATGTCCCAGCCGAGTCCGTACTCGACGATTTCGGACACCTCTGCGCCTTTGGTCATCCACTCGTGCGGCGTCCAGTGGGCGAAGGGCGGCAGGTAGAAGTGGTGCTGGCGTGCGAATGCGTCGGCGTCGCGGATAATGGCATTAATTTCAGAGCGTTTCATGATCTGTCCTGACAGGGTACAAGCTAATTCCTCAATTGTGCGCGGCGCGGACGTTTTCGGCAAATAAGCTGTTGGCGATCAGCGCATAACTTTTAGCTAAATGCCAACCGCTAATGGCTAGCCGCTTCCTTCGCTGCCTTCCGCACGTATTCCGCGACCAGCTCCGGTGCTTGCATCGGGATGAAATGCGAATACCCCGGCAGCGGCACGTCGATGGCGTTCGGGAATTGCACCGCCAGGTCGGGCGCGGTCGGCGAGGCGCTCAGGTTGAACACCGTCGAGTCCGCTTGCCCACCCGCCCGCAGGATCGTCACCGGGATTTTCATGGTCGCAATCTCCGGGTAGATGTTCGCTGCCGAGCCGAAGTTATAGGTGGCGGCTTCGTAGGCGGGCGCGCACGCCAGCACGTAGCCTGTGCCGTCGGGGTGCTGCACCAGCCCGTAATCGACATAATCGCGCAGCACTTCCGGCTTGAAGCTGCTAAACGGCGGTCGTTCGCTGAAACGCGCGTACATCTCGTCGGGAGATGCCCACTCGTTGCGCCGCCGCGCCGTGAAATGCTCAAACTCGACCACGCCCACATAATACTCGCGCGGCATGATCACCGGGTCGATCAGCAGCAGCGCGGCGAACAATTCCGGTTCCCGCGCAGCCGCCAGCGTGACGGCGTGCCCCCCGAGCGAATGTCCGACCCCGACCGCGTGGTGCAGCCCGAACGCCCGCGCCACGCCGAGCACGTCGTCGGCGAAGTAGTGCCACTCGTAGGGCGGGGCGGGCTTGCCGCTGCGCCC
>JAXLWE010000147.1:0-1375 GCA_046328655.1 Anaerolineae bacterium | reverse complement strand
GCGCGACCTTCGAGCAAATGCTGCTGGATACGTGGAATTCGTAGCGCCACGAAGCGGTGGAGTTATCCGCGCAGCTTGAGGTGCAGGATGTCGCCGCTGGAAAAGCCGAGCGCCTCGTAAAAGGCTTTCGCCCGGTCGTCGGCGCGCTCGACGTTGATCATCAGGTGATGCAGGTTAAGGCGCTCGGCGCGCTTCATCGCCGCTTCGAGCAGCGCCGTGCCCACGCCGCGCCGCTGGTAAGTCGGCAGGACGGCGATGTCGTCGATCAAGCCGCGCCCCTCGGTCAGCCCGCGAATGATCGACAGGGCGACGAACCCGACGATGATCGGCGGCTGCTGACGATCTACCGCGACGAATACTTCGATGCCCTCGGCTTCGCGGAAGCGCTGGTAGACGGCGCGCCACTCGTCGCGTGCCAGCGTGCGGTTCGCCGGGATCAGGTGCAGCAGCGCCATGATCTCGTTGGCGTCGGCAGTCTCAGCCGGACGGATCGTGAACTCGCCCGGCTCAACCGACGGCGCAGCGCCGTTGGGATGCTCGGCGTGCTTCGCCAGCCACTGCGCCATCATCTCGCGGTGGGTGCGGAACGGCAGCAGTGGAATCTGGTCGGGCGGGAACACGCGGGCATCTTCGGCGTCGTCACCCGCGCGTAATTCACCGCCGACCGGACGGGCGCGGAAGAAGATCATGATCCCGCTGAGCGGCGGTCCTTCCGGGAACGAATTGACGCCGGACAGCTCGATAATCTCGACCTTCAGCCCGGTTTCTTCCTCGGCTTCGCGGATGGCGGCTTCTTCGGCGCTCTCGTCGGCTTCGACGTAGCCGCTCGGCAGCGCCCAGCGCCCCTGATGCGGCGGGTGCTTGCGCTGGATCAGCACAACCCCGCCGTCCTTCTCGATGACGATGCCGACGGCAGGCACCGGATTCACATAATGGACGTAGCCGCAGTACTCGCACACCTGACGGATGCGACCGGCTTCTTCGCGCTCGATCAGCTTGTGCCCGCAGACCGGGCAAAAAGTCAGTTCTTTCGCCATGACGATCTCGATGTTTTCAGTTGCGGGGATTTTAGCGCAAAGAAGCAGAGTAAGCGCCTAATGATTGTCAGGCGGCTGCCACAACTCGATACCGTTGCCTTCCGGGTCTTTGATCGCCGCGAAACGACCGTAAGGCGTATCCTCCGCCTCGCGGATGATTTCGACGCCCGCCTCTTTGAGCGTTGCCATCAGCGCGTCCAAATCCGCAACACGGTAATTGATCATGAACTGCGCGTCAGAGCCGAAATAATCGGTATCGTGCGGAAACAGGCTCCAGACAGTCATGCCCTGCTGTGCGGGATCATCGTTACGCCGCCAGTAGAAGTTGGTCATGGGAC
>JAXLWE010000146.1:0-1377 GCA_046328655.1 Anaerolineae bacterium | reverse complement strand
GCGCGAGAGCGGCACGCCCGCCGCGATCAAGCACATCCGCGAGCTTGGGCTGGAACATCTCGAAATCGCCTGGGTGCAGAGCGTGCGCGTGAGCGCCGAAACCTGCGCGCTGATCAAGGCGGCGGGCGAGGCGAACCAGGTCACGCTGAGCATCCACGCGCCCTATTTCATCAACCTGAACAGCCAGACGGCGGAACTGATGGAAAAGAGCGATGCCCGGTTGCTGGCGGCGGCGCGGGCGGGCTTCCTCGCTGGCGCGCGCGACATCGTGTTCCACCCCGGCAGCTATCACAGCCAGCCGCCGGAGCAGGTCTACGAGCGCGCCAAGCAGAAGCTGATCGAGATCACGGGCATCCTGCGCGAAGAAGGCGTCGTCGTGAACCTGCGCCCGGAGACGATGGGCAAATCCGCCATGTTCGGCACGCTCGACGAGGTGGTACAGCTCAGCCGGGAAGTGCCGGGCGTGCTGCCGTGCATCGACTGGGCGCACCTGCACGCCCGCACGGGCGACGGCTCGTTCAACAGCTACGCCGAGTTCGCCGGCGCGCTCAGCCGCGTGAAAGCCGGGCTGGGCGAGGAAGGCATGGGCAAGCTGCACTTCCACCTGAGCGGCATCGCCTACGGACCGAAAGGCGAGAAGGAACATCTGCCGCTGAACGAAGCCGACCTGCACTACCGCGAACTGTTGCAGGCATTCGTCGATTTCAAGGTGGGCGGGACGGTCGGCGTCGAAGCGCCGATGCCGTTCCACACCGCCGACGCGCTGACCTTTCAGGCGACGTACCGGCGGCTGCTCGGACAGGGCGAGCCAGCCGAAGCGGTCGCGGACTGATTCAGCGTCTGGGGAGATGACTCGCATCATGGCTGAGGCTTTCGATTTCTCGACCTTTCCCACGCTGGAAACCGAGCGCCTGATCCTGCGCGAGACGACCGAAGCCGACGCGCCCGCGTTGTTCGAGCTTTACCGCGACCCGGAAATGACGCGCTTCATCACCTTCAGCACGCACACCAGCATCGACGATACGCTCGGCTTCATCGGCTGGATGGCGAACGCCTTCCGGCAGCAGGACAGCATCCGCTGGGGTATCGTGCTGAAGGCGGCAAACCGCATGATCGGCACGGGCGGGCTGCATTTCTGGAAGCGCGAACTGCGCACGATGGAAGTCGGCTACCACATCGGGCGGGCATACTGGGGCGCGGGGTACGCCACCGAAACGCTGCTGGCGCTGGTCGATTTCGGCTTCCGGCGCATGAGCCTCAACCGCATCGAGGGCAGGCACAATGCCGGGAACGACGCCTCCGGGCGAGTGATGGAGAAAGTCGGCTTCACGCGGGAAGGCGTGTGGCGGCAGCGCGAGATCAAGGACGGCGCGTTCG
>JAXLWE010000145.1:0-1412 GCA_046328655.1 Anaerolineae bacterium | reverse complement strand
CAGATATTCGGTGAACTCCCAGGTGATGTCCGCCGCCCACTGCGCCCGGTCGCGCCATACGGGGTCGTCCTTGAACAGCTCCGGGTAGTAGTGGCGCACCATCGAGGCGCAGCTCCCCGACGGCGCGACGATCACCTCGGCGTCGGCGAAAGCGGTCAAAAACTGGCGGGCGACGGCGCGGGCGTCGTCCTGAAAGCCCGCGTTGAACGCCATCTGTCCGCAGCAGGTCTGGTTGAGCGGAAAGCGCACCTCGACGCCCAGATGCTCCAGAATCTCGACCACCGAGACGCCGGTGTGCGGGTAGATCATATCCACGATGCAGGTCACGAACAGCGACACGGGCTTGTAAAGCGGCGATGGACGTAAGTCGTCAGCCATAATCTTTCCTGAACAGTGTTGTTTGGGGCGATTATAACGGCGCTGTGGTACGCCGCAACTCTGGAATGGTACGCCATGAACCCCGTACAATGAAGCTGACGCCGATTTTCACCCCAGGAGCAGCCACCCTCATGACCTACACCATCCGCAAGGCGACGGTCGATGACATCCCGATCATCCTGCATCACCGCAAGGCAATGTTCACCGATATGGGGCTGGACGATCTCGCCCTGATCGAAGCGATGGAGCCGCCGTTCGTCGCCTGGGTATTCGAGCGGATCGCTAACGATACCTATCACGGCTGGCTGGCGGTCGCGCCAGACGGGCAGGTGATCGGCGGGGCGGGGCTGTTGATTTACGACTGGATACCGAGTCCGTTGGCTCCGCACCCGCCGCGCGGCTACATCCTCAACGTGTACACCGAGCCGGGTTCGCGCAAACAGGGGATCGCGCGGCGGCTGGTGGAAGAAATCCTCGCCTACTGCCGGGCGCGCGGGCTGAAGATCGTACTGCTGCACGCCAGCGAGCAGGGACGCCCGATTTACGAAGCGCTCGGCTTCGCCCAGACCAACGAGATGCGGATTCGGCTGGAGTGATCGCCGGAAGCCCGCGCTTTCGCACCGTTTCACGATAAGATCAGACGGATCGTCCGTGAATCGCTTGCGAAAGGGTGTCCCGATGGCGTCCAGAGCCAGGGCGTTCGCCGCCTATACCAACGACATATACGCGCAGTACGATGCCCGGATCGAGTCGGTCATCGCCGGTAGCCGGATCGGGCTGAGCGCTGCCGAAACCGAGTATAAGAACCTGGGCAGTCTCGGAGATAGCGACATCATGGCGATTGCGTTCGTCGTCATGATGGAAGCCGCCAAGAGCGCACGCGAAGATCTGAAAGCCATCATGGAGGAGATGAAGGCGGCGCGCCAGACGAAGGAACGGCTGCGCGAGGCGCAGCAGCGTCTGAAAGATCACCTCAAGGATTTTGAGGATGAGGCGGCGAAGGATGAGCGCGGCAATGGCGAAGCGCCGCCCAT
>JAXLWE010000144.1:0-1468 GCA_046328655.1 Anaerolineae bacterium | reverse complement strand
CGAGAGCCTGATCGAGCACCGGGCGTCGGTCGAGGGCGCGGACAGCCCTACCCCGGTCAACCTTCTGCGCCTGTCGATTGGGCTGGAACATGTCGACGACCTGATCGACGACCTGGCGCAGGCGCTCGACGGCTGACGCGGACTGATCGATCCACTTTTGAGCCGCTGTCCGGCTGGGGTATAGTACCCGGCGGACTCGGCACGTCATCAAGGAAAGCGATCATGGCGGCAATCACGATTCAGGATATTCAGATCATCATGACCCAACCGCTGACCCAGCGCATGGCGGTCGTCAAGGTCGTGACCTCCGAGCCGGGGCTGTATGGCGTGGGGTGCGCGACCTTCACGCAGCGCTTCTACGCTGTGCAAGCTGCGCTTGAGCATCACATCAAGCCGCTGCTGATCGGGCGGGATGTCCAGCGCATCGAGGACATCTGGCAGATGTCGATGGTCAACGGCTACTGGCGCAACGGTCCAGTGCTGAACAACGCCATCTCCGGCGTCGACATCGCCCTGTGGGACATCAAGGGCAAGCTGGCAAACATGCCGGTTTACCAACTGCTCGGCGGCAAATGCCGCGAAGCCGCCGCCGTCTACACCCACGCCGACGGCAGCAGCCCGCAGGAAGTGGTCGACAACGCGCAGCGCTTCGTCGACGAGGGCTACCGCTTCGTCCGCGTGCAGATGGGCGGCTACGGCGGCAAGCACGCCCGCGACATCCGCCCGGAAGGCGCGCCCGACGGCACGTACTTCGACCCGCGCGCCTACATGCGCAACATGCTGAAGATGCTCGAAACAGTACGCGCGGCGCTCGGCGACGAAATCGAGCTGCTGCACGACATCCACGAGCGGCTGACGCCGATTGACGCCGTGAATTTTGCCAAAGCCGTCGAGCCGCTCAACCTGTTCTTTCTGGAGGACGCGCTCGCGCCGGAAGACCTCGACTGGTTCGCGCAGATTCGCGCCCAATGCGCGACCCCGCTGGCGATGGGCGAGCTATTCAACAACCCGCTGGAATGGCGCTCGCTGATCGAGCGGCGGCTGATCGACTTCATTCGGATGCACATCAGCCAGATGGGTGGGCTGACCCCGGCGCGCAACGCGGCGATCCATGCGCAGTTGTACGGCATCCGCACCGCCTGGCACGGTCCCGGCGACGTGTCGCCGGTCGGTCACGCCGCCAACCTGCACCTCGACCTGTGGGCGCCCAACTTCGGCATTCAGGAATGGTGCCGCTTCCCGGAGCTGGTCTACGAAATGTTCCCCGGCACGCCGGAAGTGCGCAACGGCTACATGTATCCCAATGATCGCCCCGGCTTCGGCGTCGAGATCGACGAGGCGCTCGCCGCCAAATATCCGTGCGAGGACGAGGTGCTTCAGTGGACGCAGACGCGCCTGCCCGACGGCAGCCCGGCGCGACCCTGAGCGAGCCGGGATAAGGCATCTATCCCGCGCCAAAGGTAACAAA
>JAXLWE010000143.1:0-1526 GCA_046328655.1 Anaerolineae bacterium | reverse complement strand
CGCGCTCGCAGCTTACCGAGCTGGCGCGCCAGCTTCGGCTGGAGCCAAACCGCATCACCCGCCGCCAGTTCGAGCAGACCAACGACGGGCAGAAGGTCTACATCGAGGAAATTGGCTCGCCGGTGATCGACGCGCGGAACCGGGTGATCGGGCGGCTGCTGGTGCTGCGCGACATGACCGAACAGCGCCTGCTGGCGGACTTCCGCGACGAGATCACCCACATGGCGGTACACGACCTGCGCGGACCGCTGACCGCCGTGATCAACGGCATCGACATGACGCTCAAGCTGGGGGTGACGGAATACCCGGACGAGAGCGAGCGCGTGCTGCGGCTGTCGCTGGAAAGCGCCCACAGCCTGATGCGGCTGATCAACAGCCTGCTAGACATCGCCAAGCTGGAAAGCCGCCGCCTGCCGATCCACCCGCAGCCGGTGACGGCGGAGGAACTGATCGCCGACGCGCGCAAGACGCTCGAAAATTCCATCGAGCAGGCACAGATACAGATCGACGTAGCGCTGGACAGCGACCTGCCGAAGCTCAACGTCGACCAGGATTTGATCCGCCGCGTGCTGGTGAACCTGCTCGACAACGCCGTGCGCTTCACGCCGAGCGACGGGAAAGTGCTGATCGCCAGCCAGTTCAAAGAGCACCGCCTGACGATCCGCATCGAGGACAGCGGACCGGGCATCCCGGCGGAGGAGCGCGACCAGATTTTCGAGCAGTATCGCCAGAGCAAGAAGAACAAGCCCCTGCGCGGCTCGAAGGGCACGGGGCTGGGGCTGACGTTCTGCAAACTGGCGGTCGAGGCGCACGGCGGGCGCATCTGGGTGGACAATGCCAAAACGCTCTCCGGCGCGTGCTTCAACATCAGCCTGCCGATTGCGACGTGAGCGTCAAAAAAACCTGAGCCAGGGATTACGATTTTTGGAGATAAACCTCACCCCTCAAATCCCCTCTCCACGTCGTGGAGAGGGGAAGCTAAGCGAAGCAAACCGTAGGTTTGCCGCGCAGTGGGGTGAGGTCAGAAACGGGCGTTATCCAGACTCAGATTAGATTAGATCGAATCCAAGGAACAAGTCTGCGTGGTCAGGAAACAACTGCCGGATAACCGCCTCATCACCGCCGCGCTGGGCGTGCTGACCCTGATCGTGCTGGTGCTCAACCTGCCCAGCCGCGAGGTGCTGGTCAGCAACGGCGGTTTGCTGGTGATTTACGGCGCGATGGCGGCGGTGGCGCTGCACTTCGGCATGGTCGACAGCGAACTCAGCCCGGCGCACGGCGTCGGGATGCTGGCGCTGCTGTCGCTGCCGGGCACGGCGATGGCGGCGAGCCTGTGGATCATCGCCCTCGCCAGCGCGCTGGGGCAGCTTGCCTTCGCGCTGCGGCAGGACGCGCGCACGTCGACCCAGGACGTGACCCTGGTGGCGGCACGCATGACGCTGAGCTTCTACGTCGCCGCGCTGGTCTACCGGGGCGACCTGCCGCTCCGCGATCTGGCGGGCAGCAACATCGTCACGGTGCTGGTC
>JAXLWE010000142.1:0-1534 GCA_046328655.1 Anaerolineae bacterium | reverse complement strand
TCCGTTCTTCTTCGCCTTCACGTCCGGGCTGAAGGGCAGCACCGAAATCTTCGCCGCCGGGCTGAACCTGTTTCCGCACGTTCCGCTGTGGGAAAACTACGTGCAGGCGTGGAACCTGTTCAACATGGCGCGGCTGTTCGGCAATTCGTTCGTGATCGTCACCGTCGGGGTGGTGTTCCGGCTGCTGGTCTCGGCGGCGGCGGCGTTCGCGCTGTCCAAGCTCAAGCCGTTCGGCGGGCGCATCATCACGGTCGGCTTCCTCATCACGCTGATGGTTCCGTCGATGGCGTACTTCGTCCCGCTCTACCGGACGATTGCCGACGTGCCCATCGTCCACATCAGCCTGCTCAACACGTACTGGGGCTTGTGGCTGCCTTACTGCGTGGATGCTTTCACTATCTTTGTCCTGAAAACATTTTTCGACCGCATCCCGCCCGAACTGATCGACAGCGCGCGGGTGGACGGCGCGACATCGCTGCAAATGTTCCGTCACATCATCCTGCCGCTCTCGCGCTCGATCCTGATCGTCTGCTCGGTGCTGTCGTTTGTCGGCTTATGGAAAGATTTCTTGCTGCCTTATCTGGTTCTGACCGACCCGCTGACCCAACCGATCACCGTGCGCCTGTTCTATCTGGCGGACGACTACAGCGTCAATCTGCAGATGGCGGCTTCGTTCATCGCCCTCCTGCCGCCGCTGCTGATCGCTATCCTGCTTCAGCGGCATATGAAGGTCGGGCTGACCCTGGGCGGCATCAAGGGCTAGAGTAAGTTGTGTAGGGTCAGGTAAAATGACTCTGTCTGCCCCTGGCATTGGTTGGGGCAAGCAGCGCACCCTCACAACTGCTTCCCGTCGTGTACCTTCGGAGAATAACCTCATGCTGAACGTCCCAGAGCAGTTCAGGCTCGAATTTCATCCTGAGGCGGCTCACAAAGCCGTCGTGTGCCTCGGCAGTGCCCGCTTCACCGTCTTGACCGACCGGCTGATCCGGCTGGAATACGATCCGTCGGGGGTTTTTGAGGATCGCGCCAGCCAGACCTTCTGGTATCGTGAGCAGCCCGTCCCGGCGTTCACTGCCCACGCCGACGGAAGCAGCCTCGACATCGAGACCGAGTATCTGCACCTGCACTACGACGCCGCTGGGGATCGCGGCTTCATGCCGACGAATCTCTCGATTCGCCTCAAAGAGACCGGGATCGTCTGGCATCCCGGCGACATCGACCCGCAGAATCTGCGCGGCACGACCCGCACGCTCGACGTGGTCAACGGCTTCGCGCCCCTGAGCAGCGGACTGATCTCGCGCGCCGGGTGGTCGCTGTTCGACGACTCGTCGTCGCTGGTGTTCAACGACGAATGCTGGCTGGAGCCGCGCCCGAACCCGGAGATCGACTGGTATTTCTTCGGCTACGGGCACGACTACGCCGCCTGCCTTCAGGATTACTGCCGCGTCAGCGGGCGCGCGCCGATGATCCCGCGCTGGATGCTCGGCAACTGGTGGAGCCGCTTCTGGGAGTACACCCAGGACGAGCTGATCCA
>JAXLWE010000141.1:0-1560 GCA_046328655.1 Anaerolineae bacterium | reverse complement strand
CTGCCATGCCCCGCTCGTCGGCGACCTTCTGCGCGTAGCTGTCGGCGCGGTATGCGGCGAACGGGTCGGGCGCCAACCCCATTTCGGTGCGCACCTGCGCGAGCAGCGGGCGCACGTCCATCTCGAACGCCGTCATCAGCGTGCGGTGCGCGCCGAGCACGTCTCCGTCAAGCTGCTGCCGGTGCAGCCCGGCATAATCGACGATCAACGCTTTGGCGTAGGCGGTCTGGCAGTTGAGGACGCTCACCAGCATGGCTTCCAGCTTCGGCTCGATGTTGTGGCTCTGGTCGATCATGTAGGCGACTTCGGCGGCTTTGTCGCCCGCCTGCACCAGCTCGACGTAAATCTCGAACAATTCCTGCGGGTTGACCGAGCCGACGATCAGATCGTCGTCGGCGTACTTGCGGGCGTTGAAGTGGAAGCCGCCGAGCCGCCCTTCTTCCAGCAGGAAGGCGACGATGTGGGCGATGTTCGTGCCCTGCGCATGGTGCCCGGTGTCGACCAGCACCTGCGCCTGCTCGCCCAGACGGAGCGCGGTGGCGAACGCCATGCCCCAGTCGGCAAGGTCGGTGTGGTAGAAGGCAGGCTCGAAGAACTTGTACTCGATCAGCATTCGCCCGCCCGCTGGCAGCTCCTGGTAGACCTCGGCGAGCGCGGCATCCATACGCTGCTTGCGCAGCCCGATGTTATCCTGCCCGGCGTAATTCGTCCCGTCGGCAAACCACAGACTCAGGTTGTGGCTGCCCACTTTTTCCATGATGGCGCAGCATTCGACCAGATGCGCGATGGCTTCTTCGCGGACGGTCGCCGACGGGTTGGTGATGCTGCCCAGCCGGTACTGATCCTCCTGAAAAACGTTCGGGTTGACCGCACCGATCTTCACGCCGTGCGCCTCGGCATAATCGCGGAGCGCGGCGTAGTCGTCCACTTTGTCCCAGGGGATGTGGATGGCGACCGAGGGCGCGATCCCGGTGAGGCGGTGAATATAGGCGGCGTCGTCGACCTTTTCGTAGATGTTGCGGGCTGCCCCGCGCCAGGGAAAGACCTTGAAGCGCGTGCCGCCGTTGCCGTATCCCCACGATGGCGTTTCAATCGCCTGACGCTTCAGCTTCGCCTTGACCGCATCGACGCTGACGCCGCGTCCTGAAAGCTCCTCGACCAGCAGTTCATATCTGACGTTGTGGTTCATGTTATTCCCTCAAATTTCTGTATTTTCGAGCGCTGTACCAACGGGCAGCGCTGCTTCGGCTCAGTCAAAGGGTGGTTCGCAGCGTATCGCTCCATTGCGCGATAAGCAGTCGCAGTTCGGCTCGGTGCGCGTCGGTTTCGTCGGCGAGCGCCAGCACTTTGACGCTCGGCAGGTCGCGCATGGGGACGAGTTCGCCCGCTTCCAGCAGATTCGCCAGCCGCTCCAGAATCTGGAGTCCTGCGGCGTATGCGGGCGCGTCGCTTGTCAGCCATTCGCTGGCGAGCCGCAGCGTCCGCGTCGCTTCGCCTTCCTTATCCACGTTCGGCGGGACGATGTCGCCCGCGCGCCTGCGGAAGAAGCCCCGAATGGCG
>JAXLWE010000140.1:0-1604 GCA_046328655.1 Anaerolineae bacterium | reverse complement strand
GGCGGCGCTCAAGGGATCGGGGCTGATGTGCCCGAAGATCGACCGCGATCTGATCCACACCTTCCTGACGCAGCTTGTGAAAACGGGGAGACTGACCAGCCCACTCAGGGTATAATAGCGGTGGTTGCCAACTGAGGAGGTATCGCTCACGTGCGCACATTCTCACGGCTGCTGCTGATCCTCGCGGCGCTCGCCATCGTCCTGTTTCGCCTGCGCCGCCGTATTTACGCGCTGGTGTTCCGACTCTCGCCCGTGAACAATCGGGTGACAGTCGAACACGGGTTGCGCGTACCCATGACCGACGCTGTGACGCTGGCTGCCGACCACTACGCGCCGGGGCAGCCCGGCTCTTTTCCGACCATCCTGATCCGCTCGCCGTATGGGCGCAGCGAGCGTTTCGGCGGCTTCGGCTTGCTGCTGGCGTTCTTCGCCCAGCGCTTCGCCGAGCGCGGCTATCACGTTGTCGTGCAGGATACGCGCGGGCGCTTCGAATCCGGCGGCACCTTTGACCCCTACCTGTGCGAGAAAGCCGACGGTCAGGCGACGCTCGAATGGCTGCGCCGCCAGTCCTGGTACAACGGCGTCCTGGGCATGTGGGGACCGAGCTACCTCGGCATGGTGCAGTGGGCGCTCGCCGCTCACGAGCCGGACATCAGGGCGCTGGTTCCGACCGTCACCGGCACGAATCTGTACCGCATCCTCTATCCCGACGACGCTTTCGACCTCAGCCTGGCGATGCGCTGGATCGGCGTGTTTCAGGGCTTCGACCGCAATATCCGCCAGCGCCCGCACCAGACTATGCTCATGCTGGCGCAGTTGGAGCGTAACGTGAAGCCCGCCTACGACCATCTGCCGCTGATCGAGTGCGATACGGCGGCGCTCGGCGAGGGTGTGCCGTTTTACCGCACCTGGCTGGAACATACCGACCCCGCCGACAGCATGTGGCGCGATACGCTGGAAGATATTCGGCTGGAGGACGTGCAGGCACCTGCTCATCTGATCGGCGGCTGGTACGATTTCTTCCTGCGGTCGATGCTCGAAGATTACGCCCGGCTCAGGGCGGCGGGGCGCGCGCCCTATCTGACGCTCGGCTCGTGGACACACCTCGACCCGCGCGCGCTGGTGGTCGCCGCGCAGGAGGGCATCGACTGGTACGACGCCCAGTTGAAGGGCGACCGGAGTCGCGTGCGCGAAAAGCCCGTGCGCCTGTTCGTGATGGGCGCGGACGAGTGGCGCGATTATGACGAGTACCCCCCGCGCTCGACCGCCGTCCGCTATTACCTGGACGACCCGCTGTGCCGCAAAGCGCCGACTGACGCCGACCGCCGCGATACCTATGTCTACGACCCGGCGGATCCGACGCCCGCTGTCGGCGGGACGCAGTTCGGGCTGCTCGGCGGTCCGCGCGACAACCGCGAACTCGAAGCCCGCCCCGACGTGCTGGTCTACACCAGCGACGTGTTGCACGAAGATTTGGAAGTGATCGGCGCGGTCAGGCTGGAACTCTACGTCCGCTCAAGCTGCGCCCACACCGATTTCTTCGGGCGCGTCTGCGACGTGCATCCCGGCGGCAAATCGGTCAATATCTGCGACGGGCTGTTTCG
>JAXLWE010000014.1:0-101229 GCA_046328655.1 Anaerolineae bacterium | reverse complement strand
GGTCGCCCAGAAATGCTGCACCGACGCCTGAAACGCCTTGTTGAGATCGTAGCCGGAGACCGCGCCGTACTTGAGCACGCCGAGGATCAGATGTTGGAGCGACACGTTTCACCTATATATGCAGATACATATATATGCTATTGAATATAGCAAATTTGTCAAGCAGATTCTTGGCGATCTTGGCGTCTTGGCGGTTCGCCGCTTTTGTGCGTATGATGAGGGCAAATTCAATCCGCAGGTGAGGAACAACCATGCCCGACGACGATGTGAAAGCGCATTCGCGCGAGCGCTTCAGCCAGTACGCATCCGGCTACGTGACCAGCGCCACCCATTCGCAGGGGTCTGATCTGGATCGGCTGCTGGAGGTCGCCGCGCCGCAAGCCGACTGGCTCGCCTGCGACATCGCCACCGGCGGCGGGCACACCGCGCTCAGGGTCGCGCCGCACGTCCGCAGAATGCTCGCCACCGACTACGCCCTGCCGATGCTGGCGGCGGCGCAGAAATTCATCACTGGGCAGGGCGCGGCGAACGTCGATTTCGTGCCCGCCGACGCCGAAAATCTGCCCTTTGCCGCCAACACGTTCGACCTGATCACCTGCCGGATCGCGCCGCACCACTTCCCGGACATATTCCGCTTCGTGCGCGAGGCGGCGCGGGCGCTCAAGCCGGGCGGGCGCTTCGTTGTGCAGGATCACGTCGTGCCGGAGGACAAGCAGGATATGGCTTACATCGAGGCGTTCGAGCGCCTGCGCGATCCGAGCCACAACCGCGCCCTGAGCGAGTACGAATGGCGCGGCGATTTTCTCGACGCGGGCTTGACCGTCGAGTACGTCGAGGAGCTGCGCAAGCGCGCGGCGCTCGTCGACTGGGCGGAGCGTCAGGGCTGCGCCCCCGACGTGATCGAACACCTGCAAATCCTGCTGGTGCAGGCGCCGGAAGCCGTCGCCGAATTTCTGAAGCCGACCGCCGCCGGGACGCCCGAAGCCGGTTTCGACCACGTGCATATTCTGATTGCAGGCAGGAAGCCGGAATAAAGTTCACGTGCCTCGATATTTGACACGTTGGCTAGCCAATCCAGCGACAAGGGTGTCAGCGACAGCGATAGGAGTCGCACAAATGGTTGCCCCAACAACCGCGTTTTCACCATTTAGGGTCAATAGGTAGAGGATTGGCGTATAAAGAAGTAGACCGGAAATAAGCGTGACAAGCATGGACGTTGTCAACATTCGCCGATGGAACTGCACCTCATTTTCTACTGAACTGTAAAATGTAAGAATGGCGAACGTGATTCCGTTTATCATGCCGAGCAATGCACCAGGTATCAAAGTGAATACAACAGCGAAGAATAAGCCGAAGGATCCAAAAACAAAGAAGAAAATCAGCGGGAGCGCCCCTAAAACCCCCGCGACCGCGCCCCAAAACAGACCACGCAATGCAAATTTGGCGAGATGCCGTCTCTTGTTCATGTCACAACGATTTGCTCCACCGCCTCGGCTGCCCGCTCTGCGCCGCCGAGCGACGCCATCTCCGCCGCCAGATCGCGCGCCGTCTGCCGCACCTTCTCGTCGCTGGCAATCGCCCGGACGCCTTCGAGCAGCATCCCCTGTTTCACGTCGTGCGCGGTCAGGTTCAGCCCGACTTTCGCCTGCGCGACCCGCCGCGCCTGACCACGCTGGTCGGCGGCGTGCGGCACGACGATCTGCGGGATGGCGTGAATCAGCGCGGCGTGGGTCGTGCCCATCCCGCCGTGATGGATCATCAATCTGGTGCGCGGCAGCACGTGGTCGAACGGGACGAAATTCAGCAGGCGCGTCCCGGTCGGCAGCGCGGCGATCAGCCTGCCCTTCTCCTCCGGCTCAATCGGATTCCAGCCGATCACGACCAGCGGGATGAGCCCGGCGCGTGCTGCCGCCTGCGCTGCCCAACTGTAGAAGCCGAGATCGCCGGTGAAGGCTGTGCCGAGCGCAGATCAGCGCGATGGGCGCGTCGGTAGGATCGCCTTGCGCCAGTCCGGGGGCGGGTCGGCGGGCGGGGCGCGCCGCCGACGAACAGCGTCTGCGGCAGCAGGTTGGCTTCGTCGGCTTCGTACCACGACGGGCTGGCGGCTGACGCAGGCGCGCGGGCTGAGGATCGACGGCGTGGACCGGGCGCGATGTTGACGCCGCGCAGGTCGAAGCGGGCTTGCAGCCGTTCGATGCGCCCCGGCTGTCCGCGCCGAGCGATTTCGCACCGGGAACAGGAAATCCTCGTTCAGCTCCTTCTGGGCGACCCAGCCGCACACCGCCAGCGGAACATCCGCGCTGCCTCGGCAGCCAGCGCCGCCGTCGTCAGGAACGGGTCGGTAACGATGGCGTCGGGTCTGCCCATCTCGTCGGCGAGTTCGAGCAGCGCCTGTACCGCGTCGCCGACCAAGTCCTCGCTCAGCCAGGTATCGAGCGCGCGCCGGTAGCGCAGCATGACGGCTTCCTGCGGCGGGATGGTCGTCAGGTCGGGGGCGGGCGGCGGGGGCCACAGCCAGCCGGTCTTGCGAATCGGCGCGAACGGCACGCCCGCCGCCGCCAGCGCGCCGCCGAGAGCGTATTTTCGCTCACCCATGACCATGGTGACCGCGCTGCATCAATGCCTGCGCCGTTTTGAGATAGCCGCCCCAGTCCAGATGGCTGAACAGCGGCGCCGAGACGAACCAGAAATGCGCCATAGAGAGTCCAATCAGAAACGATAGTGTAGGGGCACGACATGAGGGTGTTTAAAAACTATTCGCCAGCGTAAGTCAAGGCATCCTTACCCCTTCCCCCGTTAGGAATGCACGCTCCTGAAGGGCGTTATTCGGGGAAGGCGCAAGAGAGCCCGCGCCCCTCCCTGAATTCGGGGGAGGGGTTGGGGGGGTCAGCCAAACCTTTTAAGACGCCCTCATGTCGTGCCCCTACGACCGAATGTATCGTATTCGACGTAAGAAAACAGGAACAAAGGTTGGAATTTACGTCCGGGTGGCGCTGCGTGCCAGCCACAGCGGCTGGAGCTTGCCCTGCGGCATGTGCAGCATCGAGTACAGCCGCTGGGCTTCTTCCCACGGCAGTGCAGACGGGTCGGGACGGTCGAGCGCGGCTTGCTGCTGGCTGCGGGCGCTGAGTGCTTCAGCGAGCAGGCGGCGGTGATCCAGCTTGCGGGCGAGCGCGGCGGCTTCGGTCAGCGCGGCATCGGCGTCGGCGGGCTTGTCCTGCGCCATCAGCAGGCGCGCCTGCCCGACCAGCGCCGAGATGATCAATTCGCCGGTGATCTCCCGGCGCGCTCGGCCGCCAGCCCGTCGGCGAGCAGTGTCTCGGCTTCGGCGTAGTCGCGCATGGCGACCAGCGTGTTGGCGAGTTGACCCGGATCTGCCCCGCCCACAGCGCATCGCCAGCGACCGCGTCGCTCGCCAGCGCCAGCGCCTGACGGTGGCGCTCCAGCGCGGCGGGATCGCCGAGCGAGTCGTAGACCAAGCCGAGATCGTCAAGCTGGACGGCAGTTTGCAGCGTCAGCGTGCGCATGGCTGATCGACAGCGCCCGTTCGAGCGTCGTCATCGCCCGGCGCGGTCGCCCGACCAGCAGCAGAAACCAGCCGTAATTGCCGTTGCGCGTCGACTCGGCGACCGGGTCGCCCAGATGCTCGGCAATCGTGATCGCTTCGGTGAAAAAGGCGTCGGCGGATTCGACATCGCCCTGCTCGGCGTAGGCGTTGGCGGCGTTGGACAGCACCAAGCCGCGCGTCTCCTGATCCGCGCCGTCGAGCGAGTTCAGCACCATCAGCGCCTGCTCGTAATCCTTCATGGCGCGGGCGCGCAGCCCAAGCTGCTGGCGGCGCTGCCGATGTCGCTGTACAGCCGCGCCACCTGCGCATAGGCGCGCTGCTCGTCGTAAATCGCCAGCGCCGCCGACCATTCGTTGATGGCGGCGTGATAATCCTTGCGCGCCAGGTACACCAGACCGAGATCGCGGCGCGCCTGGGCGGTTTCCAGCGTTTTACCCGCTGCGCCGCCTGAACCGCGCGCTGGTAGGTGGCGATGGCGGCGTCACTGTCGCCGCTGTCCGACTGCGCGGCGGCGAGGCTGCGCAGCACCTGCGAGTCGGCTTGCGCTTCGGACGCCGCTTGCAGATGCGGGATCGCCTCGCTGCCCCGCCCGACCGCGCGCAGCGCTTCGCCGAGCGCGTACTGGGCTTTGCTGCGCAGCGCCGGGTCGCCGAGCGCGTCCGCCGTCTTGCAGGCGATCTGCGCGTAAGCCAGCGCTTCGTCAGCTTTGCGCAGGCTCAGACAGGCTTTGGCTGATCTGGGCGACGGCGCTGACGTACTCCGGCGAAGTCGATCCCGGGGCGAACAGGCGCAGCACGTGGTTGCGGTGAAACTGTAGGCTTCGGGGTAGCGTCCTTCGACGAGCGCCCGGTCGCCAAGCACCAGCCCCCAACGCCGCTCATAGGCGTGATAGTTGGTCTGTTCGGCGACACGCAGCGCCCGCTCCAGCAAGTGCTGACCGTCGCTGGTCTGCCCGTTCTGGATCATCGCCAGCCTGGAGCGAGCCGGTGAACGAGCTGTTGAGTTCGGCGTCGCCTGCGGTGGCGAGCTCGGGGCAGCGCGTCGAGCAGATGGGCGGCGCAGCTGGCGTTGTCGTCGCGGCAGATAGCTTTCGCCCAGATGACCGAGCGCGTCCTTCGGCAGCCGGGGATCTGGCGCGGCGTGCCAGTTCCAGCGCCTTCTCGAAAGCCGTGCGCGCGCCGGATGCGTCGCCGCGCGCCTGCGCCAGCACACCAATCATGCTGTGGATGTACGAACGCTGGGTATCGCCACGCGCGCCGTCGAGCAGGGCGCGCGCAGCAGTTGGTCGGCGTCGTCGTAGCGCCCCTGAGCGACGTAAATCTCGCTGCGGTGTAGCTGGGTGACGACCTCGGCAGCTCATCGGGGCGGAACGAGCGATTTCCAGCGCGCGATCCAGCAGCGCCAGCGCCGAGTCGGCATACCCGGCGATTTGTGCGCGCCAGGCGGCATCCAGCGTATTTTCCAGCGACCGTTCGTGGGGTCGAAGCGCGCGAAAGAGATTCGCCAGCGTTTCCTTGAAATCCATCCGATTTCCTATGTGACGCTTCCCTCTCTATTTGTAGCGCGATTCCGGTGAAAAGAAAAGCGCAGCCGCTGGCAACAGGAAGCGTATAGTACGCCGGCGCATGACGGGCGCGCCCCTACAAAAACGTTCGTAATTTCACGACGGTATACAGCACCGGGGATTAGACGTTCGCGCTGTCGCCGCCCAGCCAGTCGCGCAGCGCCGTCGCCGCTTCCGGCGCGAGGATCAGGTTCAGGCAGAAATAGCCGCTGGCGTCGCCGATGATGGTCGGGCGCAGCACCAGCGAGCCGTCGGTGCGCAGCCCCATGCCGAGGAAGCAGTCGCCCGTGCCGACCTGTCGCGTGGTGTTCAGACCGTCGTTGGGCTGGAGGTGGCTGAGGGTGCGAACCAGCTCGCGCAGACGCAGGCGCAGGGCGATTTCGAGCGCGCCGTAGCTTGCCGAAATCGGCGCGTACTCGCCTTCGCGCCGCAGGGCGATAGTGGGATGCAAGCCGTCGCTCGCCTGAAGCGTGAAGGTGATGACGCTGGCGGCTTCATCCACGCCGCCAGATTCGAAGCCTGAAAGCGCATGAGCTGTCCCCTACCCGTCCTAAAACAAGCGGCGATAATACCGCTGTCGCGCATTACAAGCCAAGTTCCATGATATGACATGCCGCGTAGGAAATGGCGTCATCTGTCACCTGTTTAGAAGTCCATCTCCGCCTAAGATAAAGTTGGCATTGTGAATGATTGCTCAATGGGTCAATACATCTCCCGAATAGGTAGCTGATATTGCCCCGATCAGTTCTTGGACGGTTGATTACGTCAGTGGTCGCAGCCAACGGCTGGCGAGCCCTGGCATAACCATAAAGACTGAATTACTGTACGTGCGCGAACCTCTGGACACCGGGAATCTTCCCGCGTCGTCCGGGCGCTCGCCAACCCGAGCACCCTCTCCTTTGAGCCGACCGGCGGAACACTTCCGCGCGGCGGTTCGCCTCTCAACACTTCACGACTAGTAGGCGGAAGCTTGCGCACGGGCTTCCGCCTACTTCTTTATTCGGACGGTACCACTGAAAACGTGCCCCGCCGCAGCCCACCATGCTATAATTTTCACAAAGTTGTCCGAACCGAGGAAAAGTCATGTCGAAACTGCGGATCGTTCCGCTGATCCTGCTGGTATTGGCGACGTTCGGCGTCGCTCAGGCGCAGTTCATAAACCCGCCGGAATTACTGATCTACGATGTCTGGGTGCGCCCGACCGCGCCCGAACCCGCCGACGGCGCGACGCCCGAAGCACCGATCCCCGGCACGGTCACTGGCGCGTATCTGACGATTGAGAACGTGAGCGATACGGATTATCAACTCGTCGGCATCAGCGCGGGCTTCGCCGAGATGTCGATGCTGCACCAATCGACGGTCGACGACAAGGGCGTTATGCGGATGCAGATGGTCATGGGCGGACTGGACATCCCCGCCGGGGAGATGGTGCAGCTTGCGCCGGGCGGCTACCATGCCATGCTCATGAACGTGACCGCCGACGTATACCCCGGCGAAGCCGTCCCGCTGACGCTGACGTTCGCCGACGCCAGCGGCGCAACCTTCGACAGGGTGGTGGGCGCAATTGCGACCGACTTCCCGCCGGAGGACGACGGGCTGATCGTAGCGAACGCGCTTGCACAACGTGATCCAGCCGATCCGTATAGCCTGGACGTCTCGCTGGTCATTGACAATCGCGGCGATGAAGCCGATATGCTGACCGGCGTTGCCAGTATTCCTACCACAACGCCCAACCTGACCCAATTTGTGCGAAATGACAGCAACGACCCTGATACAGTCGAGATTCCGGCACAGGCGCAGACTGTTTTCTCGATGACGGGAGCGATCATCCGTGATAACAGTCTGGCACAGACGCCGATCACCGTTTTCCCACTGACGTTGTCCTTCCAATCAGGCAGATCGCAGACCATTGCAGTGCCTATCGACTGGTCGGGAGCAGCCTCGTGAGCCAACAGGCAAAACAGACCCGCAGCACCCTGCTCGCCCTGCTGGTGATCGGCGTGCTGCTGCTGGCGATCTTCGCCGTGCTCAGCCTGCGCGGATCGCTGAACGCCCCCTTGCCCACTCCGACGCGCGCCAGCGGCGTGATCCCGGTCGAGCCGCCCATTGAGACGCACGATTTCAGTCTGCCCGGCAGCAGCGGCGAGATGCTCAGCCTGAGCGACCTGCGCGGCAAGTGGACGCTGTTGTTCTTCGGCTACACCCACTGCCCGGATTTCTGCCCGCTGACGCTGGCGTCGTGGAAGAATATCAAGACGGCGCTCGGCAGCGACGGCGATAAGCTCAACTACCTGTTCATCAGCGTGGACGGCGAGCGCGACACGCCCGAAGTCATGCGCCAGTACCTCAGCCGCTTCGACCTGGCGTTCGTCGGCATGACCGGCGACGCGGCGACGCTGGCGCAGATCGGTCCCGACTACGGGCTGGATTACACGCTGCACACGGAAGAAGGCGCGAATTACTCGGTCGACCACACGACGCGGGTCTACCTGCTCGACCCGCAGTCGCGGATGGTCTACGAGTTCGCGTTCGGTACGGATCAGGATGCCGTCGTAGCGACGATTCGGGGACAGCTAAACAGCGCGTCGTAATCGTACATCCGTAGGGGCACGACATGTCGTGCCCCTACAATTCACCATTTACCCTCACAACCTCGGCGCGCGCGGGACGATGCTGCACAGCACCTCGTAGCTGATCGTGCCGAGCCGCCGCGCGATGTCGTCGGCGGTGATGGTCACGCCTTCCTGCGTGCCGATCAGGACGACCTCGTCGCCAATCGCCACGTCGGGGATGTGGGTGACGTTGAGGGTGGTCTTTTCCATGCTCACCCGCCCGATGATCGGGGCGATTTTCCCCTTGACCAGCACGTGCCCCCAGTACTGCGGCGAGCGGCGCAGCCCGTCGGAATAGCCCACTGGGATGACGGCGATGCGCTCGTTGTCTCTGGCGTAGTACGTGCCGCCGTAGCCGACCGGATGCCCCGGCGGCAGCGTCTTGACCTGCGCGACCACCGTTTTCCACGACAGCACCGGCTTGAACTGCGGCGGAACCTGCGCCAGCTCGGACGGCGACAAGCCGTACATCGCCAGCCCGATGCGCACGGCGCTGAAGTGCGTCTCCTTCGAGGTCAGCATCCCGGCGGAGTTGGCGGCGTGAATGTAGCGGAACGAGAACCCGGCGGCGTGCAGCGGCGCGAGCACCTGCTTGAAGGTATCGACCTGCCACATGGTATACGTCAAATCTTCGTCGGCTTTGGAGAAGTGGGTGTAGACGCCTTCGATGTCCAGGTGCGACAGGCTGAGCAGCGAGCGGAAGAACGGCATCGCGTCGAAGGCGAGCACGCCCAGCCGCCCCATGCCGGTATCGATCTTGACGTGGACGAGGAGCTGTCCCCCGGCTTCGCGGGCGGCGCTGTCGTAGGCGCGCGCCAGCTCCAGATCGTAGACGGTGACGGTGATGTTCTGGCGCACCGCCTGCCGGATCGCCTGAACGGGCGTGTAGCTCATGACCAGGATCGGCGCGTCGATGCCGGAGCTGCGCAGTTCCAGCGCCTCGGTCATCGAGGCGACGGCGAGATAGCCCGCCCCGTTGAACAGCGCCGTCCGCGCGACCGGCAGCGCGCCGTGCCCATAGGCGTTGGCTTTGACAACCGCCATCAGCGTGACCGAGTCGCCGATCATCTCCTTGATCGAGCGCACGTTCGAGGCGAGCGCGTCGAGGTCGATATTGACCCAACTGGAGCGGAGCGGGCGCAGCATCACGTCCAGTTCGGTGACCAGATTGGTGCGCGGCAGCATCGTAGCATCGTCCTCGCTCGCCAGCAGCGCGTGGGCGATCAGTTCGGTGCGCGACGACGTGCCGCCCTTGATCAGCACGATGTCGTCGGACGTGAGCGTGCCCGGCTCCTTCAACTGCGCGACGGCGTCGTGCATACTGTAGGTCGCGCGCACCCGCTCGGTCTCCATCCCCTGATCGACGGCGGCGCGGGCGGCGAGCGCGGCGTCCTTGCCCACCGTGATGAACAGGTCGACGTTCTCCGCCGCCTGCTGCCCCACCAGCCGATGCCCGCGCTGGCTGTAATCGCCCAGATCGTCCATGTCGCCGAAGATGAAAATGCTGCGGTGATGCTCGTCGCTGATGGCGTGCAGCCAGTCGAGCGCCGCCAGCGTGGTCTCCGGGTCGGCGCTGTACGAGTCGTCGACCAGCAGCGCGCCGCCGATGCCGTTGAGCGGATTCATGCGCCCCGGCAGCGGAGCCATCGTCGTCAGCGCCTTGAGCGCGTCGGCGGGCGCGATGTCGTAATGGGTGCCGACCGCGACCGCCGTCAGCACGGCGTATAACTGGTGCGTGCCAAGCAGCGGCGACCAGCGCCCGACCAGACGGCTGTCGCCGACGCGCACGTCGAAGCCCGACCCGGTCGCGCCCAGCACGACGTTGTAGGCGGTCACGTCCGCGCCAAATCCTTCCAGCCCGACGGAGAGGACTTTCGCCCTGGTGCGCTCGCCCATTGTCCGGGTGTGGTCGTCGTCGTAGTTGAGCACCGCCAGCCCGCTCTCCGGCAGGCTTTCCAGCAGCAGCGCATCATCCTGCGCCAGTGGGTGCGCCGACGGCGAATGCATCGGGCTGCCGACGCGGGTCACGACGCCGATCTTCGGCTGCACCGACCTGACCATCTCCATCATTTCGCCGGGTTCGTCGGCGGCGAGTTCCAGCACGACGATCTGGTGCTCGCTGGTCAGCTTCGCCAGCGTCATCGGCAGGCTGAGCCGCCCGCCGCTGATGTCGACGCTCTGCTGCACGGCGTGGCGCGTTTGCAGCACGTGGCAGATCGCCGCGACCGTGACCGACTTGCCCGACGAGCCGGTCACGGCGATCACTTCGGGTCCGAACTTGTCGAGGATATAATGCGACCACTGCATCAGGGCAGCGTAGGTATCCTTGACCAGAATGACCGACAGCCCGTCGGTGTCGATGTCCGGCGGGCGGGTGCAGAGCACGCCGGTCGCGCCGTTCTGCACGGCTTCGGCGATGTACTGATGCCCGTCTCCGGCGTCGGTCTTGAGCGCGACGTACAGGTTCGACTCGGCGTCGATGCGCGAGTCGAAGCAGAAGTCGGTGAAAATTTGCGCACCCGGCTCGCCGAATAACTGTCCATTTGCTGCTTCGAGGATGTCGTAGAGACTGATCATGATGTTGGTTTGTTGGTTATGTGGGTAATCTTCGTCCCGCTCCGAGCGTACACACGCCTGTATTTTTTGTTAAAATTACAAAGGCAATACAGAAGTGATTAGTTATTCGGTTTTCGTCCTCAGCAAGCGTCCGTAATCCACAGGCGCTTTTACTTAGAGAACCGAACGCCGATAGCTAAAAACTGAGATAACCTGAATGTCATTTTATTTCGAGACGATCAAAACGCAAAATCGCGCCCGTGCCGGTGTGTTCCACACCCCGCACGGCGACCTGCCGACCCCGGTATTCGCGCCGGTCGGCACACAGGCGACCGTCAAAGCCGTCCCCCCGCGCGACCTGCGCGAAATCGGCGCAACGCTCGTGCTGGCGAATACCTATCACCTGTATCTGCGACCCGGCGACGATCTGGTGCGCGACATGGGTGGGCTGCACGAGTTCATGCGCTGGGATGCGCCGATCCTGACCGATTCGGGCGGGTTTCAGGTGTTCAGCCTGGCGCAGATCAACAAGATTGACGACGAGGGCGTGACCTTTCGCAGCCACCTCGACGGCAGCAAGCACCGGCTGACGCCGGAGCTGTCGATCCGCATTCAGGAGAACCTGGGCGCGGACATCATCATGTGCTTCGACCAGTGTCCGATCCCGACTGACCGCGCCATCGTCACCAACGCCGTCGCCCGAACGAGCAAATGGGCGGCGCGCTGCCGCGAAGCCCACACCGATCAGACACGACAGGCGTTGTTCGGCATCCAGCAGGGCGGCATCTTTGAAGACCTGCGCACCGAATCGTCGGAGGCGCTGCGGAGGCTCGACTTCCCCGGCTACGCGGTCGGCGGGCTGGCGGTGGGCGAGAGCAAGAGCGAGATGTACCGCACGCTCGACACCTGCGTGCCGATGCTGCCGGAGGACAAGCCGCGTTACCTGATGGGTGTGGGCGCGCCGGACGATCTGGTCGAGGCAGTGATGCGCGGCATCGACATTTTCGACTGCGTGCTGCCGACGCGCATCGCCCGGCACGGCGCAGCCTTCACCCCCGACGGCACGCTGAACATGGCGAACCTGGCGCACGCCCGCGACACGGCTCCGATTGACCCGACGTGCGACTGCTACTGCTGCCAGAATTTCTCGCGCGCCTACCTGCGCCATCTGGTCAAGGCGAAAGAGCTGCTCGCCCATTACCTGCTCAGCGTCCACAACATTCGCTTTCTCATCCGGCACGTGCAAGCCATGCGCGCCGCTATCCTGGAAGGCAACCTGGCGGAGTATGCAGACCGTTTTCTCCAGCGCTATCTGCAAACTGCCTGAGGATGCAGCCGTGACCACCTCGCCACTGTCCATCGATCACGGAGGTATGTAGTCGCAGTATGGGGAGAGCCAGTCGCACCCTCGCTGCTGTCGCCTTCACGCTGGTGAGTTGTAGCACTCAAATCCTCCCGGCAGCCACGCCGACGACGAATGTGACCGCTCTCCGCCTGTACGCCACGACATCGACCATCCCGCTGGTGCGCACCCTGACCACGACTTACAACCGACTCAACCCGTCGATCACGTTCGAGGTTTCGACCGGCGACTACGACGCCATGTCGCGCGCGGTACTGCGCGACGAAACCGCCTACCTGATCACCAGCCACCTCGACGACGACAGCCCGCTGTGGGCTGCTCCCATCGGGCAGGATGGCATCGCCGTGATCGTCCACCCGGACAACAACGTCACCCGGCTGACGACGACACAGCTTCGGCTGATCTATCAGGGCTGGATCGAGCAGTGGAGCGACGTGGGCGGGCGCGGCGGCGAGATTCTCGTCGTCAGCCGGGAGACCGGCTCCGGCACGCGGGCGGAGTTCGAGAGCCTGATCATGGGCAACCGCCGCACGACGCCGACCGCGCAAATCGCGCCGTCGAGCGCGGCGATGGTCGCCAGCGTGGCGCGGCAGCCGGATGGCATCGGCTTCGTCTCGATGAGCTACGTGAATGACTCGGTGCGCGCGCTGACGCTCGACGGCGCGGCGCCGACGTTCGACAACGTCTACGACAATATTTACCCGCTGCGCTCGATCCTGTACGTTGCCGGGCAGCATGAGCCATCCGCCGCCGACGAGCTTGAGGCGCATTACCGCGCCTTCATCGGCTGGATACAGAGTCCTGACGGGCAGGCGCTGGTCGGGGATGACTACGCGCCGCTGCTACGCGGCAAGTGACGACAGCGTGAAGAAGGCGGCGGTCAGCAGCGCCGTGATCACGATCCACATCGAGGTGAGCGACAGATCGCGGTAGAAGCGCAGCCGGGCGCGGCGCTGCTCCATCGCCATTTCGGGGATGCGAATGCGGTAGAGCGCCCCGGCAGCGTCGGCGTTCTTGGGGTTGACGCGCAGTACGTTATCCAGACAGATCGAACTCTGGTCGAGCGAATCGACGGCGACGCTCATCCACAGCCAGGCATCTTCAAAATTGTTGTCCTCGCGGATCAAATCGCGCAGCAGGTGACGCGCTTCGCCCCGGCGGTTCAGCTTGACCAGCTCGATAGCGTCGAGCAGGCGGTCGATGCGGTCAGCATGGTCGGTCATGTCGGCACGGGGGCGTCGTCGCGCACGTGCTCGAACAGATCGCGCTCGTCGACGCGATCCCGTGTCGGCGCGGGGTAGATGCGCGTCAGGGTCTGGTTGGGCGCGACCCAGCGCCGCAGCCACATTGGGATGCGCCACCCGCCGCCCCCAAGCTGGCTGGCATGGCAGGCGCTGGCTTCCTCCCAGGCGTCGTAATAGTCGCGCACGTCCACCAGCGTATGCACCGGCTCGATGTGATCGAGGATCGCCACCAGGTCGAAATCGTTGTTGCGCCCCAGCCGACGCGGGTCTTGCCCGCGCAGCCGTGTCAGCCACACGCCCAGCCGCACCTGAAACGTCGAGATGCTGGTGTAATACAGCTTTTGCGGCGCGTAGGGCGTCTGCCCGGTGTGGTAGCTGGCGTCGCCCGCCAGCGCGAAAGCTTCGGTCGTCGCCCGCTGAATGGCGATATGATCGGGATGCCCGTAGCCGCCGTAGCGGTTGAAAGTGATCACCACCTGCGGCTGAAGGTCGCGGATGACTTCGACGACGCGACGGGTCACGTCCTCGACCGGCGCCTGCCACAGGCAGTCGGCGTCATTGGAAGTCTCCGAACCCATCATGCCGCTGTCCTTGTAGCCGAGCTTGACCACGTGCTTCAGGCGCAGTTTTTCGGCGGCGCAGTCCAGCTCCGCCAGCCGCACCGACGCAATCGAGTCGTGCCCGTTGAGGAACTCCGGCTTGACCGTGCCGCGCTCGCCGTTGGTGGCGCAGATCAGGCTGACTTCGACACCCTGCTCGACGTACTTGGCGATCAAGCCGCCCAAGCCGAAACTTTCGTCATCAGGATGCGCGTAGGAAATCAGCAGACGCCGGGACATAGTCATTCCATTGACTCATTTTCGGGATACGTCACGATTATAGTACAACGGTCAGGCGAACGTATAGCCCCTGTGCAAGCCATGTGGATCGGCGTATACTTCTCGCGCCCATGTTGGGCTAGGCAAATGTGTCAAAACAGTTTACAGGGATTGTATGGGTCGGGCTTTCAGCTTGAGTTTATTCACGTTGTCGGCGGCGCTGCTGACCATCGGTTCAGCGACGCTGTCCGCCGCTCCGTCAGCCGTGCAGGTCGCGCTGCCGGGCACGAACACTCCGCTTCCGGTCGTCTTTGTGACCAATACGCCTGTCCCGCCCACCCCCACGCCGACCCTGACGCCGACTGATACGCTCACGCCGAGCTTAACGCCCACGCCGCTGCCCACCGATACCTATACGCCATCACCCACGCCAACGCTGGTCGGACCCGCGACCTACCCGGACGGCTTCAACCCGCTGACCGGGCTGCCGTATCCGAGCGATGAAGCCATGAACCGCCGCAACATCCTCGTCAAAATCTCCAACTACCCGCCGGTTGTGCGTCCGCAGAGCGGCATCAACGAGGCGGACGTGGTCTACGAGTACGAGGTCGAGGGCGGCGTCACGCGCATCGCGGCGATCTTCCGCAGCAACGCGCCCGATCACGTCGGACCCGTGCGCAGCGGTCGCCTGATGGACTTGAACCTCGTGCCGATGTACGAGGCGCTGTTCGCCTACTCCGGCGCGAGCGCGCCCGTGCAGCAGACCATCCTGCGCCAGCCCTGGCGCCAGTGGGTGATCTCGCCGTCGATTGGCGACAACTGCGACGAAGCCGGGTTCTGCCGCTTCCCCGAAGACGGCAAAGCGTTCGAACACACGCTGTACGTCGATCTCAACAAGGTATGGGAGCGGGCGACGGCGCGCGGCGTCAATGAAGGACACCGGGCGCGCGGCTTCGCCTTCAGCGACATCGCTGACCCGAACGCGCAGCCCGCGACCGACATCGACATCGCCTATTACGGGCAGATCGATGCCCGCTGGCAGTACCGCGCCGATACCGGGCGCTACGTGCGCTACACCGACCAGCTTCCGCACTTCGACGCCGCCGACGGGCAGCAGCTCTGGGCGGATAACCTCGTCGTGATCGAAGTGCCGCACGAGGAGCGCCCCGACCTGTTTGAGGAAGAGAGCAAGTCGGCGTCCCAGCAGATCGACCTGTGGGGACAGGGGCGCGCTTTCGTGTTCCGCGATGGTCAGTATTACGAAGGCTACTGGCGGCGCGACTGCCGGGGCGAAATCCCCGACCCGACGCCGACGCCGGTCGTTGGCAATCAGGATATTCAATGCTACGCCCGCACCGGCGACGCACTCAATCTGATTTTCGGCAACAACGAGCCGATCCACCTGAAGCCGGGACGCACCTGGGTGATGGTCACACGCTGGATGAATTACGTCACCATCGGCAACGACCTGCCCGATCTGGACGCGACGGCAGCCGTTCTGGTGCTGACGCCGACCAACACGCCGTGGCCCACGCCAACCTGGACGGACACGCCCACGCAGTAAGATGAGTCACCTCACCCCGCTGCGCGTCGAACTTGCGGTTCGCACATAGCCTCCCCTCTCCACGACGTGGAGAGGGGAATGAGGGGTGAGGTTCTGAGGACAATATTCACAGCCTCACAAATCGCGCCCAAACGTTCGATTATCCAATCCAGCCGCGCATCTGCCCCGGCAGCGGCTTGCTCATCGCCCGCAGGTAGCAGGATGCCTTCGCGTAGAAGATCAGCAGCGCCTCGCGGTAGGTGTGGAACTGCGCGCCGAGCGGCATCGGGAAGCCGCGCTCGACGAACGTCGCCTGCAGGTCAGTGTCCTTGAGCGCGGTCAGCGCCGCCTCCAAATCCTGATCGAGCGCCTGATACCACGCGATCAGCCTGGCGACACTGGTCTCCAGCGCCGGGTCGACCGCCGGGTAGTTCCAGTCCTGCCTGAGCGTCCTGAACGAGTCGATATACGACTGCTCGACCTGCCCCATCTCGCGGCAGAGCGCGCCGAGCGTCGGGTTGTCGCCCGGCAGCCGGAACGCGAGGTCGGCGTCGCTCAGGGCAGCCATCAGCTCGGCGCGGATCGCCTGGGTCATGTGAAGCAGGTCGAATTCACCGGGGGAAATGCCGCTCATACTCAGTCTCCTTTGATCCCGATAATGAATAGCGCTGATCAGCCGATCCACCAACGCGCCTGCTCGGGAATTGGTCTGCCCAGCGCCCGCAGGTAGAAAACGACGCGCCCGTAGAAGATCAGCAGCGCTTCGCGGTAGCAGTGAAGCTGGATGCGCGGCGGGAATGGAAACTCCCGGTCGATCCTGCCGTTCTGCACCTCGTCCTCGCTGAGCGCCGCCATCGCCGCGTCCAGATCGGCGTCAAGCTGCGCATACCACGCCTTAAGCTTGGCGAGGTCGGTCGCCAGCGCGGGGTCGCTGCCGCCGTAGGTGAACGTCATGCGGAAGGTGCGGTACGAGTCGATGTAACACTGCTCGGTCTCGCCCATCTCGCGGCATAGCTCGCCCAGCGACGGGCAGTTCGGGAAGCGATAGGCGAGGTCGGCGTCGGTCAGGACATCCATCATCTGGTCGCGGATTGCCTCCGTCTCGTGCAGGATGCCGAATTCCCCGGTGACGAGGCTGTTCTGGGTCTGGATTGTGCTGTTCATGGATAGCGTTCCTTCGTGGTGCGGTGAATCTGATACTGATCATCAGCATACGGCACAATTGTTGACATCTCCTGTCAGGAATCGGTAGCATGATCGTGTTAAGGATTGAGGGGGAAATTGTGAAGGCGGATCGTCTGCTGTCGATGATGCTGATGCTCGGCGCGCAGGGACGGCTGACGGCGGGCGAACTCGCCGAGCGGCTGGAAGTCTCGGAGCGCACGATCTACCGCGACATCGACGCGCTGAGCGCCGCCGGGATACCGATTTACACCCAGTCGGGCGTGAACGGCGGCATCTTTATCGACGAGGATTACCGCATCTCGCTGACCGGCTTTTCGCGCGCCGACATCCAGTCGCTGTTCGTCGCCGCCGACGCCCGCCCGCTCGCTGATCTGGGATTGGGCAAGGAGGAAAGCCTGCTCAAGCTGTTCGCCACACTCCCGGCGATTCAGCGACGCGAAGTCGAGCGGCTGCGCCAGCGCATCTACATCGACCCGACCAACTGGTTTCAGATCGTCGAGCCGTCGCCCACCCTGCCGATTTTGCAGCAAGCCGTGTGGGAGGATCGGCAGGTCGAGGTATCGTACCAGCCGGTGATCGGCGCGGAGAGCGGGCGGCGTCTCGACGCCTACGCGCTGGTGGCGAAGGCGAACATCTGGTATCTGGTCGGGCGCAAGCCGGACGGCGAGATGCGCAATTACCGGGTCTCGCGGCTGCACAGCGTGGCGCTCACCGACGCGCCGTTCGAGCGCGACCCGGCGTTCGACCTGCCGTCGTACTGGAAGGCATCGTGCGAGCAGTTCGAGCGCACCAGCATGGAGAATTCGCCGCCGTTCGTGACCATCCTGCGGGTGGAGCCGAGCGCCTTCTGGTTCTTCCCCGGCTACATGGAAGGCAGATACCAGCAAATCGGCACGGACGATGACGGCTGGCTGCGGCTGCGGGTGGTGTTCGATTCGCTGGAGCACGCCCGCACGCAGGTGCTGGGCTTCGGCACGCACGCCGAAGCGCTGGAGCCGAAGGCGCTGCACCGTAGCGTGCTGGAAACGGCGGCGGCGATTTTACGCTTTCACGCGGAAAAACGAGGCGGTTCTACTCAGGGCTGAGATTTTCTGCCCACGACGGCAGCTTGAAAATCATATCCAGCGCGAGCACCAAGCCGGGAAAAAGGCTTTCCGTGTCGATCTGCTCGCTGCCCCGATAAATTCGCACCGTTTGCTGGTCGCGCCGGTATTGATAGACTTCGCGGGTCAGCGGGTAGGCGACCCACACCTGCTCCGTCCCTTTGTCGAGATAGGTACGGATTTTCGTCTGCACGTCCTCGGCGTCGTCGCCGGGGGAGATGACTTCGACGGCGAGATCGGGGACGCCGGGAAACGGCAGCGACAGCGTCCAGCTTGGCGGAATATTCTCGCGGCGAACGAACGAGATGTCGGGCGCGAACGAGCCGCGCAGATGACGCGCATTCTCGTTCATCAGAAAGAGCAATCCGTCCATGAAAACTGCGCCCAGCTCGCGCTCATTGACATGCGCCCTAACCGGATCATAGATGTTGCCGTTGACGACGTGATGCAGTCCACCGACAGGCGCCATTTCGACCACCACCCCGTTGATAACCTCGACCCGCGCATCGCCGAGCTTGAGCAAATCGTCAAGCGTTATAGCAGTGCGTTCGAGTGTCGCGTCTGCCACAATCCGGCTCCTCATCCAATCCATCGGCGGTTGTGCCGATTATATCTCAGGATTTACACTTTGCGGTGCTTCGGGAGTGATGAGAGCGATGATTTCGCCTCTTTCCGGCGGATAACGGTCGACTATAAGAAGGCGGCTTTGCCCGCCAGCACCAGCAGCATGTTGCAGAACACCTGCCGCTGGCAGCGCGCGAAATCATCATGCGGGTCGGGAAAGCTGCGCCAGGCGTCGTCGCCATCGGCGCACAGATCACGATACCACGTCGCCAAGCCGCGCAGTCGGGCGAAAAGTGTGGGCAGCACGGCGGAATGTCCCGCGGTGTAGGCGGGGACAGTTTGATCCGGTGCGTCGGTCACGAGGCTTCGCATTCGAGACTCCTCGAGGGGTTTATGCGTGTCTCTACATGTCGCAAAGACCCATGATTGTGAATTTTTGCCCTAATGGGGTGGTGAGAAAAGGTAGAGGGGCGGGTGTCCCCATGCCCGGTATCAGCAGATAATTGCGTCGGGCGCTGAGAGAGCGCTCTTACCCGATCCACGCCTTCCACTGTTCCGGCAGCGGCTTCCCGGCGGCGCGGAAGTAGATCGTCGCCTTGCCGAAGAAGATCAGCACCGCCTGAAAATAGACTGCAAGCTGAGCCGCACCGACATTGACGACTCGCGCTCGATGTTCCGGTCGAGGTCGGCTTCGGAAAGCCGTCCAGCGTGCGGACCAGATCGGCATCGACCGCCTGATAATACGCCTTGAGCTGGTCGAGGTGGGTCGCCAGCGCTGGATCGCTTTTGCCGTACTCGAACGTCTGCGTGAAGGTCTTGAACGAGTCGGCATGTAGGAGCGCTCGATCTCGGCTTCTTCGCGGAACATCTCGCCCAGCGTCGGATTCCCCGGCAGGCTGTAGCCGAGATCGGCATCACTGAGCACGTCCGTCAGGACATTGAGAAGCTCGGCGCGCAAACCCTGGGTGCTGGTCAGGATGTCACGGGTCTCGGTGATGAGGCTGTTCATGGCTATGCTCTCCGGTTTACAGGCTGATTTCCCTGTCATGTCGGCAGAGGGTGACTTTGTGAAGCGGTTATTTGGGCTTTCGGAAGTCCGCCATCACATCTAACGTGGCTTTTATCATCAATTGGTACAATGAACAGGTTGCGAACCACCCATCGGAAAGTATAATAGAACGCATGTACATATCCCCCACAAGACCAGAGCCTAGAATTATGGCGCAGGACAAGATCGTCGTGCGCGGCGCGCGCGAGCATAATCTGAAGAACATCGACGTGGAGATTCCGCGTAATCGCCTCGTCGTCATCACCGGGCTGTCGGGGTCGGGCAAGTCGTCGCTGGCATTCGACACCATCTTCGCCGAGGGGCAGCGGCGCTACGTCGAGAGCCTGAGCGCCTACGCCCGTCAGTTCCTCGGACAGATGGAAAAGCCCGACGTTGATCAGATCGAGGGACTCAGCCCAGCGGTCTCGATTGACCAGAAGGGCGTGAGCCACAACCCGCGCTCGACCGTCGGCACGGTCACCGAGATTTACGACTATCTGCGCCTGCTGTACGCCCGCATCGGCGTACCGCACTGCCCGGTATGCGGCGCGGAAGTGGTCGCTCAGAGCGCCCAGCAGATCGTCGACGAGGTACAGGCGCTCCCGGACGGCACGCGCACACAAATCCTCGCCCCCGTGATTAAGGGGCGCAAGGGACATCACGAGAAGGTATTCGAGGACATCACCAAAGCCGGTTTCCAGCGCGTGCGCGTCGACGGCGAGGTGTATGACCTCGGCGAACAGATCACGCTCGACCGCTACGGCATCCACGACATCGACGTGGTGGTCGACCGCCTGATCATCCGGCACTACGACGACCGGACATCCGAGGACGCCCGCAGCGCCGAGACGCGCCTGACCGACGCCATCGAGACGGCGCTGGAACTGGGCGACGGCGTGGTGATCGTCAACAACCTGAGCACCGACCCGCCGACCGACATCGTGTTCAGCGAGCTGCTGGCGTGCGTCAACGGGCACGGCAGCCTGCCGGAGATCGAGCCGCGCACGTTCAGCTTCAACACGCCGAAGGGCGCGTGCCCGGACTGTCAGGGTCTGGGCTTCCGGCTGGAACTCGACCGCGATCTGGTCGTGCCGAACCCGGACGTGAGCATCGTTCAGGGCGCGATTGACTCGAACGGCTGGAACGCCGAGGACCCGAATAGCTGGGGCGGCAACATCATCCGCTCAGTCGCCGAAGCCTATCACATCCCGATTGACAAGCCCTGGCGCGACCTGACCCGCGAGCAGCAGGACGTGTTCCTGTACGGCACGGGCGGGCGCAAGTTCCGCGTGCGCTACGTCAACTCGAACGGCGACGCCCGCGAGTACATGACCTCGTTCGAGGGCATCATCAACAACCTTCAGCGCCGCTACCGCGAGACCGACTCGGATTACATCCGCGAGAAGATCGAATCGCTGATGTCGCAGATTCCGTGCAGCACGTGCGGCGGCAAGCGCCTGCGCCCGGAAGCGCTCGCCGTCACGGTGGCGGAAAGCCACATCAACGAAGTGGTTGCCCTGCCCGTCACCCGGCTGGTCGGCTGGGTGGCTGACCTGCGCGGACACAACGGCACGCCCGCCCTGCTCACCGAGCGCGACCAGCAGATCGCCTACCAGATTCTCAAGGAGATCGAGGCGCGGGTGAACTTTTTGAACAACGTCGGCTTGGGCTACCTGAATCTGGCGCGCTCGGCGGCGTCCCTGAGCGGCGGCGAAGCCCAGCGCATCCGGCTGGCGACGCAGATCGGCAGCCAGCTTACCGGCGTGCTGTACGTGCTGGACGAGCCGTCCATCGGGCTGCACCAGCGCGACAACGCCAAGCTGATCCACACGTTGATGGGCTTGCGCGACCTGGGTAACACGCTGCTGGTGGTCGAGCACGACGAAGAAACCATGCGCATGGCGGACTGGCTGATCGACCTCGGTCCCGGCGCGGGCGAGCACGGCGGCTGGGTCGTCGCTGAAGGCACGCCCGAAACCGTGATGGAAGTCGAGGACAGCCTGACCGGGGCGTACCTCTCCGGGCGGCTGAAGATCGACGTGCCGCCGGAGCGACGCCCAGGCAACGGCAAGGCGCTGGTCGTGCGCGGCGCACGCGAGAACAACCTCAAGGAGATCGACGTGGAGTTCCCGCTCGGCAAGCTGGTGTGCATCACCGGCGTGAGCGGCAGCGGCAAAAGCACGCTGATGGTCGATGTTCTCTACAAGAAAGTCGCGCAGGTGCTGAACGGCAGCAAGGAGCGCCCCGGCGCGCACGAGCGCATCGACGGGCTGGAGAACGTCGACAAGATCATCAACATCGACCAGAGTCCCATCGGGCGGACGCCGCGCAGCAACCCCGGCACGTACACCAAGGTTTTCGACGCCATCCGCACGCTGTTCGCCGAGCTTCCCGAAAGCAAGATGCGCGGCTACAGCGCCGGGCGCTACAGCTTTAACGTGCGCGGCGGGCGCTGCGAGAAATGCGAAGGTCAGGGCGTGCTGCAAATCGAGATGCAGTTCCTGCCGGACGTGTACGTCCCGTGCGACGTGTGTCACGGCGCGCGCTACAACCGCGAGACCCTTCAGGTGAAGTATAAGGGCAAGAGCATCGCCGACGTGCTCAGTATGACCGTCAGCGAGGGCATGGAATTCTTCGCCCATATCCCGACTATCGTCAGCAAGCTGGAGACGCTCGAACAGGTTGGCTTGGGCTACATCCGCATCGGGCAGCCAGCGACCACGCTCAGCGGCGGCGAGGCGCAGCGCATCAAGCTCAGCCGTGAACTGTCCAAGCGCGCCACCGGGCAGACGCTCTACATCCTCGACGAACCGTCGACCGGGCTGCACGCCGCCGACGTGAAGCGCCTGATCAGCGTGCTGCAACAACTGGTCGATAACGGCAACACGGTGCTGGTGATCGAGCACAACCTCGACATCATCAAGGTGGCGGACTGGCTGATCGACCTGGGTCCCGAAGGCGGCGACGCAGGCGGCTATGTGCTGGCGACCGGCACGCCGGAAACCATCGCGGCGACGCCAGGCAGCTTCACCGGCGACTTCCTGCGCCAGTACGTCGAGACGCACGCGCAGCACCAGTAGACGACCACGCGAGATTTGATGGGTTCTTGTAGGCGCAGACCTGTGTGTCTGCCCCTTTGTTTCCCCGCCTTGTGACCAAATTCTCTAATGTATGAGAGTTGTATAAATTGCCCGTTCACCACGCAAGACGTGTTATGCTACATGCCCAAATAAGGAATATCTCCACTATCGGATCGACCCGCTTTGGCTATAATTGATGACCGAAAGATGGAATAGAACAGCACTCTGTACAACAGGATTAGCTGCGGCTATCAAGGAGATAAAGGTTCATGGTGGTAGCATATAACCCGCGCGAGAAGGACAGCACCGGCGTCTACCAGACCGCGCTCGAACAATATGATCGTGCAGTACGATTCCTCAACCTCGACGACTCAAGCGTCGAGTTTTTGCGTTACCCCCGCCGCGAATTCACGGTCAACTTCCCGGTGAAGCGCGACGATGGTCGCGTGGAGATGTTCACGGGTTATCGCGTGCATCACAGCACGGTGATGGGACCGTCAAAGGGCGGTCTGCGCTACAGCACCGCCGTGACGCTGGACGAAATCCGCGCGCTGGCGATGTGGATGACGTGGAAATGCGCGCTGGTCAACATCCCCTACGGCGGCGCCAAGGGCGGCGTCGTGGTCGAGCCGAAATCGCTCTGAGCATGGCTGAACTCGAACGCCTCACCCGCCGCTACGCCGCCGAGCTGATCCCGCTGATCAGCCCGCATTCGGATATACCCGCGCCGGACATGGGTACAAACCCACAGGTCATGGCGTGGATTATGGACACCTACAGCATGACGGTCGGATACTCCGTCCCGGCGATTGTCACGGGCAAGCCGATCAACATCGGCGGCAGCCTGGGGCGCAACGAAGCCACCGGACGCGGCGTCATCGGCGTGATGATGGAAGCGCTCAAGGGGCACGGCAACGGGCACGGACCGCAAGACCTCAAGCTGGTGATTCAGGGCTTCGGCAACGTCGGCTCGAACGCGGCGTCGTATGCGCATGACCTGCAGGATTCAAGGTCGTGGGCGTCAGCGACGTGAACGGCGGCTTGTACAACCCGAACGGGCTGGACATCCCGGCGCTGCGCAACTACGTCGCCGAAACCGGCGGAATGACCAACAGCGCGCTGGGCGACGAAGTAACCAACGGCGAACTGCTCACCCTGCCCTGCGACGTGCTGATCCCGGCGGCAATGGAAGGACAGCTCACCGAAAAGAACGCCGACGCGGTCAAGGCATGGATGATCGTCGAAGGCGCGAACGGTCCGACGACGCCGGAAGCCGACGACATCCTCAACAGCAAGGGCATCTTCCTCGTGCCGGACATTCTGGCGAACGCGGGCGGCGTGGTCGTCTCCTACTTCGAATGGGTGCAGGACTTGCAGGCGTTCTTCTGGGATCAGGAAGAAGTCTTCCGCCAGCTTCAGCGGGCGATGGCGCGCAGCTACTACGCCACCGAGAACACCGCCGAAGAATTCAACGTCGACATGCGCACGGCAGCGCAAATTCTCGCTATCAAGCGGGTGGCGGCAGCGCTCGAAACGCGCGGCATCTACCCGTAATCCGTACACACTCCTCCTGTGAGGGACGCACGGCGGTCGAACATCGTCGTGCGTCCTTTTATATACCGTGCGCCGCGCTTTATCGTTCCTTCCGACATATCGAAGCGCGGTAGGGGCGAGGCGCTGCCTCGCCCAGGGCACGACATGTCGTGCCCCTACGTGCCCCGCTTTTTCATCCCCGTGTGTTGCCAAACAATCTTGAAATCAGTAAAATCAGGCGCAATCGAGTGATCGATGCGGAGAGTGTTCAACCGGGATCGGTTGAAACGCCGAAGGGGCAAGCTGCCAGAATGCTGGTCTGGTGGCGAAACTCTCAGGCTACAGGGACGCAGCGGTCTTCGCCCTCTGGACGACAGAGCGCACAGCAAAGGTGTGCTCTTTTTATTTCCGAAAACGAGTGGAGACGAGTACGATGGCGAACTGGAAAACCCCTTCCGACCTGAAGTACATGAAAACCGACGAATGGATCAAGATCGACGGCGACACGGCGACGATTGGCATTTCTGACTACGCGCAAGACCAGATGAACGACATCACCTTCGTCGAGCTGCCGCCGGTGGGTGAGTCGTTCAGCAAGGGCGACCGCTTCGCCACCTTCGAGTCGGTCAAAGCCGAGTCCGACGTTTTCATGCCGGTGTCGGGGACGGTGACGGAGGTCAACCAGGCGCTGGAGAGCAACTCCGAGCTGCTCAACACCGACCCCTACGGCAAAGGCTGGATGGTCAAGGTGAAGATCACGGGCGACAGCGACAACCCCGCCCTCATGAGCGCCGAGCAGTACACCGAGTGGTGCAATACGAGGTAGCAATCAGCGGTCAGCAGTTAGCTGTCAGCCAGAGCAAAAACGCCGTTCTGGGTGAAGGCACGCCGCTATTTCCATTGTTCTAGCTGAAGGCTGATAGCTGACAGCTAATCGCTTTCTGAGGTTATCCATGACCTACATACCCCACACCGACATCGAGCGCCAGCAAATGCTGGCGGCGATTGGCGTCCCGACCATTGAGGATTTGTTCGAAGCCGTGCCCTCCAAATATCGCTTCCCGGCGCTGGACCTGCCGGAGCCGATGAGCGAGATGGAAGTCATGGCGGAGCTGCGCGCCCTGAGCGAAGCCAACGACAACGCGCAGGACTTCGCCATTTTCCGGGGAGCAGGCGCGTACTGCCACTACACCCCGGCTGCCGTCAATCACATCCTGCTGCGCGGCGAATTCCTGACCGCCTACACGCCCTACCAGCCGGAAGTCAGCCAGGGCACGCTGCAAGCCATTTTTGAATACCAGTCGATGATCACCATGCTGACCGGCATGGACGGCTCGAACGCCAGCCACTACGACGGCGCGACCAGCCTCGCCGAGTCGGTCACGGTGGCGCTGGAAGCATCGCGGCACAAGCGCAGCAAGATCATCCTCAGCCCGTACATTCACCCGCACTACCGCGAGGTGACACGCACCTATCACCAGGGCAACCACGTCGAGTTCGTCGGCGACGACGCGGCGCATGACGTGAGCGAGCTGGTCGACCTGCTCGACAGCAATACGGCGATGCTGGCGGTCGCCTACCCCAACTTCCTCGGTCAGATCGAGGATTTCAAGGGGCTGGCGCAGAAAGTCCACGACGCGGGCGCGCTGCTGGTGTTCGTCGCCAACCCGATGGCGCTGGCGCTGTTCAAAAGCCCCGGCGAGCTGGGCGCGGACATCGTCGTCGGCGAAGGACAGCCGCTCGGCATCCCGCTGAGCTACGGCGGACCATACCTCGGCTTCTTCGCCACCAAATCGTCGCAGATTCGCCGCATCGCCGGGCGCATCGTCGGCGAGACGGTCGACACGAACGGCAAGACGGCATACGTGATGACGCTGCGCCCGCGCGAGCAGGACATCCGGCGCGAGAAAGCGACCAGCAACATCTGCACCAACACCGGCTTGATGGCGCTGGCGGCGACGGTCTACATGCAGTTGATGGGCAAGTCCGGGCTGAAGAAGGTCGCGGAACTGTGCTATCACAAGGCGCACTACGCCGCCGACCGCATCGCCGTGCTGGATGGCTACACGGTCGAGCGGAGCAAGCCGTTCTTCAACGAGTTTGTGGTCAAATGCCCCGTCCCGGTCGCGCACATCAACGAGCGGCTGCTGGCGGAAGGCATCGTCGGCGGCTACGACCTCGGTATCGATTACCCTGACCGGAAAGATCACATGCTGGTGTGCGTCACCGAAGTCAACACCAAAGAAGAAATCGACGTGCTGGTCGACGTACTGCGGGAGGCGAAGTCATGACGACGATTTACGACCAGAGCGTGCCCGGTCGCACCGGCGCAACCCTGCCCGACGTGGACGTGCCGCAGACGCCGCTGCCCACCGACCTGCTGCGCGACGACCTCGACCTGCCGGAAGTCAGCGAGCTTCAGGTGATCCGCCACTTCACCAACCTCAGCCACCTGAACTACAGCATCGACGGCGGCTTCTACCCGCTCGGCTCGTGCACGATGAAGTACAACCCGAAGGTGAACGAGGACGCGGCGCGGCTGCCCGGCTTCGCGGCGCTGCACCCGCTGAGCGACGAAGCCGGGTCGCAGGGCGCGCTGGCGCTGATGTACACGCTCGAACAATGGCTGGCGGAGATCGCCGGGTTCGCGGGCGCGAGCCTGACGCCAGCGGCGGGCGCGCAGGGCGAGCTTTCCGGCATCCTGATGATCCGCAAGTATCACGTGGATCGCGGCGACACGCAGCGCACCAAAATCCTCGTGCCCAACAGCGCGCACGGGACGAATCCGGCGACCGTCACGATGGCGGGGATGCAGGTGGTCGAGCTTCCGTCGGACGACAACGGCGACGTGAGCCTCGACGCGCTGCGCGAAGCCTGCGGCGCTGACGTGGCGGGCATGATGATCACCGTACCGAGCACGCTCGGCGTGTTCGACACGCACATCCTCGACATTATCAATCTGGTGCATGGCTGCGGCGGCTTGATGTACATGGACGGCGCGAACATGAACGCGCTGCTCGGCATCGTCAAGCCGGGAGAGCTGGGCTTCGACGTGATGCACTACAACCTGCACAAGACCTTCTCGACCCCGCACGGTGGCGGCGGTCCCGGCTGCGGCGCGGTCGCCATGAACGAGAAGCTGCTGCCCTTCCGCCCCGGTCCGGTCGTCGAGATCGTCGAGGAAGCATCGGACGACGATGACGCACCGCTGTACGGCTTGCGGATGCCGGACAAGTCCATCGGGCGGATCAAGGCGTTCCAGGGCAATTTCGGGATGCACGTGCGCGCCTATACCTACATCCGCAGCTACGGCGGCACGGGGCTGCGCGAAGTCTCGCGCCACGCCGTGCTCAACGCCAACTACGTGAGGGCGAAGCTGCGCGGCATCTACCCGATGCCCTACGACCGCATTTGCGCCCACGAGTTCGTCATGGAGGGGCATTTCGCGGATGCCGAAGGCATACATGCGCTCGACATCTCCAAGCGGCTGATGGACTACAACATCCACCCGCCGACCAACTACTTCCCGCTGATCGTGCCGGAAGCGCTGCTGATCGAGCCGACCGAGACCGAGGATAAGGTGACGCTCGACCGCTTCATCGACGTGATGAAGGTGATCGCGCAGGAGGCGCACGACGCGCCGGAACTGCTGCACGACGCGCCGCACGTGACGCCGGTCGCGCGGCTGGACGAGGTGCGCGCGGCGAAACAGTTGGTGCTGTGCTGCCGTCCGCTCCCGGAGTGGGCGTAAGGATTATCTGAACCGCCAAGACGCCAAGAGCGCCAAGAAGAAAGGTGTTTTCGTAGGGGGATAACCGTCCCCTGTTTCATTGTCGTAGACGTAAAGTGGAAGGTCGCTTACGCCGCTAACCGTCGTCTTCCATCTCTGGCCTGGCTCCGCTTCGACGTGCGGCTCGATGTGCCGAAGCGTTATAAGCGCCTGACGACTGCCGCGCTCACGAACGCCACGATGCCGATCAGCGCGATCACCTGCAATCCGTGTACAAATCCCTCATGCGCGACGCTGAGCAGCGCTGTCCCAAGCTGGTCGGGCAGCTCCGACGCGACCGCCAGCGCGCCGCCGAGCGTTTCCTGCGCGGCGGCTGCCGCTTCCGCCGGAATGCCGGGCGGAAGCCCTGCCGCCATCCCGCTGCGGTAAATCGCCATGCCCAGGCTGCCGAGCACAGCAATCCCCAGCGCCCCGCCGAACTCCGCGCCCGTTTCCGAAATCGCCGAGGCAGCGCCCGCCCGTTCCGGCGGCGCAGACCCGACGACCAGATCGGCGGTCAGGGTGAAGGTCATCCCGAAGCCCAGTGACATCAGCACGTTGCCGATGACGATCAGCGCCAGCGAGTTCGTGCCAATCTGCGTGATCAGCAGCAAGCCGAAGGCTGCCAGTATCAAGCCGCCGGAGACCACGAACGCCGGACGCACCCGCCGGACGATCACCGGGGCGATATTCGAGCCGATGATCGACGTAACCGCGCCGGGCAGCGACCACAGCCCGGCATTCAAGGGCGACAAGCCGAGCACAAGCTGGAGATACTGGGCAACGAACAGAAACGTGCCAAACGCGATTCCGGCGCCGAGCGTATAGGTCACCAGCGACGCGCTGAAAGCAGGCACGCGAAACAGCCGCAGGTCGATCAACGGGTTGGGCAGGATTTGCTGCCGCCGCACGAACATCGTAGCGACGACCAGACCGGCGATGATCGACAGCGCCGGGATAACATCGAAGCCTTCCTGAGCGATCTGCTTGAGACCGTAGATCACCAGCAGCACCGCCGCCAGCGACAGCCCCGCACTGAGCAAATCGAATTTGCCGGGATGCGGGTCCTTGTACTCCGGGAGCAGCAGCGGACCGGCTATCAGCAGGATCACCATCACCGGCACGCCCAGCAGGAACACCGACCCCCACCAGAAATGCTCCAGCAGGAAGCCGCCGACCAGCGGTCCGATGGCGCTCCCGACCGAGAAGCCGGACACCCAGATGCCGATGGCGGTCGTGCGCTGCCGGGGATCGAGAAACATGTTGCGGATCAGCGACAGCGTGGATGGCATCAAGGTTGCCCCGGCAACGCCGAGCAGGGCGCGGGTTGCGATCAGCATGGCAGCGCTGGTCGAAAACGCCGCCAGAATCGAGGCAACCCCGAACGCGGTCGCGCCGAGCAGGAGCAGCTTCCGCCGCCCGATCCGGTCGCCCAGCGTCCCCATTGTGATCAGCGATCCGGCGATCATGAAGCCGTAGATGTCCACGATCCAGAGCAGTTGGGCGCTGGTCGGCTGAAGGTCTTCGCTCAGGTGCGGCACAGCCAGATGCAGCACCGTCAAGTCCATGACGATCAGCAGAGTCGGCAGCATGAGCACAGCAAGCCCGATCCATTCACGCCGGGTGGCGCGAGGCACGATAACTCTATCCATGTGAGCTAGTTCTCCTTATGCCGTTTGAGTAGACCAACTGGTCGGTAGTGTGGGCTGCTTTGCCGAACGCTTCGCGTATATGTCGCGCCGCCCGAACTGGCGCGAGCCAGGCGAAGTCGTCACAGACACTTTATGATAGAACGTCTGTTCAGCGTGAACAACTGTACATTGGATCTAAAAAGAACCGGGCACTTTGGTAGTGCACCCTCAGGTCAGGTTTTCCACAATCCGAAATCCCTGAGCATCGTTGGCGCTGTCGGGATCAATCCCGCCCGGATCGGTCGCGCGGGCGCTGCCCCAGAAGGCGTATGACCCGCCGCGAACCGCCTGCGGCTCTGAATCTCAGGCGATGTCGGGCTTGCCGGTATTCGCCGTTGAGGCACTATTCCCACACGTTGCTGACCATGTCCACGACGCCGAACGGACTCTGCGCCTTCGGTATACTGCGTGACCGGCGTCTTATATGTTCCCGCTTTTTTGCCGTGTTACACCTGGTCACGCCGTAATCGTCACCCCAGGGATACGCCTACCCGCTGTCGCCGACGGCGGCGCGCTGCCATCGCTGCTCGGTCGGCAGGTGATCTGCAAGCCGCATTTCTCGCTCAGCCAGCGGCAGAAGGCGACGGCATCGTACCACGAGATAGCGCTGCGCGGGTGATCCGCCTCCAGATTCTCCGGCGTCCTCGGCTTGAGATTGCTCTGCCGCACGATCCGCGCGTTATCCGAATAATTCCACCACCAGGTTGGCGTAGCCGTCCTTGTCGGCGAGGAACACGGCATACTGCGCGTTGGTGATCGGGTATGCGACGATACGGAAAGCGGGGATTGAACTCGCCGCCTTTTCTGCCGAAGGTGGGCGGCTCGTCCAGTATCACCGAGCCGCCGGGGATGTCGACCCACTCGAACGGCGGCGGCAGAATGTCCTCGACGCGCGGCAGTGCCGTCCCGCTGTCCTCGCTTTGCTCGCTCGATGATCGCGGCGTCGCCCCATCCGAACGAATCTCGTGCATCTCGCCCGGAGCGCCGCTGACGATGATCCCCTGACGCTCCAGCTCGGCGCGCAGCCGTTCGAACGCCGCCGTAAATTCCTGCTCGTGAAACTTGATGTACTGAATCCGTTCAACTGGAAGTGGATGTCGTCGGCTTCCACAGCACCGTGAAGATACGCTTTTGCGGCGCAGATAATACAGCCACTCGTCGCTTCCACGTTTGGCGACCGATCATCCGCGTGAGGATCAGATCGCGGCAGCCGCAGGCTATCCCTCCTGCACGGCGTCGTTCCAGCGCGCGTCCCGGCGCGAATGCTGTTCACATCGATCCAGACATCAATGCCGACTTCGGTCAGCGCCTGGGCGAGCTGGCGCGCAAACTCGGTGTCGTTGCTGCTGTGGCTGATGAAAATCTTCGTCATCGTTCCGGCGCTCATGAAGTGGTTTCGCAGTCGCTCATAGTATAGCATCCTGCGCCCCGTCTCGTGCCATAATCGGCACACTGTGTCGAGCACAATCTGGAGCGCCGCGCGTGACCCGTGCCCAACTGATCTTCCCGCAGACCCGCCGCTGGATGCGCACCTGCGCGCCGCCTGGCGCGATACCTCGGCGCTGTGGCGCGAATTCCGCCGCCCGATCCTCGCCTTCCTGATCGCGGTGTTCGGCGGCGGCTGGCTGTACGGCGAGCTGCTGGTCGCAGCGGGCTACCCGCGCGTGCCGTTCATCGACCTGCCCTACATGATGATCTACATGATGATCCTCGAAAGCTTCACGACGCTGCCGTCCGAGCCGTATCTCATCGCCTTCTTTTACGTCATGCCGTTGATTGCCCTGTACGTCGTCGGGCGCGGCGTCACCGATTTCGTGCGCCTGTTCTTCAATCGTGGAGAGCGGCGCTCCGCCTGGGAGGAAGCTGTGGCATCGACCTATCGCAATCACATCATCGTCATTGGCATCGGGCATGTTGGGCTGCGAGTCGTGCGCGCCCTCGAAGAGATGGGGTCAGAGGTCGTCGCCGTTGACCTCGACGAACCGGATAATCCGCTGGCAGACCTGACTGGTCTGCATACGCCGCTGATTGAGGGCGACGGACGCACGCCTGTCATCCTCGAAAAAGCCGGGCTGCGCTACGCCGAAGCGCTGATCGTCTGCACCGCCAATGACTTCCTCAACCTGGAAGTGTGCGTGCGCGCCCGCGAGATGAATCCCAAAATGCGCATTATCGTCCGCATGTGGGATACCCAGCTCTCGAACCATCTCAAGCGCTCACTCAACGCCGAGACGCTCAGCTCGTCGGATCATTCCGCGCCAGCATTCGCCGGGCTGGCGCTGGGCGCGGACATCGCCCCGATGATGCACATCCGCAGCGAAGCCTACAGCCTGATCCGCCTGCAGGTCGAGCCGGGGTCGTTCATGGACGGCAGCACCATCGCCGCGCTTCAGGACGAGAACGACATGGACATTGTGCTGCACGAGCGCAACGATCAGGTGAACGTCCACCCCGAAGGCGATCTGCCGGTGCGCGCCGGGGACATCCTCGTGACTTTCGCCAAACACACCCAGATCATGCAGATACTGGCGCGCAACCGAAAACGGGCGTGATGTTCACCGATGCAGTTTGAGGTATAGTCATCCGTACCGAAGCAAGTCGGTGTGACAATCAGCATAACCTGACCGCACTACTCGTTTCATCTATGGGAGCGAAGAGTCGCGGATCACCGGTGCAGTACACATCTCGTCGGAGTACCCGCAGGAGCTTGGTGTCTTTTACCAGAACGTTCTGGGAATCGACCCCGAATGGATTTCCGAGCAGGGGCGGAGTTTCTGCCTGCCCGCAGCAGCCGTCTCCTGATTCTGGGCACGACGCGCGGCGGCGGCAAGAATACAATCCCAGAGCGCATGCTTTTCGACATTCTGGTCGACGACGCAGCGGCGGAATTCAAGCGCATCGTCGCGCTGGGGGCGGTCGCGGTGCAGGAGCCGTATGCCTTTGACGAGGGCGAAGAAGGAATGCGCCTGATCATTGCGACGCTCGCCGATTTGGATGGCAATTACTTCCAGCGATGCTGATGTCAGCCCGCTGAGCATCACCCAAAGCCTGGTGTCGCCGGGATTGACGCTGATCGCGCCGACACCCGGTTGATTTTCGCACGACCACCGCCGACTTCTTGATTACCTGTGCATCGGCGCACAATATCCACCATGAGTATATCCATAGTGGATATAAGGACGTGCCAGATGGATGATCCTAATCGCCTGCTCCCGCTGACCCCGGCGGTATTTCACATCCTGCTGGTGCTGGCGGACGGCGAAATGCACGGCTACGGCATCATGCAGCAGATCGCAGCCATGACGAACGGGGCGGTCAACATCGGTCCCGGCACGCTCTACCGCTCGATCAAGCAGATGATCGACCAGAACCTGATCGTCGAGACCGGCGAGCGGGTCGAAAGCTGAGCGACGAGCGGCGGCGCTATTACAGGCTCACCGAATTCGGGCAGCGCGTCGCTCAGGCGGAAGCCGAGCGGCTGGCGACGCTGGTCAGGATCGCGCAGGCGCGGCGGCTGATCGGCGGTGCAACATGACGCCTGACCGCATCGCCACCCTGCTGACGCGCATCTACGCGCACCTGCTCCGGCTGTATCCGCAGCCGTTCCGGCCGGGAATAAGTGGCGACGATGACGGTGTTCCGCGACAGCATCCGCGCCTGCTCCGGCAGCCGCCGCGACCTCGCCGCGCTCGGACTTGCCGCATTGACCGATCTGATCGCCAACGCCTGCGCCGAACGGTATGCGCAAATGACCTCTCGCCAATGGCTGCGCGCGGCGCTGCGTACCGTTGGCGGGCTGGTGGCGTTCGTCGCCAGCGGCGCGCCTGAGCTACGTCGTTCTGGATGATCACGGTGCTGTTCCTGATCCCCTGGATGTCGGCTTTCCGCCGGAAGGCACGTTCGCCGCCGCCGTCAATTCCTTCTTCGACAATGATAACGTCCTCATCCCGGCGGTGATCGTGGTCGGCTGCCTCATCATTGCATATGCTCGCTGCCTGCTGACCGAGCGCGGGCAGATCGGGGCGCTGTCGGGGCGCTTCACGTTCCTCAACCTCGTCGCCGTGCTGGTCAGCGGGAGCATCGCGCTGGCGGGAATGTGGCTCGCCCGGCAGGGGATGCCGGAGAACGTCTCAGTGGAGGATAACCAGCGCTTCGGCACGATCCTCGTCTACTGGGGCTTGGTGGTGCTGGGCGGCTTGATCGCTTTCTACGCGCGTCAGGCGTGGAAAGCGCCCGCGATCATCCAGATACGGCTGCCTCGCGGTAGAACGCGGCAACAAACCGGGGCGATCAGCTAAAACGAAGTCCTCGAATAGAGCGCATAGAGGCACGACATGTCGTGCCCCTGCAAAACGGTTTATGCCTTTTTCCGGCTGGGGAAGCGGCTGAGAATCACGGCGGGAACCGGCGGCGCATCGGCACGCGCCCGCGCCGAGCGCACGGCGACGGCTGTCCCCTCGCCGATGACCGACTCCTTCACATACGCCTGCCCCAGTTGGTAGCCCTCGCTGTCGATGCTGCACGAGGTGACGACGCCGACTTCCTGCCCGGCTTCGTCCAGCAGCGGGTCGCCGGGGTGCGGCGGACGCCCACCCTTCGCCGCCAGCCGGAAGCGCGTGACTTCGGCGTCGCGCTCGCGCTCGTGGGCGATGAACGCCGCCTTGCCGACGAAGAACGGCTTCCACAGCTTGACGTAGCTGCCGAAGCCCGCGTCCGCTGGGTTGAGCTTCCGGTCGCCGCCAAGCTCGTGCCCGTAGAGCGGCAAGCCCGCTTCGGTGCGCAGGCTGTCGCGGGCGGCGAGTCCGGTCGGGTTCGCGCCCAGCTCGATCAGCTTCTTGACCAGCGCCGCCGCCTGGTCGGGGTGGACGAAAATCTCGTAGGCGACGCGCTCGCCGGTGTAGCCGGTGCGCGAGACGATCAGGTTATAGCCGCCGAGGGTCACGCGCGCGACGCCCGCCCACGCCAGCCCGTTGATTTTGCTCGCATCGGCGTCGCTGCCGCCCAGCGCCAGCAGAATCTTCTTGCTGTCGGGTCCCTGAAGCGCCACATCGACGCGCCGATCCGCGCCCGACGAGTCGGCGCGCAGGTCGCGCAGGGTGAAGCGGTCGCCGCCCGCGAATTTGCGCTCCGGGTGCGCCGCGTCGATCTGGACATCGCCGTCCTTGACGGCATTGAGCCACGCCCAGTTCTTGTCGTTGTTGGAGGCGTTGACGACGATCAGGAAATGATCCTCGCTCAGCCGGTAGATCATCAGGTCGTCGAGCGGGACGCCGTGCACGTCGAGCAGATAGGTGTAGTGCGATTCGCCGACCGCCAGCGTGCCGACTTCGTTGGTCGTCACGACTTCGAGGAACGCCGCCGCGCCTTCGCCCTTTGCGTCGAACACGCCCATGTGGGTCACATCGAACACGCCCGCCGACCTGCGCACCGCCAGATGCTCCTCGGTCACCGACGAGTACCACAGCGGCATGTCGTAGCCCGCGAAGCCCGCCATCTTCGCGCCGAGTTCGAGATGCAGCCCGTGCAGCGGCGTGTGCATGAGCGTCTCCGGCTCGACCTCATCCCACGCGAATTCCGGCAGCGGCGCTTGCCGGGCACGCCCGTGAAATTCGCGCCATTCGCGCCGACGAAATAGGCTTTGTTGGCGACGGCATTCGCGCCATCCACGCGAGGCGTTCGACGCGCTGACGATCTCGACGGTCACGCGGACCTGGCACTTTGGCGTAAGCGTCGGCACGGTCGAACAGGACGAAGCCGTCCGACAGGGCGCGCAGCCACTCTGCGACCTTGCCCGCGTTGCCGTCCACGTGCAGCCGGTAGCCGTCGCCGGTTCGTTCGAGCAAGCCGCTCGCCAGCAGGCTGCCGTCCGGATCGAGCACCAGCGTCGCCTGCCGGTCGCCCGGCTTGAGCGCCAGCACGTCGCTGGTCAGTGCGGTGTTGAGAAACGTCCCGGCGTCGGCGTAGCCCTTGATCGAGCGGATCGCCAGCGTGTACGCGCCGTCCGCCGAGTCGCTATCCATGTAATAGAAATGCGGGTAGTCCTCGTCGCCCGCCTCGGTGTCGATGCCGACGCTGCGGGCAAGGTCGCGCGCCGCCATCTTGACGCGCATCAGCGTGCCGAAATCGACTTTGGCGCGCGGCTCGGCGCGTTTCTTGCCCATGTAGCCGAAGGGCGCGCACGCCAGCAGCAGGTCGGCGATCAGGTCGCCCAATTGATCGATTTCCGCCTCTTTGAAGCCGCGCTGGGTGATCCAGGGGGTAGCGATGCGGATGCCGGACGCGCGCAGCGCCGACGGATCGCCGGGGATGGTGTTGCGGTTGCAGACGATCCCGGCGAGGTCGAGAATGCGCGCCGCCTGATCGCCGCTGAGCGGCGTGCCGTCCGCGCCGACGACGCTCTTGCAGTCGACCAGCAGCATGTGCGAGTCGGTTCCGCCGTAAGGGATGCGCAGACCGCGCGCCGCCAGCCTATCCGCCAGCCGCTCGGCGTTGATCACGGTCTGGCGCTGAAGCGCGGTGAACTGGTCGGTCGCCGCCAGCCGCAGCGCCACCGCCAGCGCCGCAATCGCATGGACGTGCGGACCGCCCTGCTCGCCGGGGAATACGGCGCGATCCACCTTGCTGGCAACGTCGCTGCGGTGGGTGATGATGACCGCGCCGCGCGGACCCGCCAGCGTCTTGTGGGTCGTGAACGTGACCACGTCGGCGATGCCGACCGGGCTGGGGAACACGCCGCCGATGATCAGCCCGGCGACGTGGGCGACATCTGCCATCAGGTACGCGCCGACTTCGTGGGCGATCTCGGCGAACTTCTCCCAATCGGGCGCAAACGGATAGCTGGTGTACCCGGCGACGATCAGCTTGGGCTTGCATTCCAGCGCCAGCGCGCGAATGGCGTCGTAGTCAAGACGCTCGGTCTGCGGGTCGACGCCGTAGCTGACCGCGTGATACTGCTTGCCACTGCGGGCGACCGGGCTGCCGTGCGTCAGGTGACCGCCCTGAAGCAAATCCAGCCCCATGAAGGTATCGCCGACGTTCATCAAGCCGCTGAAAACGGCGGTGTTGGCGGGCGCGCCGGAAAGCGGCTGCACGTTGACGAACAGCTTGTCGGCGGGGTATTTGGGCGTGGCGAACAACTCAGCGGCGCGGCGGCGAGCCAGCGACTCGACGATGTCGGCGTATTCCGTGCCCTTGTAGTAGCGCTTGTCGGCGTAGCGGCGGTATTCGGGCAGGCGGGCGTCGTAGTCGAGGATTTCCGCCTGCGTCATCGTCCGCGTCTCGTCGAGCGGATAGCCTTCGGCGTACAGATTGTGGAATGGCGACATCAGCGCCTCGCGCACCGCATACGGCACGGTGCTTTCGGACGGGATCAGGATGAGATACCGTTCCTGACGCGCCGTCTCGTGGCGGATCAGTTCGGCAACGTCGGGGTCAAGCTCGGCGAGGTCGCCGCGAAAGAGAAAATCCTGCTGTGTCGTCATTCGTTTTCCCTACGGTATGTCTGCGGAACCGGGTAGCCATTTTAACCTATCCGCCGACATGCGGCGAGAGGCGGTATAATCCTCTGTACAAAGTGCTGAGAGGGTGTTTGTAAAAGTCAGCATTACGAGTGTCGGCAAGTCGCTGGAGGTTTAAACCGCCAGCTAGCCTGACGTGGCGACCCACTGAAGGGGTCGCCCGAAATCGAGGTTGGGTCGAGTCGCCCCTTCAGTGGGCGACGTTTTGCGCTAGCCGAAGGTTTAAACCCTCGGCGAAGCCCGCGATCAACGTAATAAATTGTTTCACAAACACGCACTGAGTGCTGAGTTTTTCCTCAGCACTCAAGCACTATTTTTTACCGCAGCGTCGAGATCGTCACGCCGAACGAGCCGCCGACGCCGCCGACCCCCGTCACCTCGACCGTGTACGTCCCGCTTTCGGTGATGTGATAGTTGGTAATCTGCGCGTCCAGGAAGCCCAGCTCGCCCAGGAACGCCGACCCGTTGTCGTCGTTGTCGAGCAGCACCGTGCCGTCGGAATTGAGCAGCGCCAGATAAGCGTCGAAGTTGTGCGTTAGCCCGCGCACCGAGATCGTCACCCAGTCGCCCGCCTGCGCTTCAAAATCGAGATCGTAGGTTTCGCCGGACCTGATCGTGCCAAGCTCGACCTGTTCGGTCGGCAGCCCGGTCGGTGCGCCGGTCGCTACGCGCTCAATCGTCATGCGGAAATCGCCGGAGGTTTCGCGGTAGCCGCGCACGTCGATCTCGTACTGACCGCCGTCGGTGGCGATCAGGTTGTAGATACGGGCGTCGGTGCTCTGCATATTCGGGTCGGTCGTGCCGTAGTCGTCGTTGTCGGCGACGTAGTTGTTGTCATAGTACACGGAGCTGATCGTCGAATTCTGGCTGGATCAGATGTCGTGCCGATGGCACGAAGGCGGACGACCTCGAAGGCGACAACGGCATCAACCAGGCGATTGTGCGCGTCGCCGACCGATACGAAGTGCCGCTGTGGAATTTCTGGCTGGCGGTGCAGCAGCTTCCCGGTCATGGGCTGAGCGAGGACGGCTTCCACCTGACCTTCGCCCGCGATTTTTATGACGACCCGGTGCGGCTGGAATCCGGCTGGCGTGCGCAACCTGACGGCGCTGGAATCGCTCGACGCCGTATGGCGAATGTTGAACGAGGCCAGAATAGTCTCCCCGCAGGCGGATTCCGGCCGCCTGCTAGAAAAAATAGCGACCCACTAAAGGGGTCGCAGCAGGGAAGCCGCCCCTTTAGTGGGCGGCGCTGTCTACAACCGAGGGCTTGGCTCCCTCGGCTGTTTTACTGATACCCGCACATCGTCCAGTTGCCGTCCACCTTGTGCGTTACGTAGGTGTTCAGGCTCAAATCCTGGCTGTTGGCTTCGCCGTTGTAGGTGAAGTTGATCGCGCCCGTGCAGGTGACGGTCGCGCTGTCGCCTTCGGTGGTGACGGTCGTGCAGTCGGCGCTGTCGAGCGTGACGCCGCCAATCGAGCTAAACGAGTCGAAGTCGGTGCGCGCCCGATTCGTATGCCGGGCAGACCAGCGACGCCAGCTTGTCGGTCTCGTTGGCGACCATTGCCTTGAGATAGGCTTCAACCGCGTCGGCAGGATCGCCCGCCTGCTGCGACGCGCACGCCGCCAGCGCGAGCGCCGCGAGGGATAAACACAAAAGCGACAGAAATAGTCGCTTTTGTGGGATACGCTTGATCGGACTCTGAGGCATGTTTACGCTTCTGAGTCTTCCTGTGCCGACTTGGTGTCGTCATCTACGGCGCTGGCTTCGGCTTCAACTTCGGCAGCCGCTTCCGGCGCCTGCGCTTCCTCAATTTCAGCGTCCGGCGCGGAGGCTTCGGGGGCTTCCGCCATCTCCGCCTCGGTCACGGCGGCTTCAGGAGCGCCCTCGGACGCGCCTTCACCGGCTTCCGTGCCCCAGCGCTGGGTGAAGCCAACGCGCCGCTTCTCCGGCTCCAGATGGCTGATGCGAAGGCTCAGGCGGTCGCCCTTCTTGACGTAGGAATACGGCTCTTTAAGCGAGCCGTCGCCCATTTCGCTCAGGTGCAGCAAGCCTTCCAGCCCGTCGTCGAGCGCCACGAACGCGCCGAAATCGACCACGTTGGTGACCGTGCCCTCGACCAACTGCCCTTCGTGATAGCGCTCGGCGGCGATTTCCCAGGGGTCTTCGAGCAGGCGCTTGCGGCTGAGCGCGATGCGGTTGGCGTCGCGGTCGAGGCTGAGCACGTACACGTCGATTTCTTCGCCGACGTGCAGCACGTCGCGCGGATGATCGACGCGATGCCACGCCAGCTCGCTGACGTGGATCAAGCCGTCCGCGCCGCCCAGGTTGACGAACGCGCCAAAGTCGCGCAAGCCAGTGACCGTGCCGCGCACCACGTCGCCCTCTTTCAGTTCGGCGAGCAGACGCGCCTTCTGCTGCGCGCGCCATTCACGCTGCGCTTCGCGCTCGCTGAAAATCAGGCGGCGGCGCGCCTGATCGACTTCGATCACCTTCACCGCCAGCTCTTTGCCGATCAGGTCGTCCCACGATTCGCGCCCGCCGGACGCGCCCATCGAGACGAGATGCGAACTGGGGATGAAGCCCTCAAGACGGTTCCAGTTGACCAGAATACCGCCCCGGTTGTTACCTTTGACCGTGACTTCGACCACTTCTTCGGACGTGAGCAGTTCGCGGGCTTTCTCCCAGTCGTACTGCTGCAGCCCCATGTTGATCGAAACGATCAGGTTATCGTCCTGGTCACGCGGGTTGATCACGTAGACCGGGACTTCCGCGCCCACTTTCAAACCCGCGCGAACTTTGGGATCAAGGCGTTCGAGGTCTTGCACGGGGACGATACCGTCCCGTTTCGCGCCCATGTCGACAATCACTTCACGGCTGTCGATTTGCAGGATCGTCGCGTTGCGGATTTCGCCGCGCTGCGGCGGCTGGTACGCGAACGACGATTCCAGCAGCTCGCGGAACTCATCGCCATACGCCTTGTTGTTTGGCTCTACTTTATCCATCGAAACTCACACCTTACGAGAATTGGAACTCACACCACGCAGGTCGACGCGAAAACTAGGTCTCGCCCGTATTCGTCTGCTACATTATGAATCACGAATTGTGATGTTCATTATAGCAGCGAACTGTCGGATCGGTATAAAAATTGTGCAGATTCTAATTCATATCCGGCATCTGCACGTCCAGCCCACGAACGCCCCGATCCACCTCCCAGGGGTAAACGACGAAGGCGTCGGTTACCGCCCCGTAAAAATCGGGCTTCTCGCTGGTGAACAGCGAGCGGTAGGGGTTGTAATGCAGCACGCAGTTGAACGCCGTGCCGCCCGCCGAAAGCACGCGCTGGCGAACGGCGATGCTGGTGCGCCCACTCCCCCACACATCATCCACGATCAGGGTGCGCCGATTCACCACCAGCGACGGCTCCGGGAACTGCAGGAACTTCGGCAGCACCATCAAGCCCGCCGCACCTTCCAGCTTGGCAGGGAAATCGACCGCAGCCGTCAGCACGTGCTGGATGTCGAGCGCCTCGGCGAGCATCCCGCCGGGGATCAACCCGCCCCGCGTGATCATGACGAGGCTGGAGACCGTCCCGATGCCGCGAATCTGCGGCAGCAGCACGTCGACAAGCTTATCGACATCCGCCCAGGTCAGAATTTCATGGCGGTTTTCAGGTCTATCCATCAGTCTGTTACGCCTTCGCTGGATCGCGGAAATGTGCCCCATTATACACGGTGCGAAGCATTTGTTACAGATGGAGAATATTTCGGGGAGGTCTGATGCCTGCAAGCCAGATTGCGTAGGGGCACGGCGCGCCGTGCCCCTACAACATGCGGGGATTCGTCTGTTCTACAGCCGCTCGGAGACGCTTTTCGCCTGCGTGAACAGCAGCAGATAATCCGGTCCGCCCGCCTTGCTGTCCGTGCCGCTCATGTTGAAGCCGCCGAACGGATGCACGCCGACCATCGCGCCGGTGCATTTGCGGTTGAAATACAAATTGCCAACGTGATATTCGCGCCGCGCCTGCTCCAGCCGCTCCCGATCCTGACTGTAGACCGCGCCGGTCAGCCCGTATTCGGTGCTGTTGGCGATGTCGAGCGCGTCGTCATAGTCGCGGGCGCGCAGGAGCGCCAGCACGGGTCCGAAGATTTCCTCGTTGGCGATGCGGGCGTCGCGCGGCACGTCGCCGAAGATCGTCGGCGGGATGAAATAGCCGCCCTCTGGCGTATCGAGCGGCTGACCGCCGAGCAGCAGCTTGCCCTCCTGCGTGCCGATCTCGATGTATTCCATGATTTTGCTCATGGCATTCTTGTCGATCACGGGTCCCTGATCGACCGAATGGCTCACGTCGGTCGCGCCGACCGTCAGTTTCCTGGCAAGCTGGACGACGCGATCCGCCACCTGGTCATACACCTTGTCGACGATGATGGCGCGCGACCCGGCGGAGCATTTCTGCCCCTGATAGCCGAAGGCACTGGTCACGATGCCCTGCGCCGCGCTTTCCAGGTTCGCCGTTTCATCGACGACGACGGCGTCCTTGCCGCCCATTTCGAGGACGGTGCGCTTGAGCCACTTCTGCCCCGGCGCGACCTTCGCCGCCTGCTCGAAAATCCCCAAGCCGACTTCCTTCGAGCCGGTGAACGCGATGAAGCGCGTCTGCGCGTGCCCGACCATGTGCGCGCCGATCACCCTGCCCGATCCCGACAGGAAGTTCAGCACGCCGCGCGGGATGCCCTGATCCCAGAATAGCTGGCAAATGCTGTAGGCAATCCAGGGGGTCGGCTGGGCTGGCTTCAGCACCACCGTGTTCCCCGCCACCAGCGCGGCAGACATCATGCCGGTCACGATGGCGTTCGGGAAATTCCAGGGCGGGATGACGATGCCCACGCCCAGCGGGATGTTGTAGAGCGCCGCCTGCTCGTTCGGGTACGGCGTCAGCAGACTGCTGCTGTCGAAGATGCGCACCGCCTGACGAGCGTAGTATTCGAGGAAGTCAATCGCCTCAGAGGTGTCGGCGTCGGCTTCCGCCCAGCTCTTGCCCGCTTCCAGCACCATGATCGCGTTGAATTCCTGCTTGCGCCGCCGCATCTCGGCTGCCGCGCGCAGCAGGTAGCGCGCCCGCTCGGCGACCGGCACGTACTGCCACGTCTTGAAGGCTTCGGACGCGGCGTTCACCGCCTGTTCGGCGTGCTCCACCGCCCCGACCGAGAATGTTGCGAGGACTTCGGCAGGGCGCGCCGGATTCACCGAGTTGAACGTCTTGTCCGGGTAGACCGCCTCGCCGTCAATGACCAGCGGGTAAGTCGTGCCGATCTGCTTTTTCACGCGATCCAGCGCGGCGGCGAAAGCGTCCTGCGCGTCTCGGCGTGAAAAGTCGGTGAGTGCTTCATTGACGAAAGTTGGAAGCATTACAAAGTCTCCTGTTCTTCGGAATTTTTTCATCCCGATTGTATAAAATTCACGGAAAATAGACGGAAAACCGGGTACATTCCCCATAGAATATAACTAAGGAAATCGGTCAGCTTAACGATAGAGCTGGCCGGATGACTTCATTGTGATGCTAACGCATTGCTGCCGACATCGCACTCCGATCATACAACGCGGCGCATCGCAGCAGGCAGTCCATCGTACACCATCGTAGCCACATCGCAGATTCGTCGCACCGACATCGCCGCCCTATCGCTGACGCATCGTTACTCATTGCTCACCGACGACTCGCTGCGCGCAAAGTCATCCGCCCCCCTCTATCGTTAAGTCGTCACAGACCAACATGACAAGTTCTCCTCGGCAGCGGGTCAGGACAATCGTTCTTGACCCGCTGCCGTTTAATTTCAGCCCGGCGATCACGGCTTCGGGCGTGACCGCCGTCCGCGCTTCTTGACCGTCACCTGCCCGACGCCCCGCTCGCGCAGGTACGCCCGCAGCTTCTTCAGGTTGAACGGCATCCAGTCGAGGATGCGCCACGCCCGCGCCCAGGGCGTCTCCGGCTTGGCGTCGGTCGTAATGTAGGCGATCTCCGGGTCAAGCTGCGCGCCGCCGATTTCCAGCGCCAGATTCGCCACCAGTCCTGCCCTGATAATTGCCGGATCAGGCTCGACCAGCCAGCCGCGCGGCTCGCTGATGCGCGACTCGACCGCCGGGTGATCGCTCCAAACGTGCGTTGCTTCCTTCGTGAGCAGCACCGCCAGCGCCGAGCGAAACATCGCCCCGGCAGGCAGCGCTTCCTTCAGGTCGCCCTCGACCGAGACGAATGTCAGCCGCGCGCCGTCGTCGAGATACGTCTGCACCTGCGCCCGCTCGACGCCCGGCGACAGCTTGACCATGATGCGCCCCCCTGCCAGCCGCGAATGGTCGAGAGCGGCGGCTGGTAGCGCTCCACGTCGAAAATGCGCTTGCCGTTGTTGCCGCGCCGCCCCGGATCGAAGAAGATCAGGTCGGCGTCGGGCACGCCGTCGCACACGTCGGCGACTTCAAACCGGGCGTCCACACCCAGCGCTTCGGCGTTCAGCCGCGCCATCGCCACGCGCAGCGGGTCGATGTCCAGCCCGATCACGTCGCCGCGCGCCTGCGCAAACGCCATCGAATCCGCGCCGATGCCGCAGCACGCATCGACGATAGTCTGTCCGGGGAATACATCACGTACCCGATACTGGCGCACCAGCGGGTCGCTGGCTTGTTCGAGGGCGTCGCGGGTGAAGTACAGCTTCGCCGCCTCGTCCCCGAACTTGCCACCCCTTCCTGCGCAGCCGTGCCAGCTCCAGCGCCGCGCCCGCCTGCCCTCCGGTCAAATCGCGGCGCAGCGCCGTCAGCAGCGGCAGCGTGCGCTCGTCGCTTAAGTCCTCGCCCGCCAGCCGCGACAGCGCGCGCGCTCCGGCATCGGATGTCAGGAAGTCGAGGTCGGCGAGCGTGAGACTCATTCGTCCGGGATTTCAGCCAGCGCCGGATCGACCGGGACGTAGACGATTTCGCGCCCGGCAAGCGCTTCGAGCGGTGGATTGATCCACGGCCGCCAGTCCTGCGCCGCCCGGCTGAACTTGGCGACCTTGTTCACGCCGGTGATCGCGCCGTCGAGCACGGCGGGCTGCATGAAGGCGACGGCGTTGGGCAGGCTGCTGAACGCCAGCAGCAGCCGATCGCCGTCATCCGCCAGCGCCAGCGCGCGCCATTCGACCACTTCGCCGGGCTGGAGCGCCCAGACGGGCTTGTTCGGCGTCTGGCGCACGAGCAGATGGACGTAGCGCCCGCTGAATTCCGCGCCCGTGTCGCGCGCGGCGACGCTCTGAATCCGCGCCTGCGTATCGTCGGTGACGTGCGGCTTTTCGCCGCGCAGCAGCGCGCCTTCCGGCAGCATCTCCTCGACCAGAATCCGGGTGTAGCCCGCGCCTTCCAGCAGCCGGACGCGCTCGGCGCTCCGGCTCGCCGCGCGGCTCCACGACGATCAGCCTGCCGCCCGGTCGCAGCGCCAGCAGCGCGAAGCCGAGCAGATCGGGATCGAGCGCGGCGTCGTAAAGCACAACCGCATCGACGCTGTTCTCGAATGCCACGACGCCGACCAACACGTCAACGTCAGCGCGCTGCCGGGCGATGCTGTCGCCCACTCTGCCGGTCACGTCCAGCAGGTGCAGGGTCGAGGCGCTCGGCGGCAGGTGCTTGATGATGATTTCGACCACCTGCGCCGGGATCGAGGGCTGATCCGTCATTTACCGTTCGATGCGCGGGCAGCGGCATCGACCAGCGCGATGACCTCGTCCCATTCCTCGCGGAAGAAGTGGAGCGTGACCGTTCCTAGCTCCAGATGATAGACGACTTCGCCGTCCGGCTCGTTGGAAATCCAGGCGGCGTAATTCTCGGTCTCCGCCAGCGTATTGACGTCTACATCGCTCATGATTTTGCCCTTTCGTTGTGCCGAATATTCTACCACGCCGAGCCGCCGGAAGCGGGTAATTGGTCGGCGGCGTGACGTGGCGAAACGGAAATGAAAAGCGCGCCATGAGCGAACTCATGACGCGCCGGAATCAGCACCTTGCTGATTAGCGACGGTCGCCGCCGCGACATCACCGCCGCCGCCACGACGGTCGCCACCGCGACCACCACCACGACGGTCACCACCGCCGCCACCCGGCGGGCGGCGATCCCGGCTGCGGGCTTCTTCCGCCGTCCAGCCCTCGAGCACCGCCTGACGGCTCAGGCGCACCTTGCCATCCGGCGGCGCGTCGGTCACCATCACCATGATCTCGTCGCCCATGCCGACCTCGTCCTCCGGCTTGTCGATGCGGTGATCGGCAAGCTGCGAGATGTGGACGAGACCTTCACGCCCCGGCAGGAATTCGACGAATACGCCGTAAGGCTCGATGCGCGTGACCTTGCCGGTGTAGATGCGCCCGACTTCCGGGCTTTCGGTCAAGCCGCGCACTTCTTCCAGCGCGCGCTCGACCGCCGGACCGTCCGTCCCGGCGACGAACACCGTGCCGTCCTCCTGAATGTCGATCTTGACGCCGGTGCGCTCCTGAATGCCGCGCACGACCTTGCCGCCCGGTCCGATCAGCGCGCCGATCTTCTCCGGGTCAATCTTGACCGACTCCATGCGCGGCGCGTATTCGCTCAACTGCGCGCGGCTCCGGCAGCGCCGAGAGGATCACGTCGAGCACCTGCAGGCGCGCGGCTTTCGCCTGCTCCAGCGCCTGCCTCATAATCTCGTCCGACACGCCGGCGATCTTGATGTCCATTTGCAGGGCGGTGATGCCGTTGACTGTCCCGGCGACCTTGAAGTCCATATCGCCGATGTGGTCTTCGAGACCCTGAATGTCGGTCAGAACGGCGACCTTGTCGCCTTCCTTGATCAAGCCCATCGCAATACCGCCGACCGGGCGCTTGATCGGCACGCCCGCGTCCATCAGCGCCAGCGTGCTGCCGCAGACGCTCGCCATCGACGTGCTGCCGTTGGAGCTGAGCACTTCACTGACGAGGCGAACGGTGTACGGGAAAACGTCTTCCTGCGGGATCATGGCGCGGAGGGCGGCTTCCGCCAGCGCCCCGTGCCCGATTTCGCGGCGGCGCGGTCCGCGCAGCGGATAAGTCTCGCCGGTGCTGAAGGGCGGGAAGTTGTAGTGATGCATGTAGCGCTTGTTGTCTTCGGGGCTGAGCGTGTCCAGCTCCTGCGAGTCGCGCGGCGTGCCGAGCGTAGCAATCGTCAGAACCTGCGTCTGCCCGCGCTTGAACAAGCCGGAGCCATGCACGCGCGGGATAATGCCCGCTTCCGCCGCCAGCGGACGGATTTCGGTCACACCGCGACCATCCGGGCGCACGCCGTCGTCCACGATGCGGCGGCGCACTTCTTCGGCGATCACGTTGGCGAAGATTTCCTTCACCTCGCCGGGGTTGGCATACGCCTCGCCGACCGCTTCGTCATCGACCGGCAGGTAGCCTGCCAGAATGGTGTCACGCAGCTCGTCGAGCGCTTCGTTGCGCCCGGAGCGATCCGTCGTCGCCAGAATGATGTCGCGCACGCCCTGACGGCTCTTTTCCGCCACTTCGCGCGCCAGCGCTTCGTTGACCGCCGCCGTGATCGGGGTCGCCTTCGGCTTGCCGATCTGCTCGCGCATCTGGTTCTGAAGCTGGATGACCGGCTGAACCGAGTCGTGCGCCAGCTTGAGCGCGCGCAGCATGGTCACTTCGTCAACCTCATCGGCGGCGCACTCGACCATGTTGATGGCGTCGGCTGTGCCGGAAACGCGCAGGTCGAGGATGCTGTTCTCCATCATTGGGATGGTCGGGTTGACGACCAGCTCGCCGTCGATCAAGCCGATGCGAGCGCCCGCGACGGGACCGTTCCAGGGGATATTCGAGATGATGATCGCGGCGCTGGCGGCGATGATGCCGAGCATGTCGACCTGATGTTCCTGGTCGTGGCTGAACGCCGTCAGGATGACCTGCACTTCGTTGCGCATGTTCTCCGGGAACAGCGGGCGCAGCGTGCGGTCGATGACGCGCGAGGTCAGGATTGCCTGCTCGGACGGACGCCCTTCGCGGCGGAAGAAGCTGCCGGGGATGCGCCCCGCTGCGTACAGCTTCTCTTCATAATCCACGCTGAGCGGGAAAAAGTCGATGCCTTCGCGCGCGTTCTTGCTCATGGTGGCGGTGGCAAACACGACCGTCTGCCCCAACTGCACGGTGACCGCCCCGCCCGCCTGTTCGGCGAGCTTGCCGGTTTCGATGATGATTTCGTCATTGCCCACCGTCGTTGTAAAACGATGGACTTCTCCCATGTTACCTGCCATGTCCTTACTCCTTAGATATAAAATAAGACATGCCCGGTATCCAGGAACTGGAAAGTGCTGCTAAACAGAACGTTTAGCCACACGGCTCCAGTCTCTGCTCTACCAGGCATGTCTGCAAGCCGAGAACCCGGCTTTTACCAACCAAACGATTATCGACGCAGCCCCAGTCGTTGCAGAATTTCACGGTAGCCATCGGGGTCGGTCGTGCTCAGATACTTCAGGTGACGCCGCCGCTGCCCGACCAGCTTGAGCAAGCCGCGCTTCGAGTGCTGATCCTGCGGGTTTGCGTTCAGATGAACGGTCAACTGCTGGATGCGCTGCGTCAGCAGGGCGATTTGCACCTGCGGCGACCCGGTATCCCGGTCGTGACGGGCATATTCCTGAATGATGGTGTCTTTCTCGTTCTTTGTGAGAGCCATGTCCAATCCTTCTGTCACCAGATGCGCGGACAATGGGCGCATCGGTCTAAGTGAACCTGAGGCGCATTATAGCAGACGAATACGCGCCTGCCAATCCTGAAGCTGGCGGTGTTATGCCGGGTCTGTGTCGGGTTCAGCGATAGGATCACCATGCTCAAGCGCCGTCGTCAGCCATGCGCGCTTGGCGTCGTCGATCATCGCCAGCGCGTCCTCACGGCTAGAGCCATTGGTCATGCAGCCGTCCAGAAGCGGGATTTCCGCAAACCAGAAGCCGTCCTCATCCGGAGTTAGTTCGATGGTGTACGGGAGCGACAGATAATATTCGAGGTCTTTAATCGTCGTCCGATCCATCTTCGCCCTGCTCCTGAATGATTTGGTCGATCACCTTCAACGCACGTTTGACGTAGATCGGCTTGAGCGGTCGTTTGAAAGGGACAACGAGCAGCTTGCTTTGACCGCCGAGAAAGTAGCTGAAGATGTGATGGCTTCCGACCGTCTGCCGGTACTCGAACCCGTAATCTTCTAGCACGTGCCGTAGTTCATCCAGCGAAACGTTCTTCGGGTTTTGGCAGATCCGTTCCAAACGCTTTCGGCGCTTGCTCACGAATACCTTCTACGGTTCTCGACGCCCTGCCCGCCGCGTCCGCCGCCAGTGACACGGTGTGATGCGTGCGGAACAGGCTGTACTGCCCCGACCGCCCCGGAACCGGGTTGAGAACGTTCTCGGTTTCCATAATCGAAAACCACAGGTCGAAGTTCCAGCGCGCCCCGGATCGACCATGCGGACGTTCTGCTCCGGGATGACCATATTGCGGTCGTACAGGTACAGCAGCAACCGCACGAAGCTGTTGCGCTCAGCGATGATCATCTGGCAGATGTCCGCATCCGTGGTGAGTGAAATCCCTTTGGTGAAGAATTCGCTCTGCGGGTTCGGATATTCCTTGACTTCCGCCGACCCGTTCTCGATCAGGTATTCGACCGCGCGCTGGAAGGTCACGCCGTTGTCGAACGTGCGCAACCGCTTGTGCAGGCTGCCGAGCGGGCACCAGGTGAAGCCCCGGAAGCTGGTGAACTGTTCGACGCTGACGACCACGCGCCGCACCATATCCGCCGTTTCCGGCTCCATCTGCTCGACTTCCGTGAGCGCGACGCCCGCCCAACTGTTATCCATCTCAGTTTCCTGAGGTTCGGCTTTCTCCTTGCCCTCAGGGACTTCGTATTCCGGGTTCAGCTTGATCACCGGGACGAGGTCTTCGGGGTTGTGACGGTGCGGAACCAGCTCGCGCAGCAGGACGCGCTCGCGCACCAGACAGTCGATCCAGTCCGAGCGCCACTGATCGCTGTAGTTCAGACCGGGGCGTTCAAGCTCCCGATCCATCGCCAGCCCCTTGAGCAGGAAGCCGTAGTTGACGTATTCCCAGCCGCGCACGCCGAGCGTGTTGACCACGCGCAGCACGATCCGGTCGCGGATCAGGCAGGTCTTTTCGACCACCGGATGATTGTAGTCGAGGACGATGCGGTCTTTTCCGCTGAGCGGGCGCAGGATGCCGAGCGAAATCGCCTGCGAGACGAGATCTTCGCCGCGCGCCTGCGAGACGACCGCGCCGACATCGATCAACTGGTCGATCAACTGCTGGCGGGTCAGCGATTCGGTCTGCAACTGCTGCCCCATCCGGTCGAACTGGACGATCACGCTCGACCACTGCGAGGGCGTGAAGCCGCCCATCGAGCCGTCTTCGTTGAACGCCATCGACGCCAGACTGAGCGACTGGTGCGTTTGCAGGTTGGTGAAGTCTTCGATGTATTCGATGACGATGTTCGGGTTGTTCTCAAGCTGGCGGCTGGTGCTGCCATGCACCGACCAGATGATCACGGTCTTATTGCGCAGGCGCAGCGCGTTGATCCACGTCCTTGAAGTCGCGGTCGCCACTGGCGACGACGTAGATGTCCGCCGCGTCGGTGTGCCCGGCGTCGTGATGATGTCCTTCGCCATGCGCATGTCGGCGCTGTTCTTGCCCGGCAGGTTGAACACCGGGTCGATGTTTCGCCATCATCAGGCGGCTGGGCGCTTCGTCGGCGTTCGCGCCAGCAAGGTCGACCAGCGGCGGCAGACTGCCGCGCTGCCCCCAGGGCGCGTAAGCGGCGATCTTGACCACCTGCCCGTGCGCCTTGCCGCGCCGCACCATGCTCTCGATCAGCGTGTCGAGGTTGACGATGTAGCCCTGCTCGTTCAGGCTGATGGCGATGTTCTCGAAGTCGATGTAGATGGCGACGTTCTTGGTCTGCTGGATGCCCAGCAGCGACTCCAGCGGCTGAAAGATCACCTGATCGGCGAATTCCGTGCCTTCGAGCACGTCGTCCGACCCCCACATGCGCACCCGCGCGTTGCGCGTGCGCTTGACCCGCCGCACCAGCGGGATCAGGTCGGGGTTGGTGGTCGCCAGGATCAACTCGTCGACCGGCTCCGGGTCGAACGAGAAATAATGCATGATCAGCGCATCCGCCAGGCTTTCGCGGTGGGGGATGTCGAAGATTTCGTAACCGGCGGCTTTGAACACGTACTGCGGGTCGATGCCGGTCTGGGATTTCTGCTGGCGATGCTTCTTCCAGTTCGCGGCGGCAACCGCGCGCAGGCGATCTACACTCACCAACCCCGCCGCCAGCGCCGCGCCTCCGCGCAAGCCGACCGCCAGTTCCTGCAAATCAAGCGCGATGTTGCGACTGTGAAAGTGCTGTATCAGGTCGTCAACATCGACAATCAAATAAGCTGCCATATCCTACCTAAAAACATATACCACCGGAACCGCCTGGTTCGGTGGTTGTTCACGCTGCAACGCAGCCCAAGACCAGTTTTTGGGTTCTACCAAAATGCTCGAATAAGCTCTTTGTAAGTATCGTCCAGCAAAGTCCTGTTTGCGATAATTTTAACAAACACTCGATCCGCAATCAAGGTTGACTCGTCATTATGACGAACAATATGACACCATCATACTACAAGATGGGCGGATCGACTCCGGCGATTCCTACTCCCCTTCGATATTCGAGGATAGATAAACCCTATGACGATCATGCACACAAGAGGTTAAGTTTTCGTTAAAATACCCTGTTTCATTTGACTATACAGCACAACCGGCAAAAGTGATATTTAGATTCTAGCGCAAGTTTTTTGCGCACAATGCACAAATGCCAGTGAAAAAAGTACACCGTCAAGGATCGTCTGGGCATCCTTGACGGGCGTCTGTGCTAGTAGGCTTTGGCGAAAATTGCGATCTTCTGGGCGGGCTGTCCGTCGTAGAACGACGCCCCACTTCCACCGGGCTGATCCAGCGGATAGCAGCGGTGAGTCGCGCCCGTCTCTTCCTTAATGCGCTGTTCGGCTGCTTCTGAGTCGTTCCACCAGCCGCGCGCGAAGCCACCTGCGTCGACCACCTGTTTCATCTCGTCGTAGCTGGTGACATCGTGCAGCCGCTCGTCGCGGAAGGCGGTCGCCTGCCGGAGCATGTTGGTCTGAATTTCGACAAGCAGGTCTTTGAGGGCGGCTGCCAGCCCGTCCTGCGACAGCGTGCGCTTGCCCTCTTTGCCGGGCACGTCGCGCCGCGCTGCTACCACCGAGTTGCTCTGCACGTCGCGGGGACCGATTTCCAGACGCACGGGCACGCCGCGCATCTCCCAGTCGTTGAACTTGAAGCCGGGCTGATAATCGCGCGCGTCGACGTTCACGCGGATGTCGGCAGCCGCCAGCTCGCGCTGCAAGCGCGTGACCGTCTCCATGACGGCGCTTTTCTCGTCGTCGCTGCGGACGATCGGCACGATCACCACCTGGTACGGTGCGAGGCGCGGCGGCAGGCGCAAGCCCTTCTCGTCGCCGTGCGTCATGACGATGCCGCCGACCATGCGCCAGCTCATGCCCCACGAGGTCGTCCAGCAGTACTGGCGCTGGTTGCCCTCGTCGACGAACTGGATGTTGAAGGCTTTGGCGAAGTTCTGCCCCAGGTTATGGCTCGTCCCGGCTTGCAGGGCTTTGCCGTCGCCCATCATCGCCTCAAGCGAATAGGTGCGCAGCGCCCCGGCGAACTTCTCGCGGTCGGTCTTTAAGCCGGGGATGACTGGCATCGCCGCTTCGTTGACGGCAACGTCGGCGTACACGTCGAGCATTTGCAGGGTGAAGGCTTCGGCTTCGTCCTCGGTCTTGTGGGCGGTGTGCCCCTCCTGCCACTGAAATTCCGCCGTGCGCAGGAACGGGCGCGTGCGCATCTCCCAGCGCACGACGTTCGCCCACTGGTTGATCAGCAGCGGCAGGTCGCGGTAGGACTGAATCCACTCGCTGAACGACACGCCGATGATCGTCTCGGAAGTCGGGCGCACGACCAGCGGCTCTTCGAGTTCCTTGCCGCCGCCGATGGTCACGACCGCCAGCTCCGGGCTGAAGCCCTCGACATGTTCCGCCTCGCGCTGCAAATAGCTCATGGGGATGAACAGCGGGAAATAGGCGTTCTGCACGCCCACCGCCTTGAAGCGGCGGTCGAGCGCGTTCTTGATGCCCTCCCACAGCTCGTAGCCATACGGCTTGACGATGGGGCAGCCGCGCACCTGCGACTGCGCCGCCAGGTCGGCACGATAAACGATCTCGTTGTACCAGCCAGCGAAATCTTCGCGGGGGGAGGTCAATGCCTGGGTTGACATGCGAAACTCCTAAAAGAAGTGATGAGTGCCGAGTACCGAGTGCTGAGGCAAAAGCTGATTTCTCCGCTCGGTGCTGCCGCAGCGCCAAGCCGCTTATTTTAGCGGCAGACGCGGCGATTAGATAGGGACGATCTCGGTAACGGGCTATGGCGCAATTTGTGTCGGCAAAGGCACAAGCGATGTGGGGGGAGGAAACAAATAGTCTACAGGATGAAACAGGAAAGCTGTGGCGAGGAACAAGCCAATTATTATGTATAGAATCAGGATTATCAAACGCAGGCGCTTCTTTCGATCCCTCGGCACGGCTATTCCCCTCAGCACAGGCTTGCGAAGCAAGCCCGGCACTCATCGCTCATCGCTCAGCACTATTCTCGTCATCCCACGTACGCCCGTAATTCACGTCCAGCTTGTCCATCACCGCCTGACCGAGATCGACCCCGCTGAGGCTGGCAAGCTGAAGCAGGTAGAGCATCACGTCCGCCAGTTCGCCGGAGAGCGCGGCTTGGTCCGGCGGCGCGTCGCCCCACTGGTACAGCTCCAGCACCTCGCTCGCTTCCAGCACCAGCGAAATCGCCAGATTGCGCGGCGTCTGCGGGCGCTTCGAGTCCGGCGCGTACCAGCCTTTGCTGGCGACGAAGGCGTGCATCGCTGCTTCGAGCGTTTTCAAATCCATATTGCAAATCCTCTCAGGGATCAGCATCAGCGCGGCAGGGAAGCGCCGCTCAATAGGCGTTCGAGTCGCGGCGCAGCAGCGTGTTGAGGATAGTGCGGATCAGAATCCGCACGTCGAGCCACAGCGACCAGTTTTCGACGTACCACAGGTCGTAGACCGTGCGCTCGCTAATCGAGGTATCGCCGCGCAAGCCGTTGACCTGCGCCCAGCCGGTCATGCCCGCCTTTTCACGATGCCGCTCGTGATAGCGCGGGATACGCTCGCGGAACTGCTGGACGTACACCGGGCGCTCCGGGCGCGGTCCCACCAGACTCATGTCGCCGATCAGGACGTTGATCAACTGGGGGATTTCGTCCCAGTTGGTGCGGCGCAGCAGCTTGCCCAGCCGGGTCACGCGCGGGTCGTTCTCGACCGTCCAGCCGGGTCCGTCGGCTTCGGCGTCCTGAATCATGGTGCGGAACTTGATCATCTGGAAGGGGCGCTCATCGAGACCCATGCGCTCCTGAGTGTAGAAGGCATCCCCTTTCGACTCCAGCCGGATCATCAACGCCGTCAGCAGCATCAGCGGCGACAGGGCGACCAGCCCGAGCACCGAGACGACGATGTCCATCGCACGCTTGAGGCTGAGCTTCCAGCCGCGCATGGCGATGTCGCGCACCGTCAGCAGCGGCGTACCGCTGAGATCGTCGATGCTCAGGTCGCGCGCCATGTACGAGAACATATCGGGGTAAATCTTGATGTCCACCCGCCCGCGCCGACACAGCGAAATCAGCTCGACCAGCTCGCCGCGCTGCGCGTCCGGCAGGGCGATGATCACCTGCTCGACGCGGAAATTGTCGATCAGCGTGGGCAGGTCACGATAATCGCCGAGCACGGGCACGCCGAGCATATTGTTTTTCTGGTGCGGGCGCACGTTGACCACGCCGACGATCTGATAGCCAAGCTCCGGGCTGTTCTGGATTTTGCGCGTGATGTCGCGGGCGATTTTGCCCATGCCGACGATCACGAGGTTCGCCCGCTCCATCCCCAGCTTGCGCAGGAACTGGCGCAGCATCCGGTTGAACTCGCGCCCGCCGATCACCAGAATGACGCTGAAGCCCCACACGTAGAAGAACATGCTGCGGGGGTAATCGACTTCGAACACCGTGCCCTTGAAAATCAATTCCTGAATACCGTTGACCATCAGCGCGCCGACCGTGATCGCACCGATGATATTGCGCCCGTGATCGATGCGGCTGAGCGCCCGGCGCTGGTGGTACATCTGCGACAGGTAGAAGATCGTCACGATGATGACGACGTGGAGGATCATCGTCATCAGGTACTGCACGAACGGCGGCTGCGTGAGTGGGGTGATCTGGATAGCGCGCACAGCATAGCCGAGCGCGAACGCCGCGCCGAGCGCCGCCACGTCGGTGACAACCAGCAGCACGCCGAGCAGGCGCGTCGCTACGTCGTTTCGGCGGGTTGTCGGTCGCGTCAGCCGGAGGGTGTCGGCTGGCGTATTTCCGTCCGCGTCGTCCGACCGCCCTTGATCAGCAAGCCCATCATAATCAGGCTGTGCAGCCAGAGCGGGGTCGTCTTCCGGTAGTGCTTGCGGTAGAAGATCAGCATTGCGCGCCAGAACTCCATTTGGGCGCGCTGGCTTTGCCGACTTGCCGCTCTTTTGACGTGCTTTACGACGACCTGAGGATGGTAGACGACGCTCCACCCGGCGCTTTTGATTCGGTACGCCCAATCCAAATCCTCTCCGTACATGAAGAAAATCTCGTCGAGTAACCCGACGGTTTCGACCGCCTCACGGCGAACCTGCATGTACGCTCCGACGACGGAATCGACCTCTGCTTCCTGATCGATGGGCAGATAGGTCATATTATAGCGTGCAAACCGCGGGCTGCTCGGAAACAGCCGCGCCAGCCCGCTGAAATGATACAGTGAAACCAGCGGCGAGGGAAAGCCGCGCCGACAGGCTTTGTCCAGCGTGCCGTCCGCCAGCACCAGCTTCGGTCCCGCCACGCCGATTTCCGGTCGGGTGTCCATGAAACCGATCATGTCGCACAGGGCGGTCGGCGGAACTTCGGTGTCGGGGTTGAGCAGCAGTGCGTAACGCGGCGCGTCCGGCGTGCGCACGCCCGCATCGCCAAAGCCGAGCGCGCGCAGCCCCAGATTATTGCCGTAGGAATAGCCGCCGTTGGTCGCGCTGACGATCAATTCCACCTGCGGGAACTCGCGGCGCACCATGTCCACGCTGCCATCGGTCGAGGCGTTGTCGACCACGATCACCCGGTCGGCGAAATTTCCTTCGCTGGCATACACCGTCTCCAGACAGCGTCGGAGCAGCTCGCAGGTATTCCAGTTGAGGATGACAATGCCCAGATCGGTCATGCGCAATTACCCCCATCGGGGCGATTTTACCATACGCCCGCGCGCGCAGACTCGATGACATCCAGACGATAGTGCTGAGTGCCGAGCGATGAGTGCTGAGTCAAGAGCAGTACCTCACTCACACAGGTTAGGCGGCAAGAATGGTTTTTACTCAGCACTCGGTACTCATCGCTCAGCACTATTTGCGGTGGGCAGCGTGCGCAGCGGCGCGCCCCGCAGCGCGGCGCGCAGGGCGTCGCGGTCGTCCCAGGGATACTCGGTCGCGTCGAACGCCATGCTCTGCTCGTGCCCCGTCCCACAGGCGATCACCACGTCGCCTACTTTCGCCATCTGGCAGGCAAGGGATAGCGCTTCCCCGCGATCTGGCACGCGGGCGAACGTCTCACCTTCGACGCCGCCCCCCGCCGTCGCCGCCTGCGCCATCGTGTCGAGGATGGCGTCGAGCGATTCGGTGCGCGGGTCTTCGGCGGTCAGGATCGTGAAATCGGCGAGGCGCACGGCGACTTCCGGCATCATCCGGCGCTTATCGCGGTCGCGCAAGCCCGCGCAGCCGAACACGACAATGAGGCGCCCGGCTTCGCTTACCATTTTGCGGGCAGCTTTGAGGGCGTTTTCGAGCGCGTTGGGCGTGTGGGCGAAATCGACCAGCGCCAGAAAAATCCTGCCCCTCGTCGATGCGCTCCATGCGCGGAAATCGCCTGTACGCCTTCCAGCCGCTGCTGCAAAATGCCGTTAGGGATCGGAAAGCACAGCGCCGCGCTCAGCGCCGCCAGACAGTTGTAAACGTTGAACTCCCCGACCAGCGGCAGAAAAACCGGAAACGGCGCTCGCCGCCCATCGGCGACGGACACCAGCCAAACCGCGTCCCACCCGGCTGATATTCGATCTCGCTGGCGCAGCAGCGCGTTTCGCTGCAGATCCCGTAGGTGACAACCTTATCCGCCCGGAACGCCGCGAAGTAGTCGGCGCTTGGGTCGTCGGCGTTAATGATGCTGATCTTTTCCATGTTCGGCTTGTGGTACGACTGGCTCAACATCTGGAACATGCGCCCTTTGGCGGCACGATACTCCTCGAACGTCTTGTGGTAGTCGAGATGTTCGTGGGTGACGTTGGTCACCACCGCCACGTCAATGTCGACGCCGTTCAGCCGCCCCTGCGCCAGTCCGTGACTGGTCATCTCCAACACCGCGTATTGCAGCCCATTGGCGACCATCTGCGCCAGCAGCGCCTGAATCATCGGCGCGCTCGGCGTGGTGACGTGAAAGCCGGTATCGAGCGTCTTATCGCCCACGTCAGCGCTGATCGTGCTGATCAGCCCGCAGCCTTTGCCGAGCAGGGCGTGGATCAGCGTGCTGGTGGTGGTCTTGCCGTCCGTCCCGGTCACGCCGATCACGGTCAGCTTGCGCGACGGGAAATCGTGGTACGCCGCCGCCAGCCAGCCGACCGCTTCCTGCGCGTTCTCGACCTGGGCGTAGGGCACGGGCAGCCCGCTGATCGGCTTCGTGCCGACGATTGCCGCCGCGCCGCGCTCAATCGCGCGCGGGATGAAGTCGTGCCCATCGACCGACAAGCCCGCCCGCGCCACGAACACGCCGCCCGGCTGCACGTCCGCATCGGATTCGACCACGGGCGCGGTGATAGCAGCGGACGAATCGCCCGTGACGGTGGCTTTTTGCGGCAGCGCCGCGAGTAATTCAGCGAGGGTTTTGGTCATCGAAATCGCACTCGTGGGGCACACTTCTATCTGATGATATATCTTCTGACCTCACCCCGCTGCGCTCCGCTTAGCTTCCCCTCTCCACGCTGTGGAGAGGGGATTGAGGGGTGAGGTCTTGATTATACCCACAAAAACAAACGCGCCGGATTGTCGCCCGGCGCGTGAGTGTTTGATGGAAGCGCTGCGGTCTAGCGCAGGCGACCGGCAAGCTCCGTCAGGTTGCTGCGGACGCTGCCGTCCACGACGTGGTCTTCGCTGCGCAGCACCAGCCCGCCCAGGATGCTCGGATCGACCGAGAACGTCACGTCCTCAGAGCCGACTTCCTTGGTAACGGTCTTTTTCTCGGCGTCGGTCAGCGGCATAGCGCTGACGACCTCGACATGCCCGCTGAGCGAGCGCGCATCGGCTGGCACTTTAGCGAAGAAATCGCTCACCAGTGCCTGCTGACGCTTCTCGTCCAGCGCCGAGCCGATCAGCCGCTGCGACATAGCGACGGCAATCGACACCACCTGCCCGCGCAGGTCGGCAAGCTGGCGGTCGCGCTCCTCGCCCGCGCGCTCACGCGCCTCGGTGCGAATGGATTCGGCTTCGGTCTGCGCTTCTGCCTGAACGGAGTGCGCCAGTTCTTCACCACGCCCACGCGCTTCTTCGATGATGCGCGCGGCGTCGGCACGGGCGCTCGCCAGCACCTTCTCGACTTCAGCTTCGGCGTTGCGCCGGGCGTTCGCCGCGACAGCGCTGTCTTCGAGCGCCTTCTCGATGCGAGCGCGGCGGTTGCGCAGCACGTTGGTCAGCGGGTCATACAGGAAACGGGACAGCAGCGTATAGATCACGATGAAGGCAATGATCTGTACGAGCAGATACCCCAGATTAATACCTAGTCCTTCCATGTCGTCGTCCCTTTCGCGTCCGCCGAATTTACGAAAGCACGAACAGGATGATCAGGGAGACGACCAGCGCGTAAATGGCGACGGCTTCCGCGAAGGCGACGCCCAGGATCATGTTCGTCTGGATCGTCGACGCGAAATCGGGGTTGCGCCCCATTGCCTGAACAGCGCCCTGCACCGACAGACCAATGCCGATACCGCCGCCCAACGCGCCGATCATCGCCAGCCCAGCGCCGATTGCTTTGCCTGCCAGTAGTACCGATTGCTCCATTTTGTACCGCTCCTTATTGATATGCCTAGTGATTTTCAGATTGCGACAACGGCGCCCTGTTAGTGCGCTTCGGCAGCTTCCTCGTGATGCTCCCCGCCGTGACCAGCGGTCGCCTGGCTCATGAAGATCGCCGTCAGCAAGCCGAACACAAATGCCTGCAACGCGCCGACGCCGAACTCCAGAATGAAGAAGGGCCAGGGGAGGAACGGAACCAGAAAACTCATGACGAACAGCAGAATCGAGCCTGCGAAGATATTGCCCAGAAGTCGGAACGAGAACGAGAGGATTTTCGCAAACTCGCCGATCAACTCCAGCAAGCCGACGGCAACGTCAATCGCGCCGAGCGGCGACGTGAGCAGCGTCTTGAAGTTGAAGAACTTGGTCAGGTATCCCGCTCCCAGCGCGCGGAAGCCCAGCACCTGGATCATCACCACCGCGATCAGCGCCAACGACGCCGTCAGGTTCAGGTCGGTCGAAGGGGCGCGCAGGAAGGGCAGCACGACCCAGGGCACGCTCGGCGAGCCTGCTTCGGCATGGATTTCATGCGAGCCTGCTTCCGCCTCGCCCAGATCGCCGGTTTCCTGAACTGCGCCTTCGGCGTCGGCAGGGACGCTTTCCGAAGCGACGACCGCTTCGGTGTCCTCATGCACTTCTTCCACCGGCGCGCCAGACCCGGTGAGGCAGCCAGCCGCCGCACGGCTCGCCTGCTCATCCGTCGTCATAGTCACGGCTTCTTCGGGGCTGATCCAGGGGCATTTCGGATTCAGGACGTAAATGCCACCCGAATTGACGGTCTCGTAACCGCCCTCGTACACCACCTGCCCGCTCGTCTCGTCGACGTGGGCGTGCGGCTCCAGGAAGCCGATGCTGTCAACGCCGGGGACGAGTTCCAGCCAGTTGGAGAGCAGGACGATCAGGAAAATCGTCATGAAGAACGAGAAGATGTAGCGCATGTGCTTCTCGCCGACGATGTTGTGGATGAAGCCGTACAAGCCTTCAAACAACATCTCGAAAATGTTGTAGAAGCCGCCCGGCGGCACTTCGTCGCCGCTTTTCGGCATTTTCCGGTTGACGTAGATCACCAGCAGGATCAGCAGAATCCACACGACCACCGACCCCACCAGGGAGTTGGTCAGGCGGAATCCGTCGGCGGGTCCGGGATAGACTTCGCCGGGGAGCTGGATAACCGGGATGATGGGCGGCACGAACAGCATGACCAGGATACCCGCAATCAACATCAGCAGGGCTACCCAGCGCCGCTTACCGTTCCAGTTAATCATCGCTTGCAGTGTCCTCCTTCTTCATTGGAGCCTGGAGACGCCGACTCTTGTAGAGCGTGTAGCGATAAACCATCCACAAGTTGAACGGAATGCTTCCAAGCAGAAGCACGAATATGAACAGGGGTTTCGTCCCCAGTAATTGATCGAGCACCAGCCCCAGGATGACGCCCCCACCTATCGTAATGCCCAGCAAACAACCGACTTCGCCAGCCGTTCCTGCGGCAGTCAAATAGATGGGAACCGGATCACGCTCCGGTTTCATGTATGGATACCTTGCGCCGACCTGTGCGTGCCGTCACAATCATACCGAATCCAGTATTAAACTGTCAAAGTAATGCGCAACACATGGTGTATTCGAGAATTCTATCACAATCGTCATCAAAAATGCAAAGGTCTAGTTTCTCAACTCGTCACCATTTGTTGACATGCAGAACGGATTCCGTGTCCTTGCGCACTGCGGGCGAAAATTCCGTGCCTATCGCGTAAGCGATGGGTACCAGACAAACCTGCGTCACCTCCGCATACGGGATATTCAAAACCCGCGCCGCTTCTTCTTCAAACATCAGATGGAGGGTTGTCAGGCTGGTGCCAAGCCCGCGTGCTCGCGCGGCGAGCATGAAACTCCAGGTCGCGGGCAGTACTGAACCATAACGAGCCGCAGCCGTCGCGCTGGTGCAGGATGCCGGATCCATGCGCCCGGCAAGACACGGAATTAACATGACCGGGACGCGATGCATATTCTCCTGCAGGTACTCGGCTGAACTTGCGACACGCTGCTGCGTCGTCCGCGATTCGCCTGTTTCCTGGTTGATAAAATATACCGACCTTGGCGAGTTGCGATAGCTTGCCCAGGCGCGGCGATAGATCTCCGCGAGCGCAAGCTTCTTCTCACTATCCGTGACGACGACAAAGTGCCAATTCTGACTGTTGGAACCAGTTGGCGCCTGAAGGGCGATTTCGAGGCACTCGTATATCAGATCAAGCGCAACCGGGCGATCAAAATCGAGCCGCTTACGCACCGAGCGCGTGGTCGTCAGGAGTTCATCGGGCGACAGATTCAGATAAGTCATTTACCACCATACTCCCCAAGCCAATCTGTGTATTGTTCGCTCAGGGAACGCTAACACGAACCTCGGAGAAATGCGCTTCCGTCCCTGCACCGATCCACAGGGCGATCTTCCCTGTATTCACGCCCAGCTTGAGATCGTTCACGATCAGGCACGGCTGTTCCGCGTCGTTGACGCAAAACTGCGCCCGCGCGCCCGCCACCACGCACTTGATCTGCGTCCACGCGCCCGGCACGAGGTCGGTATACGATCTGTAGACGCCCGGCGATCCTCGCGCAGCCGAAACCGGCGTAATCGGGGTGCGTACTGCGTCGAGTGATTGCGCCGTAGTTGATCGTCGGCGCGGGCGTTGGTCGGACGCACGAAGAAATACTCGTACTGCGACCTGCCGGACTGCACGTGAAATGCAAACTCTGACGAAGCTCCCGCATCTCTGGCGGCGCATCGGGGCGCAGCACCCCCACGACTCGGTCTCGATCACGCCGTCGCCGAAGTTCGAATCGGAACACGGCGATGCCGCCCTGCCCCATCGACTCTCGATCAGCCGGAGCGCCCGCCGCCCCTGATAGTTGACCCGTTCAGCGAGGACGTTGTGCAGTTCCAGGTCGGCGTGCGACCCGGTGACCAGCTAGACGAACTCATCACGCTCTAGACCCGTTTATCAGACAAAAGAAAAGGGGTGACCCCACCAGCCGAGCCACCCCGCATCGAACCAGACGTTCAGACGCCGACGCCGAACAGCGCCGAAGCGCCGCGCGTCGCCCACTCGAAAATCGGCGTCGCCAGCACCGTGCTCCAGCAGCAGCACGACGATTGCCGCCGCGGCCCAGCACCATACGCATGTCTGCGAGTAGCGGATCGCTTGTCCTCATCCGGGCTGGGGTCAACGTACATCACCTTGATCGACCAGATAGTAGTACAGCGCCACAATCGAGTTGAGGACGCCGATCACCGCCAGCCAGACCAGATTGGAATTGACCGCCGCCTGGAACAGGAAGAACTTGCCGAAGAAGCCCGGCCGCCGGGGGCACGCCGCCCGGCCAAAGCGACAGCAGCGCCACCGTCATGCCGAGCGCCAGCATCGGGCTGCGCTTGCTCAGCCTGGCGAGAGGTCAGCACCGTATCGCTGCCGGTCGTTTCCGTGAACAGGATGATGATGCCGAACGCCAGCAGGTTGGTGAACGTGTACATGAACATGTAGAAGGCACCAGGCACCGCCTGCTCCTGCCCCTGGAAGTCGTGGTCGCCTGGAAGTGCCGCTACACCGATTTCCACCGTGTAGCCTGCCTGAGCACCTGACGAGTACGCCAGCAGGCGTTTGATGTTCTTCTGCACCAGCGCGACCACGTTGCCGAGCGTCATCGAGATGACTGCCAGCGCCGCCGCAAGCTGGGTCCAGAAGGCTTAACTTCCTGCCCGTTGATCATGACTGTGCCGGGGAAAGCCGCCAGGAAGAAGCGCACCAGCAGCGCGAAGCTCGCCGCCTTGCTGGCGACGCTCAGGAAAGCGGTCACGGGCGTCGGCGCGCCTTCGTACACGTCAGGCGTCCAGAAGTGAACGGCGCGGCGCTGATCTTGAAGCCGAACTGACCACGATCAGCACGAGGACGGCGACCAGCACTGGCACGGCGTTGGCAGGAGAAGGCGTCGGACGAGAAGAATACAGCGAGATCGTACAGATTGGTATGTTCGCCAAAGCCGTAGAGCAGGCTCAAGCCGTACAGCAAAATCGCCGAGGCGAACGAGCTGAACAGGCGGTCACTTCATGCCGCTTTCGGACGAGCGCCGGTCGCTCCGGTTGAACGCCGCCAGAATGTACAGCGGCCGGTGGTTGCCCCAGCGCCAGAAAGACCATGATCAGGCCGGCAGCGCGCCGCTCATCAGGCACGCGCCCAGCGACGAGACGATGATCACCAGGTAGAACTCCGCCTTTACGCCAGCCCATCCACATCGACCGTGAGCAGCGCGGTGTGGATGGCGGCGGCGATCAGCACCATGATCTTGAAGATTTCCGCCAGCGTATCGACGATCGTGCCGCCCCAGAACAGCTCCCGGCGTTCTCCGGATGGAGCGTCGGACCCCAAAGCAGGAAATACACGGCTGCGATGCCGAGCAGACTCCACCCCGGTGACGAGGGCGATGCTGCGGCGCTGGCTCTCCGGCAGGTACAGGTCGAGCGCCAGCACGATCACCGCCATGATCGTCAAGCCGACTGGGGATATGATCGCCGGAAGGCTTTGCAGGAAGTTGAATCTATAACGTTTACGCTCCCCCTAACAGCGCCAGCACGGGTCGCACGCCCGACCCAGCATCGGCGCCATCAGCGCCGGGTACACGCCCAGCAGGATCAGCGGCACGCCGAGCAGGAAAGCAGGATGAAGCGCTCGCGCACGGTGATGTCGCCCACCTCCGGGCATAGCCTGCGGTTGAAGCGTTGAAGAACACCGCCCCACCACGCGCAGCACGTATGCCGCCGTGATGATGATGCCCAGCGCGGCGACGATGACGATCACCGCGTAGTAATTGGTCAGGCAGCCCGGCGATATTCAGGGTGATCTTTGCCCTTCTGAAGCCCGCCACATGCCCTGAAAGATCGGCCTGGGCGATGAAGCCGCTCGCCAGAGCACGATATTGCCGGGGCGACGATGAACGCAGCGGCGACCTGCGGCATCACTTTGGCGAACCCGCCCAGGCTGGGGATGTCGCGGGTGTGCGCGCGGTCGTAGACTATACTGACGCAGCCGAAGAAGAGTGCCGTCATCGCGCCGTGACTGAACATCTGCAAGCCCGCGCCGGTCATGCCGGTGATGTTCATGGTGGCGAAGCCCATGCTGACCAGCCCCATGTGGCTGACCGACGAGAAGCCGATGACGTATTTGAAGTCGCGCTGGCGGAAGGCGATGAACGCCCCGTAGACGACGTTAATCAGCGTGAGAAAGACGATCCAGGGTAGTGGACTTCCGCGCTCCGCCGGGAGCATCTGTACCGACGCGCAGCGCGGCATACGCGCCCAGCTTCATCAGCACGCCCGCGTGGATCATCGAGACGGCGGTCGGCGCGGCGACGTGTCCGTCGGGCGACCAGTTGTGGAACGGGAACACGCCTGCCAGCACCGCGAAGCCCAGAACACGAACGGGAACCACAGCTTGGCGAACGTCAGCGTTTCGATACCCGCGTAGCCGAGGATGTTGAACGCTCCGTTCTCGGCTGCCAGCGTCATCTGGGTGACGCTGAAGCTGAACGGCTGGGCGTCCGTCGGAAGCAAGCCGGAGTTTCGCTGCCGCAAAAATCTGCGAGCCGGGTCCGGTGAAGAAGTTGCTCGCCGTGATGACCATCGCCAGCACGCCGACCAGCGCGATCATCGAGCCGATCAGGATGTAGAGCGTCAGCTTCATGGCGGCGTATTCGCGCGTCTGCACCCATCCCCACGTGGCGATGAGCAGGTACATCGGGAAGATGGCTAACTCGTGGTGAAGAAGATTTCATGAGTCAGGTCGGTGGCGACGAACACACCCATGACGCCCGCGACCATGAACATGAAGAACGCCATGAATTCGCGCGTGCGGTCTTCGATGCGCCACGAGATCAGCACGCCCGCGACCGCCACAAGACCGGTCAGCAGCACCATCGGCACGCTCAAGCCGTCGACGCCGAGGCTGTAGCTGATGCCGAGGTCGCCGCGCAACCCGCGGTCACGTTCTCCTCGAAGGCGAGACCGCTTGAACAGGGTGGTGGCCGTGGTGACGCCGCTGGCCTGCGCCTGCGTCGCAGGCTGCTCGGAAGCATCCAGATTGAACCGGTCGAGGTCTTGCCTCGCCCCCGAAGCAGCGCCGCCTGGTCGTTGGTGAGCTGGCTGACCTGGCTGTTGTAGCTGGCGAACACGAACAGCGCCAGCCGAGGACTATCGCTGCCGCCCCAAATGCGATGCCGCGCACCAGGTCTTTCATCTCTTTGGGGATGAACAGGATCAGCACGCCCGCGAGGATCGGCACAAAGACGAATGGGTTGAGAACTGAAACTCAAACGATGCAGTCATTTATACGTCCTCACCCGCCGAAGATCTGGGTCACGGAAGCGTTGATATTGATCACGGACAAAATCCAGTTGGGCGCCAGCCCGGTAATCAGCATGAGCACCATCAGCGGGGCAATGGCGACGGAAACTCGCGCACGTCGATCTCCAGGTGATAGTCGCGCCGCGCATGTTGAACGGTCCGCAGAGTGGCGCGTATCCCCTTGAGAATGTACGTGCCGGTGATCAGCAAGCCGAGCATGGCGATCAGCGTCAGCCCGGTGAAGACGGGCCACGCGCCGCGCACGACCAGAAACTCGCTGACGAAGCCATTCAAGCCGGCAAGCCGAGGCTCGCCATGCTGGTGAAGATGAAGATGCCGCCGTAGATCGGCGCTTTGACCCACAAGCCGCCGTACTGGGTCATGTCGCGGGTGTGCGTCTTGTGGTAGATCGCCCCGGCGAGCAAAAACATCCCGGCGGAGCTTAAGCCGTGATTGAACATCTGAAAGACCGCGCCGTTGGTGGCGAGGATCGCCGTCTGCGCGTCAATCGGGCTGCCGCCGCCGAGCGTCGCCTGCGCGTAAGCCAGCGCCGAGACCGCCAGACCGAGGGCGACGAAGCCCATGTGATTGACCGAGCTGTAGGCGACCAGCCGCTTGATGTCGGTCTGTCCCCACGCCGCGTATGCGCCGAGCACGATGCCGAGCATCGCTAAGAAGGCGAACAACCCGGCGACCGTGCCGGTGATGCCGAAGATGTTGAACTGACTGATCCACACGTCCGGGAACAGCGGGATGACCAGCCGCAGGAAGCCATACGCGCCAAGCTTGAGCATGACGCCCGCCAGCAGCATCGAGCCTGCCGTCGGCGCTTCCGAGTGCGCGTCGGGCAGCCACGTGTGGAAGGGCCACACCGGCACTTTGATGCAGAAGGCGACGAAGAAGCCCAGGAACGACAGCGCCTTGACGGTCGCTATCGGCACGCCGAGGAACGAGCCGTCCGCGCCGGTGAAGGTGGGCCAGGTCTGCGTCAGCGTCTGGATGTCGAAGGTGTGCGCCGTGAAGCCGATAAGCTGAGTCGCCAGCAGCATCCCCAGCGAGCCGCCCATCGAATAGATGAAGAACTTGGTCGAGGCGTACTTGCGGTTGGGACCGCCCCACTGGTCGATGATGAAGTACATCGGCACGAGCGTGAGTTCGTAGAACAGGAAGAACACCATCAAGTCCATCGCCACGAACACGCCGAACAGCCCGGTCTCGAAGAACAGGATCAGCGCCATGTGCGCGTTGATGCGGTCGTCGATCTCGAAGCTGACCAGCACCGCCAGCGGCGTCAGAATGCCGGTGAGCAGCACCATCGTCGCGCTCACGCCGTCGATGCCGATGTGCCACGACGAGCCGAGCAGCTCGAACCAGGGCGTCTGGATCACGAACTGGTAATCCGGCGCGGCGTGGTTGTAGGCGAAGAACACCGCCACGCTCACCCCGCCGATCACCGTCGCTATCGCCAGCGCCGCCCACCGCGCGATCCACTTTTGCTTGGGCAGCAGCAGGACGATCAGCGCGCCGATGGCGGGCGCAAACACCAGAAAGGATAGTACGTCAATCTGTCCGAAAATCGTCATACGTTACTCCTCAGGGCGCAGCTTGCAGGACGCCCGTCGAGAGGGCGAAGATGATGCTGACGATGAGCGCCGCAATTGCCACGAACAGCATGTACTGCTGCACGCTGCCCGATTGCAGCCAGCGGATCCAGCCGCCGAATTTGGCGATCAGTTCGGGGATGCCGTCGCCGACGCCGTCGATCAGCCACAGGTTCAGGTTCTTCAGCAGGTCACCGATCCAGGTGAACACGCGCCCGATCAGGTGGAGCGTGCCGTCGATAATGCCCTTGTCGATGAACTCGTAGGCGACCGTCTTGGCGAACCACTGCGACGGCGCGACGAACACCCGACCGTACAGCTCGTCGAAGTAGTACTTGTTCTTGAGCGTGGTGTGGTAATTGCCCAGAATAGCGATCATCGGGTCAGGCTCGCCCGCCACCAGCGGCTTGCGCCAGTACATCAGGTAGCCCGCGTACAGCCCGCCGAGCGCGACGGTGAACGACACCAGCACCGGGAAGATGTTGAAGGCGATGCTCTCCGGCTCGGAGACCAGCGTCGCGCCGACGAAGTGATGGAACGGATTGCCGTTCGGGGCGAAGATCGCGCCGAACAGCGGGAAATCCAGGTGAACGCCAGCACGTACCCGGCGACCACCGCGAACACCGCGAGGGATGATCAGCGGCAGGGTCATCGTCACCGAGACGATCCCGCGCCCCAGGTTCGCGTGCTTCGCTTCTTCGGTGCGCGCTGCCCCAGAAGGTCAGTCCAAGCTGGCGCATGGTGTAGAAAGCCGTCAGGAACGCCAGCGCCCGAGGAAAACGAACACCAGCGCGTGCAGCCCGAAGCCTTCGAGCGTGCCGTTCCAGGCATCCGCCAGGGCGATCGCTCGACCCGAAGCCCGCCGTCAACGGCGGAAGCCCGCCAGCGACAGCCCCGCCGATCATGAAGGTGTAGAAGGTGACGGGCATCGTCCGGCGCACAGCCCGCCCATGTTCATCATGTCCTGCGGATCGAAGTGCAGGACGTGCGGGGCTTCGGGGTGTTCTTCGTGCTTCTCGATATGCGCCGTCATCTCGACGGGCACGATTTCGCCCGCTTCGTCGCCGACAGCAGCCGCGTGTGCGCGTCTCGGCAAGTTCGCCGCTGGGCAGCGCCGGGGCGTGTTCATGCCCGTGCGCGTGGGCGTGGGCATGATGGACGTGGTGCTCGCCATGTTCCATGCCGTGAATGACCGAGCCGGATGCCATGAACAGCAGCGCCTTGAAGAAGGCATGGGTGATCAGGTGGAAGGCGGCGGCGATATACGCGCCGATGCCGAGCGCCGCCATCATGAAGCCAAGCTGCGAAATCGTCGAGTACGCCAGCACCTTCTTCACGTCGTTCTGGGCGACGGCAATCGTCGCCGCGAACAGCGCCGTGAACGCGCCGACCACCGCCATCAAGACCATTGGCGGCGAGAGAATACCGTGATGCGGGTCAGCGCCCGCCGAGAGCAGTGGATACATGCGAACGACCGCGTAGATACCGGCGGAGACCATCGCGGCGGCGTGGATCATCGCACTGACGGGTGTCGGACCTTCCATCGCGTCCGGCAGCCAGACGTGCAGCGGGAACTGCGCCGATTTACCTATCGTGCCGATGATCAGGAAGATGCCGATCACAGAGGCGGCGCTCCAGCCCAAGCCACCGAACAGGATCGCCGGGGTCCCCGCCAGTCCATCCAGCACCGACTGATCGTAGAGGATGGCGCGGAAGCTGAGCGTGCCGGTCTGCGCGTACAGGTAGGCGATGCCGAGCAGCATGATCACGTCGGCGACGCGGGTGGTCGTGAAGGCTTTGATCGCCGCTTTGTAGGCGCTTTCCTTCTCGAACCAGAAGCCGATCAGCATGTAGGAGCACAAGCCCATGATTTCCCAGCCGACGAACAGCAGCAGCAGGTTATCCGCCACCACCAGCGTGAGCATCGCGCCCGCGAACAGGGCGATCAGGCTGAAGAAGCGCGACTGGCGCGGGTCGTGCGCCATGTAGCCAATCGAGTAGATGAAGATCATCGTGCACGCGAGCGGAACCATGACCAGCATGATCACCGTCAGCGGGTCGACCAGCACGCCCATGCGGAACGCCGTCACGCCGGTGTCGAACCAGTTCAGACCACTGGCGAGGACTTCTTCGCCCAGATGCTCGACGGCGAAGGCGTGCCCGATCACGACGACCGCGATCAGCCAGGCGAACAGGATGCCCGCCATGCCGACGACGACGCTGACAATGCGGCTGCGGGTCGTCGCAACCGGAACCAGCATCCCCTCGTAATTCGGATGATGCCCGCCGTATTCCTCGCTCGTCGCCGGGATCAGCTTGCTGCGGTTGGTCAGCAGCGTGATGATCAGGAACGCCAGCAGCGGTCCCACCGGGATCAGCCAGGCGAGGTTGTTCGGGTCACTCATGAAGGCGTTCAAGTCCATAAAGTCGTTCCTTGTGAGAGCAGGTACGTTGTTGTTTGTAGGGGCGCAGCGTGCTGCGCCCCTACCACGTTACGCTCTTTACACTAGCCCTTGAGCAAATTCACGTCTTCCACGATCACCGAGCGGCGGTTGCGGTAAATGGCGATGATGATCGCTAAGCCGACCGACGCTTCGGCAGCAGCGATCACGAACACGAACGCCGCAAACACCTGCCCGGCGATCTGCGTGGGCGCGCCGTAGCGCCAGAAGGCGATCAGGTTGATATTGACGGCGCTCAGCATCAGCTCGACGCTCATGAGGATCGCCACCGCGTTGCGCCGCGCCAGCACGCCGTACACGCCGATGCAGAACATGGCGGCGGCGACAAGCAGGTACATCCACAATGGAACCATAGTCGCTCAGTCCTCGGTATCTCGCGCGATCACAATCGCGCCGATCATCGCGCCCGTCAGCAGCAGCGAGGCGACCTCGAACGGCAGCACGTACTGGCTGCCGTCGACCAGCGCCACGCCCAAATCCTGCGTCGTCGCCACTTCGTCACTGACCGGCTGGTCGCTCTTGGTTCCGTTCTCGCCCCACACCGGCACGATCACGGCGACGGTCAGCAGTACGAATAAAAGAGCGCCGACCAGAGCGCTCAACCACCACTGCCGATTGAATAATTCGCTCATGGAAGTCATGCTGCGCGTCAGCATCACGGCGAAGATGATCAGGATGGCAATCGCGCCGATGTACACCATGACCTGCACCACCGCGATGAACGGCGCGCTCAGCAGGACGAAGAACCCCGCCCCACCGAACAGGCTGACGATCAGGTACAGCGCGCCGTGAATCAGGTTGCGGCTGGCGACCACGCCAAGCGCGCCGCCGAGCGTCAGGATGGCGAAGATGAAAAAGGCAATCGTCTGGGCATTCAGTTCAAGCATGAAACGTCTCCTAGCACGCCTTAATGCGCGACGACGATGGCGCGCTCTTCTTCCGGCTCCTGCGCGGTCTCGGCGAGGCGCTCGCGCCGTCCGGCATTGCGCAGCAGCGTGACGACCCCGGCGATCAGCGCGAGATTGCCCGCCAGCAGGACGAGCGCCTGCGGCACGTGCGCTACAAAGTCGGTGCTGCCGGGTTCAGGATTCCAGCCGAGCGCCTTGGTCACTTGCAGCAGGAAGGCGACGACCAGCACGTTGACAATCGAAATCGGGACGAGAAACTTCCAGTTGAAGCCCATCATCTGGTCGATGCGCACGCGCGGAATGGTCGCGCGCAGGATCAGCGACGGAATGTACACAATGAACGTCTTGACCATCAGCCAGACGAAGCCGAGGAACGGCACTTCTTCGGCGAGCGGACCCGTCCAGCCGCCGAGGAAGATCACCGAGAACAGCAGGTTCGCCGTGAAAGCGTGCATGAACTCGTTCGCCATGAACAAGCCGAACTTCATGCCGGAATATTCGATGTTGTAGCCCGCCACCAGCTCGGATTCGGCTTCGATCAGATCGAAGGGCGCGCGTCCGGTTTCGGCGAGGTTGGAGGTGTAGAAGATGAGCGCCGAGACCAGCGCCGGGATGATAAACCACATGCCGAGCTGGGCGCGCACGATGTCCTGCATCCCCATACTGCCCGCCAGCAGCACCGGGACGAGCAGCGCCAGCACCATCGGCACTTCGTAGCTGACCAGCGCCGCGATCACGCGGAACGAGCCGAGCAGCGCGTACTTGTTATTGCTCGCCCAGCCGGACATCATCACCGCCAGCGTGCCAATCGAGCCGACGGCGACGAAGTACAGCAAGCCGAGGCTGAGGTCGACGCCAGCATGAATTGGGCTGAAGGGGATGACCGCCCAGATCAGCGTGGTCGACAGCACCGCCACGATGGGCGCGAGGTTGAAGATCAGCCGGTCAGCGCCCGCCGGAGTGATGTCCTCCTTGAGGATCAGCTTGACGGCGTCGGCGATATTCTGAAACAACCCGAACGGTCCGACGCGGTTGGGACCCAGACGATCCTGCACGCGGGCGGCGATCTTGCGCTCGAACCAGATCAGGATGATGACCAGCACCAGCGGGAACATGCTCACCAGCACCACGCCGATCAGAATGGAAATGAACTGGGCAAGCCCAGGGTCCATCCCTCCGGCGGTCAGGCAGGGCGCTAAGGTCGAAAGTACGTCAACACACATAATCGCTCCTCGAGCCTATGCCCATTCCAGCGCATTCTTGCGCCAGGCGTAGATCAGCGCGTCGGCGAGCAGGAAGATAAAGAGCAAGCCAGCGCCGAAGGCGAAGAAATCCAACTGGTTATATGCCAGTGCCCAGGGGAACAGGAAGATCAACTCCACGTCAAAGACGAGAAAGACCAGCCCGTAGATGTAGTACTGCACCTTGAACTGCACCCAGGTGTCGCCGACGGTCTCGACGCCGCATTCATACGTCTGCATCTTGATCGCGTTGGCTTTGCGGGGGCGGAAAATCCAGGAGATCGCCAGCGGCGCAGCGGGGAAAACCCAGGCAATCGCCATGAACACGCCGATAAAAGCCCACTCGTTGACCACACTCATCGGAGTCGTCACCTTCCAGCAAGGGTTGTCACGCGGCATGGGGAAGAAGCGCCAACCCACGTTGTGAGATTTGAGAACTGTGCCGTTTGTGATAAACGGCGCTAGTATAGCATCTGGCTTCGGGCGTTGCAACGCACCGATGAAGCGAAATTCTAACACATGGGACAATCTTCACAAAACCACTTGGGCAGCTTTTCCATCTGCTATAATCCGCTCCATGTTCACCGTCACTTCCCCTTCCCCCAAAGCCTGGGATGCGTTCGTCGCCGGGCAACCCCGCGCGCACGTTTTGCAGCAGTCGGCGTGGGGCGAATTGAAAGCCGCTTACGGCTGGGGAGTGGATCGGGTCGCGCTGGCGGACGGCGACAGTATGGTCGCAGGCGCTCAGCTTCTCTTTCGGCGCTGCCCTTCCGGCATGAGCACAATGGCGTACCTGCCGATGGGCGGCTACGCGACAACGCCCGACCAGTGAGCGCTGTGGAGCGCCAGTCGGCCAGTGCGCGCGAAACGCCATCGTGCCGCCTTCCTGAAGTGGGAGCCGGGGATTTACCGCGATCAGCCTAAACCGGACACGGACGCTTCCGGTTTCGACCGGCCATGAACCGTCCAGCCGCCGCGCACCATCCTGATCGACATCTCCGGCGACGACGAGAAATCCTCACCCACATGAACCAGGGACGCGCCGCAAAATCCGCCAGAGCAGGAAGAACGGCATCCGTTATTACCGAAGCCGGACGTGACGACGTAAGCGAAATTCAACGCCGCCGATGCAGACGACCGGGTCGCGCAACGAGTTCGGCGTCCACGCCTGATTACTACCAGCTAGCCTACGATCTGTTCGTGCCCAGAGACGCGGCGCTGATCACCAGCGGAGCATGAGGGCGACCCGCTCGCGGGATCATGGTGTTCGCCCGCTGGAACGACGGCGTGGTATCGCAGCGCAGGGCGTCGTCCAGCCAGAAGCGCAACCTGATGGCGGCTTACGGCGTCCAGTGGGAAGCCATCCAGTGGGCAAAGCGGCGTGGCTGCACCGTGTACGATCTATGGGGCATCCCCGACGAGGACGCCGCGACGCTCGAAGCGCAGTTCGAGAATCGTTCGGATGGATTATGGGGCATTAGCGGTTCGGCGCGGCAGGGGCGGCGAGGTCGTGCGCTCGGCGGGCGCGTGGGACAAGGTCTACAACCCGCTCGTTTACGCGGCGTACCGGCTGGCGCTGCGGTATCGAAGATACGAGATGTAGGGGCGAGACATGCCTCGCCCCTACGGCAGAGAAATTCCGATGGCATCGAACCTGACCGTCACCACCATCCCCTCCCGCGACCAGTGGAACGACGCGCTCCGCGCCCTGCCCTACGCCCACGTCCTGCAAACGTGGGAGTGAGGCGAGTTCAAGCGCGCCACGACCGGCTGGCAGCCGATCCGCCTCGCGTTCGCCCGCGACGATCAGATTGGCGATGGCGTCGGTCGGCGTGCGCCGCGCCGGTCCGCTCAAGGTGATGTACGCGCCGAAGGGACCCGTCCTTGACTACGCGAATACCGAGCTGGTGGTCGAGGTCCTGCGCCATCTCCAGCAGCTCGCCCGCCACCACGCCGCGCCGTGGCGAAACCGAGATCGACCCCGACGTGATCGCCGCGACGGGCGTCCCCGCCACCACCGCCGACGAGGAAGACGACGCCAGCGACGCGCCCGACCCGACCGGGCAGGCGTTCATGCGGGCGCTGCGCGAGCGCGGCTGGCGCTTCTCGAACGATCAGGTGCAGTTCCGCAACACGATCCTGATCGATCTGGCTCAATCCGAAGATGACTTACTGGCGGCGATGAGCCAGAGCACGCGCCGCAAAATCCGCATCGCCCAGCGCGAAGGCGTGACCGTGCGCGGCGGGTCAATCGCCGACCTGCCGCTGCTGTACGACCTGTACCGCGTCACCGGCAGGCGCGACGAATTCCTGATCCGCCCGCCAGACTACTACGAGCAGGCGTGGCAAGCTTCATCGAAGCCGGACTCGCCCACCCGCTGATCGCCGAGATCGACGGGCAGCCTCTCTTGCCGTAATCCTGTTCCACTTCGGGCGCAAGTGCTGGTATTTCTACGGCGCGTCGTCCAACCAGCAGCGCGACAGGATGCCGAATTACCTGCTTCAGTGGGAAGCGCTGCGCTGGGCGAAGGCGCGGGGCTATGCGCTGTACGACATGTGGGGCGCGCCGAGCGTGTTCGACGGGCGATCCGCTATGGGCGTCACACAGCTTCAAGCGCAGCGGCTTTCGCGGGCAATGACGCGCCACGTTGGGGCGTGGGGCCGCGCCCGCTGCCGCTGCTGTACCAGGCTTATGCCGGATCATGCCGGGCAGCGATCGCCCGGATGCGCCGCCGATAGCTTCTTGGCGTCTTGGCGGTTAAAATCCCTTCAAATCTTCCGGGAGATGCTGACACCATGATCCGACTGCGCTCTCCTGTCAAGCGCGAAGGCGCGGAACGCTATCTGCTGCTGACGCTGGTCAGCTTCGCCGCATCAGTGGTGCTGACGCGCATCTACCTTGAGCTGACCGGCTACCCGCAGATCAGGCGGCGTCCTGCGCATCGCCCACGTGCTGTGGGGCGGGCTGCTGCTGTTCCTCGCCACGCTCGCGCCGATCATCTTCGCTAACCGCTGGGTGTACCGGCTGGCGGCGGTGCTGGGTGGGGTTGGCGTTGGACTGTTCATCGACGAAGTGGGCAAGTTCATCACCCAGAGCAACGACTATTTCTTCCCGCTCGCCGCGCCGATCATCTACGCCTTCTTCCTGCTGACAGTCATGATTTATCTCGGAAGTCCGCCGCCCGACCAAGCCCGATTCGCGTACCGAGCTTTACAGCGCGCTCGACCAGATCATGGAGCTGATCGAGAACGACCTCGACCACAACGAGCGCGCCAGCCTCGAAGCGCGGCTGCGCCGGGTGATCACCAGCGCGAAATATCCCGAGCACGCCCGGCTCGCCGAGGCGCTGCTGGCGGTGATCAATTCGGACACGCTGTACATCGCCACGCCGAACCCGCCGCTGCTCCAGCGGCTGTTCGACATGTTCCGCGAACTGGAAGCGCGCTATCTCACGCGGCAGCGGCTGCGGCTGCTGGTCGCGGGCGGGCTGATCGCCGCCGGGTTGGTGGCACTGCTGGAGCTGTCGGTAGCGTTCGCGGCGCTGGCATCACCCGCTTTCCTCGAAACGCTGATCAGGACGCTGGTGCTCAACGTCAGGCTGGTCACCAGCTCGGTCAGCTTCGCCTGGTTTCTGATCCTGATGCTGCTCAACGGGATAATCGGGGTGATGCTGGCGCTCGGCGGCGGGCTGATGCTGATCGCACGCGAGCGGCTCGGCAGCGAGCTAGGGTATCTGGGACTGCTGATCGCCGTGACGATGGTCAACCTGCTGCTGTTCTACTTCAACCAGTTCGCCGCCGTCACTACGACGATCCTGCACTTCACGCTGCTGATCGGCGTGCTCTACTATCGCCGGACGTATCTCGGCGTCGGCTCAGCGATCAACCTGATCAGCAGCATGGCGGAGAACTCGCAAACTGCCGCAGCGGAAGAATGAGGCGCGACTCAGTCTAGGCGCTCAGCGTCTCGACGCCGACGAAGTACGCGCCGACGCTTTCGCCCGCGCGTCCGAGAATCCGCAGTTTCCACGTTCCGCCGGTGTTGATGTCGCAGGTCAGCGTGATGTTGTTGTCACCCTGAAGAATGGCGTCGCGCTCGCACTGATTCGTCGCGTTCGAACCATCGGGGCGCATGACGACCACGTTGCGGCTGACGCGGTTCGCCGCCAGCGACAGGAACTGCACGTAGAGCGCCATCTCGCGCCCGGTTTGTCCGGAAAACGTGTATTCGTGCAGATAGCCCGGTTCGAGCACGTCGGTGTCGCGCGCTTCGAGCGGCTCGCTCTGCGAGGGCGTCATGCGCAGCGGCGCGTCCTCTGCCTGAGCGAGCGGCACACCCTCGATCTCGGTGACCGGGTTCGCCCCGCCCAGAAGCTGGGTCAGGAACGTGATCGGTCCGCTGATCAAGCCGACCATGTTCATGGTGAACAGCGAGCAGGATGAGCCGAGCAGCAGCACACTAAGCACCACGATGATGCGGCGCGTGCCGCGCTTCCTGGCGACGGGCTTCGCCCGCTTGACTTCTTTGAGCGGCACGTCGGCACTGGCGGCGGATATCTGCTCCTGCACCGACGTGGGCTTCGCGCCTTCCAGCCTGAACAGCAGGCGGTTCGCGCCGCTGTGCTGCGGCTCTAATTCGAGCGCCTTTCGCAGACACCAGATCGCCTTTTCGTCGGTGGCGCAGGCTTGCGCGGCGAGATACCACGCTTCGGCGCTCGGCTGGTTCTTCAGCAGCGGTTGAAGCAGCATCTGCGCGGTCTTTTTGTCGCCGGATTTGAGAGCATCGCGGATAGGGGGAAGTGGATCGGATGGCATGGATGACCACCTACAAAGCATGAGTTTGAGCTTTATGTTTTGATTTCAGAAGTTGTTCCATGTAATCAAAATAGGGGCAAATCGCTCACAGATCTCCGATACCTAGCGCAGTGCCAACAGCAATTGCCGGAAGAATAATGATTCCTAAGATACATCCGATCCATAGAGTCGTGAGCCAAGCAAATAGCTTCTCAGTCCATGGAAGGGCATTCCATTCATGGAAGTTGTGACTAACTCTTAGAACCGCCACGTACATGCCAATGAGAAAAATACCAAGAACAACCAACGTACCACCGTTTCCTCCAGCTACACCCATTCTGTCTATACCGCCCAGGAATAAAAGAAATCCGACGAACCCGCCCAAGAAGTTGAAGGTTCCTAAGTAACGATGACGTTCCTGAGATTGTTCGGAATCCTCCTTTCGAGGTTGCGCCTGGTGGGATGGCAGTGTCTCTTTTATCAAGGGGGGCTGTATTGGGTTTGCTGGCTGAGTAACTTCAGTAGGGTTTAACATTTTATCTAGCCTCGGTAACCAGTACTTTGCTTCCGGATGATCTGGTATTGTCATAAATAATTTGCGTGCAGCGTCATACTGACCATCAAGTAGAATGAGATCTCTCGCCCTACTAGCTTTCGAATCGTTCATGATTCCCATCCTTTTAATGATGTTTATTATATTCTATTAGAGTATTGTCGAGCGGTACACTACTTGTCGCTTCTGATTCACTATAGCTACGACAGTAAGAACAAATTCATGGTAGAGGATGATACATAGCTAGAGGATACTTAGAGGTCGGTCGCCTCAGCATAACCGAAGAGAACACACGAATTATCCTGACAGCTATGATGACCCCGCTCTCCTTTACGAAGGAGAACGGGGTCACATTGGCTCATAAATATGTTGTGAAACGCGCCGTCTTTATCCGGCATCCTCAATCGTGAACAGGCTGCCCGCGCCGCGCCCGTAGACCTCCGGGAAGTAGAATTCCGAGCCGGTCGGCGGGATGACATTGTACTCGCCCGCCAGCCCCGCCCGGATAGTGTAGACGTACTCATACGTCCCCGCCGGGAGATAGCTGCTGAACAGCACGACCTTCTGGTCGCGGTACTCGATATTGCTGAAGTACCACCAGCCCCAGCCCTGGCTGAGCGGGTTCTCCGGGTTCAGTTCCGGCTGCGTGCCGATCTGCTGGCTGGTGTTCAGGTTCGGGTCGACCGCGTCCGTGCCTGCCGGGATCGGGTCTTCGATGACCACGTAGTGCAGGTCGTTGGGCGCGATCACGGTCAGATGCACGGTCACGTTGTCGCCCACCTGCGCCGAGGTGATCGGCTGGTCGCTGCCGGGCAGGGTGTAGTGCCGCTCGACGATGATGCCACGATCCAGCGGCTCGATCTGCGGGACGGGCAGGAAGGTGCGCAGGTGCGCCGTATAGTACAACACTCCTGAACCGTCCGTCCGGTCGATGACCAGCTCGTTCACCTGATCGCGCAGCAGGTCGGCGACCTGCACCTGAAGCGTGACCGAGTCGCGGACGTTCTCCGGCGACGCCGTGCCCTGCGTCAGCGTCTCGCCGTTGAGCGACGCGCTGTAGTCGTAATTCGGGTTCAATTCGCCGCTGGCGACCATCCAGTCGGTCAGCGACATCACCGCCCACGCCGTCTCCTGCGTCGTCTCCCAGGCGTCCGCCTGCCGCTGCACCATCAGGTAGCGGACGATGTTCGGGATCAGGTCGCTGTCGGGCTGGAGCGTGATGAAGGCTTCGAGCGCAATCGCCGTCGTGCGGGTGTCGGTGTTCCAGTTCCACCAGTCGTGCTCGGCTTCATTCCAGTGGATGCCGGTCGCGCTGGTCGCCGCCCCGTTGAGCAGGTCGGACATCAGCGTGCCGGTGCGCGACGTGTCGCCGGGTTCGATGGCGTGCAGCGCCAGCGCAAGGAAAGCTTTCGCGTAGTAGCTCAGGCGGTCGCGGCTCTCGTAGAGCGTGGTCGTGCGCGCCACGTCCGGGTCGCCGGAGCGAGCCAGCGCGTACAGCACGAACGCCTGCCGGTTCAACTGCCAGGTCTCGACTTTCAGACTCGGCGTGATAAACGTGCCGCGCAGGAAATTGCGGGCGTTGCGGAGCACGGTGTCGCTGACGTTGAAGCCCTGCGTCTGCGCTTCGCTCAAGCCGATCAGCGCGTAGGCGGTCGTCAGCGGGTTGCTCGCGTCCTGCACGAACCAGCCCCAGCCGCCGTCGACGTGCTGAAGCGCGTACAGCCGCTGGATGCCGTAATTCACGTTGCTGTCGAGCTGCATCTTCAGCGCCGGGTTGTCGAGTCTCAGGCTCGCCAGCGCCCGGTAGGTCATGATGTTGGGCAGGAACTTGCTGACCGTCTGCTCGACACACTGGTACGGGTAATTCTGGAGATAATCCAGCCCGTCAATCGTGGTCGCCGCCAGCGACGGATCGAGCGCGACCGTCAGTTCGCCCTGGGTCACGTCCATCGTCGTCGGCAGGCTGATGCCTTCGGTACGGCTGCCGCCTTCGCGCAGCACGCCGCCCGTGCCGACCGTCTCCGGCGCTTCGTATTTGTAGACCGGCAGCAGCCGGGCGTCGCCCTGTCCGAGCGGCGGCTTGCTGGCGTCGGTCAAGCCATTTCCGCCGTTGGCGAAGAAGGTCAGGTCGATGTTCGCCACGTCGTCCACTGTCACCGTCCAGTTGATGCGCGCGCTCTGCCCCGCCGGGATGTCCACCGTCTGGGCGTTGGGCGTCGCGTCGCTGAAGGTCACGCCTTCGCCTTGCAGCGTCACTTCCACCGACAGATCGTCGGGGCTGTTGTTGTTGACGACCGCGCCGAGCGTCACCTGATCGCCGACGACGAAGAAGCGCGGCGTCACCGGGCGGATCAACACGGGCTTGGTGCTGAGCAGGTCGAACGTGCCCTGCCCAACCAGCGTCAAGCCGTCGTCGCCGTTGGTGACGGCGCGGGCATCGAGCCGCCAAGTCGTCAGGTTGTCTGGCAGCCCCACGCTGAACGTGACTTCGCCGTTTTCATCCGTGATCAGGCTGGCATCCCAGTACGGCGTATCGACAAATTCCTGCCGGATGTCGAAGATGCCGCCCTCGCCGAAGCCGCCGCCGCCGCCCTTGATCGTGTCGAGCACGGTCTGGGTGATCTGGTCGGTGTTGATGGTCAGTGGGGTTGCCGTGCGCACGCTCAAGCCCTGCTCGCCGTAGAAGTAGCTCAGCAGCGGACCGCTGTTGGGGTCGGCAATCGTCAGCACCGCCAGATCGGTCAGGCTGACGCCGATTTCCGCCACGACCGGGTCGCCCTTGTAGTCGGTCGCCTTAATCGTGTAGGTGACGGTATCGCCGGGTCCCGCCTGCGCCACGTCGGTCGAAATATCGAGCGTGATCGCCTTGCGGGTGTTGTCGACGTTCAACTGCACCAAGCCGACGCGGAACGCCGCCACCGGGTTGTTCTCGTCCACGCCCTTGACCAGCACCACGCTGACGAACACGTTCGGCGCGAAGTCGTCGGTGATCGGCAGGCGGTAGATATACGAGTTGCTGTCCATCGTCACGCGCTCGTACTTGAGCACGTCGCCGCGCTCGACCGTGATCAGCGCCTCGGTCGCGCCCTGGAACGGCGAGGTGATCAGGATTTCCGCCGTGTCGCCGACCTGATAATCCTGCGCGTCGGCGATCAGGTCGATGCGGTTGCTGTTCTGCTGCCGCCACGACACGTATTCGCTGCTCGACACCCAGATGGTGTTGCTGGCGACGATCTCGTTGCCCTGCTCGTCAGTGGTGGTCGCCGTGATCTGGAAGATACCGCCGTTGGGCGGGGTGAAGGCGAAAGTCGCCTTGCCGTTGGCGTCGGTCGTGACTTCGCCGTCGGTCACCGGGATTTCCTCGACTTCCCACGTCCAGGTCGTGCGCCCGGCGTCGTCGGTCTCCTGCACGCTCGACCAGCGGCGCTCAACCACGCTCACCTGAAGCGTCTGATCGGGGATCGGGCTGCTCTCCCAGTCGACGGCGATCAGGTTAGCGGTCGTTTCCTGCCCCGCCTGCCCGACGTATTCCTCCGGCTGCACGCCGACGTAGAGTAAGCCCTTGTGGACGATCACGGTTGTACGCCCGCTGACCGCCTGATCGCTCTCGTCGGTGACGGTCGCCTCGATGGTGAAGGTCTGGCTCTGGGTCGCGTCCTGCAAATCCGCCGGGAACGAGATCACCAGCATCCCGCTGGCATCGGTCGTGCCCTCGCCGCTGGTGACGGTGCCGCCGCCCCCGCCGAAAAATTCGCTCGGACCGCTGTCCGGGCTGTAATCCTCGAAGCTGTAGTAGCCGTCACCCTGATAGTCAAAGTAATACGGCTGCGAGACGACGTTGTACTCCACGTTGGCGTTGGCGACCGCGCCGCCGAAGAAGTAGGTGCTGTCGACTTCGACGTTGATCGTGTCGCCCTGCACGACTTCCGGCGTCTGCGCGGTCACGTTGACCTGAAATTCCGGCGCGCGGTATTCGGCGACGTTGAAGCCGACCGTGCCGGTCTGCGGATAGGAATTGTTCGGGTCGGCGTTGGGCATCTGCGCGACGATGCGGTAGTAGCCGAGCGCGGCGTCACTGGCGATCTCGAACGTGTCGCTGAAAGTGCCGTAAGGCGTCAGCGTCAGGTCTCTCTGATAGACGACCTCGCCCTGATCGTCGTAGATGCTGACCGGGATGGTCTCGACGCCGGGCGGCGTGTAGGTCACGTCGTCCTGAGCGCGCACGATCCCCCGGAAGTACACGGGCTGATCCGGGCGGTAGATCGGGCGGTCGGTGTACAGGTAGGCGCGGTACGCCTGCGGATAGTAATCGGCGCTCGCGCCGAACGCCCACGCCTCGATACCGTCCGACCAGTTGGTCACGGCGACGCCGAACAGCGCGTCGGTTTGCAGGACGGCGACGCGCGGCACATACAGATCGCTGGCGCGCGGCAGATCGAGCTTGAGCAGACCATCGGCGTCGGTCGAGCCTTCCGCCAGAACCTGCCGCCCCGTGCCGAAGACGCGGATCGGCGCGTTGGGGATCGGCTCGCCGGTATTCACGTCAGTCGCCCAGACCAGCACGCTGTCCACCGACGCCTTGAGCGTCAGGTTGGCGTTCGCCACCACCAGCACGTGCGCGGGCGGCTGGTAATTCAGCGCGTCGGTTTCCGGCGACGATACCTTGAGCAGATAAATGCCGGGATTCAGCGCCCCGCCGTCCGGCTGGGTGATCGTGACCGGTGTCTGCCCCACCGCCGATTTCAGGTCGACGAAGCGCTCGTCGGGCGTGCCCTCGGCGACCCACGCCGTTCGACCGTCGCGCAGGGTGACTTCCCACCACAGCATGTCGTTGGCGCAGGTCGGTCCGCCGATGATCGGCATCTGATAATCTTTGTAGAGCGTGGTCAGCACCTGACCGTCGGGAGCGCTGGCGCGCGCCCGCACCGGGTCGGGGTCGCTGACGATAATCGCCGTGTCGCCGACCTGTAAATTCGAGGTCAGCGCGCCGGGGCAGTCGACGCTGCCGCTGCTGCCCAGATCGAGCAGCTCGTAGCGGCGGGCGTTCAGCGGCGCGACGTTCGGGATCGACCAGACGCGCAGGCGGTTGGCTAAGCCGGTCGGGAAGCTCGACGCGGGATCGTAGTAGTTGTCGCCGGTCGCCGCGACGAGGAAGTCGTCGAGCGCGACACCGTACAGCGCCAGATCGACCTGGCTGACGTTGCGGTGCGTCAGGAATAACTGGGTTTTGTCGTTGTCGGCGTTGTAGAAGCCAATCGAGCCGGGCACTTGCAGTGAAATATCAGGCGAATACGGCGAGGTGGTGTACTGGACGACCGTCTGCCGGGTGATGGCGTTGCCGTATACGTCCTCCATGCCGGGCGTGATGGTGACGGTGTACGAGGTGCTCGGCTCGGACGGGAACGACAGCGTGAAGCTGTTGTTGTAGTCGCTGTAGTAGGTATCGTAGGCGCGGATCGGCTCCGGCGAGATGGTGATGTGGTCTTCGAGCGTGTCGACATTCATCGGCGACGCGAAGTAGATGGTGAAGCCGCTGTCCGGGTAGGCGTCCGGCTGCCCGTCGTATGGATCGGTGTTGACGATGGCGGGCAGCGGGATCGTGCCGAAGCTCCAGCTCGTCTGCCCTTCCAGCGGCGCGCCGCCGCCTGCGGACAGCGGCAGGTCGCCCGTGAATTCGGCGACGTACTGGGTATCAAGCTGCAAATTCGCGTCCGGAGTATACAGGAACCCCGCGCCGTCGTCCGCCCAGGCGAATTTGCCGGGCACGGATGCGGTCGAGCCGAACGAATGCAGGCTGAAGCTGCTCTCGGCGCTCGCCTGATCCATCGGCTGGTTGAAGCGCACCTGAACGCTCGTGCCGAGGCGCACGTCCATCGCCGTGTCGTTGGGGACGACTTCGGTGACCATCGGCGCGGCGGTCGTGAATGACCACTGGTAGGGGGTCTGCAGCATCGAGCCGTCGACCGCCGTCAGCCCGCTGGCGACGGTGACAGTGTACGCCGTCCCGCCCTGAAGCGCCGGGTCGGCGCGGAACTGATAGATCGAGGTGTTGAGCCATTCACCCTGCCCGCTGACAGACGGCGAGAATTCCAGCGGCTGCGGCAGCGAGGCGGCGTCTTCGGCGATGCCGAGCGGCACGACCGGGCGGTTGAAGATCACGGTGATGACCGAGGCAGCGTCGACGCCCGCCGTACCGTCCGCCGGGAGCACCTGCGTGACTTCCAGCGTGCCGCTGGTGCTGACGACCATCGAGAACGGCTGCGCCAGCGACGTACCATCCGCGCCGCGCAGCGACTCGTCAAAAGCGACGGTATAGGTCACACCCGGATCGTAGCCGTCAGCGGGCGTGAAGGTGACCGACGAATCGGCGTCGCTGCACGTCACCTCGCCCGCGACCTGTGGGTCGATCTGGAACGCTGCCTGAGCGCTGGCGCAGCCCACCGGGCGATCGAAGTAGATCACCAATGGCGAATCCGTGCCAACGACGGAATCGGCAGGCGCTTGATCGACGACCTGAAGCGAGGGCGCAGCCGTCTGCTGCGCCACCGTGACGCTGACGCTCATCAGTATCAGCGCGAGGACGGTCAATAACGTTATTCGACGCATGGTGTCATCCTGACTGGCAAAAATGAATAAGGCACGCGCCACATTCGCGCGAGTATGGTGCAATATCTTTGTTACATCGATTATACAGGGAAAACAGGACGGCTCAGACGCGGTTCAATGACGCTTCGCCTACGCGGGTCATACCCAGGGGACAAACGTGTAGGGCAAGCCGAGCACTGTCTTGAAAGCCTGCCAGTGGAGCGCGACGACTTCGCGGGCGGTCGCGGTGAGCGCGTCGAGGAACGGCGGCGTGGCGGCAGGCGAAGTCGAGAAGCTGACGCCGACCGACGAGAAAATCCAGGTGGCGCGCAGCAGATGATAGCCGTCGCTGACGACCAGCGCGGTTTTCCAGCCGTGCGCCTGCATGATTTCGTGCGAATAGGCGGCGTTTTCCTCGGTGCTGCGGCTGCGCTCCTCAAGGATGATCGTATCGTCCGGGACGCCGTTTTCGCGCAAGACCTGGGCGCAGCCGTCGGCTTCGCTGCGGGTCGCCGTGCCGGGGTAGCCGCCGGAGCAGATGATCGCCGGGGCAAAGCCCGCGTGGAACAATTCCGCGCCGCGCACCGAGCGGCGTGTCAGCGCCGGACCGGGCTGAAGGTCTTCGCGGCGCAAGCCGGAGCCGAGCACGACAATCACGTCGGCGGGCTGGGCGCGGTCGGTCTGCCCGTAGATAGTCACGGCGATGCCGAGAGCGCAGGCGAAGATCAGCCAGATGCCAACCGCGATCAGCAGGACGCGGCGCACGCGGCGGCTGAGACGGAAGCGGCGCAGCCTAGTGGATAAAGCCGACATCGGGGAGACCGCCGTCGTCGTCCGACGAAATCATGCTGATGCGACCGAGCATCCAGCCGTCGATGGCAGCCAGACGGATGCGCAGCACGGGCAGCTCGCTCTCCATGAAGCTGAGCGTCGAGCCGGGGTAGATGATGACCGGGTCGCGCAGATGCAGGTGGCGAATCGGCGAGGCTTCGGGCGGCTCGGCGCTGTTTTCGACCTGCGGGTAGTCATCCTCGACCAAATCCTCGAAGCCGAACGCCTGGTCAATCGCCGCCAGGTCTTCCTTGCTCGGCTTGTTCATCGACTCGCGCGCCATGCGCTTGAAGGCGTCGTTGATGCGCCGGAGATATTCGCGCTCGCCGACCAGCGTGCCGGTCAGGATCGCGCCCTTGACCATCAGCGTCACGCCCATCTGCGAATCGACCCGGTTCGCCATCAGCGACACGAGATCGGTCAGCAGGAAATCAGGTTCCTGCCAGTAGGCGGAAAGGTCAAATTCGGGGAAATTGGTCATCGGGTCGCAGCCTGCGGTCTAGGAGTAAACAGCGCCTGATTATACGCAACCAGCCGCAGTACGTACAGGCGCGATTCGCAATTGACAAATGAGGCGGCCCAATGTTATATTGTTACCAAGTTACCAAATTATCGAGTGTCTAAGGAGGAACGATTTGGCTGGAGACATTCGGGTCGAGAGGACGCAGCTTGGCGTGCGCATCGAGAAGCGCCTCGCCAAGGTGCTGAAAGCCATTGCCGAGTACCACGATATGTCGCTTGGCGACCTGCTGGAAGGGATCGTCCTGCACGCCTTCGAGGGCAAAAGCCCTTTCGACGCCGACGCTGGAAGGCGCGCATCAAGCGGCTGATGGACGTCTACGGCATCGATTACGACGCCAGCGCCAGTCACATCACATGTTTGAGGAGGAATGATGAGCGAGCAACTGGTCACGCGCAGCACCGTCATTCACCTGAACGGGATACCCGACGAGGTGTTCCCGCTGTTCACGCCGGTCGGCGAGTACAAATGGATCGGCTGGCGGCCGAACTGATCTATCCCCCATCCGGGGAGGCGATGACCAACAACGTGTTCGCCACGCAACACGCCGGGAACGCCTGGACGATCTGGGTGACGGTGGATTACGACGCCGAAGCGTATCATGCCGAATACGTCAACATCACGCCGGGCTTCCAGAGCATCCGCATCGACATCCAGTGCCGCGCCGTCGACGCGGCGGCACCGGAAGCGCGCGTCACTCACACGCTGATCGCCATCGCCGAGCCGGGCTATGCCGAGGTTGCCCGGTACACGGACGCCCTGCACGCCGAGCGGATCGGTCACTGGGAGACGGCGATCAACTATTATCTGGCGCATGACGCGCTGATCCCGACTTTCTGAGACCGCGCACCGCTGGATTGTGAAAACCCTCACTTATTAGGGGTATATCCGCCCGGCACCGTCCTATGCTAAAGATGATGCTATTGGCTGGTCAACGGTGGTGAAACCATGACGGCAGCGAATATCATCGCCTGGCGTTGGTTATCGACGGCATTGTGGGTGTCGTCATCGCTTTCGCGGCAGCTGTACGGGCGGCATGATGCTGATCGACATGCTAGTCGGTGTCGTCGGTGGGTTTATCGGCGGCGTTCTGCTGAACGCGGTCGGCGGGATCGTGGGCACGGATGTGATCGGCATCAATCTCGGCGCTGGACTGGTGGCAATCGTCGCAGCGGTTATTCTGGTGGCTTTCGTCGAGCTATTCACACGCACGCCTCAGCAGTAAGCGCCCCGGCTGCGTGACTTCGCACAATTGAAAAGGCGACCCCGCCGCTGCTGGCGGGGTCGCGATTTCGCCACGTGAACACCAATTGCTCCTAGGGGCACGACACGAGAGTGCTTAAAACCCCCTCTCCCCGCCTGCGTGGGAGAGGGGGCTAGGGGTGAGGGGTAGCGGCAACAAAAAGGGCGCACGGCCGTGCGCTACGTTACCCTGATCTTTCGTTTTTCTCAGCACTCAGTACTCGGCACTTGCGAAACTTCGTTTCGCCCAGCACTCATGTAGCCGCAGGTGGTGCATTTCCGGCAGCCGTCTACGCGCAAGTGAGATCGTCCCGCATGACGGGCACATGTCCGCCCGCTCACGTAGCCGTTGGTCTCGTTGAACGTCTCCGAAAGCTCGTGGACGTGGGTCACTTCGGTCTGCACTTCGTCGGAGTGCCCGCCGTTGAACAGCGCCAGCTGCTGCGCCTTATCCTCTTTGAAGTAGTGGTTCATGAGCGCCCCGGCGACGGCGTCCGGCAGCGACGTGACCCGGTTCGGTCCCATGCCGTAGGTGCGCGACCCGCCGATTCCCTGAAGCTGCTCGACGATCAGCCGCAGCATCTGGGTGCGGTTCTGCGGCGCGGTCGAGCGCAGTTGCAGCGAGATCATGCGCCCCAAGCCTTCGGCGTCGGCTTGCAGGTCGCTGCCCGCCTTGCCCGGCGCGCTGATGAACACCTCGAACAGGCAGCCGTTCTCGTCGCTGTTCATAGTGATGTACGCCGTGCCGAGCGGCGTCTTGGTCTTGACGGTCACGCCCTGAAGCATCGCCGGGCGCGGGTAAACGTGGTGCGGCGTCGCCACCTGCTCCAGCGGCTTGACTTCCGCCTCTTTCTTGATTTCGGATTCGGCGCGCTCGTCGCCCTTCAGCATCAGCACCTGCTCGTCGCGGCTGCCGTCGCGGTAGATCGTGCCGCCCTTGCAGCCGAAGCGCATTGTCAGCTCGTACAGCTCGCGCGTCTGCTCGACGGTGTAGTGGTTGGGCAGGTTCGAGGTCTTGCTGATGCTCAGATCGACCCAGCGCTGGATCGCCGCCTGCACGCGGACGTGATCTTCCGGCGAGAGTTCCATCGCCGTGACGAAATAGTCGGGCGAATCGGTCGAGCCGGGGTTGGCGTCGTACCACTCCTGCACAATCGGCACTTTTTCCTCGTGCAGACCGAGCGGCTCTTGCGGTAGTAGATCCACGAGAAGAATGGCTCGATGCCGGTCGAGGTGTTGACCATCGTGCCGGTCGTGCCGGTGGGAGCCTGGGTCAGCAGCGTCACGTTGCGGATACCGTGCTGATACACGCGATCCCTGAATATCCTTCGGCATCGACTGCATGAAGCCGCTTTGCAGGAACTTCTCGGCGTCGAACTGAAACGCGCCGCGCTCCTGCGCCAGCTCGACCGACGTTTCATACGCCGCCCGCGCGATGAAGCCGTACAGCTTATCGATGAAAGCGACCGACTCGGGGCTGCCGTAACGGATGCCCAGCCGGATCATCAGTTCCGCCAAGCCCTTGTTCAGCCCGACGCGCCGCTCGCTCAACTGCTGCTTCTCGTTCTGCTCGAAGAAGTACGGCGTGCTGTCGATCACGTTGTCGAGGAAGCGCGTCGCGTAGCGCCACGGTGATTTCGAGGTTGTCCCAGTCGACATCGTGCTGGTCTTCGTCGTAGAACTTCGCCAGATTGATCGCGCCCAGGTTGCACACGCCCCAGGCGGGCAAACCCTGCTCGCCGCACGGGTTGGTGCAGATGATCGGCGCGAAGTAATGGCTGTTGGACATCTTGTTGTAGCGCTCGCGGAAGAACACGCCCGGCTCGGCGCTCGCCCACGCGCTTTCGATGATCGCATTCCAGACTTCACGCGCCTTGACGGTGCGGAAATGGGTGACACCGTGCCCGGCTTCGACCCACTGTTCGAGGTTACCGTCCCACACGTCGTCGTAATCCGGGTCGCTGGTATCCGGGAACGCAGTTCCCAGTCGCCATCGACCTTGACGGCTTCCATCGAGCTTGTCGGAGACGCCGACGCTGATGTTGGCGTTGGTGATCTTGCCCGCTTCGCGCTTGCTGTTGATGAAATTGAAGATGTCGGGATGCCGGTCATTCCAAAATCAGCATCAGCGCGCCGCGCCGCGACCCACCCTGCTCGATCAAGCCGGTGACGAAGCTGTACAGCCCGCCCCACGACACCGCGCCGCTCGACCGACCGTTGACGCCCTTGACGTATGCCTGACGCGGGCGCAGGCTGGAAATGTTGATGCCGACGCCGCCGCCGCGCGACGCCAATCTCGGTCATGTTGAGCAGCGTATCGATGATGCCGCCGCGCGATCCTTCGGCGACGGCACGACGTAGCAGTTGTAGTACGTCAGCGCCTGTTCCGTCCCGGCGGCGGTCAGAGAATACGCCCGGCGGGCCTGGCAGACGGTCGTCCGGCAGCCAGCGGGAGATCGTTCCGTCCACGCCTGCTGGAGTTCGGGCGTCACTTCGCACTCGGCGATGCCTTTGGCGACGCGATCCATCATCTGCCCCGGATCGGTCTCCAGCGGCTTATCGACATTTCGAGGTCGCGCGTCACGACTTCTCGCCGTCGAGCAGCTCAATCGTCACTTCCGGCAGGCGCATCTCCAGGTCACTTTGCCGATCTCGCTGCGCCCGGTTGCCGGGTTGACGACCACGAAATTACCGTGTCGCCGACTGTTAGCGTCGTTCGTGTCATATCCTTCTGAGCATAACGATCGAAAGATTTTATAGCCCAAGTCGTGAAGCTGGTTGCGTTTTTAGCTTTGGCTTGAACCATCGCGTTTTCCCCTTTTAAGGATAGTCCTCGTTACTTTTCTTCCCGAAACCTGCCGGGAACGGACAATACGAAATCCATAGCCATGCCACGCGGCATGACAACCTCAAACACCCAGTTGTATGTTAAGTGGGTTGAGCAGAGGTTAACTGTTCGCCGAAAATCTCTGATCGATTTAAGAGTAATTTAGCACGCTCACCTGTTCTTGTCCACAACCCCTCAGGTACAACTCCGCTCCGGTTTTGGTTAGAACATAGTTATTAAACATAACGGCTTTCCCACAGTTTCACAGATCCCACAGCCTCCAAAACGCACGTCAGCCTGATCCTGCAAAACGGACGGGATTGGTTCTCAAACACACCATCATCTTCAAATCAGGGTGATAAAAAGTGCTGAGCAAACACAGTGGCTTGCCCAGCACCCGGTATGCAAAAACTAGCGGCTTAACCTGCCGGAAAGTCGGAATTTCGATATTGTCCTCGTCGTAGACGCGCGCGCTGAAATTGTCCGACTGCTGCTGCGGCTTCACCGCTGGCGGCATGTCGCTGGCTCTTTTCAGCGGCGGATTGGCGGGCGGCTGGCGCGCTGTACTGCTGCATCGGACGCTGCGGTGGTTGCTGCTGGCTGCTGGCGCTGGACAGGCTGCTGCTGCTGCGGCTGGCGATAGATGGTTTGCTGATCCATCTTGCGCTGCACGCGACTACTGTGCTCGAAACCCGTCGCTATTACGGTCACTCGCACCTCGTCGCCCGTTGCTCTCGTCGATCTGAGCACCAAAGATCAGGTTGACTTCAGGATGCGCGCTTTCCTTGATGATGGCGGCGGCTTCGTTGACCTCGAGCAGGCCGGCTGAGTCGGGATGCCGGTGATGTTGAACAGGATACCGCGAGCGCCGTCGATGGTCACGTCGAGCAGCGCGCTGCTGATGGCTGATTCGGCAGCTTTACGCGCCCGCTCGTCACCCGTCGAATGCCCAGCCGCCATCGAACACCGCCCCCACCCTCCGACATGATGGTGCGCACGTCGGCGAAGTCGAGGTTGATCAGCGCCGGGACGGTGATCAGTTCGGAGATGCCCTGAATACCTTGGCGCAGCACGTCGTCGGCGAGCGAGAACGCCTGCTGGAGCGTCGCGTTCTTGCTGGCGATCTGGAGCAGGCGGTCGTTCGGGATGACGATCAGGGTATCGACCTGGCTCTTGAGGCTTCGATTCCGGCTTCGGCAGTCTGCTGGCGCTTCGCGCCTTCGAACGTGAACGGGCAGGTGACGACGCCGATGGTCAGCGCGCCGAGTTCCTTGGCGATCTGCGCCACAATCGGCGACGCGCCGGTCCGGTTCCGCCGCCCATGCCGCTGGCGATGAAGATCATGTCTGCGCCGCGCGGACTTCGTACAGCTCGTCGGCGCTCTCTCGGCGGCTTTCCGACCAATTTCAGGATTGCCGCCTGCCCCCAGACCGCGAGTGAGCTTATCGCCGATACGCACGGGTCTTGGACTTCGACAGCATCAGCGCCTGATTGTCGGTATTGACCGCGATAAACTCGACGCCCCCAGACCTTCGGTAATCATGCGGTTGACCGCGACCTCGCGCCGCCGCCCCCGACACCAACCACCTTGATCTGCGCGAAGTTCTCACCGGGTGTAAGCTTATCCATGAAGTCAGCCCTTCCTCAAAGCTTCCCACTAATCGCAACATGAGCGCCGGATTAATTAACTCTATTTATTCCACACTAACCCACGCGCAACTCGACTTATCCAGCATTTTCTCGCTCGAAGGACGCAAAGGCGGGCATTCGAGCCATTACAAAATTAAAACGATTCAAACTTACCTAGCGTTCGTTATCAGGCAGCAGGCGGCGGAAGAAGCCAGTGAGTAAGCTGCCGATGCTCGCTCCGACAGCCGAGCCGTTGCTGACGGTCTGCACGGGCATGGCGGTTTCCATTTGCAAAGTAAAGCCGCAGCAGACCGACGCTGGTGCTGTACGCCGGGCTGCGCAGAGCGTCCGCCATGCCGGTAATCTTCTCCGGTTTGGCGACGCGCACGGGAGCAGCCGAGCACCTCGGCGGCTACTTCGCGGATTCCCGGAAGCAGCGCGCAACCCCCCGGTCAGGACAACTCCGGCACGCAAAAGACCATCGTAACCGGAACGTTTGATTTCGGCGTGAACGAATTCGAACAGCTCGGTGACGCGCGCTTCGATGACCGCCGCCAGCTCGCTGATGCCTGCGCTTCTCGGTCAGCATTCCTTCGCCGAACGGCTGCACCAGGAACGTCTCCAGCGGGCTGACATCGGCTTCGCGCGCGTTGCCATACTGAATCTTGACGGCTTCCGCTACGTCAAAGGGTACGTGCATCCAGTGGGTGATGTCATTGGTGATTAAGTCACCCCCGACCGCGATCACGGCGGAATGCCAGACCGTGCCGTCGATGAAGATAGCGGGGTCGGTCGTGCCGCCGCCGATGTCGATCAGCACGGTACCGCTCTCGCGCTCCTGCTCGGTCAGCACGATGTCGCCGGACGCCAGCGGGTGAGGATGAAGCGATCCGGGAAGATGCCCGCCGACTGAATCGCCTGTTCGAGATTGCTGATGCCGGTCGACGAGACGGTGATGATGTGCACCTGACATTCGAGCCGGAAGCCGTGCATCCCGACCGGGCTGCGCACCGAGGTCGCCGCCGTCGATGGAATAGGCGCGCGGGATGACGTGCAGCACTTCGCGGTTGTGCAGGATGGCAATCGCGCGGGCGTTTTTCAATCGCCTTGTCGATATCCTCCGGGCGCACGCCGCGATTGGTCAGCAAGCCAATCGTGCCCCGGCTGTTGATCGACGCGGTGTGGCTGCCCGCGACGCTGACAAACGCCCGGCTGATGTCGTAGCCGCTGCTCTTTTCGGCTTTATGCACCGACGCCGAAATCGCCGCGCTCAACTGAGAGATGTCGGTGACCGCGCCCTTGCGCATCCCCCGGCTCGGCTCGATGCCCAAGCCGACGACGAAAATCTCGTCCGGGCGAACCTCGCCGACGATGGTGCAGACTTTCGTTGTCCCTACATCAACCCCAACAACCAGATCATTCATAGCCGCGATTAACGTCCTGAGAGCACGGAATAGTAAGGCGCATCGGGATTCGCAACGTTGATCTCACTGGGAACGATGCCGCGCACCTGCAAGCTGCTCACGATAGAATTGTAGATCAGAACCTTTTCCGGCATATCGGTCCCCGTGCCCAACCAGGCATCCCATCCCCGGTGATCATTGTACCCCAACCCCTTATCAGGGTGGTAGCGTAAGACGGTCACACCCGGCAGCAGCGACTGAAGCTGCACCGCGCCGCTGACGACATCCTGATCGACCTGCGCGCCGACCGTCCCCACCACCGCGCTGTCGACCGTGACGCGCAGCAGGTCGGGGCGATTCTCGCGCTGACGCATCACCCGCCCCTGCAGGTCGATCCAGGTCGCCGTGCCCGACTGCTCCCAGACGAGCGCCGGTTCGCGCTCGGTGATGACGATCTGCACCATGTTGGGGGGCCAGCCGACGCGAACGTCGGCATCCGCAACGGTAGACGACCGCAGGATGTCCGCCCGCACCTGATCCGGGTCGACCCAGAACACGTGCATGTTGGTGACGTTGGTCAGCGAGAAAATCTCGCTGCTGCTCATGTAATGCAGCCCGCCGACGGCGATGCTGCGCACGTAAAACGCATCCGACGTGAAAAACAGCGCCAGCACCATCAGCAGGCTGAGCACGATCAAGCCGCTGACCACCCGCCAGGGGATCGAAAACCGCCCCCGCACACCATGCTGCACCGGCGCGCGCTCCACTTCGGGCGACGTTCGACCACGCCAGATCGCCGGAGTACGCGCTGAGCGCCGAGTTTCACGGAGTTTGGAAGTCATCCGGGTTATGCCTGAACGGACGGTTGACTGATCATATCACGATTGTACCGGAATCGACTAGCGCGCGGTACGAGTTAAAATCCTTCCCCAACCAATTCCACTTCGGTTTCCAACGCAACGCCCGTCTTTTCCAGAATCGTATCACGCACCAGCCGGATCAAAGCGTAATAATCGCTGGCGGTGGCGCTGCCGGTATTGATGAAGAAGTTGGCGTGAACTGGCGAGACCTGCGCCCCGCCGACGCGCGTGCCCTTCAGCCCGCACAAGTCGATCAGGCGACCGGCATAGTCGCCGGGCGGATTCTTGAAGATGCTGCCGAGGCTCGCGCCGGGCGGCTGCGTGCGCTTGCGCTGGGCGATGAACTCGTCCATCCTCCGGTTGATCGCCGCCGGATCGTCTTTCGCCAGCGCCAGCGTCGCCATCGTGACCAGAAAGTGGCGATCTGCGCGCGCCTTCAGGCTGGACGAGCGGTAGTCGTAGGTGAGGTCGGCGTTGGTCAGCATCTGCGTTCTGGTTTGGTCGGCATCGACCAGCGCCGCGCTGCGCAGGCAGCCCGCCATGTCGCCGCCGTGCGCCCCGGCGTTGTTGACGACCGCCCCGCCGACCGTCCCCGGAATGCTGATCGCCCACTCGAAGCCGGACAGCCCCTTCGAGGCGCACTTGCGCGCCAGCACCGTCAGCGACATGCCCGCCGTGACCGTCACACCGTCGTCCCTGAACGCCGCCTTGCCGACGCGGTTGATGACGACCAGCCCGCGAAACCCGGCGTCGCTGACCAGCACGTTCGCGCCGCCGCCGAGCACGCGCACCGGGACGCCTTCCGCCCACGCCGCCCCGACAACCTCGACCAACTGCTCGTTCGACTCGCGGGCGATGTACAGCCAGTCCGCCGCGCCGCCCAGCCGCGCCGCCGTGTATTTGGCGAGGGGTTCGTCCTGAAGGAGGGGAAATTTAGTGAGCATATAAAAGATTCACCAACGCAAAGGCACGAAGAATAAAAGAAAGCGCACGCGCATGCGGTGCGCGAGTTAACGCGGAGGCGCACAGCCGTGCGCCTACAAAATTCCTCTTTGCGCCTTTCACTTTGCGCCTTTGCATTAAGTATTTCAGAAATTCCGCCCCAATCTGCGGCGCGTCGCCGGCGCTCATGACGATCACGGCGGCGGGTGCTGTCGTCGGCTTCCAGCGCGGCGACGGCTTCATCAAACGTCGCCATAAGCGCGCGTCGGGGTGATCCATCTTCGCGGCGAGGTCGGCGGCGCTCACATCGGGAATCGGCTGCTCGCGGGCGGCGTAAATGTCGGTGATCAGGACGTGGTCGGCATCCGGAAGGCGGTCAGAGAGAGTCGCCCATCAGCGCCTGCGTGCGGCTGTAGGCGTGTGCGGCTGCCACACCGCCCAGATTTGCCGCTCCGGGTAGCGCTCGCGGGCGGCTTGCAGCGTCGCCCGGATTTTCGCCGGTGTGGCGTAATCGTCAATCACGGCGATGCCGTCGACTTCGCCCTTCAGCTCGAAGCGCCGCGCCGTGCCTTTGAAAGTCGAGAGGGCTTTGGCTGATGATCAAAATCGGCTTCGCCCGCCTTACTCACCGCGAGCATCGCCGCCAGCGCGTTCAGGGCGTTGTGCACGCCGGGCACGCGCAGCGCCGTAGTATTCATCACCATTTGGTCTCGATAGCCAATGTCAAATTGCAGCCGCTCGCCGACGCTGTGCGCATTGGCAACGCCAGCTCGGCCGCCGGACTGCGACCATACGTGACGCAGCTTCGCCGCGAAGCGGCGTCGCCATCGGCAGATCGACGTTGAGGATCAGCGTACCATCGTATGGCAGCAGATCGATGAACTGCTCGAACGAGCGCCGCATAGCTTCCGGCGTTGGGAAAAAATCCGGGTGATCCCATTCGACGTTGGTCACGACGGCGATATTCGGGCGCAAGCCGAGGAACATGTTGTCGTACTCGTCGGCTTCAACCACGAAGGCGTCGCCCGCGCCGACACCAGCATTTTGCCCGGTGGTTGTCAGCACCCCGCCGATGATGTACGACAGGTCTTTGCCCGTTTCGATCAGGATGTGGGCGATCATGGCAGTGGTGGTCGTCTTTCCGGCTGTCCCGGCGACGGCGATCACCGTCTTGCCTGCCATCAAATCCGCCATGATGTCGGAGCGCTTGTAGACCGGGATGCCCGCCGCCCGCGCCGCCGCCACTTCGGGGTGATCCGGCTTGACCGCCGACGAGATGATCAGCGCGTCCGCGCCCGCGACGTTGGCGGCGTCGTGCCCGGCGTAGATCGTCGCGCCGTCGTGTGCTAACGCCTCGGTCAGCCCGTTGAGCGACCGATCCGAGCCGGAGACGACGTAGCCCTGCCCCAGCAAAATGCGGGCGATGGCGGAAAGTCCCGGCGCCGCCGATGCCGACGAGGTGGATATGCTGTCCGGGGGTGAGGTGGGGCATGAAATGTCTGTCCAACACGTAGGGGCACGACATGTCGTGCCCCTACAATCGAACTCGTTCGAGGCGACCCTAAATCAAAATCAGCACAAAGACGAACAGGACGATCACCGCGACGGCGAGCAGATCGCCGTTGCCGCCCGGTCCGCCGCCGAGCAGCACCAGCGGCAGGATATTCTGCGTCTGGGCGCTTGCCGAGCCGGGCGACGGCGCGACCACGTAAGGCGCGAGCGGATACTCGTTGATGTCCATGAAATACCAGATCGACCCCCAGACGAGGTAGCCGTTCAACGCGCCGAGCAGCGCGCCGAGCACGCTCTCCTGCAGGCTGTCGCGCCCCTCGCGGCGGGCGATGTCCGCGCCCATGACCGAGCGCGTCTGGTAGGCGAAATAGACGATAGCGACGAAAATCGCAGTCTGGACGAGAAACACCTGATCGCGGTTGACGTTCGCCAGCAGCGTGCCGCGCAGCAACGCGTCGAACTGGAACAGCGCAAACAAGCCGAGCACGACGCCCGCCGTCGACACGATCTCCCGATTCCAGCCGCGCATAAAGCCGATAATGGCGAAGAAGATCGACATCATCACCAGAACAGCGGACAGTTCAATCATACGTCGTCCCCCGCGAGACGGAGTAGTTCCCGCGCCACATTCCACGCCCCTTCCGGCTGCGCCAGCGCCGCCGCCGCGTCGCGCATCGCCGCCAGCCGCGACGGGTCGCCAAACAGTCCGTGCAGCGTCGGCAGCAGCTCGTCCGGCATGGCTTCGTCGCGCATCAGCACCGCTGCGCCGCGCTCGACCAGATAATCGGCGTTGACCTTCTGGTAGCGCCAGGCATACGGATACGGAACCAGCACCGAAGCCAGCCCGAACAGCGGCAGCTCGCCAAGCACGCTCGCACCGGAGCGACACACCACCAGATCAGCGCTCGCCAGCGCCAGCGCCATGTCTTCATGTAGATACGGAAATGCGTGATAATCGTCGCATCCGTCCCCTAACTGCTCGCGCCGCGCCGCGATCTGCTCCCAGTCGAGCGTGCCGGTCAGATGGATGATCTGAACGCCCTCCGCCAGAAGCTGGGGCACGATCTCGATGACGGCGTTGTTGATGCTGCGCGCCCCCCGGCTGCCGCCAAACACCAGCAGCGTCCGCTTCGCCGGATCAAGCTGGAAATGGGCGATTCCGGCTTCGCGGGTCGCCGTCTGCATCGACCGGCGCAGGGGATAGCCGGTCGTCACCGTCTGACCGGGGCGGAAATACACCGCCGAGGCGTCGGTGGTGGTGGCGACGCGCGTCACGAACGGGCGCAGCGCCTTGATCGCCAGCCCCGGCTCGATGTCCGGCAGGTAGATCAGGCTCGGCACGCGCAGCAGCCAGCTTGCCAGTGCGACGGGCCAGCCAACCCATCCCCCCGTCAGGAAAAGCGCTCGCGGTCGCTGACGCGCGACCAGCCACAGCGCCTGTATCGTCCCTACAATTAGCTTAGCGGCACTTACCGCAGCGCGCAACACGCCCACCCCATGCAGCGGTCCGGCGTACACCTCGGCATAATGATCGAACTTGAGGTCGGCTTCGTCCAGCAGCGGGCGCTCGAACCCGCCGACACTGCCGACGAAGGTCAGCTTAACGTCGGGATGATGAGCGTTGATCGCTTCGGCGACCGCTATCGCCGGATAGACGTGTCCACCGGTTCCCCCAGCCGCGATCATCATGCGCACTCGTCTTTCTCCCTTCCGGTGTATTCTCCAGCGCCGTGACGCGGGCGACGCTGAACAGCAGCCCCGTGCCCGCCATCAGCGTGATGAGCGACGAGCCGCCGTAGCTGATGAACGGCAGCGCCACGCCGCTGGTCGGGATCAGGTTGATCATGACGGCGATGTTCATCATCGCCTTGGTGATGATCCACAGGGTGACGCCCGCCGCCAGCAGCGAGCCGAACGGGTCGTGCGCCCGCCGCGCAATCTGCAAGCCGCGAATCACCAGCAGGACGAACAGCGCGATCACGAACATCGCGCCGATGAAGCCCAACTCCTCGCCGATGACGGCGAAGATACTGTCGGTGTGCGGCGTGGGCAGAAAGCCGAATTTCTGTTTACCCTGCCCCAAGCCGACGCCCGTCCAGCCGCCATTCATGAAGGCGATCATCGCCTGCCGCGCCTGGTAGGTCGCCTGCGTGAAGTCGGTCAGGCTGGCGAAGAACGGACCGATACGATCCTGCGCGTAGCTCAGATTCTCCGCGAGGAAATAACCCGCCGCGCCCAGGCTGCCCAGCACAACGCCCAGATGCAGGATATTCGCGCCCGCGAGAAAGAACATTGTCCCGGCGACGATGAAGATCGTCACCGTCGTGGTCAGGTCGGGCTGAAGCGCGACCAAGCCGCCGATCACGCCGACCAGCATGGCGAACGGGATCAAGCCCTGGGTGAAACTGCCGACTTTGGTATTCTTCGAGCCAAGCCACGCCGACATGTAGATGACGATGGTCAGCTCGGCAAGCTCGCCGGGCTGGTAAGAGCCTTCCAGAAACGCGCGGCGCGCGCCGAACGTCAGGTCGCTGAACAACAGCACGGCGATCAGACTGCCGATGGTCGCCAGCAGCAGCAGGACGACGAAGCGCTTCCAGACGCGGTAATTGATCAGCGTGAGCAGGACGAAAACCGTGCCGCCGATTGCCAGATTGCGGACGTGCTGCATGAAGATGTAGGTATCGCTGCCGAATTCCTGATAGCTCCAGTCGAAGGTCGTGCTGTAGATCATCAGGCTGCCGATGGCAAGCAGCAGCCCGAACAGGACGAGCAGCGGCAGGTCGATGGTCGAGAGAAAGGTACGGCGGCGCTCGACCGGGCGCGCGACCTCGACGGTCTCATCCGACGGCTTGAAAATGCGCGTGCGGCGCGCCGACGCTGGCACTTCCAGGTCAATATCCGCTTCGGTAAACTGGGGTAACGAGTCCGCCATTACAACCCTTTCCAGTAAATAAGCTTTTAGCCATTAGCAGTTAGCGGTTAGTCTCTGAGTCTTCAGTTCCTGGGGGCTGGCTAATCGCTAAAAGCCAATTGCTAATCGCTCGACTTCACATCCCTCATTCTAACCCCTTACAGCGCCTGCACAAGTTTGCGAAAATGCTCGCCCCGCTCGACAAAATCGACGTAGGCGTCGTAGCTCGTTCCGCCGGGCGACAGCAGCACCACGTCGCCGGGCTGCGCCAGCTTCACCGCCGCAGCGACGGCTTCGTCCAGTGTCTGGACGCAGGTGACCGGCTCGTCGCTGCCGCACAGCAGCTTGACCAGCCTGGCGATGCCCTCGCCAAATTCGCCAAACGCGACGATGTGCCGGGCTTTGGTCAGCGCCAGCGCCAGCATTCCTTCCCAGGGCAGCTTCTTGTCGCGCCCGCCCAGCAGCAGCACGAGCGGCTCGTCGTAGGAGCGCAGCGCCGCCTGCACCCGTTCCGGCGCGGTGGCGATGCTGTCGTTGACGTAGGTCACGCCGTCAAGGACACGCACGGTTTCCAGCCGGTGCGCGACGCCGTGAAACGAGCGGATCACCTCGCCCATGACCTCCGGCTCGACGCCGCCCGCGCCAGCGATAGCACACGCTGCCAGCACGTTGAGGACGTTGTGATCGCCGCGCAGCGGAATTTCTGCGCGCTCGCAGACGACGTGCGGCTCGCCGTCCGGGCTAGAATCGCCGACGACGACCAGCCGCTCGCCCGCCATGAACGCGCCGTCCGATACCATCTCGTGGGCGCTGAACCAGACGACATCGCCGGAGGTGATCTGTTCGAGCGCGCGGGCAATCGGGTCGTCGCGTCCCAATACCGCCACGTCGCGCTGCTTCTGGTGCAGGACGATGTGCGCCTTCGCCTGCGCGTAGGCTTCCATCGTCCCGTGCCGATCCAGGTGATTGGGCGTGATGTTGAGCACCGCGCCGATATTCGGGCTGACGGTCATCAGCTCTAGCTGAAAGCTGGACAGCTCCATCACGACGCGATCCTGCGGATTGATGATCGGCAGGACGTTAAGCAGCACGTCGCCGATGTTGCCGCCAACCCACGTCCGATGCCCCGCGCGCTTGAACATCTCGCCAGCGAGCGTGGTGGTGGTCGTCTTGCCCGCACTGCCCGTGATGCCGATGATCGGAGCCGGGCAGCGCTCCATGAACAACTGCGCGTCGTTGGAGAGCGGCACGCCGTAGCGCATCGCCAGTTGCAGCAGCGGCAGGTCGAGCGGCACGCCGCCGGAGACGCAGATCAAATCCGCGCCTTCGAGCAGGATTTCGGGATGCCCGCCGAGGATGAACTCGACGCCCGGATATTCCGCCGGGTTGAGCTTGAGTTCGTCAGCCGTCTTGCCGTCGTTGACGACGACGCGCGCGCCGATGGTCGGCAGCCAGCGCGCCAGCGCCTTGCCCTGCCGCGCGAAGCCGAGGACGACGACCGTTTTTCCGTAAAGTGGATCCGACATAAACAACCTCTAGCTTTTAGCAATCTGCAATTAGCTCTTAGCCAAAAACTAAAAGCTAACGGTTAATCGCTGCTATTCACACAATCAACGCCAGCGCCACGCCGATCATGGCGGCGAGCAGCCCGACCAGCCAGAAACGCTGGACGACCTGCGTCTCGCTCCAGCCCGAAAGCTCGAAATGGTGATGGATCGGCGACATGCGGAATAATCGCTGCCCTTTGGTCGCCTTGAAGTACCCCACCTGTAAAATCACGCTCAAAAGCTCCGCCATCGGCACGATGGCGATGATCGGCAGCAGCAGCCACTGCCCGGTCATCATGGCGATGGTGCCGAGCGTCGCGCCCAGCGACAGCGCCCCGATGTCGCCCATGAACATCTGCGCCGGGTGCGCGTTGAACCACAGGAAGGCGAAGCACGCGCCAACGACGATGAAGCACAACTGCACCAGAAAGATTTGCCCCTGCAAGTAGGCGATCACGCCGTAGGCGGCGAAGGCACTGGCGCTGATAATCCCGGCGAGACCGTCCAGCCCGTCGGTGAAATTGACGGCGTTGGACATGCCGACGATGCAGATCACCATGAGCGGGATGTACAGCAGCGGCGTGATCGGGATGACGATGCCGAACAGCGGCAGGATCAGCTCGTTGGCGAACTGGAAGCCGCCGTCGGTGGAATAAAGCGAGAAGATCACCGCGACGATGCCTGCCAGCGCGATTTGCAGCAGAATCTTGACGCGCCCGCTCAGTCCCTCGCCATGACGCGCCTCGCCGCGCGCGCGCCGGAAGCCCTGCCAGTCGTCAATCGCGCCGAGCGCGGCGAAGCTGACCAGCACGAACAGCGGCACAAGGATGCTGGGTCCGGTCAGCGGGTTCGCGCCGGGACGGACGATGCTGGCGATGTTGAGCGCCAGCGCGATGACGATCACCGGCAGAACGATCAGGATGCCGCCCATCGTCGGCGTGCCCGCTTTGGCTTCATGGTGAGTCAACCCGGTGCGAATCTGCTTGCCCGCCTTCAGGCGGCGCAGAATCTCGACCAGCGGTCCGCCCCAGATCACGCCGAGGACGAACGCCACCCCGCCGACCGTCAGCGCCAAAGGAAGTCCTGCGCCCATAAATACCCCTGCTCCCTGTACAGTAGGGGCGGGTACGTTTGCGCAGCAAGCCCAGACCCGCCCCTACGGTGTCCCGTCATAATCTAGCGATTAATGTGACTCACCGCGCCACCCTCGGCGGCGAGCGCGTGACGCACGTCGTCGGTCGGGATTTCCAGCAGGATCGCCAGCCGCTCCGCCAGCTTGGCGAACGCAGGTGCTGCCGTCAGCGACCCCCAGAAATCGGTCGGGCGATCCAGCTTGACCAGAATGATGACCTGCGGGTCGTCCGCCGGGAAGAAGCCGATGAACGAGGCAATTGCCGCGCCCTGCTCGTAGCCGATGGGCGTCGAAATCTGCTCCGTGCCGGTCTTGCCAGCAATCGTATAGCCGGGAACCGACGCCTTGCCGTCCAGCCCTTCGTTGACGACCGCGACCATCATATCGGTCACTTCGCGCGCCGTCTCAGCCGAGATCGGTCGCCCCAGGTTGGCGGGGTGCGACGGGATGACCGTCTGCCCATCGACGATCTCGTGGACGACGCGCGGTTGCATCATCAAGCCGCCGTTGGCGATTGCCGCCGCCATCGTGATCATCTGGATCGGCGTGACGGCGACGCCCTGCCCGAACGAGTTCGTGCCCAGGTTGCTCTCGCTCCAGTTCTCGTCACCCGGCACGTAGAGCGTGCCGGGCTGCTCGCCTTCCAGGTCGATACTGGTGAGACGACCAACGCCGAACTTGTCGAGCATGGTGTAGAAGCTCGTCGGACCCATCCTGACGGCTATCGTCGCCATGCCGACGTTGAGCGAATCGACCAGAATTTGCGTGGCGTCGACCGTGCCGTAAGCGCGCCCGTCCCAGTTGCGGATTTGCTGCCCGCCGACGGTGATCGACCCCTGATCGTTGTAGGTGAAATCGGGCGTGATCGTCCCGGCTTCCAGCGCCGACGCCATCGCCACGACCTTGAAGATCGAGCCGGGTTCGAACTGGTCGCTGATCGCCGGATTATTGAGCAGCGATTCATCCTCGACGTTGAAATAGGTGTTCGGGTCGAACGATGGATAGCTTGCCATCGCCAGAATATCGCCGGTGCGCGGGTTCATCACGATGATCGTGCCGCCGCTCGCGCCGTAGGTGTTGATGTCGTCCAGAAGCTCGCTTTCGGCGACGAACTGCACGTCACGGTCAATCGTCAGGACAACGTCGCGCCCGCGCTCCTGCTGCCAGTCGATGACTGGCACGACGAACGGGATGCTGCTGACGCTGCTCTGGTACACCGACCCGGCAAGCTGCTCATTGTAATGTCCCTCGACACCGT
>JAXLWE010000139.1:0-1639 GCA_046328655.1 Anaerolineae bacterium | reverse complement strand
GGGCGCGAGCCTCAAGCTGATGCAGCCGCTGGGCGAGCGGCTGGCAGCGCTCGGCTTCTGCGTCTACATCCTTGACTTGCCAGGGTTTGGCGCAAGCGAACCCCCGCCAGCCGCGTGGAGCGTGCCTGACTACGCGAAGTTTGTCGTCGCCTATCTGGACGCGCATGGGCTGGCGCGCGTGAATCTGTTCGGGCACTCGTTCGGTGGGCGGCTGGGGCTGGTGCTGGGCGCGGATTACCCGAATCGCATCGTCAGGATGGCGCTGGCGGACGCAGCGGGCGTGCCCGCCCCAAAAGCGCCGACGGCGGACATCCGGCTGCGCGGCTACAAGGCGATCCGCGATGGGCTGTACAAGGTCGGCGCGAAAGGACTCGCCGACGACCTGCGCCAGCGCTATAACGCCCGCTACGGCTCGGCGGATTTTCAGGCTGCCAGCGGTGTGCTGCGCGAGACGTTCGTCAAGGTCGTCAACGAGGATTTGCGCCCGTATGCCCGGCGCGTGAAAGCGTCAACGCTGCTGTTCTGGGGCGACAGGGACGAGGATACCCCGCTGTGGCAGGGGCGCGAGCTGGAATCGCTGATCCCCGACGCGGGGCTGATCGTCTACGAGGGTGCGGGGCATTACAGCTATCTGGAACGGCTGAACGAGACGGTCAAGACAGTCGATTATTTTTTCCGGCAGGGGAATTCATAAACCGGGTATTCGTAGAGGCGAGGCATGCCTCGCCCCTACACGCGAATGACCATGTCCGACATCCTGATTATCCTCACCACCCTCATCTGGCTCGCCGGGGCGTGCCTGCGGATTTACCGGCAGGCGCGCTTCTACCAGATCGAGGAATACATGAGCGGGCGCTACCTGCGCTGGCTGCTCGGCGAGCGGGCGCGCTGGCTGCCGACTCGCCCGGTCGTCGCGGCATTGTTCGGCATGGCGCTCAGCGTCGTCATGTCGGAAGGCGGCGGCACGCTGCCCGCCGTGATCGCCATGATTGCCGCGCTAATCGCCGTCTATCCACCGAACGAGGGCGAGGTCAAAAAGCGGCTGCGGCTGACGGCGCGGGTGAAGCGTCTGCTCGGCGCGTCGTTCGCCGTGCAGGGTGCGGCATGGATTGTCGGCGGTTTCATCGTTTACTGGCTCATCCGGCGTAACGACCTCGGCGGCTTCGCGCCCGCGCTGGTGAGCGGCTTCGGTCTCGCGCTGTTCCTGCTCGCGCCGCTGGCGCTGGTCGTCGGCAATATCCTGATGATCCCGGTCGAAGCCGCGTTCCGCCGGATGTTCGTCAACCGGGCGCGGCGGGCGCTGGCGGACGTGAACCCGACCGTGATCGGCATCACCGGCAGCTACGGCAAGACCAGCACGAAAAACTACCTTTCCTACATCCTCAACGGACGCTACCGCACTTACCCAACGCCCAAGAGCTACAACACGCTGATGGGCGTGTGCATCGCCATCAACAACGACGTGGCGAACAACCACAGCATCGAGTATTTCATCGCCGAGATGGGCGCATACGTGCCCGGCGAAATCCGGGAAATCTGCGATCTGGTGCATCCGACGATCAGCATCGTGGTCGAAGTCGGTCCCCAACATCTGGAGCGCTTTGGCACGCTCGAAAACACGGCACAAGCGACGTACGAG
>JAXLWE010000138.1:0-1658 GCA_046328655.1 Anaerolineae bacterium | reverse complement strand
GTTCGCCTGTCGTCAGACGAGGTCGTTCTTGTCCTTGCCGCTGCCGCCGTTACCGCCGATGCTCACGCGGTTGCCGAACAGTAGGTACAGCCCCAGCAGGATCAGGATCAGCGGCCACCAGTTGAAGGTGAAAATGTGCAGCACGTCGACCGCCGTGAAGAACACGCCGATGCCCACGCAGACCAGACCAGCGCGCTCGTCCATCCAGTTTCTGCCCTGCGTGACCGCCCGCGCGATCAGCGCGATGCCGATCACGTACATGATGCCGGGCCACCACCAGTTGACCAGGAACAGCACCGCCAGCCCGATCAGGAACACGCCGCCGAAAACTTCGCTCGCGCGCTTGTCCGTCATGATGTCCTCCCTAGACGAGGTCTTCGTTCTTCCGCTTGTCGTCGAACAGATCATCGCTGTGGGATTTGCGCCCAAAAGCATCCGACTTGAACGAATAGCCGAACAGCATGGTCAAGCCGAGGATAATCAGCAGCAGCGGCAGGCTGAAGCCCCACAGGAACACCAGCCCCAACCCGATCATCCACAGACCGCCGGAGACAGTGTACCAGCGCTGTCCCTCCGCCATGCCGCGCGCCATCGCCGAAGCGCCGATGACGAACAGGATGCCGGGGAAGAAGCCGCCCACCACGTTCCCTAGCGACGTGAACAGCAGTCCCAGACCGATCAGAAAAACTGCGCCGGAGACCCGGTCAGCATACGATTTTGAGTACATGATCACACCCCCGTGTTGCTTACTTGTTGTTTCAAGGTGTAATACGCAGCACCCGCAGAAAAGTTTCATCTTGATTCTACGGCACTATCGCACTCGTGGCATAATGTAAGCGGAGATCGTTCGGTTGCGGTGATCATGAAAGCCAACAAACGGCGAACCCCCCAGCTTCATAAGCGCCGGGCTGCGCTGCGCCATCGGCGCGAGCGATGGGACGCGATTCTGTCGGGCATCATCGACATGAGCCGCGTGCTGAGTTCGAACCTCGACATCGACACCATCTGGGATGCGCTGCACGATCACGTCAACCTGACGTTCGAGACGACCTCGTTCTTCGTCGCCGTGTACGACTACGAGCGCGACCGGCTGGCGCTGCCGCTGGTCTCGGAAGACGGGCTGCGCGTCCGCCGCGCCCCGATCCCGGTGTGCGGCATGAGCCGGGCGGTGATGCTGCACGGCGTCGAGCTGTACGTGCAGGACACCGAGGTGGAACAGGCGCGCCTGCGCGCGCTGGGCATCGAGCCGGACGAGCGCGAGCCGGGCTGCTGGGCGCGCGCCTGGATCGGGGTGCCGCTGCGCAGCCGCCAGAGCGAAGTCATCGGCTTGATCGCCCTGCAAAACCTGCTGCCCGGCAGCCTGACCGACCGCGATCTGTCGCTGCTGATGGCGCTCGCCGCGCCGCTGTCGCTGGCGCTCGACAACATCCGGCTGGTCGAGAACGAGCGCGAGCGCCGCCTGATCGCCGGGGCGCTGATGGAGATCGGGCAGCTTGCCGGGGCGCAGCTTGATTACGACGACGTGCTGGATCGCGTGCTCGACCAGCTTCAGCGCGTGATCAGCTACGACAGCGCCGCCGTCCTGCTGCCGACCAGCGACGATCAGCGCACGCTGATCGTCAGCGCCAGCCACGACCCCGACGTGTTCCCCAAGGGCG
>JAXLWE010000137.1:0-1666 GCA_046328655.1 Anaerolineae bacterium | reverse complement strand
CGTTTTCCTCAGCCTGGAGCTGCCGGTCGGTATCCCCCTGTGGGCGACGGGCGCGGCGATCTACGGCATCGCCGGGCTGCTCGGCATCAACGTCGAGCCGACGACGACCAACGGCGACTGGTACGGCTGGTACGCCGCGCCGCCCGAATTCAACATCACCGACGCGGGCAAATGGCGTGGTCAGTTGGGCAGCATGGCGTTTGGCGCGGGCATTGTCATCGGCACGCTGTTCGATGCGGGCTGGACGATTTCGACCAAATCGCTGCTGGCGCTGCTGCTCCCCGGACCGACGATCCTGTTCAACGGCAAAGCCAATATCCTGCAATTTCCGCCCGGCTTGCTCGAAACCAGCGAAGCCAGCCTCAACCTGCTGGCTCTGTTCGACGGGAATGCGGGCGATCTGCTGCTGAACATCGACGCGGGCTGGGAACTGAAGCAGATTATCGACCTGAGCGCCTCCGCCGAAGCCTACTTCCAGTTTTCACGCCCCGATAACTGGCATCTGTATCTGGGGCAGGATCAGCCCGAATCGCGCCGGATTCGCGCCTACGTGATCGCGCTGTTCAACGCCGACGCTTACCTGATGATCGACGCCGACGGCATCGCCGCCGGGTTTCGCGTCAGCTACGGGCAGGACTGGTGCTTCGGTCCGGTCGCCGTCGCCCTGACCTCGTGGATCGAAGCGGGCGCGGCGCTGTCGTGGCAGCCCGTCCAGCTTGAAGGCAGCCTGAGCCTCGGCGGTGAGTTCGGCGTCAGCATCGCCGGGTTTGGCGTGGGCATCGCGGCGCAAGCCACGCTGTCCGGCAAGACGCCCAAGCCGTACTGGGTGCGCGGCGAGCTGGAGCTGACCGTCAACCTGCCCGCGCCGATCAAAGACCTCGAAGAAGATATTCTGCTCGAATGGAAGCAGGATTTGCCGCCCGATCTGGCTGACCCGCTGCGCTCGATCAGCCTGGAGCATCTCAAGGTCAGCGAAACGTGGCAGCCGTCGCTGAGCGGCAGCGCGCTCGCGCCGACCGACGGTGGGTTTGAAGCCGGACCCATCGTCCCGCTCGACGCGCGCCCGGTGATCGTTTTCGACCGCTCGGTGCGCGACAGCAGCGGCTTAAGCAATGTCAACGCCGCCTACGTGGGCAGCACGGCTATCGGCGATTACACCTTCGATTATGAACTGGAAAGCGGCGCGCTCAGCCTGGAAATGTGGTCGAAAGCGGGCGCGGGCGGCTGGACGCCGTTCCCGTCAGCCGATCTCAGCGGCGCGTGGACAGCCGAACTCGACGGTATGGGCAGGGCGGTGTCGAGCAAGCTGCAAATCATGGCAAAGACGCCTTTCGCCTTCACCCGGCGCACGTCGCGCACCTACGCCGACTGGTTCCTCGCTTCCAACCCGAACTGGCTGTGCGGCGATGGCGCGTCGGCGACCACGTACTGCGTCGACTGGGCTGACCGGCACGAGGCGCAGGGTGTCGGCACCATTTATCCGTACCAGAACCTGACGTTCATCGCCCGCTACGCCATGTGGCTGCAACCCGCGCCGCGCAACACCATCTGCCGCATCGACGGCACGTCGGGGCTGTATTTCGCCTATACGCTCTGGATTCAGTTCCCGGAGCCGGTGCGCCGGGTCGAGCTGTGCCTCGAAGGATCGTTCGAAGCGGTGCGCGCC
>JAXLWE010000136.1:0-1673 GCA_046328655.1 Anaerolineae bacterium | reverse complement strand
CGAGCCGTATCACTGCTTCGTCCGCCCGGCGACGCGCATCCCGTTCATGGCGATGCCGGACGCGATTCAGGCGCTGCTGGCGCTGGCGGAGGCTCCCGTCGAGCGGCTGTCGCGCCACGTCTACAACGTCACCAGCTTCAATCCGTCGGCGAAGGAAATTGCGCAGATCGTCAACGAGGCATTCCCCGGCGCGCGCATCGACTTCGTGCCGGATACGCGGCGGCAGGCGATTGTCGATACGTGGGCGGCGCAGGTCGACGATGCCGCCGCGCGCCGCGACTGGGGCTGGCAGCCGGAGTACGACCTCGATTCAGCGTTCAGGGATTATCTGATCCCGACGATCCGGCAGCGCTACAACTACGTGATGTACATGGGGCGTTACATGTAACGCCCCTACAGAGAGTCCCTAATCGGCGTCTTCGTCGAAACCGACGCTCTTGAGCACCCACTCGACGATGATGGCGGCGATACCCATGACGATACCGCCCAGCAGCGCCCAGCCGAAGTTTTCGACGGTCAGGCGATCCGGCAGCAGCGCCGCCGTGAGCATCAGCATCAGCGCGTTGATCACGAAGATAAATAAGCCGAGTGTCAGGATCACCAGCGGGCAGGTCAGTATCTTGACGATGGGCTTGACGAGCGCATTCACGATGCCAAAGACCAGCGCGATCACCAGCAGCGTGCCGACTTCATTATTGACGATATGGATGCCGGGCAGGATCGACGCGGTGACGTACAGAGCGACCGCGTTGATCACCAGCCGGATGATGAAGTTACGAATGAGCATTATCCCCTCCTCGACCTCACGCGAGCGGTATCCCGGCGGCGCGCGCGATCAGCGCGATGCCCCAGCCGACCACCAGCCACAGCCCGAAGCGCCCGTGCAGCTTCGCCGTCCGCCCCATCGCCTGATGCAGCAGCGGGACTTCTTCGCTCGTCCTGATGATCGTGATCAGGCGCAGGGCTTCCGGCAGCGTGACAAGCACCAGCAGCGTCGTGATCGGCATGACGCGGAGCAGGATCAGCGCGGCGACCATGACATACGCGCCGCCCACCAGAATTACATACTCAATACGTGCGCCGCGCCTTCCGAGTTTCACCGCCAGCGTGCCTTTGTTGACGGCGCGGTCGGCGTCGAGGTCGCGGACGTTGTTGGCGTGCAGGATCGCCGCGACCATGAAGCCAATCGGCAGCCCGGCGATCACCGGCGTCCAGCTAAAGGCGCGCGCCATCACAAAATACGCGCCCAGCACCATCAGCGGTCCCATGAAGATGAACACGGCGATTTCGCCCAAGCCGTTGTACGCCAGCGGGAAGGGTCCCGCCGTGTAGGTGATCACGACCAGCACGCCGCCCAAGCCGATCCAGAACAGCAGCCAGCCGGTCTGCGTCAGCAGGAACAGCCCGATAATCACGGCGACGACGACCGTGACAATCGCGCCGATCAGCACGTCGCGCGGCGTCAGCACGGCATTCTTGATGATCATGCCCTGCCCCGCCGTCTTGTGTTCGTCCGCGCCGCGCCGGAAGTCGAAATATTCGTTGATCAGGTTGGCGGCGATTTGCAGCAGCAGCGCGGCGACCAGCGACAGGGCGAAGCGCACGAGGTCGAACACGCCGTCCTGAATGGCGATCACCGCCGCCAAGCCGAGCGGCGCGTAAGTCGCGGTCAG
>JAXLWE010000135.1:0-1676 GCA_046328655.1 Anaerolineae bacterium | reverse complement strand
GCGATAATTTTCGAGTCCAACGTAGTGAATGTCCTTGCCCAGCCGGTAATCGGTGACGCTGTAGTACAGCGAGGCGAGGGCGGGACCGACGACGAAAATCACAAAGCCGATAATCCAGGGCGCGGCGAACAGGAAACCCCAGTAGATTTTGCGCTGCTCGCTCGGCGACATCCCGCGCGCCCGCGCGATGACGCGGGCGGCGTGCCCCACCAGAATGCTGCCGACGATGATGAATACGACGGTTGCGGCTGACCAAATCAGGTTGTCAAGACGCGCCTGAGCCGCGCTGTCCATGAGGTTGCCTCTCGTTAATTCAAGTGGGGATGGGGCGCGAGATCACCCGCGCCCCACAGCGATTGCTATAGCTTAATTCAGATACCCGTTGTCTTCCAGAATTCCGTCGTACTCCTCCTTCAGCGCCGCCTGCGTGTCCTCAAGGCTCTGCTGGTCGGTCAGGAACTTGGTCACCTGCTCGACGATCAGCGGGCGGAGTTCGGCGCTGGCGCGGATGTCGGAGAACGCACGCCCGTATTCAACCGCCAGGTCGAGGATCTTCGACCACACCGGGCTGCTGGCGCGCAGGTCATCCCAGGCGTCCGTGCGGACGGGGACGTAACCGGAGACGGTGTTCAAAGCGATGGCGTTGTCGCGGCTGGCGATGAACTTGAGGAAATCACCCGCCAGCGCCGGGTCTGGTGCGTAAGCCGGGACAGCCAGCCAGTCGATGAAGTTCTGGATCAGCGGCTTGCCGTTGACGCCCGCCGGATACGGCGCGATGACGATGTTGTCCCACATCGGGTCGGTGGTAGGGGGCATGTTCCACATCGGCAGCATACCGCTGACGACGGCGTTCGAAGCGAAGGGCACACCCTCGAACGGCGGCAAGCCAGCCGTCGTATCGGTCGGCAGGATGGCGCGGCGGCGGTCGTACATATACTGCATCGCTTCGGCAGTCTCAGGGCTGTCGAAGGCGCTGGTTCCGTCGTCGTTATACAGCTCGCCACCGGCTGCCCAGATATTGGCGATGAATTCCTGCGAGTCGAACAGACCACTGCCGATGTCAAGGTATGCCTGCTTGGTCAGCGCGCCATCGACCACCACCGTATTGGCGGCGGCAAAGGCGACCGAGTCGGCAAACGTCATCGGCGGAATGACCGACGGATCAGCGGCGAGGTCGGTGCGATAGAAGATCGGGCGGGGTCCCTGAAGGATCGGCAGACCGCGCATGTGACCGTCGTAGGTCACGGTTTCAATCGCCGCCGGAAGGAACTGCGACAGTTCTTCCCAGTCCTTCAGATAGGGGTCCATGTCGGTCAGCAGATCGCCGAAGGTCGCGGCGTATTCCGAACCGAGGTAGATGATGTCCGGACCATCGCCAGTCGTGATCCAGCCGGAAACCGACGTATCGAAATCGCCCCAGCCGCCGGTGATGATGTCGAGCGTCACGTCGGGGTGATCCGCCTGGAAAGCCGGGAACGCGGTGTTGTTGAACCAGTCGATGGTCGGCTGGTTGGCTCCGGCGATGTAAATTTCGAGCGACTGCCCCTGTGCAGCGGCGGGCAGCACGACAGCCGTCAGCGCCAGCAGCGCCACGACCAACAGCAAAAGACGTACTTTCATCAGCTATTTCCTCCTCAAATTGGGGTGACCGGGTTGGTGTACATAAGGCGGGTAGA
>JAXLWE010000134.1:0-1681 GCA_046328655.1 Anaerolineae bacterium | reverse complement strand
CCGTCGAAGGGCGCGACCAGCGTCGCCCGGTCGAGCGCCGCCTGCGCCTGCTCGACGGCAAGCTGCGCCATCGACAAATTGATCTCCGCCGCCTGCATGTCGAAATCGCTCGCGCCGTTCACCAGCCGGTCAAGCTGCTGCTGCGCCTGCACCACCCCCGCCTGCGCTGACGCCACGCTGCCGGGGTCGGCGCTGCGGTTAGCAGCGCCTTCCGCGTTCGCGTCGGCGATCTCGACGCCGTATTGCGCCTGCTCCAAGGTCGACTCGGACACGCCGCCCGATGGCACGGATGGGATCAGCCCTGCCAGCCCCTGATTGATGCGGTCGACCACTTCCGGCGGCACGTCGACGCCGTCAGGGATGAAGCCGGAAATGTCCGGCGCGAATCCGGTGGCGTGCGCGGAAATGTCGCGCTGAAGCTGCGCCTGCCAGAGCTGGTTGCGCGCCAGTTCGCTGCGCAGCCGGGCGACTTCCGCCTGATTCGGGTCGACGCTGTCGTAAGCCGCGTTCAGCGACGCCTGCGCCGCCGTGACCGCCGCTCGCGCCGCCGCGATGTCCGCCTCGCGCGCCGGTTGCGTCAAAGCGTCGTAGGCGATCTGCTGCACCTGCAAATCGACCAGCGCGTCGTTGAGTGCCGCTTCGAGGTCGGCGGTGTCGAGCCGCGCCAGCGCGTCGCCCGCCGTGACGGAATCGCCCGCCTCAACCAGTACCTCGCGCACAACGCCGGACATTTCGAACAGCAGCGGAACCTGACGCTTCGGCGTCACCGCGCCGGTCGCGCTGACCGTCAGCCGCAGACTGTCGACGTGCGCCGTCGTCTGGTCGATCACATTGGCGGTGGGCGTGCTGGCATCGCTCTGCGCGCGCAGCCCGCTCCGTACCAGCGCCACGCCGACGACGATCACAGCCACGACCGTGAGGATGATCAAAACTCGTCTCATGCCTCAGCCTCCAAACAGCGAAATCTGGTCGGCGGACAGATCGACGGCGATCACGTCGCCCGCCTGCAACCCGGCGGTGATCTCGCTCCGATCCTGCCCCTGCAAGCCAAGCGTGACCGGAAGCTCGCGCAGCCTGCCGTCGGACTGGATGACGTTGACGAACGCGCCACCGCTCTGGCGGTCGAGCCGGATGTACTGGTTCGGCACAACCAGCACGTCCTGATGCGAATCGACCACGACCGAGGCTTCGGTGGTCATTCCGGCGCGCACGCGCGGGTCGTCGTCGCTCAGGCGCACGGTCACGTCGTAGCTGACGATGCCGTTGTTGTCGGTCGGAACCAGCGCGATGTCCTGAAGCGTCGCGCCGAGCGTCACGCCCGGCAGCGCGTCGAACTGCACCGTCGCCGGAAGCCCGACGCTGATCTGATGCACGTCGATCTCGTCGACCTGCACGACCAACCGCAGCGGCGACACGTCGGCGATCTCGAATGCCGTGACACTCGACGCCACCAGCGAGCCAATTTCGACGTTGACCGCGCTGACGACGCCGTCGAATGGCGCGCGCAGTATCGTGCGGTCAAGCGCTGCCTGCGCCCGGTCGACGGAAACCTGCGCCTGAGCAATCGCGGCGTCCGCCCGGTCGATGTCGGCGTCGGTTGCCCCGGCGAGCACCTGATCGAGCGCCGCCTGTGCCTGATTCAGACGGGCGTAAGCCGCGTTGAGCGGCGCGGCGTTGCCGT
>JAXLWE010000133.1:0-1682 GCA_046328655.1 Anaerolineae bacterium | reverse complement strand
CGGGGCTAACAGGCTATGCATATAGACATGTGGAATGTCCATCTGTCGGAGCATAACCAGCCAGGGAAGCCAGAATTCGGACAGGTAGGTGGTCTGAATGACATCGGGACGAGTTTCGGGATTGCGACAGTACTCCACGAATGCCCGGATAAACGCCATCTGGTTTTGCCAGCCAGTTCCGCCATCCAAAGGGAGATTCACACGCTGCACGTTCACGCCGTCAACGGTTTCAACGGGTAGAAACTTATCATTCTTCGCCAGATCCCGATAGTGTTCAAAGCTGCTGTGGTTTTTGTCGGGGACACGTGTGAATACGGTCAGTTTTATTCCCTGCGCGTCGAAGCCCGGAGCATACTGCTGGAAAAGTATCCCCGCGCCGGTATAGACGGGATGAAATGCCGTGCTCACATAACACACGGTCAGCGGTTTTTCAGACGCCATGCACATTATCCCTGTTCGTTTCGCCTTTTCACGCGGGCGTGGCGACCATCTGAAGCAGCGCGTCGATCATCGGCATCGTCCGGGCGATGGCATAGCGCTCAAGCACGTCGCCGTAGCCCCGACTGCCGATTTGCTCACGCAGCGACGCATCCTTCAAAAGGTCGATCACCCTTGCAGCATAGTGGTCAATGTCGAAATCGCGCACCAGATACCCCGTTTCGCCATCCTTGATAATCTCCCCCACAGCCCCTGCGTCAAAGGCGACGACAGGCAGCCCGGCAGCCATCGCTTCCACCAGTACGCGACCGAATGACTCGGTTCGTGAAGTGTGGACGAGCATATCCGCCCCGTAAAGCACGGGTACGATATCGCGCCTGAACGCCTCGAAGCGGACGTGCTGTTCCAAACCCAGCTCCCGGCGCATCTGCAGCAACTGATCGAAATAATCCTGATAGACTGGCGCGATTGACCCCACTACCAGAAAGAGCGTGTCCGGGCACGCCCGAACGACTGCTGCCGCGATGCGCAGCAGATAATCATGCCCCTTCACCGGGTCGATGCGCCCGATTGACAACAGGATCGGTCGGTCGGCGGCGACGTTCAGCGATTCGCGGAGGGCGGTGCGCGCCTGAGCGCGCGTCGAGGCGGCAGCCGAAATCGTCTCTACGTCGACCGGGTTCAGGATCAGCCGAACCGGCACGCCTGCGGGCAATATGCTCTTGATGCTGGCGGCGCTGGCTTCCGAAGGCACAGCTATCACCTGGGCGAGCCGCAGGAACGCCCGGTGACGCAGAGGCGCGTTCTCATGCAGAACCTCGTGGATATGCCAGATGAAGGGACGCCCCACCAGCCGCGCCGCAATGCCGACGTTGCGCGTGCCGCCGCAGAACGTGTTCCCGTAGACAACGTCCGGCTGGTAATGCCGGATCGCGCGCCAGACCGCCGGGATGTCCTGCGCGCGATACCCGCTCTGACCGCCCGGAAGCGCCGCCGTTTCGATGCCCGCGATCCTGAAGCCCTCGACTGCTTCACCGTCGCACGGGAACAGAGCCGTGAAGCGGTAATCCGCCCCGCTGAGATGCTGGGCAAGCGTCAGAAGGTAATCGCTCGCCCCGCCCCAGTACGGGGAATGGACAGCCAGCAGCACGTGAAGGCGAGCGCGGCTCATCGTCCGAGCGCCCCCGCTGGCTCCCGGCGCTCGAACTGCACGAGGTGCTGGATCACGTCGTTGGCGGCGCGCT
>JAXLWE010000132.1:0-1683 GCA_046328655.1 Anaerolineae bacterium | reverse complement strand
GGTCACACTTCCGGTGCTGCTCGTGCTGCTGCCGATCTTCGGCGCGCTGTTTCTGACTTACGCTATCCGGGCGTACCGGCTGCGTTCCGACGTGAACGAAGATCAGGTGATGTCCACTGAGGGGCGAGTCGATCTCTCGATGCGCGGCAGAAGCTCGAACAACGTCGAATGCACGATCCGGGTGGGCGACATGCGCTTCCGCGTGAAGCAGCAGGTCTTTCTCGCCATGAAGAATGGCGATCCGTACCGCCTATATTTTTCGCGGCGGTCGAAGCGGCTGCTCTCGGCGGAATGGCTGCGCGAGAACGACGACAATCTGCTGGAAATGCCGGATGCCACCGCAAGCGGCGAGCCGGAGCGCATGGAAGCCGACGCCGAGATCAGCGAGATGAAGCGCCAGCGCTCGTAGACGACCAGATGAATTTTGCAGAGCGGGCGCAGCGTGCCGATACCTCCACAAGATAGCGTGGAAACCACTTTACCTCACCCCCTGCCCCTCTCCACGACGTGGAGAGGGGAGTACACTACGAGTCAAAGGTTCTTGAAGTCCCCTCTCCATACAATGGAGAGGGGATTTAGAGGTGAGGTCTGCCAGAACATCGTCATCGCGCTATTCTGCGCAGCTACCAGCGTGCTGCGCCCCTACTCCCCTCTCATCACGTAATTGTTCGCGCCTACTTGACGCCGAACCATTGTTCTGATATATTTAACCGCATGGTTAAATATCAACCGCTCGACGCCGTCTTTTCCGCGCTGGCGGACCCGACGCGACGGGCGATCCTGGAACGGCTGGCGACGGGCGAGGCTTCGGTCACGGAACTCGCCGAGCCATTTGCCGACGAGATGAGCCTACCGGCGATCTCGCGGCATCTGCGGGTGCTGGAAGCCGCCGGATTGATCGCCCGCGCCAGAGAAGGGCGCGTGCATCGCCTGCGCCTGCGCCCGGCGGCGCTCAAGACCGCCGCCGAATGGCTGGCATATTACCGTCAGTTCTGGGACGAGCAGTTCGACTCGCTCGCGGAGTTTCTGGAACAGGTGGATCCCGAGAATGGTGATGACCAACCCGATCCTTGAGTCGTTTCTCACCCTGCGGCGCACGTTTGCCGCCCCGCGCGACCGGGTGTTTCACGCCTGGACAGACGCGCGGGCGATTGAGCGCTGGTTCAAACCGGCGGGCAATCCCAGCGCCGTGACCGCGCTCGACCTGCGGGTGGGCGGCGGCTACTGCATCGAGGTGCGCTTCCCCGAAGGCGACGTCACCACGATTGCGGGGACGTATGTCGAAATCGCCCGACCGGAAAAGCTGGTGTTCACCTGGCTGTCGGAGCTGACCGACGACCACGAGACGCTGGTCACGCTGGATTTCGTGGCGCGCGCCGCCGTGACCGAGGTGATCCTGACGCACGCGCGCTTCACGACCGAGGACATGCGCGACCGCCACCAGTTCGGCTGGACGTACATGCTCGACGAGATGCGCAACCTGTTCTGAGACGCGACAAGCTAAGGCGATACGCGACTACCCGACTCGGCGCTCTTTTTTTGCGCCGATAGTTAACCAGTTGGTTAAGTATCCTATAGAAAGGACTTGAAATGCCGGACATTATGATGGAAGTGCCGATCAACGCCGCGCCGGAGACGCTGTACCACGCGCTCACCGAGCAGGAAGCCATCCGCTCGTGGTGG
>JAXLWE010000131.1:0-1686 GCA_046328655.1 Anaerolineae bacterium | reverse complement strand
CGAATTTCTGGCGGCGTGGGCGGCGCTGGCGACCGACTACGAATATCCGCGTGATGCTTTCCAGCAGGCGTGGGAATTGGTCTGCCTGAACCAGTTCCACGACATCCTGCCGGGGTCGTCCATCGGCGCGGTGTACGAGGACAGCGCGCGCGATTACGCCGCGATCCGTCAGATGGGCGAGGCGGCGCGCGAGGATGCGCTGGCGGCGCTGGCGCGGACGCTTCCGATGGGAACAAGCGTCATGATCGCCAACCCGACTTCATTCGGCGGACGGCGCATCGGGCTGCTGGAAGGCGAACTGCGCGGCGGGCTGGTCGACGTAATGGGCAACCCGTTGGCGGCGCAGGCGGTCGAGGGCGGCACGCTGGTCGAGCTGCGCAATCTCCAGCCGTACAGCATCGTCGGGCTGCGCGAAGTTGCCGCTGGCTCTTTGCCGGATGTCGGCTCAGGTGTCTCGGTCGCGCAGTCGTATGGACAGATCGTGCTGGAAAACGGGCTGGTGCGCGTCGAGCTGAACGCTGGTGGCGACATCACGCGCGTGTACGACATCGAAGCGGATCGGGACGTGCTGGCGGCGGGCGGGGTGGCGAACGCGCTGCAAGCCTTCGAGGACCGCCCGATGAACTACGACGCCTGGGACATCGACATCTTCTTCGAGGATCGCATGGAGAAGGTCGAAGGCGTCGAGCGCGTCAGCGTGATCGAGCAGGGACCGCTGCGGGCTGGCGTCGAAATCGTGCGCAAATACCGCAGCAGCACTATCGCCCAGCGAATTTATCTGACCAGCGACAGCAAGCGGCTGGACTTCGACACCTGGATCGACTGGCACGAGCATCACGTGTTACTCAAGGCAGCGTTCCCGGTCGAGGTGATGAACCCGATGGGGACATTCGACGTGCAGTGGGGCAACGTCCAGCGCCCGACGCACCGCAACACGTCGTGGGACTGGGGGCGCTTCGAGACCTGTGCGCACAAATGGGCGGATTTGAGCGAGGGCAACTACGGCGTCGCCGTGCTGAACGACTGCAAATACGGCTACGATGTTCACGACAACGTGATTCGTCTGAGCCTGCTCAAGAGCGCGACCAACCCCGACGAAAATGCCGACCAGGGCGAGCACCGCATGATCTACAGCCTGCTGCCGCATACGGGCGACTGGCGCGATGAGGTGATCCCCGCCGCCTACGACCTGAACGATCCGCTGATCCTGCGACGAGTGAGCGGCGCGGCAAGTGAAGCGGGCGCGAGCGTGCTGGTGTCGGCGTCCGCGCCGAACGTGGTGATCGAGACGGTCAAGCAGGCGGAGGATGGCGACGGCATCATCGTGCGGCTGTACGAGGATCAGCGCAGCCGGGGCAGGTTCACGCTGACGACGGGCTTCGCGTTGGCGGGCGCGTATCGCTGCAATCTGCTGGAGGAAAACGAGGCGGCGCTCGACGTTCACGGGAACACGATTCATCTGGAGATCGCGCCGTACCAGATCATTTCGCTGCGGCTGATCCCGCAGGAATGAGACGCTGGCTTCGGTGCAGTAAATCGTTGACTGCACGAAGAACCAGGGATGCGTAGAAGAACCCGCTCAGGCGGGTTCTTTTCTGTGCCATCGCCGCGATGTCGATTCAGGCGAAATTGTGCAGCGCTAGCCCATCGTAACACTTGGCGCGGCGAGCCGGGCTAATCCCCGAC
>JAXLWE010000130.1:0-1698 GCA_046328655.1 Anaerolineae bacterium | reverse complement strand
GCGGCTGAAGCGGCAGGTCGAGACCGAGCGGGCGCAGCAGGGCGCGCATCCACGCGCCGGAGGCAACGACCACTTTCGCCGCCGCGAACGTCTCGTGCGCCGTGCGCACCTCAACGCCGTCCGCGACTGGCTGGATGCCGAGCACCGGCGTGTTGTCACGCACGTCCGCGCCGTGCTGCTTCGCCAGCCGCACGTGCGCCTGCACCGCCCGCGACGCCCTCAGCACCCCGGCATCCGCCTGATACAGCACGAGCATGTCGTCGTCGAAGCGGAACTGCGGGAAGCGCGACCTGCCGTCGGCGGCGCTCAGGACTTCGTGCGGGATATTCCCCTGCGCCAGACAGTCGAGCATCTTGGTGAAAAGCGGCTCGCCCGGCGGGGAAAAGTCGACGCCGCCAGTGCGCAGGTAGAGCGTCTCGCCCGCCGCTGCTTCGAGCGCGCGCCACGCCGGAAACGCCGCCTTCATCAGCTCGACGTAGACCGGATGATCGTAGGCGTAACGGATGATGCGCGAGTAGCCGTAGGAGCTGCCGCGCTGGTGGTCGATGGCGTACTGTTCCAGCAGCAGGACGCGGTTTCCGGCTTTAGCGGCATGATACGCCGTCGCGCTGCCGACCGCCCCCGCGCCGATCACGATCAGGTCATACATACCAAGCCTTCGAAAGTCTCAACCGGGCAAGCTATAATGTGGCGAAGGCTTCAGCCTGTGGCTGACTCTGCCCCGCCGTGTATCCGAATCACTTATTTCACGGCGGCGACGATTGTAACGCAATCTCGTCAAAGAATCAGGAGACACCTCAATGGTCGCATCGCCTCTTGCAGCAAGCGCCAGCGCCATCCAGGAACAGATCATCGCCTGGCGGCGCGATTTCCACATGCACCCCGAACTCGGCTTTCAGGAATTCCGCACGGCGGGCGTCGTCGCCAATGAGCTGCGCGCGATGGGTCTGGAAGTCATGACCGGGGTCGGCAAGACCGGGGTGGTCGGCGTGCTGGGCGAAGGCAAGCCGGTCGTCGGCATCCGCGCCGACATGGATGCGCTGCCGATTCTGGAGATGAACGCAGTCGACTATCGCTCGCAGAACGACGGCGTCATGCACGCCTGCGGGCACGATTCGCACACGGCGATGCTGCTCGGCGTCGCCAAAATCCTGAGCGAGATGCCCAACCGCCCCGCCGGGGAAATCCGCCTGTTCTTCCAGCCGTGCGAGGAGACCGCCGACGAAGACCAGAAAAGCGGCGCGATGCGCATGATCGAGGACGGCGCGCTCGACGGCGTGGATCGGGTGATTGCGCTGCACGTCGCCAGCGACCTGACCGCCGGGAAGATCGTCATCATGGACGAGTTCATCTCGGCGGCGGTGGACGACTTCTACGCGACCATCATCGGCAAGGGCTGCCACGCCGCCCACCCGGATACCGGCGTCGACCCGATCTTCATCGTCGCGCAGGTGATCAACGCCATTCACGGCATCCGCGCCCGGCGCATCAATCCCACCAAGCCAGCGGTCGTGACCATCGGCTCGATCCACGGCGGCACGGCGACCAACGTGATCCCTGACGAGGTGACGATCAGCGGAACGATGCGCAGCTTCGACGACGAGACGCGCCAGCAGTTGTGGAAAGAACTGGAAGCTGCGCTCGGCGTCGCCCGCGCGCTGGGCGGCGATTTCCAGCTTGACCTGCGCAAAGGCTGCC
>JAXLWE010000013.1:0-103198 GCA_046328655.1 Anaerolineae bacterium | reverse complement strand
CGTTTTTCACCCCTCTCCCCGCCTGCGTGGGAGAGGGGACGGGGGTGAGGGGTAGAGGCGAACCTGTGTGTTCGCCCAAGCGCTGCCGCATAGCCGGGCAGACACACAGGTCTGCCCCTACAAAGCTCTGTCGTTACGGCGAGCTACGGATTGCGCACCTGCACCGTCCTGCCGGGTTTGAGCTGCACGTTGCCGCTGCTGTCGCCCTGCAGCGCCCAGTCGCCCGCGTTCATGATATTCACCCAGAAGTCGCCACGCGGTTTCAAGCCAGGCAGGTTCTGCGCGTCGGCGATGTCATAAAGGCGGTCGCGCCGAATCTGGGCGACCTTAGCGATCAACTGGCGCTCGGTGATGCCGTTGCTGCCCAGCCGCGATTTCTGCGGCACGCCGAAGAAATCCTCCGCCATCGTGATCATGTCGTGGCGCGCGCCGTGATGGATCGCCGTGTCGAACAGAAATGCCTGACTGAGCGCCAGCTCGACGCCGCGCGGCTTGATGCTCAAATCCTGAACCAGATTCCAGTACTGCTCGGTGGCGATTTCGTCCTGCGCCTGCCGCATCGCCGGTTCCGCCGACGCCATGATCAGCAAATCCTTCAGCACCAGATCGTTGCGCAGCGTCCAGTCGCGCACGCGCACCCGCTCCAGATACTGCGTGCGCAGTTGGTTGGCGAACACGGTGTTCGCAGCGTCCAGATAGCGCTTGAGGACTTCGTACAGGCTGCCGGACGCCAGCGTGAAGCCGAAGCGACCGTAGGACACGATGCCGTCGTCGTAGTTCTGATAGGTGGAATAACCGCCGCCCTCGAACCCGGTCGTGATGTTGAACGCTGCCTTGCGAACGCGCTCCCCGGTATCCGGGGTTGGCGTCGGGCTGGAGTCGCCCAGCTTGAGCTTGGACGCCTGCGTCGGCTGGTCGACCTGCCCGTATCCGACCGCCTGACACGCGCCCTGAATGTCGATCCGGTCGCTGCTGACCCAGCCGTCGGCATTATTGGCGAATTTCAGCCGCACCCACGCCAGACCATTGGTGTCGAGACGCGCTTCGAGCACACTGTAACCGCCAATGCCGACCGGCGCGCTGCCGAGGATCGCGTTGCCCGTGCCGGGCGCGACGCGCACGTATGCCAGCGAATTATCCGACGCGGCGCGAATGGTCGCATTACAACCGTTTGATGCCATCTATCTCCCCTTATGCCAGCGTGCGCCACCAGATGCCCGTACATTCCGGCAGCACGGTAAGCTGTTCCGCCACGATCCGGTCTGCCAGTTCGTCGCCGAAGAAGAAGCGCAGCAGCGCCTGACCTTCGGCGGGCGACTCGAAACGGTAGTCGGTGCGCAGCGCCGTGAGCGTAAAGCCATATTCATTTTCGAGCGTTTGGTAAAAAGCCGCCAGTCCGTCGGTCGGCGGCGCAGGCGTTTCGTTGCCCGTGCCGAGCGTTTCGAGGAGGATCGCCGTCCCGCCGGGGCGCAGAATCCGGGTGATTTCGGCGAGCGCCCTGCCGGTTTCGTCGCGCCAGGTGTCGGGATACCAGCCGACCGAGTGGGCGATGCTCCACCCGGCGATGGCTACGTCGGCGCTGTGGTCGGGCAGCGGCAGCGCGCGGTTATCCGCCGCGACCACCCGCGCCGACGGCAGCTTGCCGCGCAGCACGCCGAGCATGTGCTCGGAGCCGTCGAGCGCGACCAGCGACCGCGCCAGCGGCGCGATCTGCACCGTCAGCCGTCCCGTCCCCGCGCCCAGCTCGATCACGTCGGCGTCGCTCAGCGAGCGCACGTCGCTGAGCGCGGGCAGCAGCTTGCCCTGATAATCCTCGCGCGAGACCATCAGGTCGTACTGCGCCGCCTGATTCTGATAGATCGCCCGGTAATCCGGCATGGTTATCGGCTGAACGCGGCGATCTGTTCCTGAAGCTTGTCGGTGTTGACTTCGGGATACTTATCCAACAGCGCCTTGAAACGCTGCATGTAGTCGACCAACTGCTGATTGTTATAGGCTTCGAAGCGCAGGGTGATCGCGGGCTGCGTGTTACTGGCACGCACCAGCCCCCAGCCGTTTTCAAACGCCGCGCGCACGCCGTCGAGCGTGATCACTTCATACGTTTTCGCCAGCTCGGCGCTCATCTCGTCGATCATCTTGAATTTCAGGTTATCCGGCGCATCCAGAATGATCTCCGGGGTCGCGGGCAGCGTCGGGATTTCGGCGAACAGGTCGGCGACGGTCTTGTTCTGCCGCGAGATGATTTCGAGCGTCTTGAGCGCCACCAGCGGCGCATCGTCGAAGCCGTAGTAGTTCTCGCCGATGAAGATGTGACCGCTGACCTCGCCGCCGAGCGGCGAGCCGATCTCGTGCATCTTGCGCTTCATCAGGCTGTGCCCGGTTTTCCACATCACCGGGACGCCGCCGTTCGCCTTGATCAGGTCGGGGAGCGCCTGCGACGATTTCACGTCAAACACAATCGACACGCCGGGCTGCCGCTTGAGCAGGTCGCGCGCCAGCAGCGCCACCAGCCGGTCGGCGGCGATGTGATGCCCATTGTTGTCGATGAAGCCGCAGCGGTCGGAATCGCCGTCGAAGCCGAGACCGAGGTCAGCCCCGACTTCGACAACCTTCGCCTCAAGGTCTTTGGTCGTCTCCGGGTCTTCCGGGTTCGGAAGGTGGTTCGGGTACGTCCCGTCCGATTCGCAGTACAGACAGGTGACTTCGATACCGAGGTCGGCGAGCATCGGCGGCACGGGCATTCCGCTCATGCCGTTGCCCGCGTCGAGGACGACTTTCAGCGGGCGCTCGATCCTGACCATGCCCTTGATCGTCTCCATGTGCTTGTGCAGCATGTTGAAATCCTGGTCGATGCTGCCGTCGCCCTGCGCGAAAGCATCCTGCTGGATGATTTTGAGCAGGTCAAGAATCTGCTGATCCGCCAGCGCCAGCGCGCCATACGCCATCTTGATGCCGTTGTACTTGGTGGCGAGGTGGCTGCCGGTGATCATCACGCCCGCGCCCTTGTCGCCATAGCTGGCGGAAGCGAAATAGACGGTCGGCGTCATCACTTCGCCGATGTCGGTCACGTTCATGCCGGTCGAGGCGACGCCTTCCATCAACGCCATCTTGATGCTGGCGGACGAGGCGCGGTTGTCCTGCCCGACGAACATGTGATCCGTTCCGAATTCGCCCGGCAGATACGTGCCGAGCGCCTTGCCCACCAGCCGCGCCAGATCAGGGGTAATCTGCGGGTTATCGCCCGCCACCGTGCCGCGAATGTCGTATTTGCGGAAAACGCTGGTATCAACCTGTGTCATCGTCGCTGCTCCCTCACGTAAGTAATAGTACCGAGTTCCGAGTACTGAATGCTGAGTCAAGACAAGTTCAAAATCGATTTACAGAATACGGTTCAGCGAAGTGTTCTACCGCCTGAGCGCGAATTTCAGCCCCGCCTGAAAGCCGGGCGCGATTACTTCGCAGTGGTTCGCGTCTGGAAAGACGCGCTTAACCAGTGAAAATCCTTCGTAATTACGACTTTCCAGGATGGCGGCGAGCCGCAGGGTATCAGTGAGGGTTGTGTTGCCTACCTCTTCTTCGAGTTCGCCCGCCGCAAGAAAAACTTTGACCGGGAGCTTCTGGTGCGCTTTGGCAAAGGCTTCCTCTTGCTTAAAAATGAATCCATCTTCGTCACCCGGACCGCAGCTTGCGATGATGTATGTATCGAACAGATCAGGCGCTTCGAACAATGCAAATGCCGCGAAATCGCCGCCCAATGAATGCCCCGCCAGAATTCGCCTGAGCGGGTCGGCATGATATTCCTGCTCAATGAAGGGTATCAATTCATCCTTAATGAATCGGTGAAAGTGGGCTGCACCGCCTGTTAGTATCGGACGTTCAATCATTTCTCCGATTCGTTTTTCGCGTGCTTCACTGCGAACGGGCGTGAAGTCTGCGTCTCTGCGGACAACGGCTTGCCGCCACGCCTCCTGAGGCTTGTCATCTCCGGGATAGCCAATGCCTACGACGATGGCATCGGTTGTGCTCCCGCACCACGCCATCGAGCGGACAATATCCGTGACCATGCCGTAGAACCAGTTGGCGTCGAGCAAATATACGACGGGCCACTGAGCGAGTGTGTCGCCGAATGCCCAGCTCTCGTGATAAGAATACGGCAGACTAACGGTGATGCGATATGTCGTGCCCTTATGCTGCGAATCCAGCATATGCACGTTGCTGCCGAGTATGATTGCTGGTTCTGGCATCAGCGTCGCTCCCGTACCTGATACACGGATTCAGAATATGCTTATCCTGCGCCGACCTTTACTTCCTTGCCATCGACCGTCGCTGAGAATGCCAGTCCGTTACCGTCGGCGTCGACCGTCACCTGTGTCCCGGCGGGCGGGTTGGCGCGCAGCAGGAAATCCGCCAGCGGCTCGCGCACCGAGCGCCGGATAATGCGCTTGAGCGGGCGCGCGCCGTATTCTGGCTCATCGTTCTGCGCCAGCATCCATTCGACCGCCGCGTCGGTGAAGTCGAGCTTCAAGCCGCGCTCGGCGGCGAGCTTGCTCTCGCCCTTGAGATTGAGCAGCAGGATGGCGTGCAGGTCTTCCGCCGAGAGCGCGTTGAACATGATGATCTCGTCGAGGCGGTTGAGGAATTCCGGGCGGAAGTACGTGCGCACTTCCTCCATCGCCTCGTCGCGGATTTCGTCGGTGATCACTGGGACGGCAAGCTCGGTCGAGCCAAGGTTGCTGGTCAGGATGATGACCGTCTCGCTGAAGAAAGTGGTATTGCCGCGCCCATCGGTCAGGCGACCTTCCTCAATCACCTGAAGCAGAATGTCGAGGATGCGCGGGTGAGCCTTCTCCACCTCGTCAAACAGGACGATGATATACGGCTGCTGGCGCACGCGCTCGGTGAGCTGACCGCCCGCCTCGCTGTCGACATAGCCGCTGGGCGAGCCGATCAGCCGGTTCAGACTGCTCTCGTCCTTGAACTCGCTCATGTCGAGCGGGAGCATGGCGTCCTCGCTGCCGAACATGAACTCCGCCAGCGCTTTCGCCAGCTCGGTCTTGCCGACGCCGGTCGGTCCCAGGAACAGGAACGCGCCAATCGGTCGCTTGGGGTCTTTCAAGCCGACGCGCGCCGTCTTGATCGCCCGGCTGACCGCCAGCACCGCCTGATCCTGTCCGATCAGCCGCTCCTTGATGTGCTCGACCATGCTAGCGTAGCGCAGGCGCTCGTCCTGCCCCAGCTTGCTCACCGGGACGCCCGTCATCTGGCTGGCGGCGAGCGTCACGTCCTCGGCGTCGAGGCTCGACCCATCGACAACCTCGTTCTTGTAGGCAAGCTGCGTCTGCTGGCTCATCGCCACCATCGCCGCCGTGCGGTGCAGAAGCTGCTCGGCGCTGCGCGGGAGCGGCGTCGCGGTCATATAGCGCTTCGCCAGCCGCGCCGCCAGCGCGACGGCATCTTCGGAGACGGTCAGCCCGTAGTCGCTTTCGAGGTGCGGGCGGATCACCTTGAGGATTTCGATGGTCTCGTCAACCGACGGCTCCGGCACGCGCAGAATCTGGCTGTTTTCGGCGATGGCGCTCACGGTGGCGAGGCGCTGGCTGTACTCGGTGTCGGTGGTCGTACCGATGATCACCGGGTCGTCATCCAGAAACGCTTTCTGGATCAGCGAGGTCGATTTGGAGAACTCCGCCTTGATGGGACCGCCGAAGAAGCGGTGAATGTGCGGGATGAACAGCACGCCGCCGCGCGCCTGGCTCAGCCCGGCACGGATCGCTTTCTGGTCGTTGTCGAGCAGCGCGGTCTCGTCCACCTGCACCAGACTTTTCAACTGCTTGGGTCCCTTGCCCTCGGACATCAGCAGCGCGAGGCTGTAGGCGAGCGTGCGCTTGCCGACGCCATCGGGTCCCACCAGAATCACGTGGCGGTTGACCGCCTGCGTCAGAATGTTGATCAGGTCGCGCAGCAGTTCCTCGCGGAAGTAGACCGCTTTCAGCTTGCCGGATTTCGCCCCGGCGACGAAATCCTGCGTCGTGCCGTCGGCACGGATCACCTGTGACGTGTCTGAGCGAAGATCGTTGATCGCTTTCGGGGTGATGCCGTACTGGCGCAGCAAGCCGCTGGTGCTGATCGTGCTTTCCGCCATGACCGACAGCGCGTGATCAGTATCAACACGCATCTCGTTTTGCGCGTTGGCGAGGCTGAGCGCATCGTCGATCAGGATGATCGTCTGGCGGGAGAGCTGCACCTGACGGTTGCCCGCCGCCACGAAGTCGAGGTTGCCGTCCTGATCGCGTCGGCTTTCGACCGCCAGCTCGGTCTGGCGCTTGAGGCGGTCGAGGTCAGCGCCCCGGCTGTTCTTGAACACGTCGAGCAGCCGCGCCGCCGCCGTGTCCTTGCCGCGCAGCAGCGCCAGCAGCAGCAGTTCCGGCATCAGCAGCGGCTTCTTGTATTGATCCTTCAGCGCGACGGCGTCGTTCATCGCCGCGTCCAGGTCTTTCGAAAGCAGATCAGGATTCAGTGTACCCATGCAGAATGGTTCCTGAGTGGCATATCAGAGTCGCGTATAAGGTAACTTGAAACACCCGTTTGAACAAGCGGGAATGAGAGCGAACACGATTTCTGACCTCACCCCGCTTCGCCATGCCTCAGCGGCGTTTGTACTCCGCTCTCCACGTTGTGGAGAGGGGTTGGGGGTGAGGTCGTTCCACAAGCCCCGACAATACCTAGCGTCTGAATGCGACAGCGATCACCCGCTCACCGCATACGCCACCAGATCGAACGCCTCGTCGCGCATCTGCTCCGGCGTCAGCGGCTTGCCGTCCATCAGCAGAAATTCGAGCGCGTCCAGATCGCGGTCGTGCTTCAGCCCGGCTGCCGCCTTCATTTTTCCGCCCTTGACGTAGAAGGCGATGAAATTCTTGTCCTCCGGCTTGCCCCGGAAGATTATCTCATCCCACGAGTCGGCGTGCCCGACGTAGCGCAGGGTGATGTCCCACTGGCTCGTCCAGAAGAACGGGACGTGCGCCTTGACGTTGTCGTCCATGCCGAGCATCGCCCGCGCCGCGACCACCCCCTGCTGCTGCGCCGCGCGCCAGTGTTCGATGCGCTGCGACTCGCCGTCGGGCGTCGGATAGCGGGCGATGTCGCCTGCGGCGAACACGTCGGCTGCGCTCGCCCGCAGGCGCGTATCCACCAGCACCGACTGATCGCGCTCGTTCAGCTTGATGCCGGAGTCTTTCAGGAAATCGGTCGCCGGGCGCACGCCGACGCCAACCACCACGAAATCAGCAGGCAATACGTCGCCACCCGCCAACTGCACGCCGGCCACGCGCCCGCCGTCGCCGACGAAGCGCTCGATCTGCGCGCCGAGGCGGAACACCACACCGTTTGCGGCGTGCTCGTCCATGAACATGCGCCCGATGTCGTCGCCCAGCACCTTCTGAAACGGCAGATCGACCATATCGACGACGGTCACATTGACCTTGCGCCCCTTCGCCAGCGACGCCGCCACTTCCATGCCGATGAAGCTGCCGCCGACCAGCACGGCGCGCTTGCCCTCGCCCACCTGTGCCAGAATGCGGTCGGCGTCCTCCAGCGAGCGCAGCAGGAAAATGCCGTCGAGATCGCCGCCGGGCACGCGCTTCAGGTCGCGCGGGACGCCGCCGGTCGCCAGCAGCAGCCGGTCGTACTGCACGACTTCGCCGCCGTCGAGCGTGACGCTGAATGCGCGTCGGGATCGACCTTCGTCACGATGGTGTTCAGACGCAGGTCGATGTCGCGCTCGGCGTACCAGTCCGCGCCGCGCAGCGGAATCCAGTCCGGCTCGGCGTCGCCAGCGAGATAGTCTTTGGAGACGTTCGGGCGGTCAATCGGCGGCGTGCTGACCGAGCTAAAGATCGTGATCCTGCCGCGATACCCGCTCCGGCGCAGTTCCTCCGCCGCCGCGTTGCCGACCGCGCCGCCGCCCACGATCACGAAATGCCGCCCGTCCGCCGGGTCGACCTTGCCCTGCGGCTGGCGAACGTTGTCGTTGGGCAGCGTGACGTAAATGTCGCCGCCGTCGAGCCGCACCGGGTAGCGCGCCAGATCGTTCAGGGCTGGCGGCTCCAGCCGAACGGCGGTGCGCACGTCGAAACAGGCGTGGTGAAACGGACACATCAGCGTATGCCCGCGCAGCACCCCCTGATCCAGCGGCGCGCCGTAATGCGGGCAGTTGCCGCCAAAGGCGTGATATGCGCCATCGACCCGCGCGACGACGACCGGCTTACCTTCCAGCTCAAGGCGTGTCATCTCCCCGTCTCGCAGGAATGTATCGACACTGCCAACCCGATGCTCAGCCATTGCGCCACCTCATCTTCATCTGTTCATAACATTCTGTATGTCAATTATAAATCACTTTGCTGCCGAGACCTATCTCCGCGCGGGATTCGGCGGGTTATTGTGGCATAAAACGTAGAACATTTGTACAGAAAATTAACAAACGGCGAATCGATGTTCCAATTCCCAAAAACCTATATATAATCGAAAATATGTTCGCAATTACGGAGACGATGCGATGGTGATGCAAACCGAGCTGCGGCTGGTCGAACTTCCTGAGGACCTTCTGTGGGCGCTGGACGCCAACGCCAAGGCGCAGGCAATCTTCGAACGCTTCCCGTCGTCGCACCGCCGCGCCTACGTCAACTGGATCGAGCGAGCGCGCCGCGCCGAAGTCCGCGCCGAGCGGGTGCAGGAAGCGCTCAGGATGATCGTCGCCGACAAGAAAGTGGGATGACCTCGATACGGGTTCGCCGCCACTGATCCCCAGCGGCGAGCCATTACAGTCTGTAACGTCGTAGAAAAAGATTAATGTAAGGGCACGACATGTCGTGCCCTTACATTACCTACCCGAAGGTATGATCGCCCTTAATTTCCGTCGTGGCTCCCGGCGGGCAGGTCGACGCCCAGCGTCACCGGCAGCCTTCCGGTCGCCGGAGCCGCGCCGAACAGCACCGCGCACGCCGCCGGGACAGCCGGGCGCGCGGGCGTGTAGGTCAGCACGTAAGCCGCCACGTTCGGGTACGTCTGCCAGTCGTAGATCGACCACAGGGCAACGGCAATCGTCTTATCCTGCGGCAGCGCGTTGACCAACTGCTGCTGCTCGACGTTCGTAATCGCGTCCTGCGTCCACACCACAACCGTATCGACCGAGCGGGCGTTGTCGAGCGCCCAGCCGATCTCCTCCGGCGACGGGTTATCCGAGACGCCCGTCCACTGAATGTTAGTGCTGTACTGCGAACACTCCGCCTGAATCTGATAGCGTGTCGCTAAGAAGATGATCCCTACGCGGCGATCCGGCGGGATCGGCACAAGGTTGTTGCGGTCGTAGGCGACCGTCACCCCGGCTTGATAAAGCTGGTTGAACAGTTCGGCGTGCGCCTCGACGTTCATGCGCTCGACGGCGGTTGCCGGATCGAGCGGCTGCCAGTCGAGGACGCCTTCGTACTGCTGCTTGGTTCAGAATCCGCCGCACGGACTCGTCAATGCGATCCTCGGAGATGTTCCCGGCGCGCACCTCGTCGACGACGCGCTGCATCGCCGCCTCGAACACGGGCTGCCCGATGCTCGGACCCATCGCCAGCACGTCTGCGCCCGCGTTGATCGACATCACAATGGCGTCGTAGAAGTTGTAGTTCAGGTCGACGGCGTTCATGTCGAGCGCGTCGGTCATGACCACGCCGTCATAGCCCATCTGGTCGCGCAGGATTCCGGTGATCACGTTGTGCGACAGCGAAGCAGGCATGTTGGGCGTCGGGTCGAGCGCGGGCATATCCAGATGCCCAACCATGACGGCAGCGCCAGCGGCAATCGCCTTCTCGAACGGCACGAACTCGACCGTCTCCAGCCGATCCAGCGGCAGATCGACAGTCGGCAGCTCGCCGTGCGAGTCCTGGCGCGTCTCGCCGTGACCGGGGAAATGCTTGGCGGTCGCCAGCACGTTGAGCGATTCCGAGCCGCGAATGAAGGCGGCGATAGCATCGCCCGTCATATTGGGGTCGCTGCCCCACGAGCGCCGGAAGATGATCGGGTTATCCCGGTAGGTTTCGAGGTCGGCGACCGGGGCGAGATTCATGTTGATGCCGACGGCGCTCAGTTCCTGTGCCACCGCCTGCCCCACCTGATACGCCATGTCGTCGCCCGCCGCGTCGATCAGCACCGGGGCGGGGAACATGGTGAAGCCGTTGGTCAGCCGGGTGACGACGCCGCCTTCCTGATCGACGGCGATCAGCATCGGGACGCCGCCCGCTTCGGTGATGGTGGATTGAAAGGCATTGGTCAGCCGGGTGATGGATGGCGGGTCGCCCGCGTTGTCGTCGAACAGGACGACCGCACCGGGCTGCCACTGGCGCAGGTGCGCCGCGCCATCTTCAGTGAGGATGGAGCCGTGCAGCGTGACCATGAACATCTGCGCGACTTTGTGCTCAAGCGTCATCGACGCGATCAGCGTCTCGACGCGAAAGTCCTGCGCGTGCAGCGAAGTCGCCATCGCCGCCAGCGCCAGCAGGAGAGCTAATATGAGATTGTTTTGCTTCAAGTGTTAATCGACCTGCTCACTCAACCGATAGCCGATCCCGCGCACGTTCACGATCAGGTCGGCGTCCTGCCCGGCTTGCTTGAGCTTGCGGCGCAGGTTGCTGACGTGAGGGCGAATCACCTCGCGGGCTTCCGCCTCGTCGACGGCATAGCCGCGCACTTCGCGCACGAGTTCGTGGCATGATACCACCCGTCCCCGGTGCGCCGCCAGATACAGCAGCAGGTCGAACTCGGTCGGCGTGAGGTCAATCGGGTGCTCGTCCACCGAAATCTGATAGCGACCGGGATAGATCGTCAGCGGACCCAGCGTGATCACGTTGCCGACCAGCGTCTCGCCCACCGCTTCGGCGGGCGCTTTCTCGGCGACCAGCGCCTCGCGCAGCGGCAGCACCGGCTCCTGAGCCGTGCGGCTCAATTCGGTGACGTTGCTGCGGATGGCGTCGAGGAGCTGGCGGCGGCGCTTCAGGTTGCGCGACCGCTCGATGCCGCGCGCGACGCTCTGGCGGATGTCCTGGCTCGAACTCGGCTTGATAAGGTAGTCGTGCGCGCCCAGACGCAGCCCTTCGACCGCAGTGGGCAGGCTGGGATACGCCGTCATCAGGATGACAATGGTGTCGGGGTCGGTGTCCTTAATGCGACGGATTAATTCCACGCCGTCGAGACCGGGCGGCATACGGATGTCGGTCAGCACCACATCGAACGGCTCGCCGCGAATGATGTCGAGCGCATCCTCGCCGCTAGCCGCCTCGCGCACGCTGTAGCCGACGCGCTGCAAAGTCTTGCTCACCGAATAGCGAATGGCTGCTTCGTCGTCTACGACCAGAACTGAAGCGTTTTCATTGTTGTCGATCATCGGTATGAGCCTAACCCTAACTTATTGCCGCATTTATGCTTTCTTAAGCATACAGGATTTAGAAATAATTGCAACTTTGCATAGGAGACTTCTTACGTCTTTTCGGGCGGCACGCCGGAATTCCGCCGAAATTCGAAATAAACGACGCGGGCGGACTGCTCACGGACGGCGAACGCCTCGCTTACTGTCCAGCCGCGCCACCACAACGCGGCAATCTCCCCGTCCACGAGCAGAAGCGGCAGCCGGTCGCGCACGTCACGCGGCACCAGATGATCGATCATCCACTTGCCAATTTTCTGGCTGTGTCCATTGAGACCAAGCGGTGCGAATCGGTCGCCCGCGCGCCTGCCGCATAGTACTACAGTACTGCCCTCCCCGACCGCAAGACGCAGGCTGGAGTCGTCAAATGGATTGAGTGCGGCGCGCAGCGACCAGTCGTCATTGATCAGTGTGACGCCCGGCACGGCGACTGCGATTTCCGCACCTTCGGGCAGCAGCGGCAGATCGTCGCCCGTCGGCGCGTCCGCCCGCTCGATCACGACCGCATCGTAGTCGACGCGAAGCTGGACGCCGCCTTTCAACTGCGCCCGCGCGCCGACCGCCCCTTCCAGCCCCAGCCGGACAGCGGCGGCGACATGCACCAAGCCCACGTCCGCCGCAGCGCCGAGGCTGTCCGCCGCCAAAAGCACGAAGCGCCGCTGCAGCGCCGGGTGCAGCCCGCGAAAGACCTCGCGCGGCAGGCGAATACGATCCTCGCCGCGCGTTAGGTGGGCATCGACCGCCGCGTGCAGGCGCATGTTCAATGTAGGCATCCTCGACGCGGACGATCTCGCCAAGCTGGAGCAGCCGCCGCTCGACCTGCGGCGAGACTTCGCGCAGCTTCGGGATCGAGATCGAGGCGCAGGCGGTTGCGGCGGTAGCGGGCATCGGCGTTGCTGGCGTCATGGCGCGGCTGCAAGCCGTGTTCGCGGCAGTAGGCATCGAGGTCGGCGCGCGGCACGTCGAGCAGCGGGCGGATCAGCATCAGATCGGGATGCCCTGGCAGCGGCGCGGCATACGCCATGCCCGCCAGCCCGCCGACGCCCGACCCGCGCAGCAGATGGAGCAGCACCGTCTCGACCTGGTCGTCGGCGTTGTGGGCGACGGCGATGCGCTGCGTGCCAGCTTCGTGAGCAACTGATGACAGAAAATCGTAGCGGGCGGCGCGCGCCGCCGCCTCAATGCTGAGCCGCTGCGCCTTCGCCAGCACGCGCACGTCGGCTCGACCCGCCGTGACCGGCAGACCCCACGCCTCCGCCGTCTCGACGACGAAGCGCGCATCCGCCGCGCCCGCCGCGCCACGCAGCCCATGATCGAGCGTGGCGACGTGCAGCCGCACGCCCAGCCCCCGCAGAATGTGGAGTAGCGCCAGCGAGTCCGTGCCCCCGGAAACCCCCACGATCAGGAGGGCATCCGCAGGCAGCAAATCATGCTCGCGCAGGGTATGGAGTACGCTTGTCGCCGGGTTCACGGTGCTTTGTATTCACTCCCCCCCATGTTATAATGCCGCCCGCTGCTTCATCGCGTTAGGAGACTCTGTGTTAAGTCCGCTCGATTACTTCTTTGGGTTGTTCTCTCTTGACGTAGGCATCGACCTTGGCACAGCCAACACGCTCGTGAGCGTGCGCGGCAAAGGCATCGTCATCAACGAGCCGTCGTTCGTCGCCATCGAGAGAAAAACCCGTCGCCCCATCGAAGTCGGATCGCGGGCGAAAGAGATGTGGAGCAAAAACCCAAAGGACATCCTGATTGTCCGCCCCCTGCGCGATGGCGTCATCAGCGAGTTCGAAGTCACCGAAGCCATGCTCAACCATCTGATCCATAAAGCGCACGAGCAAAGCTGGGTTCCCATCCCGCGCCCGCGCGTCGTGGTCGGCATCCCCAGCGGCGTGACTGAAGTCGAAAAGCGCGCCGTCTACGACGCGGCGGTGAGCGCCGGGGCGCGCGAAGTCTACCTGATCGAAGAGCCGGTCGCCGCCGCCATTGGCGCGGGCTTGCCGGTGCAGGAGACGCGCGGCAGCATGATCGTGGACATCGGCGGCGGCACGACCGAAGTCGCCATCTTCTCGCTGGGCGGCATCGTCATCAGCCGCTCGATCCGCGTCGCCGGAGACGAGATGGACGAGGACATCGTCCAGTACATGCGCACCAAGCATAACCTGCTGGTCGGCGAGCCGACTGCCGAGCGCCTCAAGATCGCCATCGGCTCGGCATACCCGATGGCGCAGGAGCGCGTCGAGCCGGTCAAGGGGCGCAACCTGGTCACCGGGCTGCCGACGACCGTCGAAGTCAGCTCCATCGAAGTCCGCGAATCGATTGCCGGTTCGGTCGGCATCATCATCGACACGATCAAGGATGCGCTCGACGACACGCCGCCGGAACTGGTAGGCGACCTGATGGAGAGCGGCATCTGCCTTGCGGGCGGCGGCGGTCAGCTTCGCAACCTCGCCGAGCGGGTAACCGAAGAAGTCAACATCCGCACCTGGGTCGCCGACGATTCGATGACCTGCGTCGCGCGCGGCGCGGGTCGCATCCTCGAAGATTACAACAACCTCCGCCGCCTGCTGGTCGGTCTTGAGCGCGGCAGCACCCGTCACTAGCCTCCATTATAATCAAATAGCCAATCTGCTATAATCCGCTGCCGGAGGGCGGCATGAATTTGAATCAGGGTTCCGGCTTCAGGCGGAACTGGCGTTCAAACCGGACACTATTTCTGTTCGTCTGCGTGATACTGGCAGTCGGGCTGATCGTCGGCAGCCGGACGGGGCTGCTCGCTCCGGTCGAGGATTTGCTCGCCGTCCCACTTCAGGCGGTCTCCGGCGTCTTTAACCGCTTCGCCCTCGCCATCAACGACAATTTGTCGCGCTTCTCCGACGTTCAGACGCTTCAGACGCGCATCGCCGACCTCGAAACGGCGCTTGCCCTCTATCAGAAGGAGCTGGTCGAGCTGCGCGAGATCAACAGCGACTACCAGCGGCTGTCCGACCTGCTCCAGTACACCGCTTCGGTGCGCAACCAGGAATTCGTCACCGCCAACGTGATCGGCGTCGACGAAAGCGGCTTCCTGCGCACGATCACAGTCGATCACGGCACGCGCGACGGCGTAGCGGTCGGGATGCCGGTCGTGACCGGACAGGGCTTGGTCGGCAGGGTGATCCGCGTCAGCGCGAACGCCGCACGGGTGATGCTGGTCACCGAGCCGTCGAGCGCCGTCAGCGCGCGGCTGGAGACGACGCGCGTACAGGGCACGGTGCGCGGGCAGGCGTCCGGCACGCTGCTGCTGGACATGATCCCGCTCGATTCGCAGGTGCAGGACGGTGACCTCGTGCTCACGTCCGGGCTGGGAGGCAACTTCCCGCCCGACATCGTGATCGGGCAGGTGACCAGCGTCCGGCTGGCGGCAAGCGGTCTCAACCAGGAAGCTCAGGTGCGCAGCCTGATCAACTTCGACACGCTCGAATTCGTCCTGATCGTCACCAACTTCCAGCCCGTCGATCTTTCGGTATTTGACGGGACGCCAGCGCCATAATCAATGGGGACATACTGGGGCATTCCGCTGATCGCACTGGCGGTCATCCTGCAATCGACCTTCATCCCGCAGATTCGCATCCTCGGCGGCGAACCCGATCTGGTGTTCCTGCTCACGCTGTCGTGGGCGATCAACGGGCGGCTGGAACAGGGAGTCGCGTGGGCATTCGTCGGCGGCATCGCCGAGGATTTGCTCTCCGCCGCGCCGACCGGAGCATCGGTGCTGGGCTTGCTGGCGCTGGTGTTCGGCATCGACCAACTGAAGCAGCAGGTGTACCGCGTCGGCTTCCTGATGGTCATCGGGATCGTCATCGCCGGGACGATACTGGACAAGCTGATCTATATGATCGTGGTGGCAACCGCCGGGTTCACGATCTACCCGCTGGAAAACCTGACCTACGTCATCCTGCCGACAATCGCCTATAATCTGGTGTTCATCGGTCCCGTCTACTGGGTCGTGCGCCGCATCCAGCGCCGTACCGGGCGGGAGCAGCATCCGTTTCCGTCGTAAGGGTTTGAGGAGCAGTCCCAATGCAGCGGCTCTCACCGTTTCAGGGCTGGCGGCTGACCTTCTTTCAGGGAATCATCTTCGCCGTCTTTGCGCTGTTCGCCGTCCGCATGTACCAGCTTCAAATCGTCGAGAATGCCCAGAATCAGGCGCGCGCTAACGAGAACCGCCTGAGTGAAGTCCCGGTCGCCGCGCCGCGCGGAACGATCCGCGACCGCTACGACGTGTCGCTGGCGATCAACGTGCCCGCCTACGACGTGCGCGTGACGCCCGCCGACCTGCCCAGCGGCGAGGACGACGTTCTGCGCATCTACAACCGCCTCTCGGCGCTGACGGGCGTCCCGCCGACGCGCGCGATTGCGCTGGCGTCCGGGCAGAACGTCCGCAGCATCGAAGAACTGGTGGCTGAAGGCGAAGGTATCGCGCCGTACCGCCCGGTGGTCGTCGCCCGCGACGTGAGCCAGGAGAAACGGCGATGCAAATCCTGAGGAAGCCTACCGCTTCCCGGCGTCGACATCGATACCTCGTCGGTGCGCGAATATCCGACGGGCGAGCTAACGGCGCAGATCGTCGGCTACATGGGGCGCATCCCGGCGGAGCGCGAGCTGGAATTGATCGCGCAGGGGTACGACCCGGCATACGACCGTTACGGCTACGCCGGGCTGGAGTCCTATCTGGAGACCGAACTTGCCGGGCAGCGCGGGCGGATCGTCAACGAGGTCGATGTCGCCGGGCAGCCGATTGGCGACCCGGTCATCTCCATCGACCCAAGCCCCGGCTCGAGCGTGCGGCTGACGCTCGACACTGAGTTGCAAGCCGCTGCCGAACAGGCGCTGCGCAACCGTATCGCCAAGATCAATTCGGATGCCGGGCGCATCGTCAGCCAGACCGGGTCGATTGTGGCGCTCAACCCGACGACCGGCGAGGTGCTGGCGATGGTCAGCTACCCGAGCTACGACAACTCGCGCTTCGCCCGCAACATCGACGTTGACTACTACCTGAAGGTCGCCGCCGACCCGCTGATCCCGCTGGTCAACCACGTGACGCAGTCGCTGTACCCGCCCGGCTCGGTGTGGAAGCTGATCACGTCGGCGGGCGTACTTCAGGAACACGTCATCGACCCGAATTCGACGCTCAACGACCCCGGCACGCTGCTGCTGCCCAACAAGTACGCGCCGAACGACATCGCAGCCGCGCAGCGCTTCGTGTGCTGGCTGCCGCAGGGACACGGCAACCTGAACATCATCGGCGCGATTGCCCAAAGCTGCGACGTGTATTTCTATCAGGTGGGCGGCGGCAACCCGGAAGTCTCCGAGCAGGTCTTGAAGCCCGGCGGGCTGGGCATCGACGATTTGTTCCGCTACGCGACCGCCTTCGGCATCGGCTCGAAGCTCGGCATCGAGCTGCCGTTCGAGAACTATGGACGTATGCCCGATCAGGACTGGAAGCGCCGCCTGTACGGGCAGAACTGGTCGACCGGCGACACCTACAACGCCGCGTTCGGTCAGGGCTACGTCAACGTGACTCCGCTTCAGCTTGCCAGCGCCGTATCCGCGATTGTCAACGGCGGCACGCTCTACCAGCCGACGCTGATCCACGACTATCTCGACGCGAACGGCAACGTGACCCAGCCATTCCAGCCGATCATCGACCGCACCATCGACATCGACAACATCCCGCAGACCGAACCGCTCAGGCTGATGATCCTTGAGGATATGATCATGAAGGGCGCGGACAGCCTCGCCTGCGTGTGCGAGTCCGACAGTGAGTTCTACAACCCGCTGCGCTGCAATCCGGATACCTACCGGGCGACGGTGAACGTCAGCCAGGATTCGCTGCTGTACGAGCCGCGCGACTACACGGTCTCCGTGCCGCTGGATTACACGTGGGACGACGGCATCTGCACCAGCCTGCGCTTCGACCCGAATTACCGTCCTGCCTTCGTCAGCTCGCAAAATCTGGCATACATCCGACAGGGGATGCGGCTCGCGGTCACCAACGGCACGGCGACGACCGCCAACCTGCCCTACATTGATGTCGCCGGAAAGACCGGCACGGCGGAATACTGCGACGACGTGGCGCGACCGCTCGGCTTGTGCAAGCCGGGCAACTGGCCCGCGCACGCCTGGTTCACCGCCTACGCGCCTTACGAGAACCCGGAAATTCTGATCCTCGGCTTCATCTACAACGGCGGCGAAGGCTCCGCTAACGCCCTGCCGATGGTGATGGAGACGATGGAAGCCTACCTGCGCCTGAAGGAGCAGCGAGCCAGCGGCAGCCAGCCCGCGCCGATCTCGGTGGAGCCGACGACGCCGTGATCGCCCTCGCCCAGCGCCGCGCCAGCGCCTACCTGCCCGCCCTGATCGCCGGAGCCGCTGCCTGGGCGATCTTTCTGACCGTCGGGCACACGCCGGTCATTCGCGCGTCCGGCATGGCGCTGGCGGTAGTCGGCATGGCGCTGGCGCTGCGGCTGATGGGTCCGGCGCTCTCGATAATCGGCGGGCTGGCGCTGGCGCTCAGCCCGTCATTCTGGATTCAGACGGGCGGCGCGGAAAGCCTGAACCCGCTGGAAGTCGGCGGCGCGCTGGTCGTGGCGCTGGTGGCGGCGGGCATCCTCCTGGGGCTGAGCAAGCGCCCAACGCTCGGCGCGGCGGCGGGGCTGATCCTGTTCGCCGCGCTGTTTCTGGCGGGCATCGGCACGCCGCGCAGCCTGCGCCTGACGACGCTGCTCACCGTGGACGCTGTTCCTGCTAATCGACGGCTTGCTGGTCAGCAACCCGCGCCCGGATGCGCCTTCGACCGGGGCGCTGCGCCCCTATCACACCTATGGGCTGCTGCTCCTGCTGGCGGTCGGAGTCGTCAACGACCCGCTGTTTGTGCTGCTCGTCCCTGCGGCGGCGCTCGGCTTGTTCCTGTCGCGCATCCGACTGCCCGTCGTGTACTGGGCGGGGCTGCTGGCGATTTTGATCTACGGGCTGTATGGCATCAGCCAGAGCTACTATTCCGAATTCTGGTGGAACTATCCGGTGGAACAGGCGCTCGCGCTGACCTACAACATCCCCTATTTCATCGGCGGCGTGTGGCGCGAGCCAGAGCGCTGGATTCAACTGATGGGCTTGATCGTCGGGCAGTTCACGGCGGTCGGGCTGGCGCTGGGCGTGCTGGGGCTGGCGCGGCTCGCGCGCTGGTATCCGCCGGTCGGTGTCGTCACGATGATCGCCTTTGGCAGCTACGCCGCCTTCGGGCTGATCTACTTCGGCGCGGACAGCCCGGTGCTGCTGCTGCCGCTGCTCATGATCCAGCTTCTGTGGATGACTTACGCCATGTACACGTTCGGGCAGTGGCTGGAGAAAACCACCCACGCCGCGCGCTGGGTCGCCACCGCCGGGTTCACGCTGCTGCCGCTGTTCATGCTGCTGCGCATCGCCGGGGTGATGTAATTCGGCAATCGGTTGACGCTGCTCGTGCAGGCACGGGTCTGAAACACGCCCCTGCGGATTTGGCAACCGCAGCGCACGCCTCCCAAACACTACTTTTCTGTAGCGCTTATTGCCGATCCAATATAGTATATTAAGGGTTATAAGCTCCTGCCGAATTGGGTAATGGCACAATGCAAACAGTCGCTATCAAGGGTGTCAAAGATGGTCTTCTGATCTCGCTGGACGAGTCCGAAGAATGGCAGGGGGTCATGGCAGACCTCGCCGCACGCATCGACCAGCAAAGCTCCTTCTTCTCCGGCGCACGGATCACGCTCGATGTGGGGTCGCGCCCGGTACGCAAGGACGAGCTTGGGTCAGCGAAGGCATTGCTCGAACGGCGCGGCTTGACACTCTACGCGGTCATGAGCGAGAGCAAGACGACTATCGACTCCGCTAGCGCCCTTGATTTACGCGCGAATCTGGTCAACCCGGCGCAGCAGGAACAATCCGCCAGCGCTACGCATGAGGAAGACGGTACGTTCGGATTGATGATCCGGCGCACGCTGCGGTCGGGGCGAACGGTTCGCAGCCAGGGGCACGTGGTCGTGTTCGGCGACGTGAACCCCGGCGCGGAGATCATCGCCGACGGCGACGTGATTGTGTGGGGACGGCTGCGCGGCAATGTCCATGCGGGCGCGAGCGGCGACGAGAGCGCGTTGGTCTGCGCCCTGGACATGATCCCGACACAGCTTCGAATCGCCGGGTACATCAGCATTTCACCGTCGGATAAACGCCACAAGCCCAAGCCTGAGATGGCGCTGATCCGCGACAGTCGCATTGTCGTAGAAGCCTGGCGTTAAGTCCAAGAGAGGAATTGCAGGTGGGGGGAAAAGTCATCACCGTAACGTCAGGGAAAGGCGGAGTTGGCAAAACCACGACCACAGCCAACCTCGGCGTCGCCCTGGCGCGCATCAACCAGAAAGTCGCGCTCATCGACGCTGACATTGGCTTGCGCAACCTCGACATCGTCATGGGTCTGGAAAACCGGATCGTCTACGATCTGGTGGACATTATCGAGGGGCGCTGCAAGCCGCGTCAGGCGATGATCCGTCACAAGATGTTCCCCGAACTCTACCTGATCCCGGCAGCGCAGGCGCGCGACAAGACCGCCGTCAGCCCGGCGGATATGGTGCAGCTCACCGACTTTCTGCGCGAAGAATTCGACTTCGTGCTGATCGATTCCCCGGCAGGCATCGAGCGCGGCTTCCGCAACGCCGTCGCGCCCGCCGACGAAGTGCTGATCGTCACCAACCCCGAAGTCTCCGCCGTCCGCGACGCCGACCGGGTGATCGGGCTGCTGGAGACCGAGAACAAACCACCGGGACAGTTGATCCTCAACCGTCTGAACCCGGAAATGGTGCGCCGGGGCGAGATGCTCTCCCCCGACGACGTGACCGACCTGCTGGCGATCCGGCTGATCGGCATCGTGCCGGAGGACGATACTGTTGTCCCATCGTCAAACAGCGGCGTTCCAGTTACGCTAAACGAAAATTCGCGGGCGGGTACGGCATACCGCAATATTGCGCGGCGGCTGATGGGCGAAAAAGTGCCATTTATGAAACTCGGTGAGCCGGACGGCTTCTTCAAACGGCTTACGCGCCTGTTCAGCGGTAGATGACGGGTTATGAGAGGATTCGATAATGCCTGAATTCCTTGACCGCCTGTTTGGACGGACAGCGCACAAAAAGAGCGGCAGTCTGGCGAAGGAGCGGCTGCAATTCGTCCTCGTCCACGACCGCATCAACCTGCCACCGGAACGGATGGACGCGATGAAGAAGGAAATTCTCGCGGTCATCTCCAAGTACGTCTCGGTCGACGACGAGAATGTCGATATCGCCCTGCAACAGCGCGAGCGAGCCAGCCTACTGGTCGCCGAAATCCCCTTCGTCAAACGCCTTGAAGGTATCGAAACCGACGACCCCGATTATCCTGCGACCGCACCCGACGAGAACGGCACGGTGGGGTAGGCTTCATTTCACGCCCACGCATTGCTATAATGGCGGCAGCGTTGGACTTGAGGCTGTAGTGCATGAGTCATCCCGGAAGCATCTGGCGGCATTTTGACTTTGTCCTGCTGGGTGCAGCAATCGCGCTGACGATCTTCGGCATTCTGATGATCCGCAGCGCGACACTCAACGCCATCGACCCTGACCTGATCAACCGCGTCCCTGACCAGATTCGCTTTGCCCTGCTGGGCATGATCGTGCTGCTGGCGCTCTCCGCCGCCGACTATCGTCTGCTCGGCGGGCTGCACCAGTGGCTGTACCTGGTCATGATCGCCCTGCTGGTGCTGGTGTTTTTCTTCGGCGTCGAGGGCGACGCGGGCGCGAAAAGCTGGATCAACATCGGTATTCGCATCCAGCCGTCGGAAATCGCCAAAGTCGTCATCATCATCACGCTGGGGCATTTGCTCGCCACCAACTGGGAGAAGATGAACCGGCTCACGACCGTGTTCAGGTCGCTGATTCACATCGGCATCCCGACGGCGATCATCTTCATCCAGCCCGACCTGGGCATGGCGATTGTGTTTGGGGTCATGTGGCTGGTGATGGTGTGGGCAGCGGGCTTGCGGCTCAAGCACATTGCCATCTTCGGCTTAATCCTGATGCTGATCGCGCCCGTCGCCGTGCCGATTGCCTGGTCGCAGATGCAGAATTACCAGAAGCAGCGCATCACGTCATTCATCTTCCCGGAAAGCGACCCCGACGCCTACTACAACATCCTTCAGGCGAGGATCAGCATCGGCTCCGGCGGACTGCTCGGCGCGGGCTACGCTCAGGGTCCGCAGAACACGCTGCGCTTCCTGCGCGTGCGCCATACCGACTTCATCTTCAGCGTGATCGGCGAGGAATTCGGCTTCGTCGGTGGCGTCACCGTCATGGTGCTGATCGGCGTGGTGATCATGCGCATCCTGCGCGGCGCGCGTCAGGCGGTCGACCCGCTCGGCAGCCTGATCTGCTACGGCGTCGCCACGTTCATTTTCTTTCAGACGGTCGTCTCGATTGGCATGAACCTGAGCCTGATGCCGGTCACGGGACTGACTCTGCCATTTATCAGTTCCGGCGGCACGTCGCTGCTGTCGACGCTGGCGGGCATCGGTCTCGCCGAGAGCGTCATCATGCGCCGCCGCCGTATCTAGCCACAGTCCGGGCAAACATGATACCCTTTGGGGCGCACCGAAAAGCGCCTCTATAATCGAACAATCGTGAGGTTTTCAACCCAATGACCGACTTTCACCGGGAACTGGCACAGCTCCTTTTTCCGCACGTCACCACCACCCCGGCTGATCTGTTCCAGCAGTACCCGCCGCGCCCGCTCTCACCGGGAGCGCAGGTCACGCGCTTCGCGCCCAGTCCGACCGGATTCGTCCACATCGGCAGCCTGATGACGGCGCTGGTGGACAGCCGGGTCGCGCGGCAGTCGGGCGGCGTGTATTTCCTGCGCATCGAGGATACCGACAAGAAGCGCGAGCAGGATCGCAGCGTCGAGCAAATTGTCCAGAACCTGAACACCTTCGACCTGACGCCGGACGAGGGCATCGTCCAGAGCGACCCGCAGGTCGAGCGCGGCGATTACGGTCCCTATACGCAGAGCGAACGGATCGAGCTGTACAGAGTCTTCATCAAGGACATGGTGGCGCGCGGGTACGCTTATCCGTGCTTCTGCTCGGAGGAAGAACTCGCCCAACTGCGCAAGGATCAGGAAGCGCAGGGCGTCAAGCCGGGCTATTACGGCAAATGGGCGAAATGGCGCGATGCCTCGCTGGAACAGGTGGTGGCGCAGCTTGAGCAGGGCGAGCGCCCGGTGATCCGCATCCGCGCGCCCTACCCCAACGAGGCGCGCGCCCGCTTTCACGACGTGATCAAGGGCGATCTCGATCTGCCCGCCAACGATCAGGATACGGTGCTGCTCAAGTCGAACAGCCTGCCGACTTATCACTTCGCCCACGTGGTCGACGACACGCTCATGCACGTCACGACCATCATTCGTGGCGAAGAATGGCTGCCGTCCGCGCCGCTGCACCTCCAGATATTCGAGTTCCTCGGCGTCCCGATGCCAGCCTTCGCCCACATCGCCCATCGCCAAGCTGGAGGGCAGCTCCAAGCGCAAGCTGAGCAAGCGCAAAGACCCGGAAGCGAACATGGCGTACTACGCCGAGGTCGGCTACCCGACGCAGGCGGTGATCGAGTACCTGCTCAACCTAGCGAATTCAGGCTTCTACGACTGGCAGAAAGCCAACCCCGATAAGCCGTACACCGATTTCCCGTTCCGGCTGGAGGATATGGGCGTCGCCAGCCGCTGTTCGATATCGTCAAGCTCAACGACATCAGCAAGGACGTGGTGGCGTCGTACGGCGCTCAGCAGGTCTACGACTACGCGGTCGGCTGGGCGGAGCAGTACGATCCGAAGCTGGCAGGCATCCTCGCGTCCGACCCTACATACGCGGTCGCCGTGTTCAACGTCGAGCGCGAGACGCCCGCGCCGCGCAAGGACATCGTCAACTGGTCGGACATCGAGCGGGCGTGCGGCTTCTATTTCGACGCGCTGTTCGATGAAGCGATCTCGCGTGACGGCTACCGATGCCGCCGTTCGCGGCGGGGCTAACTGCCGCGATCCTCGAACACGTGGGCACCTTCGATCCGTCCATGCCGAAAGAGGCGTGGCTGGACGACATGCGGGCGCTGTCGGAACGGCTGGGCTTCGCGCCCAACGTCAAGAGCTACAAGAAAGACCCCAGCGCGTACAAAGGACATTTCGGCGACGTGATGATGGTGGTGCGCGTGGCGCTCACCGGCAGAACCAACACGCCCGACCTGTACGAAATCCTGCAAGCCTATGGCAAGCCGCGCATCGAGCGGCGGATCGGGCACGCGCTGGCAAACGGAATTTCGGGCGACTCTCAGGCTTGATCGCACCGGATGCGCGTGCTAGAATTCACAAGTGTTGGTGAGGGATAGTTCAACGGTAGAACAGTGGACTCTGGATCCATCAATCACTGGTTCAGATCCAGGTCCCTCAGCTAATCAGGAGCTGATCCGAACAGACTCACGCAGAAAAACGGCAGGCATAAACCTGCCGTTTTTGTTTGTGTTGCTTCCCGCACATTTATGCGCAGCAGATTTCACCAGCTTTGGTAGAGGAAATGCCCTTCGCGTTCCGGGCAATGGCAAGCGCGCGAACGGAATTATCGCCCGGTCGTTCTACCGCCATCCGCAGGCTCGCCAGGCTCGCGCCCGGTCACGCCGAGCGTGTACGCCGGATCGTTGACCGCGCAGGCGAGATCGCGCATCCCCGCCTGAATACAGGCAGCGATAGAGGCTCGATTTCCCTTCCGGCGCGCAGGCGTAAGCGAACGTGCGCCCGTCGTCGCGCGTGCTGACTTCGACTTTGCCCGGCAGATACGGCTGAAGCATCTCGGCGGAAACCGGCGTGAGGATTTCAATCGACGTGGGAACCCACTCGCGCAGCGTGACGTAGCCGCGCTCGAAGGTGAGGATGACCGTCGTCTGCTCGGTTTGCCCGCTCTGGTCAAAAGCGTGGTAGAAATGGGCGGCGGCGTAAACCGTAATGGGCAAGCGCTTCCACACGGTCGACCACGCCATCGGCGCGGGCATACGCCGCCGACGCGTTGATCGCGCCATCGACACCTGCGACCCACGCGAAGGCGTCGAAGAAATGGACGCCATGCTCGATCCAGATACCGCCGCTCTTGCCGCGTCCCAGAACCGGTGGTCAGGCGGCAGGCTCAGCCCGGCAGCGTGATTGGCTAAATCCATGTGGCGCAGCGCACCGAGCACGCCGTCGTCACGCAGCGCGGCAACCGCCTGCCAGTACGGGTTCGGACGCGGCGTAATCGACCGTCAATGCCAGTTCCGTGCTTCCGCCTACCGCGCGGATCAAGGATTCGCCGTCCGCCAGCGTCAGGGCAAGTGGCTTTTCACAAAACAGGTGCTTGCCCGCTTCGAGCACCGCCAAGCCCTGCGCTCCGTGCAGGAACGGCAGCGGCGTGTTCAGCACCGCGATTTCAACCGACGGATCGACAGCATCGTTTCGAGGCTGTGGTAGGCGCTGGCTCCAGCGCTGCGCTAGTGCGTCGGCATCCGGCGTCGGTATCGACAGCAGCGGCGATGCGGACTTCCGGCATGGCAGCGAACGCTTCCAGGCGAAGACGCCGAACGCCCCCGCTGACCAGACCAATCCCAACCGGTTCAGACATCGGCTCCCCTCCCGGTTCGCGCGAAATCGACCACTTCGGCGAACGGTGCGGTCGCCAGCCCGATCACCCGATCGCCCGGCGTAGTAGAACCACAGCTCATCGCCGACGACGTTGTTCGAGCAGCTGGCTTACGACGTTGCCCACGTCGCCCTTGATCTCCCGTTTCAGTCGGCTCAATGATGTACGAAGTTGGGCGGTTAATCACCTTCGTCGGGTCGTCGAGGTCGAGCAGAGCAACCGAGTGTCGGTAGATGTGCCCTTCGGAATGGCCGTGATAGAACAGCAACCAGCCGTATTCGGTCTTGATCAGCACGCCGTTCGCGCCGATGCTCTTGCTATCCCAGCCGCCTGACCGTTCGGGCGCGGCGACATGATGATGGTGTGATCCGTCCAGTGGATCAGGTCGTCGCTGTAGGCGATCCAGATGTGCGGGCGGCGGCGGTGCAGAATGGCATAGCGCCCGTTGATCTTCTCCGGGAACAGGACGTGATCCTTGTTCTCGGTCGTCTCCAGCGGCGCGACATCTTCCCACGTGATCAGGTTCTCGGAGCGGGCGATCATCGGGTAGTTACCGTTGATGCCGTAGGCGGTGTAGGTCATGTAGAACGCGCCGTCGAGCGGCGTCACGCGCGGGTCTTCGATGCCCCGGTAATCCTCGCGGTCGCGGTGCGGCGACAGCACGGGGTCGGCGAGCCGATTCCAGCGCAAGCCGTCGGCGCTGACCGCGTAGCCGACGCGCGAGATGAAGTCGACCCCCTGCGCGCGATAATGCATGTGGAACAAGCCGTTATGCTGCGTCACGGCGGCGTTGAAAACGTTCATCGCCCATTGATACGGCGGGTTCGGGTACAGGCGGGCTTTGGGGATGGCGGGTAAGCTGCATATTCATTCGAGTCCCTTTTGTGAGGCGGTATCAATGTTCGTGGTGTGTGAGGCACGATATATCGTGCCCCTACTTGAGGCTATTGTTCGTCCCAGGTCGCGCAAGCCGGTCACGGTGTTGTACGTAAACGTGATCATCCGACCGTCCGGCGTTTGCAGCACCCGGCGGGCGACGGCAGGCTGAAGATAGAGACGCATCGACCTTGCTCCTGCCGAGGGGTTGGACGACTCTTCCCCGGCGTAGCGGTAGCGGATCGTGTAGGTGCCGGGCGCGAGGTGCACCGGCTGGGCGGTGGCGGCGATCAGCCCAGAAATAGTCGCTGTCCGGCGAGATGCTCTCCGGCATCGTCACGGTGGGCTGGTCGGCGAAGGTGACTTCCAGCGCGACCTGCGGCGTGGTCGACGCCGAAGCGTCCATGTCGGGCGCGACCAGCATCAGCTTGAGCAGGTTGGAGGCGACATCGGGGTCGCGCCCGGTCAAATCCATGAACAGTGCCGCCGACGCGCGCCCGACTTCGATGCCGATCTGCATCCCGGCTTGCGCCGCCTCGACGCCGAGCGTCGACAGGGCAGCGCCGCCTCCGAGTGGTAGCCGCCGTCGTCCGGCTGAAACGCCAGCGCGCCGCCTTCGACGAAGCCGACGTTGTTCCAGTCCCACAACTGCGCGCCGTCGGGCATCTGCGCCAGCGTGATTTTGGCGGACAGGCGGCTGGCGTCAAGGCTGCTGGTCAGGTACAGCCAGAGCCGCGTCACCCTGCCAGACGCTGCTGAGCGTGAACGGCTGGTCAAGCTCAGGATCGCGCACGTCGGCGAACAGGTAAAGGTTATCGTCGTCCCACATCAGCCGAACGCTGTGTATCACGTCCACCTGCCGCACAACCCGCGCCGCGCAGGAACTGCTGCGCCGTGTTCAGATCGAGCCGGGCAATATCCGGCGACCAGTCGGCATCGCTGCCGTCGATGGTCGTAGGGCTTCGGCGCGCTGGATGGTATTAGCGCTGCTGCTCGCCGCCTGAAGCATGTGCGCGACGTACAGCAGGTAATCATCTTCCTGCGCCACGTCGAATTGCAGGCGCATCCGCTGCCCTTCGCCCAAACCCATGGCGCCCGCCTTCACGATGGCCTCGCCGTCCAGCTTCCGGGGTAGTAAGTCGGCGTCCCGATGACGCGCTCGCCGGTCTCGCTTCGGCAGAGATCTGCCAGCCGTTGCTACCGATGGGCTTCACCTGAGCAGATCGACCGCCTGCGGGATGTCGGCGATGGCGATCGGGCTCATCAACCCTTCGATGGTCGACTCCGCGCCGGAATTTCGGTTGACGCGCCACGACCTGGGTCCGTTGATGCCGTCAAAAACGCGCTGGTTTCAGGGGCGTACATCTACACGCCCGCCGTATTGTTGCCAGAAATGCCAGCTCTGTAGCCCAGCGTAGCGGGCGTACTGCTCGTCGCCGGTAGCGCGGTAGAGCGCGGCGTAAGTCTGCACCAGCATGTTCGTGCCGTAGGCGATCTGCCCCAGCCGATCCGGGATCGGTCCGATCTGGCGGAAACGCTCGAAAGCAAGCTGGCGCAGCGGAACGAATTCGCGTCGGCTGCCGCCGAGTCGATCAATCCTGCCGCTGAAGCGTCATCCCGACGACGACCAGCGCGCGTCATGTACGCGCCCCAGGTATACGGTTTTCGGCCAGCGCGTTCGCACACGCAGGTACATATCCCCAGGGATGAGTGCTGTCGTCGCCGAAATGGTACTGTGCGATGCCGTCGGCGATTTTAGTGAGGATGTCCGCCGTCGTCGCGTTGGGGCGCGCCTGATAGTACGCCGACAGCGCCAGCAAGCCGATGCTGGTCACGTCCGGCTCGCCGATCCAGGCGGGCACGTCGTAGCCGTGAACGCGGCTCATCTGCCCGTAATTGCCGAGCGTGCCAGCGGGCGCCGTTTCGGTGCGCAGATAGCGTCGGCAAGACGATCCCGCATAGGCGGGATCGACAGGATCAAAGATGCGCACGCCTTCGCCCAGCGCCAGAAGCCATGCGCATCGCCCACCAGCCGAGGCTCTTGTAGCTGGTTCCGCCCGTCCGGTTGATCATGCCCGTCTTGTCGGTGACGAAATTGTAGAACTCGCCGTCGTTTGCCTGCATGTACAGGACGAATTCGAGGCAGCGCTTCGCCTCGTCGAGCAGGCTGGCGTCGCCGGTGCGCTCATACTCAAGGTAGACGACAGCGGCGCGTGCCGCATCATCGACGGCGCTCTGACGCTTCGCCCGCCGCGTCCGCATTCGTAGTCCGGCGACTCTGGAGTGATATGGACGACCGCCATCGCAAATGCCCGTCGACCATGATCGGCTCGGTGAGGAAGCGCAGGTGATCGAGATTCACAAGGTCGGCGCTTTCAGGCGACGATTCTGAAGGCGAAGCCGGAGTCAGCGCAGGCGACAGGCACACGGCGATAAGGAGCATTGTAGGGGCATGGCGGCGCCATGCTGCCTACCCAGATCATCGACAATAAACGACGCGCCAGCGCTTGCGATTATCCCTTCCGCCACCGATGTTGATGCAACTGAGAACTGTTTCTGTACCAGTGATCTCCAACACCAGACGCCATCATGACGCTCATCGACATCATGTACTGCCAGAGCGGGGCTTCCTTAGACACCGAGTTCTGGAAGAACTGCATCGCCAGCCCCAGCGGGTACATCTGCGGCGTGGTCAGGTAGAGCAGCGGTCCCTGGAAGTTGTTCCAGTTGCCCTGAAACGCCAGCACCGCGATTGCCAGCATGATCGGCTTGATCAGCGGGAGCATGATGTACCAGTACACCTGGATGACGTTCGCGCCGTCCATGATCGCCGCTTCCTCGATCTCGCGCGGGATCGTCAGGTAGAACTGGCGCATCAGGAAGACGTAGATCGGTCCCCAGGCGAGCAGCGAGGGCCACGTCAGCGGATCGTAGGTGTTGAGCAAGCCCAACTGCTTCCAGATCAGGAAGCCGGGCACGCGCGTGATGATGCCGGGGATCATGACGGTCGCCAGCATGATGGCGAACAAGGTGTCGCGCCCGCGCCAGCGAAAGCGGGCGAAGCCGTAGGCGACCAGCGAGGCGCTGAAGATTTCGCCGAACATCGCCAGCAGCGTGATGAACAGCGTGTTGCCGAGGATGCGCCAGAAGGTCATGCCGGGCGCAATCGAGCCGAGGCGCGACCAGACATCAATGTAGTTCTGCGGAACCGCCGGGTTCGGGATCAGGTCGATGGTCGTGACGAACAACTGCTGCTGCGTCTTGAGCGAGGTCGAGACCATCCACAGGAACGGGATCACCACGACCAGCCCACCGACGATCAACAGCAGGTAGATCAAGCCCTGACGGATATGCCAGCGCATCGGCGTGCCCAGCGTTTCGTTCGAAAGCCAGCTATCGGCAGTTGTCGCCATCACGCAGCCTCCTCACGCGCGCCCTGATAAAAGACCCACGCCTGCGACGAGCGGAATACCAGCGCCGTCAGCACCAGAATGATCACCAACAGAATCCAGCCTTCGGCGGACGCCAAGCCCATCTCGCGGAAGGTGAAGGCTTCCTGATAAATCTGCCAGTTGACGAACGTGCCGATAGTGGCGGTCGTCGGGATGAACGCGGCGAACTCAAACACTTGCAATGCCGCTATCGTGCCGGTGACGAGGTTGTAGAACAGCGCCGGGCTGAGCATGGGAACGGTGACGTTGCGGAACTTCGCCCACTCGCCCGCGCCGTCGATTTCGGCAGCCTCGTACAGCTCTTTGGGAATACCCTTCAAGCCCGCCAGCAGCACGACCGAGTTCGCACCGAACGCGCCCCACATGCTGACCAGCACGAAGGCGGGCAGCGCCAGATTGGGGTCGGTGAACCAGCGCGGCGTCTCCCAGCCAAGCAAATTGTAGAGGGGCGCGAGCAGGTTGTTGATCAGCCCGGCATTGGGCGCGAATATCCAGCGCCAGAGCAGCGCCGTCGCCACGACGGGCAAGATCGCGGGCATGTAATACAGCACGCGCCAGAAGCCGAGAAACCGTACCTTCTGGTTGAGGAGGAGCGCCACCCCCAGCGCGGAAATCAGACCGGCGGGCACGCTGAGAAACGCGAACGGCAGCGTCAGGCGAATCGCGCGCCAGAAATCTTCCTGCCTGGCGCTGAAGACGAAACCGCCGTCTCCCACCGTGACGCGCTGCACCTCTTTGAAGCCGCGCGGCAGCACTTCAGACGTGCGCTGATCCGCCGATTGCAGCGGCGTGATGTTCAGCGTGAACAGGTCGCGGTAGTTGTCCAAGCCGATCCATTGCGGCGTCTGAACGAGATTATAGTCGGTGAAGCTCAGGTACAGCGACGCACCGATAGCGAACACGTTAAAGACGAGGAAACCAATCACCCAGGGGACGACCAGCGTCCGTCCGGTCGCCGCCTCGCGCTTGACGCCGAGCCGAAGCTGTACGCGGTAGACGACGAACATGATGACGCCAAGCCCAATCGCCACGAGGATGTAGCGTATCAGTGTCGGCAGATACGTTTGCAGCGCCCCAGGGTCCATAGGCTCATACTTTCTGTCTAAGTGTGAAGCATTTCGTTCTCAAATAGATGTTTTCAAATCGGGTAGAAGGCAGGGGTGAGACGTGGCTCGCCCCTGCGCTCTCTACAATCGATTAGCTGTTGCCCGGCAGATGTTCCTCAAGGTCGGGACGAACTTCCGCCGCCAGCTCTGCCACCGAAAGATCGGTCTGCTTGTTGAGCAGCGGGCTGAGGTATTCGCTCCACAGCACGTCGTTCCACTTGAGATAGTCGGGGATGATGGTCAGGGCGCGCATGTTCTGCGCCGCCGCCATGATCGCCTCGGCATTGGGTTCCTTGCGCGGCTCGGACGCGACCAGATGCTCGACCGTGCCCTGCGAAATGCGCGGCGAGACGATCTTCCAGCCCTGGATGCCTTCGGTCACGGCAAGCAGCGCGGCGCAGGCTTCATCCGGGTGCTGGGTCGCGGCGTTCACCAGCGTGCTCGCCGTCCATGCATAGGTGATGTTGCTGCCGGTGGTCGGGTTCTTCGGCACGGAGACGACGCCGACATCCAGCCCTTCCTGTCGGTCGAGGTCATCGGCTGCGCCACCCATGAACATCGCCACCTTGCCCGCCTTGAACATGGCGTCGAAGCCCTGCTCGCTGATGGTCTCGGTGCTGGGGGCGATTTCCGGGTTGTAGGCGAAGCTCAGGTAGAACTCCACGCCCGCGACTGCCTCCGGGCTGTCAATCGGCGAGGTCGTCAGATCGGTGCTGATAAAGTCGCCGCCCGCCTGCCAGACGAAGATTTGCGGCGGGGGCCAGCCGTTAGCGGTGAAGCCGTACTGATCGTCGTGCGTCAGTGCCTTGGCGTCGGCGATGAAATCATCCCACGTCCATTCGGCAGTCGGGTAATCGAGACCCGCCGCGTCGAACAGACCACGATTGAAGTAGACCACCACCGGCTGCGCGATCCAGGGCAGACCGTACAGCACGCCGTCCTGATACGCCGTCTGAAGGATGCCGGGATAGTAGTCGTTCACGTCGCCCGCCGTCTCCGGCGCGGCATTCGCCACGCAGTCGGTCAGCGGCATGAACGAGCCGTCCGCCGCCAGCGAAATGTGATCCTGATCCAGCCACATCAGGTCAGCCGCCGTGCCACCGGCGAGCTGCGTCTGAATCTGCGTGTAGTAATCGGCGGGCAGCGGTTCCTGTACGATCTGATAGTCGGTGGTGCTGGCATTGATATTGTCGATGATCGCATTGAATTCGGCGGCTTCATCAACACCCGCCCAGGTCGCAATCCGAATCGTCACCGGGTCCTGCGCGGCGACGACACCGGCGCTCAGCGCCAGCAGCGCGAGCAGACATACCCAAATCAACTTCCGGTTCATTAACAAGTCCTCCTAAACTGTATAAGCCTGCCTGAAGTTCATCTTTCGATCTGGTCAGCGCCGCCCAGCGAACGGGTTGACGCGCGCTTGACCAATTCGACCGATACCAACACCTCAACCGGGAACGAGTCGGGATGCTCCAGCAGTGACAGCATCCGGTGAGCGACCTCGCCGCCCATCTGGCGCTTGGGCACGCGGATTGTCGTAAGCTGCGGCTCGTTGAGGCTCGCCAGCGGAATATCGTCGAAGCCGACAATCGACAGATCGCCGGGGACGGATTTCCCCATCTCCTGAGCGGCGCGCATCGCGCCGAGCGCCATCGCATCGTTGACCGCGCAAATCGCGGTGATGTCAGGATATTGCTTGAGCAACTGGCGATACGATTGCTCGCCCGATTCGATAGTCGTGCGGTCGGCGTAGACTATCGGCAGCGCCAACCCCTGCTCCGCCAGCGCCCGCCGATACCCGGCGACACGCCGCGCGTTGCTCGCCCAGATTTCGGGACCGGACAGCGCGCCGATTTTGCGATGGTTGAGTTCGAGCAGGTGATGCGCCGCCAAATACGCGCCGCCTTCGTCGTCGCTGTTGACGCAGTTGACGCGCGAGTGCTCCAGTTGGTTATCGACCAGCGCCAGCGGGATGCCCGATTGCAGCAGCGTCATGATGGTCTCGGAGGGGATGTCGGGACCCGCCAAAATCATGCCGTCGATGCGTCGCTCGCGCACGAAGCGAAATTCCAGCGGCGCGAGCAGAATATCCCGCGTGAGCGTGCCAATCGTGACGTGGTAATCGGTGCTGGCGAGCGCCTGCTCGACGCCGTGCAGAATTTCGCCGTAGAACGGGTCGGTGTGCATCGAGATGCCTGGCTTTTCGCGCACGAAGAAGCCGATGCCGAACGACTGCGACTTGACCAGCCCGCGCGCCGTGATACTGGGCGTGTACTTCAGCTCACGCGCGCGCTGCAAAATGCGCTCGCGCAATTCGACGCTGACGCCGGGGCGGTCGTTGAGTGCCCGCGACACTGAAGCGTTGGAGACGTTTAATTCTTTGGCGATCTGCTCAATAATCGATGACATTTTCGAAACGTCTTGCTTTACGTAAGCGTTTACGTTAAATATATAGTAAAGTTCGGATGGTTGTCAAAGTGCTTTAGACAAATCGTACAAAACCCATCATGACCAAATTACTGGCACGACCCGACTTTTCGCTTGAGCTTGTACAGGATGCAGACTGCTGGAGCTTCACCGCCCGGCTGGGCGACAGCGTGACACAGCCGAGCCAACCACTCGACGGGCTGCGCGCAAACAGCGCGGGCGCAGACACGCTCAGCGGCGAAGGCGATCATTTCCGCTGGGAGACGCAGATCGCGCCGCTGGCAGGCGGATTCATACTGGAGACGACGCTGCACGCCGACGCGCCGGTCGAGCTGTCCCCGGCGATGATCCTGTGGCTGGGCGCGCTGGACAACATGGACGACCGTCAGGCGCACACCTGGCGGCAGACCATCGTGCGCGCGCCGACCACCAACCAGCAGGGACTCGGCGGCAACGACCTGCCCGCCTGCTACCTGTACGACCACGCCACCCGCACCGAGACGATCTGCTACTTCCCGCCGGATCGCTTCGCGTGGGCTGCGCAGCGCTTCTACGACTTCACCATGCGCGAGGTCATGATCTACCGACCGGAAGGGCGTTATGGCATCGGCTTGATCCCCAGCAGCACCGACCACGACGTTTGTGTTTCCGGCGGGGGAGCATCATTTCGCTTGGTGGTTCACCCAGCACCACCGCGAAACCGTGCCGACCACGTGGGAAGCGCTGCGCCGACTGATCGAGGCGGTCGCGGCGCTGCTCGACCCGCAGCCGACGCCAATTGCGGGCGCGCTCCCTGGCGCGAGATGGCGCAGAACACGCTAAAGGATTTGCGGTCGCCGGAACTGCTGGATCGATATAGATGGGCAAAGCGGGCTGCGGGCGTATGTACGCGGCAGCTCCGCGCTCAAGCGCGACGAAGCGCGCGGCTTCGAGCTGATGACACAGCTTGACGTGCTGCTGCCGCTGCTTCACTGGCGCGACGCAGTACAGTAGACGAAGCAGACGACATCATCGAGCGGCTGCTCGGCACTGCCGCTGTTCGAGAGCGGCATGACTGGGATTACGTCGCCAACAATTTCCCGCGCGTCCGGGCGGCAAGCTTCATGGATACGTGGTACTTCCCCTCAACGCGCTGATCAAGCTGCCCTGGGTCGCCTATCTCACCGGAGACGACAGCCTCAAGCGGCTGTTCTTCACGGCGCTCGGCGGCGCACGTAAACTGGCGCACAACACCAATTATCTGTTTCCGCTGTTCGCCGACGCCGCCGACTGGTCGCCGCGTCACAGCCTGCTCAACGTCAGCGTCGGCGAGCACGCGCTCGGCTGCATGCCTGCTTCGCACCAGTTGAAGGCGTCGAGCGACAGCAGCGACTATCTGGGCAAAGGCGGCGACGGCACTGCTGACCATGCACAGCTCCCGCCGAGCCCAGTTGACCCACGAGCCGCAGCAGTTATCATTCGCGGCTGCCGCTGCCAGCTATCTCTCGCGCGCCGGTTACGCGCCGCAGCACGACTGGCGCGCCATCGCGGGCGATTTCTGCATACGGTGCTGCGCATGGGCTACTGGGGCAGAGACGCCGCCGTCCCGTTTTACGATCCGCGCGGCATGTTCCAGGCGTGCGCTTCGCTGTGCTGCCCCGCCTACAGGAGAACGTCGAGACGATTTTGCCCTGGTCGGAGCTGCTCGCCGACGGAGATCGCGCCTGCGCCGCTGCTGGCATCGTTCGCCAATTTTGCAGCGCCAGCGCCAGTACGCCTTCTTCGACCCGTATCTACGCCCGAACACCTGCGGCGCGGTCCCTGCCGGCCACATCCCCTACGAGGATTTGGAGACGGCGGAATTCGCTTTCGCCAAGCTGGGCAAAGAGCTTTACGGCGCGGGCGAGGTGTTCTGGGCGCCCTGCTGTTCGACGCACTGGCGTCCACCGAAGATCCCGACATTCTCTGCTATGCCTCGAAGTCCCTTGCGCGGAACTAAGGCGTATCCCTTCGAAACGGCGGTGTCTGCTGTATAATTCTGCGGCGCACGACCACGCCCTTACCTTGAGCGACGGACGAGCCTGACGCTGCCGGCGTCCTATTGACGACTGTATGGGAGATTGAGCATGTTCCTCCGCCACCCCAGCAACCCGCTGATTTCCCCACGCGACGTGAAGCCGTCGCGCCCGGTTTTCGAGATCATCGGCACGTTCAACACCGGGTCACGACCTTCGACGGTCAAACCCTGCTGCTGATGCGCGTGGCGGAACGCGCATCAATCATGCCGATGGTGTGATCCTCTGCCCGCATCTGGACGAAAACGGCATTGACGATTACAAATGTCCGGCGCGACGATCCGGACTATAGCACGCGACGCGCAAAATCGAGCGTAAGGAAAGCGGCGACCTGCTGCTGACGAGCATCAGCCATTTTCGGCTGGCGCGCAGCGTCGACGGCGTGCATTTCAGCGTCGACGATCATCCCTGGATGCAGGGCGCTGCTGCAGATCTTATGGCATTGAAGACCGCGCATCGCGCAGATCGGTGACCGCTACTACGTCAATTACACGGCGGTCAGCCGCACCGGAATTGCGACGGCGTTGGTCTCCACGTCCGATTTCGTCAGCATCGAACGGCACGGACTGATCTTCGCGCCGTCGAACCGTGACGTGACCCTGTTCCGGAGCAGATCGGCGGGTTGTACGTCTGCTACCACCGCCCTTACCGGGGATGTTCGGACGCATATCTGGACGGCGACCTCGCCCGACCCTGATCACTGGGGCGATGTGCGCCTCGTGCTGGAAAGCGCCGTCAGGCAAGCCGGGTTGGTGGCGGTGCGCCGATCCGGAAACGGACATGAGCTGGCTGTCCATTTATCACGCCGCTGACGCGCAGGATCGCTACGCTGGGTATTCCTGACCCGCTCGACGCCCCGGATCCGGATCATCGCGCACGGCGCGCAGCTGATTCTGGGCGGAGCAGTCCTACGAGACGCAGGGAACCTGCGAACGTCGTCTTTACCTGCGGCGCGGTCGCCGAAAGGGGACACGCTCGCCTGTACTACGGCGCTGCCGACGAAAGTATGGCGCTGGCGGAGACTTCGGTACGCGCCCTGCTTCAGTCTTTGCAACGGTTGGACATGACCCCGAATGAACAACGCTGCGCTCTATTCCGCGCAGCCACTACTCCTGAAGATACCAGCGGCACATGTGCGATTCCCCAGATGCACCGCTTGCCCCGAAAAAATCCGTTCGTCTTCCAGACGCGACTCCCCTACCCCTTCGCGTCGACCCTCTCTCGATATGACGAAAAGCCTGAATATGCGCGTCATCTATCAGGCGGCGCTCGGCACGGCAGTCTGCGGGGTACACTGGAGATCAAGTGGTGTCTCTGCCGCGAGGCTGACGGCGGTATTTCGGCGCTGGTGAATGATCCGGTAGATCGGGCAAAGATATGGCATCCTATCGTGATGATCATCTATTTTTCTACGGGCTTTCCTTTGGCGGCATGGGGCTGGCAGCCTATCTACAGCTCCGGCGCGGAGGGGATTTCCCCCTCCGAAAGCTGCTGCCTTGGCTCGCGGCTTTCGGCTTTGCGAGCGGCGCGACCGGCTGGATCGAGATGTTTCTGGCGAGCGAGACCAGCCACGTCCTGGAAATCCTGCGGATGATCCTTTACCCGGCATCCGGGCTGCTGCTGCTAATCTTCGGCTGGGGCATCTTTGCGCGGCTCATGCCGCTGCCCGCGTGGATGATCTTCATCCCCGGCGTCCTGATCGTGCCGATTGCCTACGTCATCACCTATGCGCTGTCGACGTTTGTCACGCCGTCGCCGCTGGGAATCCCCATCGACATCTGGTCGCGCTACCTGCTCTACCTGCCGGGCAGCATTCTGGCGGGGCTGGGGTTTCTGCGCCAGTGGCACGTGCAGCGCCAGCTAGGATATACCGACGTTGCCAGCCTGATGCTCGGCGCGGGAGTCGCGTTCCTGTTTGAAGCCTTCGTCGTCGGTTTGGTCGTCCCGGCAGCGCCTTACGGTCCGGCGTCGTACTACAACTACGACCGCGTGACCACGAACGCTTTCATCGGCGAGAGTCTGGATGTCGCGCAGCCCTATGGACTAATCGCGTGGCTCGACTATCAGCGCGTGCTGGAAGCGACCGGGCTGCCCATCCAGTTCTGGCGGATGCTGTCGGCGTTTGCCGTGACGTTCTTCGTCGTGCGCGGCTTGGACGTATTCGAGACCATCCAGAAACGCCAGGTGCGGACGCTGCAAAACGAGCGCGACCGGGCGCTGCAAGCCGCCATTGAAACCCAGTCGCTCGCCCTACAGACCGCCGAAAACTGGTCGGATACGCTGGTGCAGATCGGCAGCCAGATCGCCGAGCTGGAAGATGTCGACAACATCCTGCTCTACATCGTCGAGCGCGCCCGGAAGCTCCTGAATTCGGATTTCATGGGGCTGGCGCTGGTCGACAATGATTTCTCGCACTTTGTGCTGAAATGCTATGCCACCGCCAGTCAGACCGAGATGACCAACGAGCTAATCCGGGTCGAAAACCCGCTGATCCAGCAGGTCATCGAAACCCAGTCGCCCCACTTCTCGCTTGCGGACGAGAAGCCGAATCTGGAGGCGCGTGCTTCTACACCCGAGCAGCCCGCCGCGTCGCTCGCCAGCGTTTGCCTGAAGCTGGATACCGCTCCATCGGTGCGCTGTGGCTCGCCCGCTTCCAGAATCAGGCATTCTCCGAAACCGACCTTATCTGGCTGGAATGTCTCGCCGATCAGGTGGTCATCGCCGTCAAGCACGGGTTGATGACATCGCAGCTGCAATCCCTGTCGGTCATCGAAGAACGCGCCCGCATCGCCCGCGAGATGCACGACGGGCTGGCGCAGGTGCTGGGATACATGAACGTGCAGGTGCAGACGCTCGAAGCGTTTTTGCAGCAGGGGAAGCTGGACAAGCTGCAAGTCAAGCTGGAGCAGATGCGCGAAGCCGTTCAGGTCGCTCATGCCGACGTGCGCGAGAATATCCTGAGCCTGCGGACGACGCTGAATCACGAAAAGGGCGTCATTCCCGGCATTCAGGAGTATCTGCAGGAATTCGAGTTCCAGACGCACATCACGACCCATTTCATCAACAGCGTGGACGGCGAATTCGGCGTCGCGTCGCTGGCTGAAGTGCAGCTCGTATGCATTTTGCAGGAAGCCCTGACCAACGTCCGCAAGCACGCCAACGCCCATCAGGTCTGGGTCGAAATCGTCAAGGAGGCGTGGCTGGACGATGCGCGCATCGTGATGGTGATCTACGACGACGGCGTCGGGTTCAGCCAGGAAGGACAAAAGCGCCACTTCGGGCTGCAAACGATGCGGGAACGGTCGCAGAGCGTGGGCGGCAGCCTGCATGTTACATCCGCACCCGGCGAGGGCACGCGCGTGGAGTGTTCGATCCCATGCATCAAGCAGGAACAGATCAAGAAGCCGAGCTTAGCGTTGCACGCATGAAATCATGAACGTTCGTGAGTGGGCATTGCCCGTATACACCATCCTGATGCAGCTTGCCGTCGGCGCGCTGTTGACGCTGTGGGGCATCCGCGCCCGTAACATGAAGGCTTACGCTCCGGACGAGCTTGACCGGGTATTCCAGAAGCCGATTCTGGTGGTCTTTATGACCATCATCGTCGCCATGATCGGCTCGCATTTCCATCTGAGCCGCCCGTACCTCTCGTTTCTGGCGATACTGAACTTTCACACGTCTTGGCTGAGCCGCGAGATCGTCTTCACGATCATACTGTTCATCCTGTGCGCGCTGCTGACCTACCTGATCTGGTTCCGGCGCGGGCACACCGCCCTGAAAACGGCGCTCGGCTGGCTGGCGATCCTGTCGGGATGCATCGGCATCTTCTGCATGTCCTGTCTGTATCTCATCCCAACCCAGCCGACGTGGAACACGCCCGTGACGATCCTGTCGTTTTTCGCCACAACGCTGATGCTGGGCGTGACTTCGGCGTGCGCCTTCATGATCATGGACACGATCCTGTCCGACAGGCAGGAGCCGACGCTGCGTGAAATCCGCCGAGACATTCTTCAGCGCTCGCTCAAATGGTTCGCCGGGCTGGTCGGCGCCGGCATGTTGGTCGTGGTCGCGCTGAATATCGGCGACCTCGCGCTGATGCGCGACTCGGACAAGCTGGCGCAGATGAGCCTGACCCTGCTCGTCGAGCTTTACGGACCGCTGCTGGGCACGCGCTTCGTCACGCTAATCGCGGGCGCGATATTCCTCGAATTCAGTATGCTGCGGCTGCTTCGGAAACGAAATCCGCTGATGGAGATGGTCGCGCCGGTCTACCTGGCATGTCTGCTAATCCTGATTGGCGAAATTCTGGGGCGATTCCTGTTCTATGCCACCCATATCCGCGTCGGTGTTTGAAAGAGCGAGAGACGAGGCATACCTCATGACAATCAAAGTCTTGATCGCGGACGATCACAAGCTATTCCGCCAGGGGTTGATCGGCTTGATGGAGACGCGCGAGGAGCTGGTCGAAGTGGTGGGCGAAGCGGCGACGGGACGCGAAGCCGTTCGCCTCGTGGAGCGACTGCGCCCCGACGTGGTGCTGATGGACATCTACATGCCGGATGGCAACGGATTGCAGGCAACCCGCGAGATACGCGCCCAGTTTCCCGATACCAAAGTTGTGATGCTCACGTCATCCGAGAACGACGAGCATCTGTACCAGGCGGTGCAGTATGGAGCCGCCGGGTATCTGCTCAAGAATCTGGATGCCGAGCAGTTGTTCGACCTGATCGGCGGCGTCGTGCATGGCGAGGCCGCGATGACGCGCGAGATGGCGTCGGGGCTGCTCAAGAGCGTCGCCAAGCACTCGGCTGCGCCTGAGCGGGGCGAGGAAACCCTGACCGACCGCGAGCTGGTCGTGCTGCGGCTGATGGCGACTGGCGCGAGCAATCAGGAGATCGCTGACGAGCTGATCATCTCGATCCATACGGTCAAGAGTCACATTCGCAATATTCTGGACAAGCTCCAGCTTGAAAACCGCACGCAAGCCGCCAACTACGCCATGAACAGCGGGCTGGTCTCGCCATTGAGCGACGACCAGATGTTTGCGCGCCGCAGCGGGAATTAGGAAGTACAGGTCCGAACGCAGGTATTGTAGGAAAGCTCATCACAGGGAACAAAGAATGATCATCCGAATGAACAATAACGTCCTGAAAGAAATTCACAATCCCGCGCTGGCGTCGTACTGCGAGCGCTATCTGCGCATTGCCGAGGATTATCAGGCGCAAATCTGCCAGACCGGGATTGGGCTTGCGCCCACCAACGGTGATGCCGAGATCGAGGTGAAGCGAGCGCACCTGCGCGACATGGGCGCGACCTTCCGCAACGAGGGCAAAAGCATCGTCGTCAACTGCATTTCGCCCGCCTGCGAAGCCTGCCAGATCGGCGTGGGCAGCGTCACCTTCTTCGTCTCCCTGCGCTGCCATCGAAGCTGCTTCTTCTGCTTCAACCCGAATCAGGAAGATTACGACCAGTTTCGTGAGCAGCTACGCGACCCGGCTGCCGAGCTGGAAACGATGCACGCGGCGGGTCAGAAGCTGCACACGCTCGCCCTGACCGGCGGCGAGCCGCTGCTGTACAAGGATGCTGTCTATCGTTTCTTCAATACCGCGTCAAAGCTCTATCCCGACGCGCACACCCGGCTGTACACCTGCGGCGACCACGCCGACGAAGCCACGCTGCAAGCGCTGAAGGCTGCCGGACTCGACGAGATTCGCCTGAGCATTCGCCTGCACGACCTGGATAAAGGGCATTACGAAGTTTTTGAACACATCGCGCGTGCAAAGCAGTACATTCCGCAGGTGATGGTCGAGATGCCCGTGCTCCCCGGCTCGCTGGAAATCATGAAAGACATACTGCTGCGGCTGGACAAGCTGGAAATCCACAGCATCAACCTGCTGGAATTCTGCTATCCATTCTGGAACGCCGAAGCCTTCAACCGTCGCGGCTACGTCGTCCGGAATCCGCCGCACCGCGTGCCCTATGACTACTGGTATGCCGGAGGGCTGCCGATTGAGGGCAGCGAGGACGTGTGCCTCGACCTGATCGCCTTCGCTATCGAGAATGAGCTGAAGATCGGCGTGCATTACTGCTCGCTGGAAAACAAGCACACCGGGCAGCTTTACCAGCAGAACGCCGACCAGCCGCTCCCCAAGACTACCAGCTTTTCGGAGAAGGATTATTTCCTCAAGACGGCGAAGGTGTTCGGCAAGGACATGGGCAAGGTCATCGGCGTGTTTCGAGCGCGTGGCTTTAACGACTATACCGTGAACCAGCGCTACCAGTTCGTCGAATTTCCGCTCAGCCGGATTCCAGCGCTGCGAGAGCTTCCGGTCGAGATCGGCATCTCGTCGTCGGTGATCGAATACCGGGAGTCCGAACGCTTCATCCGCGAGCTGGCGGTTGACCTGACCACGCCGCAGTTGTTCGACCCGGCGCTGGATCAGTAACCGGCGCTACAACCGACACACAAAGAAATCACTCCCTGATGGCAGGGGTGAGGCGCTGCCTCACCCCTGCAAAAGACATCTCCCCGTGTTCAGCACAAACAGGTATCGCTCACTCCTTTATCACCGCTGATAGATCCTCTGCTAATAACACTTTCGGACTACGACAAACCGCTCCGAAGCGGGATGAAGCTAAAAGCCAACTTCCTTATCATGAGGATAAGGGGCAGAGAAGCAACTTTTTCTGTTGTCTTGAGCGAATACCGCATTCGATGAACCCAGGCACTCATCAGCAGCGGGTTCGCTCCGGGGCAAGCTCACTAAAGGGAAAGATTATGAGGTACTACTATGAGCAACGATGACTTGCTTTCAAAAACGATCAAGGAGACCATCCTCAGTCGGCGCAGCTTCCTGAAATGGAGTTCGGCGCTGGGCGGGGCGGCGGTGGTCGTCAGCGGCTTGGATTCGGGACTCAACGTCCTCGAAGCAGCGCAGGCGACCGCTGAAAGCACGGATGCCTGGGTTCCGGCGGCTTGCTGGCACAACTGCGGCGGGCGCTGCCTGATCAAGGCGCACGTCGTCGACGGAGTCGTGACGCGGGTCAAGACGGACGACACGCACCCCGACAGCGCCGACTACCCGCAGCAGCGCGGCTGCCCGCGCGGGCGCTCGCAGCGCCTGCAAGTGTTCGGACCGGATCGGCTCAAGTATCCGATGAAGCGCAAGAACTGGGAGCCTGGCGGCGGCAAGGAAAGAGCTGCGCGGCAAGGACGAGTGGGTGCGGATTTCCTGGGAAGAAGCACTCGACGCGATTGCCTCCGAACTGAAGCGCGTCAAGGAAACCTACGGCAACGAATCGATCCTCGCGCTCCCGATGGGGCGTCTGCTGTCGGCTTACGGCGGCGCATGGGAGACCTGGGGCATGGTGTCGTCCGGCGCATGGCCCGCCCCCGCCCTCCACATGGCAGGGCGTATGCAGTTCTTCTCATTCGGCGGTCCCGGCGGTCACAACGACCGGCTTGACCTGCGGAACGCACGCCTGATCGTACTGTGGGGCGCCAACCCCGCCTGGTCGAGCCAGGGCAGCCCGACCTATCACTATCTGCAAGCCAAGAAAGCGGGTGCCAGGATCATCTGTGTCGATCCGAAGTACACGCCGACGGCGACCGCGCTGGCGGACGAGTGGATCCCGGTGCGACCCGGAACCGACACGGCGCTGCTGCTCGGCATCGCCTACCATATGATCACCAACGATCTGCAGGATCAGGATTTCCTCGACAAATACACGGTCGGCTTCGACCGCAGCCACATGCCCGAAGGCACTGATCCGAAGGAGAATTTCAAGGATTACGTTCTGGGCACCTACGACGGCACGCCCAAGACTCCCGAATGGGCTTCGGCGATTTGCGGGACTGACCCGCAGGTAATCCGCGCTTTCGCTCAGGAGCTGGCGACCACCAAGCCCGCGTCGCTGCTCAGCGCATTTGCGCCCGCTCGCACCTATCGCGGCGAGCAGTTCGCGCAGGCGTTCCTGACCGTCGGCTGGATGACCGGCAACGTGGGTAAGCCCGGCGCAGCCGTGACCGATGCCGCTCACAACGCTGCGTCGAACGGCGGTCCGATGCTGGTCGCTCCCGGTGGCAGCGGCGTCGCTGGTCTCCCCAACCCGGTTTGTCAGGGCATGATGGCAGCCTTCGTCGGCGCTTCGATAGCCGACGCGCCCTTCGGGATTGTGTGGGATGAGGCGTGGGATGCAGTCGTCAACGGCGAATTCACCGATGGTCCGCGCGGCAAGCATCAGGTCGACATCCGGCTGATCTGGGGTGTCGGCGAATCCGCCGCGCTCAACCAGCAGCCTAACATCAATCAGGGTATCGAAGCCTATCGCAAGGTCGATTTTGTCGTCACGTCCGGGCATTTCCTGACCACGCCCGCCAAGTACTCGGACATTGTCCTACCTGCGACCACTCAGTGGGAGCGCTGGGGGACGATCCTCACCGGCAACCGCGAGATGATGATCTGGGCGAGCCAGATTACCGAGCCGCTGTTTGAAGCCAAAGACGACTCGTGGATCGAGGAAGAAATCGCCAAGCGGCTCGGTCTCGACCCGACGGTCGTCAACCCGCTGCCGCTCAAGCAGCAGATCTTCAACCAGATCGCTGGCGCGACCGTCGTCAAGGATGACGGCGTCACCTTCGAGCCGCTGGTCACGATCACGCAGGACGACCTGACGGCGCTGGGTGTTGATGGTCAGCCACAGCAGGGGCGCATCCCGATCATGCAACTGCGCGAACAGGGCGTTTATCAGGTTCCGCGCAGCACGGACGACAACTTCGGCTACATCGCCTACAAGGACTTCATCGACGATCCTGAGGCGCACCCGCTGACGACCGCCAGCGGCAAGTTCCAGATTCACAGCCAGTCGCTGGTCGACTACGTCGGCTCGTTCGGCTGGACGACCGACCTCGCTCCGGTTGCTCAGTACATGCCGCCGCGAGAAGGCTTCGAGGACACGTTCTCCGACTTCCAGAACCGGGTCAAGGGCGACTATCCGCTCCAACTGTTCACGCCTCATTACCTGCGCCGCAGCCACTCGATCTTCGACAACGTGCGCTGGATGCGTCGAGCCTTCCCCGAAGAACTGATGATGAACCCGCTCGACGCGGAGCCGCGCGGAATCAAGACCGGCGACATCGTGAAGGTGACCAGCCGTCACGGCGTGGTCGTTCGCCCGGTGCTGGTGACCGCCGAAATCGTGCCGGGGGTCGTAGCGCTCGGCGAGGGAGCCTGGGCAGATAAGGATGACGAAACGGGCATTGACCGCGCCGGTGCCACCAATTCGCTGGCGGGCAGCCTGCCCTGTGGTCAGGGGGTGCAGCCCTGGAACACCAATAACGTTGAGATCGAGAAATATGACGGGAAGCTGCCTGCCGACTACACCTGGGCGCAGCGAATCGTGCTTAAGGAGGAATAAGCGATGGCTAAGCAGCTTGCATTTTACTTTGACTCAAGCGCGTGTATCGGATGCAAGGCTTGCCAGGTCGCCTGCCAGGACAAGAACAATCTGTCCGCAGACATCATGTGGCGGCGTGTATTTCGGTATGGCGGCGGCAACTGGGTGCAGACATCATCGTCGGTTGCCGTTCCCAACAACCTGTTTCGCTATTTTGTGAGCATTTCGTGCCAGCACTGCCAGAATCCGGCGTGCGTGGAAGTCTGCCCGACGACCGCCATGCACAAGGACGAAAATGGCGTCGTCTCGGTCGACTCGGAGAAGTGCATCGGCTGCCGGTACTGTGAATGGGCGTGTCCCTACGGCGCTCCGCACTTCGACGAATCGGTCGGCATCATGACCAAGTGCAACTTCTGCCAGGATTTGCTGGCTGAGGGTGGCGCCCCCGCCTGCGTCGACGCCTGCGTGATGCGTGCGCTCGACTTCGGCGAACTGGAAGAACTGAAAGCCAAGTACGGCTCGCTCGATGCCATCGAACCCCTGCCCTCCAGCGAATACACGCAGCCCGCGCTGGTGATCACACCGCACCGGCACGCCGAGCTGGTCGGCGAAGGAACCGGCGAGATCATGAACCTGGCGGAGGAGATATAACTATGAACACCCATGAATGGGCACTCATCATCTTCACCGTCGTCATGCAAATGGCGGTCGGCTCCTTCATCATCCTGGGAGGCGTGCACTTTTTCGCCGCCCGCCGCAACGGAATTGACGAAGCCGATAAACTGAGCGACCGCGCGCTGCTGGCGATTGGTCCCATCGTCGTGCTGGGCTTGCTGGTCACGTTCCTGCACCTCGGCAACCCGATCAACGCGCCGCGCGCCCTTGCCAACATCGGAACGTCGTGGCTGAGCCGGGAAATCCTGCTGTCGCTGCTGTTCTGCGTCGGCGGCGCGGTCTTTGCCTTCCTTCAGTGGCGGAAGATTTCGACGGCGCAAATCCGCAACGGGCTGGCGCTGATCGTGGCAGTCATCGGCATCGTCCTCGTGTACTCGATGTCGATGGTCTATCGCCTGTTCAGCATCCCGGCGTGGGATACGGTGGCAACGCAGGCAACCTTCTTCCTGACGACCTTCCTGCTGGGCAGCCTGGCGATGGGCGCAGCCTTCGTCGCCAATTTCTGGTACATCCGCCGCAAGAGCATGGACCCGAAGAATGTCCATTACACCATGCTCGCCACCTCGCTGCGCTGGATCGCCCTGATCACGATTGCGCTGCTGGGCTTGCAGTTCCTGGTCGTGCCGCTCTATCTGGGCGCGCTCGGCGCGGCGGGCACCCCGGCGACCGTCGCTAGCATCGAGCTGATCGCGCAGCAGCAGGGGCTGATTTTCGCCCTGCGGCTGGCGCTCCTGTTCGTCGGCGGCGGGCTGCTGACAGTGTTCGTCTACGCGATGGCGTCAAGCGAGAACAAGCTGCGCGTCGTCAGCAATCTGGCATATCTGGCGTTCGCGCTGGTACTGGTCTCGGAAATTCTGAGCCGCTATCTGTTCTACGCCAGCATGGTACAGATCGGCGTCTGAAAGACGACGACCGACACGCGAACTGTCGGTGACGCAGGACGCATGACAAGGGGTTACGGGAGGAAACACCATCCTCCCGTAACCGATCCGTTCGTGGGGGGATATTTCGATGGATGACCGAATTCAGTTGCTGATCGCGCACCAGCTTGCCTACAGCTATTTGAGCAGGGTGTTCTACGAGCCGCCCAGCCGTGAGCTGATCGATACGCTGGCGAGCGACGACCTGTTCGACGCTTTTCCTCTGGAAACCAGCCAGCCGGAAGCCGAAACCGGCTTGGCGCTGCTTCGCGGCTTCTCCACAGGCTGGACAGGTGACGGTATTGAGGCGCTCCAGCAGGACTACCGCAGCCTGTTCGTCGGTCCGGGGCATCTGCTGGCTGCCCTGGGAGTCGGTCTATCTCACCGCTGACCACGTATTGTTCGGTCCGCAGACGCTTCAGGTGCGGCGCGAATTCCAGCGCTTCGGCATGGCGATCCCGCATCTTTCCATAGAGCCGGACGATCATCTCGGCTTGGAGCTGCGCTTCATCGCCCACTTATGCGAGGTCGGGCTGCAGGCGCTCGACAGCAATCAGCCGGAACAGGTGACGCCCCTGCTCAGCGAAATCCGCAGATTCCTGTCGCAGCATCTGCTGAAGTGGGCGCCGGAATGTCTGAGCCTCGTCATCGAAAACGCCCGCAGCGATTATTATCGCGGCTGCGCGCACCTCACCCTCGGCTGCCTTGCTCACACGAGCGAGGTCATCCCGTTGGTCACGACGTGATGCACCCGGTATACGCCGGTGTCACGGGGCGGCGGTAAGCGACTTCGAGCCGCCTCCTTCAACAACGTCAATATCGCTCCGATCAATTCGATAGCCAGCGCATGGTCATGCGCTGACGTGAAGCGCCGCACCGTGCCCGCCGCTTTTATGCCGGATACGCTGTTATACTCTGGGGCTACATCCCGGTACGCAAGCCGGGCTGCGGCGAAGGATCAGGTTATGCGGCTGCTGCTGGTCGAAGACGAAGATGGGATTGGCAAGTTTATCAGCCAGGGGCTGCGCGAAGCCGGGCATCGGGTCGATTGGGCGCAGGACGGCGAAAAGGGACTGGAATACGCGCTCGACGCCGAATACGACGTGATGGTGCTGGACATCATGCTGCCCAAAATGGATGGGCTTCAACTGCTGCAACAGCTTCGCAAGCGCAGGTGAAAACGCCGATCCTGATCCTGACCGCCCGCGACGCGGTTGAGGATCGCGTCACGGGCTTGAACAGCGGCGCGGACGATTACCTGACCAAGCCGTTCGACTTCTCCGAGCTGCTCGCGCGGATCAACGCGCTGCTGCGGCGTCCACCGCTGCAAACCACCAACATCCTGCGGGTCGCCGATCTGGAAGTCGATACGGCGCGGCGGATTGTGCGGCGCGGCGGTCGCATCCTCGAACTGAGCCAGCGCGAATTCATGCTGCTCGAATACCTGATGCGGAACGCCGGGCACGTCCTCACGCGAACGCAGATCGGCGAGCGTGTATGGGGCTTCGACTTCTACAACGAGTCGAACGCGGTCGATGTCTACATCGGCTATCTGCGGCGCAAAATCGACCGGAACGCGGCGACGCCGCTCATCAAAACGGTGCGGGGTGTGGGGTATCGGCTGAGCGCAGATGAACACGATGACTAAACTCGCCTCGATTCGGGTTCGCCTGACGCTGTGGTATACGTTCTTCCTCGCGCTGATCGTGCTGGGCTTCAGCGTGTATCTCCACTTCGAGCTGCAGGATCGCCTGTTCATGCAGATCGACGAGGGGCTGCGCGTCGCCGCGTCGCATTTGCTCGTGGACGTGAACGACACGGTCAACCCGCCCGCCCTGCATCCGATGTCCGACCAGGCGGAAGCGTATCTGGCGCAGTCCAGCTTCGCGCTGCGGCTGGTCGAAGCCGACGGCACGGTCGCCGCCGACGTGGGCGGCTTCCCGTCGCTGGAGTTCTCGCCGCCCGCGACATCCGGCTTCCAGACGGTCGCCATCGACGACATGCCCTGGCGCATCTACACGCAGCAGATTGAGACGCAGACCACGCGCTTCGATACCTGGCTGCAAATGGGACAGTCGCTCAATATCGTTCAGGATACGCAGACCAACCTGATGCGCCTGATCCTGCTGGGGCTGCCCGTAACCCTGATCATCGCCCTGCTCGGTGGGCTGTTCACCGCGAACCGGGCGCTGCACCCGGTGGACAGCATCACGCGCACCGTCCAGTCGATCACCGCGACCGACATGTCTGAGCGAGTCGCTTATCAGGGACCGAACGACGAACTGGGGCGGCTGACCGAGACGCTGAACCTGATGCTGGATCGCATTCAGTCGGCGTTCGATGCGGAGCGGCGCTTCACCGCCGACGCCTCGCACGAGCTTCGCACCCCGCTGACGGCGATCAAGGGACAGGTGGACGTGGCGCTCAGCCAGGAACCGCGCGCCGGACGAATATCAGAAGGCGCTGCATCAAATCCAGCGCGAGACGGATCGCCTGATCCGCGTAGCGAACGACCTGCTGTTTCTGGCGCGTCTGGACAGCGCACCATCTCATTGGAGATCGGAGCAGGTCGACTTGAGCGATCTGCTGGAAGCGGTGGTCGAGCAGGAACAGGTGCTGGCAAACGAAAAGTCTATCCGTCTGAGCGCCGCCGTGCCACCGCGCCTGTTCGTGCAGGGAACTGCCGACCATCTCATTCGCCTGTTCCTCAATCTGGTCGACAATGCCGTCAAGTTCACGCCGGCGGGCGGCGAAATCACGATCACGGCGACGCGGGCGCAAACCGAAATCCGTGTTCAGGTGAAGGACAGCGGTCCGGGGATCGCGCCAGAACACTGCCCCACTTGTTTGAACGCTTCTACCGCGTCGAAAGCGACCGGGCGTATCAGGGAGGAGCCGGGCTTGGGCTGGCAATCGCCAACCAGATCGCCATTGGGCACGGCGGCACGATCCACGTGGAAAGCCTGCCCGCCGAGGGCGCATGTTTCACCGCAAGCCTGCCCCTGCTGCCGACGCCCCAAAAATAAGGATGTTCTTAGCGCCGCCTTACTCTGCCCATATTTTCCCCGGCTATGCTTGAGGCGGCTTGATTGGCAGCAGACCGTAGCGAGCCTGCGTCGCTTTGCTACCAACCGTTGAATGACGCGATGCACAGCGGATAACGTTGATGACGACAATTCTGGTTCAGATGAGCCGTGACGCATGGACGCGAGACGCGCTGCATCAGGCGTGCGCGCTGGCGCGTAGTGTGGGGAGTCACGTCACGCTCCTGTGGCTTATCCCCGTGCCGCCGCCGCTGCTTGGCAGCGCGTTCGGCTGGTCATCGGCGGATTTCCACGAGTGGAAGAATCTGGGCGAGTACCGCGCTACTGCCGAGGATTACGGCGTCGAGCTGGTCGTTCAGCCCATGCAGTACGTCAGCTTTCAGGATGCGGTTGTTCAGGCGGCGTGCCTGCTGAATGCCAGCGTCGCCTTTGTCGACCCACCATCGACCAATCTGGCGCTGTGGAACGCGCTGCGGATGCTGAATCTGGAGCGACGGCTGAAGTCGGTGAATTGTCAGGTTCGGACGCGGACAGACGACGACATGGCGCATCGTATCGCCCGCCCGCTGCCGTAATCGGTCAGCGCCGGAAGATGCGGCGCAGGCGATCTTTCTCCTCATAGTACAAATCTGCCCGGAAGCGGGTCCTGCCGTAAAACGACATGCCGCCCCAACTGAGACCGGCAATTGCGCCGTCGAGCAGCCCGGTGAAGCCGAGCGCCTGCTCGATGATCGGCTTGCCGACAGCCCAGACCAGCGCGCAGATGACGCCTTCGACAGCCGACCACAGCGCGAGCCGGGCGTTCGACTGTTTGAACGAATGCGGCTTCCAGGCAGCGATCACGAAAAGCCAGTTCACCGCGCCGAGCATCACCAGCGCCAGCGGGAGGTGCAGCGTTAATGCGGACATAGGTCAAATTCACCACAAGCGGTTGAAACCAATGCAGTTTAGAGGCTGACGATATGGAAGCGATAAGACAGGTCTAAGAACGTTCTTATCGAGCAGGCGCTCAACAGCCTGTGATCGCACGGCTGCGCGGTTATCTGAGGCGAGCCGGGCTGAAAATAATATGACTATAAAAATATCCTAAGAGTCCTCTTATCTTCCGAACGCGCGATGGTGCGCACCTAGCCGCGCCGCTATAATCCAGTCGAAGGTTCACCGATTTTCTGACAATCGAAACATTATTGCGCCGCACAGCACTCGATTTGTGCTGCTGTAGGCTTACTGTCTGGCGGTTGCTGTTCAGCGATTTCGTTCCGCCCTGAAATTCGACAAGTGGATACTGGATCGATAATCTTCTCGCAACGCTGGGTGTTCACTATCCGTCAAGACAATCGACCAGATGCGCCGCGTGATCAGGCAGCAGGTGATCCTACTGCTCTGATTCATTTCCGGGCTGCGCGGGGGATGTCCGAGGAGTACCTATGCAATTTGCGTTGATCGCCTTGCCATTTCTGCTCGCCGGGCTGGTCCCGTTGCTCGCCGCGACGATTTCGGCGAAATCGATCAGTCGGCTGATCGCGGCGAGCCTGCTCGTCCTGTTCGTGTGGGTAGCCACGCTGCTCCCCCAGATACACGAGGAAGGCGCGCTCATCCTCAGCTACCCCTGGGTGACGCAGTTCAACCTGTCGCTTGAGCTGTACTTCGACGGACTGAGCGCGATCTTCGCGCTGCTCATCACCGGAATCGGCGCGGGCGTGTTCCTGTACGCCGGGTACTACATGGACGGCGACTCGCGCGCGCCGCGCTTCCTAGCCCTGCTGAGCGCCTTCACCGGCAGTATGCTGGGGGTGGTGCTCTCCGGCAACGTGCTGGTGCTGTTCATCTTCTGGGAACTGACCAGCGTCTTTTCCTACCTGCTGATCGGCTTCGACGGCAAAAACCCGGACGCGCGCAGCGCCGCGACTCAGGCGTTGGTCGTCACGGGCGGCGGCGGCTTAGCCCTGCTGGTGGGACTCGTTCTGCTCTCGATGGCGGGCGGCTCGGCGTCGTTCTCCGACCTGCTGCAATTTCCGATGCAGGATCATCCCTGGTATGCGGGCGTGACGGTACTGGTCATGCTGGGCTGTTTCACCAAAAGCGCGCAGTTCCCGTTTCACTTCTGGCTGCCCGGCGGTATGACCGCGCCCACGCCCGCCAGCGCCTTTCTCCATTCCGCGACGATGGTCAAGGCGGGGGTTTACCTGCTGGCGCGGCTCTACCCGACGCTGGGCGATACGAATCTGTGGCTGGTCGGGCTGACGGGCGTGGGGCTGCTGACGATGGTGATCGGCTCGGCGATTGCGCTGCGCCAGCGCGACCTGAAGGGGCTGCTCGCCTACGCGACGGTAAGCTGGCTGGGCGCGCTGGTGCTGATGCTGGGGCTGCCGCATCACGAAGGCTACGTCGCGGCGCTGGTCGGCATCGTCGCCCACGCGCTCTACAAAAGCCCATTGTTCATGGTCGCCGGGGCGATTGACCACAGCGCCGGGACGCGCATCATCGACAGGCTCGGCGGACTGGCGCGCTCCATGCCCGGCGCGCTGGCGATTACGATTGTGTGCTGCCTGTCGATGGCGGGCGTCATCCCGCTGCTCGGCTTCGCGGCGAAAGAGGCGCTGCTTCACGCCGTGACCGAGCTTCACGAGCCAGCCGCGCCGCTGGTGCTGATCGGCGTGTGCGCGGCGGCGGCACTCACGGTCACGGTCGCGGCGATCTTCCTGTGGGACGTTTTCTTCAGGAAGCCACAGGCGCACGACGACGGGCAACACGGCGACCACGACCATACCCACGCGCACCACAACGCGCCGCTGATGCTGCTGGGTCCCGGCATCATCGCGGCGGTGTCGGTCGTCGTGGCGCTGCTCATCGAGCCGGTACTTGTGCCGCTGCTGGAGCTGGCGGCTCCCCCGGACGCGCACGTCGACATTCACCTGTTCCCAGGCTTCACGCCGATATTCCTCCTCAGCCTCGGACTGATAGCGCTCGGCGTCGTCATTTTCCTGCTGCGCGGGTGGTGGCTGCGGCTGCGAATCCCCTCGCCTTCCAGCGGGAGGCGCGTTTACATGGGATTCATCGACATGCTGAACAACGCGGGCGACGTGGTGCTGAGGTCGCAGAGCGGCAAGCTCAGCCAGTATTTAGCGATTATTCTCGGCGTGATCGGCGTGCTGATCGCGCTGCCCGCGACGCAGTATCTTTCCAGCACGCCGGGTGAAATTTCGCCGCTGACCAGCACCAATTTCATGGAAGGCGCGCTGCTGCTGCTGACCATCGCGGCGGTCATCGCCAGCGTCGTTTTCAAGGGGCATCTGCTGGCGGTGCTGGCCCTCGGCGTCGCCGGGTATGCGGTCGGCGGGATTTTCCTGCTCGCGCCGGGACCCGACATTGCGATGGTGCAGATTCTGGTCGAGACGCTGGCTGCCGTGCTGGTGATCATCATGCTCAGCCGCATCAGCGAGCGCAAGCGCCGCCGTGCCGCCGAAGCCATCTGGGGCGGCGGGAAGCGCATCCTTCGCCGTGACATCCTCGTCTCGGTGCTGGTCGGCGTCGGCGTCGGCGCGTTCACGCTGGCAGCGGTCGTCAACCGCCCCAGCCGCGAGAGCATCGTCGCCGATTACTACCTCGAAACCGCCGACGTTGAAGTCGGCGTCAAGGACGTGGTCGGCGCGATTGTGACCGACTTTCGCGGGACGGACACCCTGTTCGAGATCACGGTTTTCAGCATGGCGGCGGGCGGCGTGCTGACCATCCTGTTCATCTCGACGCACTCCAAACAGTCGGAGAAAACGCAGACCCCGACACCGTCGCTGAGCCAGATCGCCACGCCGCTGACCCGGCTCGGCGCGAAGCTGCTGCTGCCGTTTGCGATGATCATCGCGCTCGCCCATCTGCTGTACGCGGGTGACGCGCCGGGCGATGGCTTCACCGCCGGTGTCGTCGGCGGGATCGGCATCGCGCTCTGGTATCAGGTTTTCGGCTACGACCGCGCCCGGTTACGTCAGGTGCGCGTGGAATATCTGATCGGCATCGGCGTGACGCTGGCAATCGCCAACGCCGTGCTGCCGCTGCTGTTCGGCGAGAGCTTCCTGACGCACTACAGCATCCTCGACATTCCGCTGCCGGGCGGGCTGCACATTAATTCCAGCACAGTATTTGAACTCGCCATCTTCCTGACCGTTTTCGGCAGCATCGTCACCATGATCAATGCCATGACACGACCCGAAGGGATCGAGAAGCTATGAACATCTTTTTCGCAGTTGCGACGGGCGTATTGTTCGGGCTGGGCGTTTTCCAGCTTCTGCGGCGCGATCTCGTCAAAGCCGGGATGGGTTTGTACACGCTGTTCACGGCGGTCAACCTGTTCATGCTGGCGGCGGGCGCGTTCGACGGGCAGGTTCCGCCCTACACCGATCAGCTTGCCAACGGGCAGCCGAGCGACCCGGTCGTACAGGGCTTGCTGCTCACGGCAATCGTGATCAGCCTGGGGTCGTACTGCCTGATTCTGGGGATGATCGAAGTCGCGGCGAATCGCTTCAACACCGTCGATTCGCACGAAATCGATCAGTTGAAAGGCTGAGCATGGCAGGAACGCAGAGCGCGCTCATCTTAGGACCGATCATCCTTCCGCTGGTCGGCGCGGCGATATGTATGCTCGCCTCGCATAACAACCAGCTTCAGCGCATCATCGGCTTAATCGCCGGGATCGCCGCCTCGCTGTGCAGCATCGCCGTGCTGGCGGCGAACTTCGAGCCGGGCGGAGCGGGTATACAGGTTTACCGGCTCGGCGGCTGGCTGACGCCGTTCGGCATCGTGCTGGTGGCGGACAGGCTGGCGGCACTGCTGTGCGTCATGAGCAGCCTCGTGATCGTCGCCGGGCTGCTGTACTGCCTGCAATGCCGAGATCACAGCGTGACCTACCCGACCTTCATGCCCGCCTTCCTGTGCATGAGCACCGGGCTGCACGGCAGCCTGTACACCGGCGACATTTTCACCTTCTTCGTGTTTCTGGAGCTGATGGTGATGTCGTCGGTGGTGATGGTCGCCATTTCCGACAACATGCTGGGCTTGGAAGCCGCCATCAAGTACGTGTTCATCAGCGGGATCGGCTCGCTCTTGCTGCTGCTGGGCATCGCCGCCCTGTACACGACCTTCGGCACGCTGAATCTGGCACAGGTGGCGCAGGCGCTTTCGACTGGCGAGCGCCCGCTGCTGGCGCTGCCCGCCGCCGTCATGCTGATCTGCGCGTTTCTGGTCAAGAGCGCGGTGTTCCCTTTCCACTTCTGGCAGCCGGACTTTCACACCACCGCGCCCACGCCGCTCTCGGCGATGCTGTCGTCGGTGGTCGTCGAAGTGGGCATCTACGGGATCATCCTGCGCCTGTTTCTGACGCAGGAAGCGCCGCTCATCCAGAATATTCCTGATCGTGCTGGGCGTGATCGGCATCTTCTTCGGCGGGCTTTCGGCGCTGCCCGCACCTGGAACGCCAAGCGGATGCTGTATTCCACGCTGGGGCAAATCGGCTTCATCCTGGTGGCGATTGGCTGGGGGTTGATAAGGAGCTGGCGCTGGTGGCGGCGGTGATCTACATCTTCAACCACGCCTTCATCAAATCCGGGCTGCTGTTGATGATCACCGGGGTGATCGCCAGCATGAATGAGAAAGCACAGCGCGAATCTCAAAAGCTGACGGGTGCGGGCAAAGGGCTGACCGCTCTCAGCATCCTCCTGTCTGGTCGGCGGCTTGGCGCTCGCCGGGATTCCGCCGCTCAACGGCTTCATGAGCAAGGTCGCGCTGGTGCGCGGCGGCGCAGTGCGTCAAGCTGGGTGGTGCTCGGCATCGTCATCGGCGGCAGGCTGCTCACGCTGATCATCACCCGCACCTGGCAGCTCATCTTCGTCAAGCCAGCCCCGAAGAACACGCCCGCCAGGCACCGGGCGTGCCGTGCTCGCTCCGGCGCTGTTGATCAGCGCGTGCCGATGCATTGCGCTGGGCATCTTCGCCGCGCTCGTGAATATCGCCGAGCAGACAGTCGCGCAGGTGATGAACCCGGCAGCCTACCTGCGCCGTGCTCGCACCGTCGATCCCGGTCCGCTGCCGGAAGGCGCATACGACACGATGCCGATGCGGAAACATCGGATATGCTCGTCGCGGCTGATCTACAGAGTCAAGCGAAGGTGATGTGATGGTTCAATTCCTGCTTTCCGCGCGCACCAATCGCGCTGATCTGGAGCACGATCACCGGGGCGCGTCAGAGCTCGACAGTCTGGCGCTCGGCTACCTGCTGGGGCTGGTCACGCTCACGACGCTGCACGATGCTGGGGATTCGCTATGGAAGGCTGCGCTCGTGGGATCAGCCGGTGGCGATTGTCATACGTCGCGGGTATTCTGGTGAGCGCGTTTCAGTCGTCGGTGAAGGTCGCCAAGCTGAGGTGCTGAAGGTCCGAAAATCAAGCTGGCGACCGGAATTGTCGCCCTCAATACAGGCGATTTGAGCGAAAGCCAGGTGCTGACCGCGCTGAGCGCGCCTGGCATCAACACGACGCCGGGCGAGCTGGTCATCGACATCGCCGACGGCGGCGTGCTGTACGTTCCTGCCTTGACATGGAGCGTCCCGCCCGTGATCGAGCGAGGAGCAGCGCCTTCGCTTGCTGCGGCGTGATGGCAGACGCGCAGCCATGACTGAATTGACGGAATTTATCGCCGCTTGCGGCGCTGATCGTGCTGGTCATCGCGCTCGTCTTTTCGACCTATCGCATCTGGACGGGACCGATGGAGCACTTGCAGGCTCACGACGCGCTTCCTCATCGCCATCATCATCGTGCTGGGCATCGTGCAGGAGAACAGCCAGTTCATCGACATCAACGCGCTGGCTGCTTTCTCTACCGTTCGTTTCGACGCTTGCCATCGCCCGGTTCATCTCGGAAGGACGGTTCTTCCTGATGCTTCAGGCTGTGGGCATCTTCTTTCTGGTATTCGGGCTGTTTTCTGCGTGCTGGGCGTTGTCGGCAACATTCGCCTGCCGTGTTCCCCGGCACGCCACCGGCAAAGTCTCGTGATGGGTATTCTGGGCTGGTCTTTGCTTCCACGCTGCTGGTGCCGGGAACCGCGCCCAAGGCGGTCGCGCTGGGGTGCTGGTGCTGCTCTCCGCGCCGGTCGCTTCGCAGGCAATCGCCCACGCCGCATACCGGGATGGCTGCGTGATGGTCAGCTTTGCTGAAAACGACCTGACCGTGCAGTACATTGATTTCCTTACAATTACACGATTGGCGAGCCTATCCCCTGGGGGCATGAACTCGACCGCGAGCCGAGCATCAGTCTACAGACCGATGTCGACCTGCCGACCGAAGCAAGCGTAGAGTATGACCAAAATGTGTACGCATCTCGACACGATCCAGAAAGTGATTCCCGAAAGCGCGCAGAATGCGAGGGAATGTCTGAAAAACCGGCGACCGATGGGTGCATCTGCGCATCTGTCTGATCTGCGGGCACGTTGAAGGCTTGCTGCGAGTCATCGCCCAATCAACACGCGAAGAAGCACTTCGGAGGAAACCGGGCATCCGCTCGTCCAGACCTTCGAGCGTGGCGAAAACTGGCTGTGTGGTGCGTGGATGATGTGATGCTCCAGCCGCGCTAGGCACGGTGCAGGGTCGGAACGGTGCTGTCATCCGGTCCCGCCGGGAGAATACTGTAGGGCGAACGGCTTCGCCCCAGCACCATCAAATCTAGTCCAATCATCGTTATAGCTGGTAAACTGAACGGGTTCACGTCCGGTTGCTGTTCGAGGCGGCGTGGTCAAGTCGCTCAGTCTGAAGCAGAAGCAGACCTTCTACCGCAGTCGCCAGTTGGCGCACCGCAGCAGCCTGACGCAGCTTAAGCGCGCGTCCAGCAGATGGGCGACGATCTGGACGCCGATCACCTCGAAGCCAACCTCTCCCAGCGTGCGCGCGCTGGCACAGGCCTCGAGTAACAACCCGCTGCTGCCAGCTTTTTGCAGCAGATGGAGGCGCTTCGGGGCGCGCCAGTGGTCGGGGCAGCGATCCAGTCGGTCGCCGAGGGCATTATCACCTGCAAACGCGGACTGGTGCATTGTGTTTTTCAGCTCCGGGGCAGCGCGGATTACCGGCGCTGGGATGTTGGCGTGACGCACTTGGACGGCGCTCAACGCCGTCCTGCCGCTGACGACCGACGAAGTCCGGGCATCTGGGCGATTATCTGCCGTCGGACAGCGGACGCCGCAGCGTGATCGTGCGTCACCGCAACGGCGTCCCGATTACCGCTGGCGGTCACGCGCGCCAAACCGATGACGGGTGGATCTGCGATTGTGATCCACGACGGTATCACCGAAGAAACCGCCGGCGCAGGCGCAGACTGGCTGCCGCCCTGGCGCGACCATGTCACACGAATTCCGCGCACGCCGCTGGCGGGGAGGCATCAGTCGAGGTGCTTCAGGAAAACCTGAACACGCTCTCCACCGCCGAAACGCAGCAGTTGGTCAACTCGATTCACCTCAGCCTTTCGATGCTGCACCAACTCATCGACAATCTGCTGGAAAGCAGTAAGCTGGAAGCGCATCATTTTGTGCTCAACCGGCGCAGCAGCGCCCTCGAACCCCTGCTCGGCGCCGCGATTCATCTGATCGAGCCGATGATCGCCCGTCGGGATCAACGCCTGTCGCTGGAGGAGCCACTGACGCTGCCCGCCCTTCAGGTCGACCCTACGCGGGTTATCCAGATGGTCGTGAATCTGCTCTCGAACGCGAGCAAATACAGCCCGGTCGGAAGCCTGATCGATCTCGCGGTGCGGCTGGAAGGCAGCCAGCTACGAATCAGCGTGGCGGATCGCGGGCGGGGGATTGCCCCGGAGAAGCACGGCTCGATCTTCATGCCGTTCGTGCGGCTCGATCCGCAGTTCGAACAGGGGTCAGGTCTCGGCTTGTCGGTCGTCAAGGCGATTGCCGAAGCGCATCAGGGACAGGTGGGCGTCGAAGCCCGCAACGGCGGCGGCTCGATCTTCTGGGTCATGCTGCCGACCATGGAGGCGGAGTAGATGAAGGCGCTGGTGGTTGACGACGATCTGGCGCTGGCGGATGTCGTCTCATTCACACTGCGGCGCGCCGGGTTTGAAGTCGTGCTGGCGCACGATGGGCGGTCGGCGCTGGAACGCTTCCGAGACTCCGTGCCGCAGATCGTGATCCTCGACCTTGAGCTGCCGGAAATGGACGGCGTGGAAGTCTGCCGGGCGATTCGCGGGCAGTCGGATACGCCGATCATCATGCTGACCGTGCGCGACCGCGACGAGGACATCGTGCGCGGGCTGGAGCTGGGCGCGGACGATTATATCGCCAAGCCGTTCAGCCCGACGCAGCTTGTCGCCAGGGCGCAGGCGGTGGTGCGCCGCAGCGGGCAGTCCTCGCTCTCGAAGCGGCTGTCGTTCGCCCGCCTGACGCTGGACATAGAGCGCCACGAGGTCTCGCTGGGCAGCGGTCAGAGCGCGCAGCTTACCCCGCTTGAATTCAGGCTGCTGGAAACGCTCATGCTCAACCGCGAACAGGTGCTGCCCTTTGACACGCTGATCGACCGGGTATGGGGCGCGGACGGCGGCGACAAGGCGATGCTCAAGCAGCTTGTTTACCGCCTGCGACGTAAGATCGAGTTGTTAGGAGGCGACAAAGCTGAAGTCTATCTGGAGGCGATCCCCGGCGTCGGCTACGCCTTGATGCGGGGAGTCGATACGCATTGACAGGAGTGAGCACTTTGTGACCACTTTGTAACCAGCTCGTAACCGCTTCTATCACTTCCGACCGATAAAGTGAGATCGTTTACTGGGAGGAGCGAAAACCGTGAAGCGAGTCGCACAAGTCGTACTGATGTTGGGTCTGCTGGTCGCGCTGGTCGTCACCCCTGCTCAGGCGCAGGACAGCAATACCGTTACCCTCACGCTGGCGGCGTACACCACGCCCCGTGAAGCGTATGCAGAGATAATCCCGCTTTTCCAGGCATACTGGCTGGAGCAAAGCGGACAAACCGTGACGTTTCAGGAATCGTACCTCGGCTCCGGCGCGCAGTCCCGCGCGGTCGAGGGCGGTTTCGAGGCTGACCTGGTCGCGCTGGCGCTCGAAAACGACGTGACCCGGCTGGTGAACGCGGGCTTGATCACCCACGACTGGAAAGACAACCCCTACGGTGGAATTCTACACACGTCGGTCGTGTCGCTGATCGTCCGCGCCGGGAATCCGCTCGGCATTGCCGACTGGATCGACCTGACCAAACCGGATGTCGAAGTCGTCACGCCGGACGCGGCAACCAGCGGCGGCGCACGCTGGAATATTATGGGCGCGTATGGCGCGGCGTATCGCGGGCAGGTTGAAGGCTATGAGGCGGGCGAAGCAGGCGCGCGCCAGCTTCTCAAGGACATTTTCAGGAATGTGAGCGTGATGGATGCGGGCGCTCGTGAAAGTGTGCTCACGTTCGAGAACGGCATCGGCGACGTGGCGATCACTTACGAGAACGAGTACTACGCCGCCGTCCTCGCCGGTTCGGACATCGAGATCGTTTATCCGTCCTCCACGATCCTGATCGAGAACCCGGTGGCAGTCGTCGATACTTACGTCGACAAGCACGGCACGCGCGAGGTGACCGAAGCGTTCGTCCAGTTCCTGTATTCGCCGGAAGCGCAGGCGATCTTCGCGGCGCACGGCTTCCGCCCGCCGGTCGAGCTGGCGGCGATTGAAGCGACGCCCGAAGCGGACGCGCCGCGCGAACTCTGGGCGGAAGGCTCGCTCGACCCGGAACAATTCCCGGCGATCCCCGATCTGTTCACCATTGCCGACTTCGGTGGATGGGGGGAGGTGACGCCGACATTCTTCGGGGATAACGGCATCTATCCCCAGGTGATCGCAGAGATACAGGCAGGGACATGAGTGCTCAGAACGTCGCGTATCAAGAGAAAACTGCATCTGCAAATCTCCGAGTCCCCGGCGGGACTCGGAGTTTGCGTCTGGTTGCCCTGACGTATCTGGTGGTGCTGATCGCCATTCCGATCCTCGTGATCGCCATCGAAGGGCTGCGTAATGGCTTGTCCGTGCTGTGGGCGAACGTGACCCGCCCGGAAGCCCTGAGCGCGCTCTGGCTGAGCATCTGGACGGCGGGCGTGATGGCGGTCATCAACGTGGTGATGGGGACGCTCACGGCTTACGTGCTCACCAGCTATCGCTTTCCCGGCAAGCGCATTCTGAACGCCCTGATCGACCTGCCATTCGCCATCCCGACGCTGGTCACGGGCGTGATGCTGGTGCTGCTGTATGGTCCGCAGACGGCGGTCGGCGCGCTTTACGAGCAGCAGTTCGGCTCGCGCCTGCTGTACGCGCCGCCGGGGATTGTTCTGGCGCTGCTGTTTCTGGGCTACCCGTTCGTCACGCGGGCGGTGCAGCCCGTCCTCGCCGGACTCGACATGAATCAGCAGGAAGCGGCGCATACGCTCGGCGCGTCCGGCTGGACGACCTTCCGCCGCATCATTCTGCCTACCATTCTGACCGCGATGGTCACGGGCGGCATGTTGAGCTTCGCCCGCGCGCTGGGCGAGTTCGGCTCGATTGTGATCGTCTCCGGCAATATCCCGCTGCGCACGCAGACGGCTGCCGTCTACATTTATGGTCAGATCGAAGGCGGCTTCCCGGTCGCGGCGAGCAGCGTGTCGCTGGTCGTCGTGGCGATAGCGCTCGGCACGACGCTGCTGGCGGATCGGCTGATGCGGGTACGCGCATGGTTGAGAAATCACCGCGTTCGCTGCTAGCGTGGCTGCTGGTCGCCATCGTGCTGATATACGCCCTGGCATTGATCGCCGCGCCGCTCATCAGCATCCTGATCGGGGCATTCCAGAATGGCGTCGGGCGCGTCATCGAAGAACTGACCAGGCAGGACGCGCTGAAGCGCTCAATAACCTTCGTCGTCACGGTGCTGGCGTGCCTGATCAACGTCGTGCTGGGCGTGGTGGTCGCCTGGGTGCTGGTGCGCCACAAGTTCCCCGGCAGAGCGCTGTTCAACGGACTGGTCGATCTCCCCTTCGTCATCTCGCCGGTGATCATCGGCTTCGTGGTGATCGTGCTGTTCGGGCGGCAGGGCTGGTTCAAAGACCTGCCGATCCAGATCGCTTTTTCGTTTCCGGGGATTCTGCTGGTGACGGTATTCGTCTCGCTGCCGTTCGTCATCCGCGAGGTGATGCCCGTGCTGGCGTCGCTGACGCAGGAGCAGGAAGAAGCCGCCATGACGCTCGGCGCGAGCCGGTTCACGGTCTTTCGCCGCATCGTCTTTCCCGGCATCCGGCACGCCGTGATTTACGGCGTAGTGCTGACGGTGGCGCGCGCGCTGGGCGAATTTGGCGCGGCGGCGGTTGCCGGGGGCAGTATTCAGGGCGTCACCGAAACGGCGACGATTTACGTCTACCGCTCGCTGCACGACCGCAACAACGTCGGCGCTTACAGCATGGCGCTCCTGCTCGGCTTGATCTCCATTGCGGTTTTGATTACAATGAACACACTCCGGCAGCGCCCGGTGGGTAAGGAGCAAAGTCATGTCGATCTTGCTGGATAGCGTGACCAAGCGTTTCGGGCAGCAGACCGTCGTGAACAGCCTATCGGTGGAAATCGAGCAGGGCGAGCTGTTCGTGCTGCTCGGCTCCAGCGGCAGCGGCAAAAGTACCCTGCTGCGCCTGATCGCCGGGCTGACTCCGCTCGACGCGGGACGCATCTGCCTCAACGAGCGCGACGTGACCTACCTGCCCCCCCAGCAGCGCGGCGTCGGCTTCGTCTTTCAGAACTACTCGCTGTTCAAGCACATGACGGTGGCGGAGAACATTGCCTTCGGCTTGGAGATTCAACGTGTGCCGCGCGCCCAGCGCGAGCAGCGCGTCCGCGAGCTGCTCGACCTGATCGGGCTGCCCGATTACGGCAGCCGGATGCCGGATCAGCTTTCCGGCGGGCAGCAGCAGCGCGTGGCGGTGGCGCGGGCGCTGGCTCCACAGCCGGAAGTCCTGCTGCTGGACGAGCCGTTCGGCGCGCTCGACGTGAAAATCCGCACTCAGCTTCGCCAGAACCTGCGCGAAATTCAGCAGCGGCTGGGGATCACGGCGATACTCGTCACCCACGACCAGGACGAAGCGTTCGAGCTGGCGGATCGCATCGGCATCATCGAGAAAGGCGATCTGCTGGAAATCGGCACGCCCGAAGCACTGTATCGCCGCCCGCAGCACCACTTCACGGCGACGTTCCTGGGGACGGCGAATTTACTGCGCGGGCGGCGCAACGGCACGGAAATCCACATCGGGGATCGCCATCTGCTGGCGCCGGAAGGCACGGAGCACCTGTCCGGGCAGGCGGTCGACATGCTGCTGCGCCCGGAATCGGTCGAGATCGCGCTGGAACGGGACGCGCTCAACAGCGAGGTGCTGGGCGAAGGCAGTATCGAATCGATCACGTTCGCGGGTGTCCTTGAGCGGGTCACGGTGCGCATCGCGCATCGGGACGAGCCAATCGAGGTGGTGATCGCACCGGAGCGGGCGCGCCGCCTGGGGATTCGTCCAGGGGATCGTGTCTGGGTGGGCGTGCAGGATTATCACCTGCTCCCGGCGAGCCGCCACGCCTGACCGTGTTCCCGTTTCTCTCGCTACAGGATGTTGACCTGAACATCGAGCTGGCGCAGCGGCTGCCGCGCCGCCTCGCCTACTACCACCTCGCCCTGCCGGTTGCGCAGGACGGCGACCGCATCACAGTAGTGATGGCATACCCCGAAAATCGCAAGGTCATCAGCGTTCTGGAAGCGGCGCTCGACGCCAGAGTCATGCCCGTGCGCAGCTATGCCGAGATGATCCGCCAGGCATTGGATCGCGTCTGGCAGATACCGCACGCGGCGGGCGCGCTACGCGTCATCCACTGGGCGCAGACCACCGACGATCTGGAACGCTCGGCAGAGTACGTCGCGGCAACGCTGGATGCATTGGAGCGCGACTCGCGCATCGAGCAGGTAACCTCGGAGACATTTCCCCGTGATGCGGAGACCGATCTGGTCGTCGTGGCGTCTGCCAACGCACGGAGCCTCAATGAGCTGTTTCGGATACAGGCGTCGCTGCTAATCCTGCGCCATCCGCTTCGCCCGCCGCGCACCATGCTTCACGTGCTGCGCGGGCATATCCCCGATTATCGCGTGCTCGACTGGCTGGTCCCGCTGGCGCAGCGTAACATCGCCGAAGTCACGCTCCTGATGGGCGTCGATGAAAACCGCCCCGTCGTCTCGGAGCTGGGCGCGCTCCTCATGGCGCAGGACAAGCGGCAGGCGCATATCGCCGAATGTCGACAGACCCTGAGCGAGATGAAGATCGCCGGACGCCTGAAGCTCCGCCAGGAAACGCTGCTGAACGCCGTTCGGGATGAACTCGCGGAACAGCCCTACGACCTGGTGGCGATTGCGGCAGAAGCCTACGGCGATTTCGCCTATGAGGTCGGGACGGTGGTCGGCGCGCAGACGCCCGCTTTTCTGGTCGTCAAGCCGTAACAGATCAGGCGAACACGACGGTCGCCACCGCGTGCGGCGGCAGTTCGAGCCGCCACTGGCTCACCCCATCCGGCGAGACACTCAGATCGACCAGTTTGACGCGATCCGGCTCGGCTGCGCTGTTGCCATCGCGCGGGTCGTCGCTGGCGAGCACCTGCGCCCGGACGACCTGCCCGCTTCCCGGAACGGTCAGCATCACCGCCGCCGCCTGATCGTAATGGCGGTTGGTCACCGTCACCGCCGTGCCGTTCTCCCCACGCGATGCGGTCGCGCTGACGGCGCTCGCACGGTTCTTGCCGTCCGGGATCGTCGCGCCGTGTACGACATCCACCGGGAGCGCGGTCGCGCCGAGGTGCGGCTGGTGCGGTTGGAAAACGTAGTACGTCGGCGTGAGCCCATCGCCGCGCCTTCGGTCATGACACAGGCGTGGATCACGTTGACGACCTGCGCGAGATTCGCGAGCGCCAGCACGTCACACTGATGATGAAAGCCCTCGAGCGCGATAGCCGCCGCGACCGCGTCACGCATCGTCCCCGCCTGCTCGTAGGTGATCGGCTCGCGGTGCGTTTCACTGTCGGGACCAAACGGGCGCGCTTCGGGATGCCATACACGCCCCATTCATCCAGAGCGACGCCGATGTGGTGCTTGGATGCCCCAGCTTCCTCACGGATCGTGTCGGCGGTGCGGCGCACGAAATCCTCGGTGCTGTCGGCTTCGCTCAGCAGCGCGTAATACTCCTCCGCGCCGAAGTTGGTCTCCGCGCCGCCGTGAATCCAGTAATAATGAATCGAGAAGTGGTCGAGCAGGTTGAGATAGCGCCGGTTGATGTCGATGAAGGCTTCGTTCCATTCGTCGTTGTGCCCACCCGCGACCAGCTCAGCGCCCGGATCGACGTGGCGCAGCATAGTCGCGTAGCGGCGGTACTCGTTGGCGTAGCTTTCGACATCGTAGTGCCCGCCGCAGCCCCAGTTCTCGTTGCCCACGCCCCACAGCTTCACGCCAAACGGCGCTGCTGACCCGTTCCGCCCGCGCTCGCGCCCCAGTGTCGTATTGACGACGGTGTTGCAGTATTCGACCCAGTCGCACATCTCCTGAACCGAGCCGCTGCCCATATTGCCAGCGAGGTACGGCTCCGCGCCGAGCATCCGGCACAGCGCGATGAACTCGTGTGTGCCGAGGCTGTTGTCGTCCTCAACCTGCAAGCCGCACGACATCCCCAGCCGCACCGGGCGCTCGCCCGCCGCCCCGATCCCGTCGCGCCAGTGGTAATGGTCGGCATAGCAGCCGCCGGGCCAGCGCAGCAGCGGCACAGGCATCGCCCTGAGCGCATCGACCACATCGGCGCGGAAGCCGCCGTAGGTCGGTATCACCTTTTCCTGCGTGCGGAGCCACAAGCCGCCGTAGCAGCAACGTCCAAGATGTTCGGCGAATTGACCGTACAGGCGCGGCGAGATCGTCCCGATGGGATTGTCATCGCGGACGAGCAGCGTTGTTTCGTTCATGATGATCTGGCTCCAGTGGTGGAAATTGTGCAGGCGTTATCGTCGCACGATGGGCTGCCCCTGCGAGACGCCGTTCATCTTTTCACGCCGTTCACCTGCCCTATCAGCGTCGTGCTGCGCTGGACAAGCTCCGTCTTGAGAATGTACTCGACCGGCTCGGTGATGCCGTTCAGACGATCCAGCAGCATCTCCACCGATTTCACGCCGATTTCGAATTTGGGAACGCGCATGGTCGTCAGGGAAATACGGCTCAAGCCCGCAAAGGGGATGTCGTCAATGCCCATCAATGCGATTTGATCGGGGATAGCGATCCCCAGATCGTCACAGGCTCTCATCGTTCCCAGAGCCATCATGTCGTTAAAGCAAATCACCCCGTCGATCTCCGGGTGGCTAGCGAGCAGCGTTCTGGCTTTCTCGGCAGTGTCGTCGATCTCCCGGTGGCTGGTGAGCCATGCTTCGGCGCTTTCGGCAGTGTCGTCGATGGTGATACGTTGTAACTCCAGGATGAGTTCCGGACGGAACGGAATACCCTCTGCCTTCAGCCCGGCGACAATGCCGCGATATCTTTCTTGAAAGGTATAGTAAGGATTGACGGGTCCAACATAGGCAATCGTCCGCCGCCCGATGCTCACCAGATGGTGAACTGCCTGGATCGCGGCATCATAAAAATCAACTCGGATATTTCCAATTCCCTTGCCTACCGGATACGAATCGACCACCACAGAGGCTTTATGCCGTGAGAGCACCACTTCCAGCTCATCACGGGGGGTGTAGGGCAAATAGACGATAGCGCCATCGACGCGGTGTTCTTCCAGAAGGCGGAATGCTTCCCTCTCCAGCTCGATCTCCGACTCCGTATTAAAGAGCATCACGTTATAGCCCCGCTTGAGCGCGGCATTTTCGACCCCACGCACGACCTGAGGGAAATAGGGGTTTCTGACATCCGGCACCGTCAGCCCGATCACCGCGCTGCGGTTGGAAGCGAGATTGCGCGCCGCGCGATTGGGGCGATAGTCAAGCCGGTCGATGGCGATCTGGACGCGCTCGCGTTTTTCGGTGCTGACATATCCGTCATTGTTGATTACGCGCGAGACGGTCTTGGTCGACACTCCGGCTTCGCGGGCAACGTCGAGAATGGTTATCGGTTTTCGGGCAGCAGGCACGCTCAACAGCTCATACTCCCATGTGTTCAAGGCGCTGTAATATATTGTAGTATATGACAGCGCTGTCATACAGTAACACGTCCGCTTCGGGGTTGTCAAACGAGGATTTCAGCGCGGCTACCACTGACCCAATCGGTACACCTTCACCGGGCTTGTGCAAAAACACAACGAAAGTTTGACAAAAATCTTGAAGTATGCTACTTATATGACAGCGCTGTCATGACAGCGCTGTCATATAGTCGTATTTATTGATTTTGGCTACGGATAAGGCTTTTTGATGGGACGCGCTTTCGTTAAAAGACTTTCTACGGCTTCCCTCGTTCTCAGCACAACCAACCACCCTGCATGTTCCACTCGCCGCGTTCTGCGGCAGCGAATCGCCGGGGGCTGTGCCGATGCCAGCCCTGAGTATCCAACTGACTGCCTCTTCTCAGTTTCAAGCACAACGCTATCGACATGCGCCTCTGGCGCTGCCGGGCTGTAACATCCCGCCCCAGCGATTGACCTGTGGGCGTCAAGTGAACACGTATAACCGGAAGGAGGTGATGCCAAGAAGCTGCGGGAGGCAATGCCACATCAGGCAGCGACGCGCCGGTACACGCCGGGCATCCCCTGATGCGTGCCCGACCTGCACGGCTTCACAGTCATTCCGAGTTGAGGACGTATCGCCAACAAATTACTGAAGGCTGTTCTTTAAGGGAGGAACAAACAGATGTCCAAGCGTTCGTACTTGCTGAGTTTCATGCTAGTCGTCGTGTTCATGACGATGGTGTTCGCAATGTCGCTGACCACCTCGATGGCGCAGGACGCAACCGCAACTCCGCCACCAACGATTACACCGGCTGTCGCCGAAATGGGCACGGGTGGAACGCACATTTCGTTCTGGAATGGTCTCACCGGCTCGGACGGTGTCACGCTGAACGCGATGCTTGCGCAGTTCGCTACGGAACACCCGGACTTTTCCGTTACAACGGAAATCATTCCCTGGGCGACTCTTTATACAAAACTGCAAGCCGCTTTTGTCGCGGGTCAGGCACCGGATGTTTTCCTCATCCGCGTGGCGCAGCTCCCGCAATTCGTCAGCTATGGTGTGGTGAGTGACCTCTCCAGTTGGTACACCAGTGGTGGCGGAACGCTCCCTGACGACGACTTTGCACAGCCGGCATTTTCGAGAGTCTTCATTGATGGCGCGCCCTATGCGGTGCCGCTGGATAATCACGGGCGTGGCGCGTGGATCAACAAGGACCTGTTTACGGCAGCGGGTCTCGACCCAGACCATTATCCCGCGGACTATGAGGAACTGATCTCCATAGCGCAGCAGCTCACGCTGGACGCGAACGGCAATAACGCCGCGTCACCGGATTTTGATCCGAGCAATACGGTTCAGTGGGGACTTGCTTTTGACTGGCCGTATACAGACTGGATCTCTTTCCTGTATGGGAATGGCGGCACCATGGTTAGCGAAGACGGCAAGACCGCCACGGTCAATTCTGAGGCGAGCGTGAAAGCGCTCCAGCGGATGTATGATCTGATCTACGTATACCATGTTGCCCCTCCTCCATTCCCGGTTTACGACTCGTGGCTGGGGTATCCCGCCGGTCAGCTCGCCATTATCACAACCGGGAGTTGGTTCCGTAACCATGCAGTCAACGAATCCCCCGGCATTAACGGGGAAGCGTGGCCCGCGCTGCCCATCGGAGATCAACGGTCAGCCTGGATAGGGTCACACGTGTTCGTGGTTCCAAACAGCACCACCGGTGCACAGTTGGACGCAGTGAAGACGATGGTCACCTGGGTTGCTGACCACGAAGTTGACTGGGCAGCTTCCGGTCAGGTTCCTGCTCGCATCTCAGCGCAGGCTGCGCTTGACCCGGCGACGTATCCATCCAATATTCTTCTCGGTCAAACTTTCCAGCAATACGGTCATCTGGAACCGCAGTGTATCTCGCTCCTCGAATTTGAGGATGCCATGAATCCTGAGCTGAGCGCGGCTCTGAACGATCAGAAAACGCCGCAGCAGGCGCTCGACGATGCCAATGCCCGTATTCAGGAAGTGCTGAATCGCACCCCATGCTAAGGCGCCCGTAGTCAAATTCTGAACGGTGGTTGTGTAGGGGGCAGGTCTCGGACTTGCGAAGCAAGCCGCCACCTGCCCCCCAAGATTTCAAGATGCTCATCATATATTGCCTTCTCGGTTGCCCTGAAGGAACGAACGCTCGTTACGGCGAAGCTCAGGCATCGGGAAATGATTGGTTGCCTGATTACGAATATACCGATACGTCATAGATGTAGAAGTCAGTTAGCCGATAGAGGAAAATCCGAGAATGTCTAACACAGCGGGAACAGCGCCCGATCCTGTTGTCGCTAAACGGGTTGCCCGTGCGATCCAGGTACGACTGCGTACCCGTGAAGCGATTGTTGCATATCTCTTTCTGGCTCCTTTTTTAGTTTTTTTCCTGGTCTTCGTCGTCAGAGCGGTCGTCTCTGCCATTGGCATGAGCTTCTACGACTGGCAGATTCTCAGACCGGCACGACCGTATATCGGGCTGGGAAACTACCAGGAATTGATGAATGATTACGTGTGGTGGATTGCGCTCAAAAATACCATTATTTTTGCGATTATGACGGTCACCGGCACGACCATCGTGGCTTTGTTGTGTGCTGTGGCGGTCACACAGCCGATCAAGGGACAGGGCTTTTTCCGCGTGCTGCTGTACATGCCAACGCTCTTGTCGGTGGGCGTGGTCGGCTTGGTCTGGCTCTGGCTCTTCAACAGTCAGTTCGGCGTGATCAACTATGCACTCAGCTTTCTGGGCATTCACCCGATCAACTGGTTAGGGGATGAAAATCTCGTACTGCCCGCGCTCAGCCTGACGACGATCTGGTGGGGTTTCGGCTTCCCGATGTTGATCTTCATCGCCGGATTACAGGGTATCCCGGACACACTTTACGAAGCCGCACGCATCGATGGCGGCAGCGGTCGCCAGATTTTTTGGTACATCACACTGCCGTTACTGCGTCCGACGATCCTGTTTGTCACCGTCACCGGGCTAATCGCTCACTTCCAGCTCTACGGGCAGGTTTTCATCATGACCAGCGGCGGACCGGGGTATGCATCCTATTCGGTAATCTTCTACTTATACAACATTGCATGGCGGGCGTTCCGCATGGGCTATGGCGCGGCAGTCGCCGTCTCGCTGGCGGTGATTATGGGAATTTTCACTGCTCTCCAATTCAGACTGATTGGTCGGCGGGTTGAGTATTGATGGAGGCATAATGACTACCCTGGTAACGAGGCTTCGACACACCTCCGTATTCAGCCACTTCTGGGCGTATCTGTTCCTGTCTATTGCCGGATTATTTGTCCTGCTGCCTGTGCTGATCGCGTTGATGCAGTCGTTCAGCACGACCACCGAAATCGCCCGCTGGCCTCCACAAATCATTCCGGCAAACCCGACATTAGCTGCCTATCAAACCGTGTTTACACAGCAGGACGTGAAGCTGGTGCTGTGGATGCGCAACAGCCTGTTCGCGGCAGCAGCGTATGTGACGGCGGTTATGCTCATCTGCACACCTGCCGCATATGCCTTTGCACGCCTGAAGTTCCCTGGCAACAACATCCTGTTTGGCTTGTTGCTGTTCACGATCATGATCCCCTCACAGGTGACGCTGATTCCGAACTTCCTACTCATGCGCGACTTGAAGTTCATCGATACCTTTAACGCGCTGATCTGGCCCGGTGCCGCCAACGTCTTCGCCGTTTTCCTGCTGCGCCAGTTCTTTATGCAGATCCCCTACGAACTGGAAGAAGCGGCAATCCTTGACGGTGCGAGTTATTTCGGACGCTTTCGGCATGTCATCCTGCCGCTTTCCACGAATGCGCTGACTGCGCTGGCAATTTTCGTCTTTTTGGGTCATTACAATGACTTGTTCTGGCCGTTCATCGTCACCAACAGTATCGAAATGCGCACGCTCCCAGTCGGCTTGACGATCCTCAATTCAGCGTATGCTGTTACATCTCGCCCACTGATATTGGCAGGAGCGATGTTTGCAACGGTTCCAATCCTGATCGTTTATATTATTTTCCAACAACGAATCATCAAGGGGGTCACGGTCACTTCGGGCATGGGCGGGCGCTGAACCCGGCTTGATGACATGTTCGCGTGAGACCGGTGCGCTGACAATCGTTAAATCTGGAAATCAGCAGGCTCGTGGAGCGTTACCACGACCCTGAGGGTAAGGGCGTGTCGAGCACAGCGAGGAATCGCCCGTTTCGTGCGCTCAGAAAAGCCTGATCAGTTTACGCCACTCCAACGAGGTGAGTCTTAATGTCCGGTTCCCAATCACAAGCCCATATCTATATCGACACCAATCGTGTCGTCAGCCCGATTTCGCCGCTGCTGTTCAGCGGGTTCGCCGAACACATGGGGCGCGCGATCTATGACGGCATCTACTACCCCGAATCTGGCTTCGCCGCACGCCGACGAAAGCGCGGCTTGCGCACCGACGTGCTGGCAGCCCTGCGCGAACTCAACTTCCGCGCCATGCGCCAATTTCGGCGGCAACTTCCTGAGCGGCTACCGCTGGCTGGACGGAGTCGGTCCCAAAGATCAGCGCCCGCGCCGCCGCGACCTCGCCTGGCAGTCGATTGAGACCAACTGTTCGGCACCAACGACCCATGGAATTCTGCAACGCCGTCAACACCGAGCCGATGTTCGGCGTCAACCTGGGGACGGGCACGATCCAAGATGCCGCCAACCTGGTCGAATACTGCAACGCCCCGGTCGGCACGCAGTACGCCGATCTGCGCGCCGAGCACGGCTACCCGGATCCGTATGGTGTCCGATACTGGTGCCTGGGCAACGAGATGGACGGTCCCTGGCAGATCGGGCATCTGGAGGCGGAAGATTACGGCAAGAAGGCGCGCGAAGCCGCCAAGATGATGCGCTGGCACGATCCGGTCGATCCAGCTTGTGCGTTGTGCGGGTCGTCGAACTCGCAGATAGCGACCTATCCTGAATGGGATCGGGTCGCGCTCGAACTGTGCTGGGAGCAGGTCGATTTCCATTCGATGCACTACTACGCCGCCAACCGGGATGACGACACCACCAGCTATCTGGCGCTGAGCGCCGATTTCGAGCGCTTCATCGACACACTGACTACCGGCGTCCTGCGCTACGTCAAGGCGAAGCGTTACCGAAGCACGACGTGTATCTGTCGTGGGATGAATGGAACGTGGTATCGCGCGGATGGCAGGTACACCGAGGGCACTGGACAGAGCGCCCGCATCTGCCTGGAAGAAGTCTACAACCTCGAAGATGCGCTGGTAGTCGCGCAGTGGATGAATGGCTCCCGCAAGTCGGACGTGCTGAAGATCGCTCCGTCTGGCGCAACGTCAACGTGATCGCCCCGATCCTGACGACCCGGACTGCCCTGCTAAAACAGTCGATCTTCTATCCGTTCATGCTGTACAGCAGGCTCGCTTCCGGTGTCGCGCTGGATGTTGCCGTCAAAGCGCCGCTGTATGCCACCGATCGCTTCGGCGACATGCCGCTGCTCGATGTCTCGTCGTCCTACAACGAGGAGAGCCGGGCGCACGCCATTTTCATCGTCAACCGCAGCCAGAGCGACAGCCTGCCCGTCGACCTCAACCGGCAGGATCGCACGCCGCAGCGCGTCAAAGCCGTCTATCAGCTTTCTTCGGGGACAGACCCTACAGGCGAACAGCTCGAGCATCCTGACCGCGTGGGACGCTCGTCGGCGTCGATGTGCCGCCCGTTCAGGGCGGCTGCGCCGAGCTTCTGCTGCCGCCGCTGTCGTTCACTGTGCTGGAGTGCGAGCTTTAGCCACATGCTCGCGGGCTGTTTGTCGAGACGAAAGCGATAAGGACGCGACATGCAAAGGCAGGTTTCTATGACTATCGTTCGATCGTGCTGGTGGCGCCTGTACCGTTGATCACGGGCGCAGCATATGGACAATCGGATGAGGGAGAGCCGGGGGTGCTGCGCAACCCGCTGAACCAGAACGGCGGCGCTGATCCCTGGCTGACCTACTACGACGGTTACTACTATCTCGCCGCCACTACCTGGGCGTCCAACTGGACGATGCGCAAATCCGAGACGCTGGCGGGGCTGAAAACCGCCGAGCCGGTGCAGATTTATTTCGAGACCGACCCCTCGCGCTGCTGCAACATGTGGGCGCCGGAATTCCGCCTGCTGGACGGTCCGAACGGGCAGCGCTGGTATTTCTACTACACCGCCGGGACAGCCGGGACGTATGACAACCAGCGCTCCTACGTGCTGGAAAGCGCAAGCACCGACCCGATGGGTCCCTACGCCTTCAAGACGCAGCTACACGACCCACAGGGTGGCTGGTCGATTGACGGCAGCGTGCTCGAACTCGACGGCTCGCTGTACTTCCTGTTTTCCGCCTTCAGCGGCGGGCTGCAATCGATCTTCATCGCGCCGATGAGCAATCCCTGGACGATCAGTGGCGAGCGGGTGCTGCTCTCTCGCCCCGAATACCCCTGGGAGATGTCCGTCGCACCCGTGAACGAGGGTCCGGTCGCGCTCCAGCACGACGGTGACACCTTCATCGTGTTTTCCGCCAGCGCCTGTTCGGGTCCCGACTACAAGCTGGGGATATTGACCTACAACGGTGGCGACCCGCTCAGCACCGACTCCTGGGTCAAGAGTCCTGAGCCGGTCTTCCAGCGCTCGGATGCGAACGGGGTGTTCGCGCCCGGTCACAACGGCTTCTTCAAATCGCCGGACGGAACCGAGGACTGGATCGTCTACCACGCCAACGACTCGGTCGGCTACGGCTGCGATGGTCGGCGCAGCACCCGCGTCCAGAAAATCACCTGGAACGCCGACGGCACGCCCGATTTCGGCATCCCACTCGCGCCCGGCGAACCGTTCGCCGCGCCGTCCGGCGACACCGGTATTGACCCGCTGCCGGAATTCCCGCCGCTGGTCATCTCGCGCTTCAAGTCCTTCGCGCTGGACGCTTACCTGCGCCACGCGGATTTCTTCATGCGGGTGAGCGCCGTCCCGGATGGCTCCGCCGACGCGCAGTTTTTCGTCCGACAGGGACTGGCAGACCCGGACGCCATCTCCATCGAGTCGGTTAATTTCCCCGGCTTCTTCCTGCGGCATCAGGGCAACACGCTTGTGCTGAGCGCCGACGACACCAGCGACAGCTTCGCCGCCGATGCGACGTGGTGGATCAGGGATGGGCTGGCGGACAGCGCTTGGATGTCGTTCGAGTCCTACAACCTGCCGAATTCGTACATCGGCAGGAAATTCGGCGTCACCGTGCTGATCGAGCTGACCGACTCCACCACCGACGTGCAGCGCGAGGACGCCACTTTCCGCGAAGAACGCAACCCGTGATTCGCCGCGCGCTCGTGCGGCGCTCGGAAATCGACGGCAGAAAGGATATTCAGGCGATGCCCGAAAACTACACCCGGCGGCAGTTCCTCCGTTCGAGTCTCGCAGGCGCGGGACTGGGCTTGTCGCTGGGGCTGCCGGTTCTGGGGCAGACGCCCGAAACGACGCCGGAGGTCGATATGCATCTGCGATTGTTGGGCAGCATCAGCCCGGTTCATGACCCGGTGATCATCAGGGACGAGGACACCTACTATCTGTTTTGCACGGGCGACGGCATTCCGCTGCGCCAGTCATCCGACATGCTGGACTGGCGCATCCAGTTTCCGCCGCGCATCCTGGCGCACGTTCCAGACTGGGCGAAGGAGAAAATCCCCGGCGCGACCAACATCTGGGCGCCGGATATTTCGTACTTCAACGGCAAATTCCACCTGTACTACGCCGTCTCGACCTTCGGCTCGAATCGCTCGGTGATCGGCTTGGCGACCAACCCCACGCTCCATTTCGGAAGTGACGGCTACAAGTGGACGGACGAAGGGCTGGTACTCGAATCGACCAATATCGACAACTACAACTGCATCGACCCGAATCTCATTGTCGACCAGGACGGCATCCCCTGGCTGGCGTTCGGCAGCTTCTGGTCGGGGATCAAAATGCGCCGCCTGGATTACGAGACCGGCAAGCCCTCCGCCGAGGACGAGACGCTGTATTCGCTGGCGCGCCGCACCGTGAATTCCGGCTCGGTGGAAGCGCCATTCATCATCTACCGGGATGGTTTCTACTACCTGTTCGTCTCGTTCGATTTCTGCTGCCGGGGCGTGGACAGCACCTACAACGTGCGCGTCGGGCGCTCGGAAAGCATCACCGGACCGTATCTCGACCGCGACGGAATCGGTATGATGGCGGGCGGCGGCACGCAGGTCACCTTCCCGACCGACCGCTGGAAAGGACCCGGACACAACGCCATCATGCGCGATAACGGCGTCGATTACATCGTGTACCACGCCTACGACGCGCTGGCGGCGGGCACGCCCACCCTGCGCATCGCCCCGCTAAGCTGGGATGACGACGGTTGGGTCTCCGTCGCAACCCCATCCGAATGATCGATACCAGTTCTCCAGAACATAGACCAGCGCCAGGGCTGGTCTTTTTGTTCGGGATGGTTTAGCATGACCCCGCGTCAGTGGTTACAATCTATCGGCGTCTATCGCAAAATGGGAATTACCGGGCAATGGAACACGAAGCCAATCGCGCAGAAACCGAAAGCACCAAAACCGACTTCATCCACGAGATTATCGAGGAGCATAATCGCTCCGGGCGCTTTGGCGGGCGCGTTCACACCCGCTTCCCGCCGGAGCCGAACGGCTACCTGCACATCGGTCATGCCAAGTCGATCTGGATCAACTTCGGCATCGCCGACGAATACGGCGGCAAGACCAACCTGCGCTTCGACGACACCAACCCCACCAAGGAAGAGCAGGAATACATCGACTCGATCATCAAGGACGTGCGCTGGCTCGGCTACGAGTGGGAGAACCTGTGCTACGCCTCCGACTATTTTGAGCAGTTGTACCAGTGGGCGGTCAGGCTGATCGAGCTGGGCAAAGCATACGTCGATCATCTGTCGGCGGAGGAAATCCGCGAGTATCGCGGCACGCTGACCGAGCCGGGCAAGGAAAGCCCTTACCGCAGCCGCTCAGTCGAGGAAAACCTCGACCTGTTCCAGCGCATGAAGGCAGGCGAATTCCCAGACGGCACATGTGTGCTGCGCGCCAAGATCGACATGAGTTCGCCCAACCTCAACCTGCGTGACCCGGTGATCTATCGCATCCTGCACGCGACGCACCCGCGCACGGGCGACGCCTGGTGCATCTACCCCATGTACGACTGGGCGCATGGACAGAGCGACTCGATTGAGGGCGTCACTCACTCGATCTGCACGCTCGAATTCGAGGATCACCGCCCGCTGTACGACTGGTGTCTCGACCAGCTTGGCATCTTCCACCCGCAGCAGATCGAGTTCGCCCGCCTGAACATGACCTACACCATTATGAGCAAGCGCAAGCTGATCCGGCTGGTGCGCGACAGCTTCGTGCGCGGCTGGGACGACCCGCGTATGCCGACGCTCTCCGGGATGCGGCGGCGCGGCATCACGCCCAAGTCGATCCGCGATATGTGCGAGATGACCGGCATCTCGAAGGCGAACGGCATTGTCGACCTCCAGATGCTCGAATACTGCGTGCGCCAGGACTTGAACAAGTCCGCGCCGCGCGTGATGGGCGTGCTGCGCCCGCTCAAGGTCGTCCTGATCAACTATCCCGAAGATCAGGTCGAGATGTTCGAGCCGCTAGTCAACCCCGAAGACCCGGACGCCGGAACGCGCAAAGTCCCGTTCTCGCGCGTGCTGTACATCGAGCAGGAAGATTTCATGGAAGACCCGCCGCCCAAGTATTACCGGCTCTCGCCGGGGCGTGAAGTCCGCCTGCGCGCCGCCTACTTCATCAAGTGCGAGGAAGTGATCAAGGACGCCGACGGCAACATCGTCGAGCTGCGCTGCACCTACGACCCTGCCACGCGCGGCGGCGACTCGCCCGACGGGCGCAAGGTCAAGGCGACGCTCCACTGGGTGAGCGCGGCGCACGCCCGCGAAGCCGAAGTCCGGCTGTACGACCACCTGCTGACCATCGCCGAAACCAGCGAGTTGGACGAGGATAAAGACTTTATCGACTATCTCAGCCCGAACTCGCTGGAAGTCATCGAGCGCGCCTACGTCGAGCCGACGGTGCAGGACGCAGAGCCGGGCACGCGCTACCAGTTCGAGCGGCTCGGCTACTTCACGGTCGACCCGGACTCTACGGCGGAGAAACTGGTCTTCAACCGCACCGTCACGCTTAAGGACGAGTGGGCAAAGCTACAAAAGTCGGGCACGTCCGGCTAAATCCACACGTATATAGGGGCACACGGCGGTGTGCCCCCGTTCCCCTACCCCTTCTCGACTTCCAGTCCCGCCTCAATCCAGCCGGAAATCCCGGCGCGCATGACGAATACGTGGGTATAGCCCATCTTGCGGGCACGCCGCGCGGCATACGGACTCGCTCCACACGACGGATCGGAGCAGTAGAAGATCAGCGCGGCATCATGATCGGCGGGTAAATCGGCTTCGGTGTAGCCCGCCGGATCGAGGTTGACCGCGCCCGGCACATGCCCGCGCACCCATACGCGCTTCGGGTTGCAATCGCCGATGAAGATGCCCGGCTGCCTAAGCCGCGCCGCAAGCTCAGCAGGCGCGATTGCCGCCAATCCGTCATCCTTCGCCACAGGAATTAGTCTATCAATTCGCTTGCGGAGATCCTATTTGATGATACACAATTCAGGTGTATTTCTGAACACCGCAAAATTGGTCGACGAAAAGACTTGACAAATTTTTTAGACTAGTCTAAAATTAAGGTTTAGAATTTACTCGGACAGCACTTAGAGTAGACGCGATGATCGGGAAACTGCAAGCCTCACTCTTGACCAGCTAGCACCGCAGCGCGGGTCGCCCTGGTCACCGGGCTGACCAGCGCCGGACCGGAACGCCGCCGCATGATGGACTTAGGGATTTTGCCGGGCGCGGGAATCGAAATCGCCATGACCAATCCCCTCGGCGACCCGACGGCGTATCTGATACGCGGGGCAACCATCGCGCTGCGTAAGGAACAGGCACAATTGATTGAGATTTCGATTAATGAACAGGAGCAGGCAGAATGAACGCGCAAGCGCCGTTAGCATCCACAGGACCCGTTGCACCGACTGCCGAATGCGCGACCTGCCCGCTGTTTAACAACGCGCAGTTGATCAAGCTCGGCATCAACATGGACAACTTCGACTACATCGTCGCGCTGGCGAGCAACCCGAACACCGGCAAGAGCACCGTGTTCAACGCGCTCACCGGGCTGCGCCAGCACACCGGCAACTGGCCCGGCAAGACGGTAGCGCGCGCCGAAGGCGGTTTCCTGTATGGCGACAAGCGTTTCAAGCTGGTCGACCTGCCCGGCACTATTCGCTGCTTTCCACCAGCACCGACGAAGAAGTCGCCCGCGACTTCATCCTGTTCGAATAACCGACGGTGACGGTGGTCGTCACCGACGCGACCCGGCTGGAACGCAACCTGAATCTGGCGCTTCAGGTGCTGGAGATCCTGCGTGGCGTGATGGCTAACCTCAACTGATGGATGACCAGCGGCGCGGTCTGGTCGATGAGCATCACGGCTGCTGCGCGACCTCAGCGTGCCGGTCGTGATGGCGGCGCGGCGGGGCGTCGGCATCCTGACCTGATCGGTGCGATTTCGCAGGTCGCCGAAGGGCAGTTCCAGACCAAGCCGCACCACGTCCAGTACCGCGACCGAAAGTGGAAGCGGCGGTCGCCAGCTGGTCGATCAGATTGAGACCGATTTCCCGGAACTGCCGAACGCGCGCTGGGTCGCCCTGCGCCTGCTCGACGGCGATCCGAGCATCGTCAAAGCCGTCCGCGAAGGCACGCTCGGCAGCCTCACGCGGAACACATCACCCGAACAGACGAACGTCGTCCAGTTACAGGCGGTAGGCTAAGGCATCATGGCTGCACAGACTGAAGACTTACTCAAGATGGCGGAGTCGCTCCGCCAGGATGTCGGCGGCGAATTCCACGACCGCCTGATGGAATCGATCTACACCGACGCCGGGCAGATCGCCGACCGCGCCGTTCAGCGCGAGGGACAGAAAGCCCGCTTCGACTTCGACCGCACGCTTGACCGGCTGGTCACGAGCCGCACCTGGGGCTTCCCGCTGATGCTGCTCATGCTGATGGGGTGTTCTGGCTGACGATTGCCGGAGCGAACGTCCCATCGCAAATGCTGAGCGATTTCCTGCTGGGCACGGTCTACAACGGTCTGCACAGCCTCGCTACGGCATTGAGCGCACCCTGGTGGCTGTCCGGCTTCTGATCGACGGCGTGTACATGGCGACGGCATGGGTCATCGCGGTCATGCTGCCGCCGATGGCGATCTTCTTCCCGCTGTTCACGCTGCTGGAGGACTTCGGCTACCTGCCGCGCGTCACCTTCAACCTCGACCGGCTGTTCAAGAAATCGGGCGCGCACGGCAAGCAGGCGCTCACCATGATGATGGGTTACGGCTGCAACGCCGCTGGCGTCGTGGCGACCCGCATCATCGACAGCCCGCGCGAGCGGCTGATCGCCATCATCACCAACAACTTCAGCATCTGCAACGGGCGCTGGCCCACCCTGATCCTGATGGGTACGATCTTCATCGGCGCGACTGCCTCGCCCGCAGTAGCGAGCTTCGTCGCTGCCGCGAGCGTCGTCACCATCGCCGTCCTGGGCATCTTCGTCACGCTGCTGGTCTCGGCGTTCCTGTCGCGGACGTGGCTCAAGGGCGAAGCCTCGACCTTCAGCCTGGAGCTGCCGCCCTACCGCCCGCCGCGCATCATGCAGACGATCTACACGTCGATGATCGACCGCACCGGGATCGTGCTGTGGCGCGCGGTGACGATGGCGGCTCCGGCTGGCGCGGTCATCTGGCTGACGAGCAATATCTTCATTGGCGACATGAGCATCGCCGGGCACATGGTCAACGCGCTCAACCCGCTGGGGCTGCTGTTCGGTCTTAACGGCGTGATCCTGGTGGCGTACATCGTCGCCATCCCCGCCAACGAGATCATCATCCCGACGATCCTGATGCTGACGCTGACGCTCGGCAAGAATCTGGTCGGCGCGCACAACGGCGTCATGCTCGAACTGGACGACGCCCAGGTCTACACGGTGCTGACGGTGGGCGGTGGCTGGACGCTGCTGACGGCGATCAACCTGATGCTGTTCAGCCTGCTGCACAACCCGTGCAGCACGACCATCCTGACGATCTGGAACGAGACCAAGAACCTGAAGTGGACGGCGGTGGCGACCCTGCTGCCTCTGACGCTGGCATTCGGCGTCACGTTCGTCACGGCGACCGTCGCCCGGCTGTTCGGCTGGGCATAGAGCGAAGTGACCATCATCGTGAGCGGAAGAACAACGGCGGGGTGCATACACAAATGCACCCCGCTTTATCTCTCGGCAGCGAATCCACGCCCCACCTGACGCTGGATATCCTCGAAACAAATTAGACCGATCCGTTTATGGCAAAACACTTCTTCGAGCTGCGTATTTACACTAAGCAAGGAAACACGAACGATGGCGCGCGAAATCGAAGAAACAGCGCACAAGGGCGAAGCGGGCTGGCGCGTCGAGCGCAGCGAAGCATCGCTGGCGGAAGTACACGGCTCGGTCAAAATTCCGACAAATGCCGGATTCTGGCGAACGCTGATGGCATTCGTCGGACCGGGGCTGCTGGTCGCGGTCGGCTACATGGACCCCGGCAACTGGGCGACCGACCTCGCGGGCGGCGCGCAGTTCGGCTACCTGCTGCTGTCGGTGATCCTGATCTCGAATTTCACAGCCATCCTGCTGCAATATCTGTCGCTCAAGCTGGGGATCGTCACCGGGCGTGACCTGGCGCAAGCCTGCCACGATCACTACTCGCGCCCGGTCACCATTTTCCTGTGGCTGCTGTGCGAGGTCGCCATCGCCGCGACTGACCTGGCGGAGGTGATCGGCTCGGCGATTGCGCTCAATCTGCTGTTCGGCATCCCGGTCGTCTACGACACGATCATCACGGCGTCGGACATCGTGATCATCCTGTTTCTACAGCATCGCGGCTTCCGCTACGTCGAGATGCTGGTCGGCGGGCTGATCTTCGTCATCTTCGCGTGTTTCGGCTATGAACTGCTGATCACACAGCCGCCCATCAGCGCAATCCTCAACGGGCTCGTTCCGTCATCGGAGATCGTGTTCAACCCATCAGCGCTGTACATCGCCATCGGCATCCTCGGCGCGACGGTCATGCCGCACAACCTGTACCTGCATTCCAGCATCGTGCAGACGCGCGCCTTCGATCACACGGCGGCGGGCAAGCGTCAGGCGATCCGTTTTGCCACCATCGACTCGACCGGCTCGCTGCTGTTCGCCTTCTTCATCAATGCGGCGATCCTTATCGTCTCGGCGGCGACCTTTCACGGCACGGCGCATCAGAATGTCGCCGACATCAACGACGCCTACCAACTGCTGACGCCCGTACTCGGCGTGGCGCTCGCCAGCCCGCTGTTCGCCATCGCGCTGCTGGCATCCGGGCAGCAGGCGACGCTGGCGGGACGCTCGCCGGGCAGATCGTCATGGAAGGCTTCGTCAACATCAGGATTCGTCCCTGGCTGCGGCGCCTGATCACGCGCGGCATCGCCATCATCCCGGCGGTGATCGTGGCGGCGCTCTACGGCAAGCACGGCGAGGCGACCTGCTCGTCCTCAGCCAGGTGATTCTGTCCTGCAATTGAGCTTCGCCGTTATCCCGCTGGTGCAGACCGCGAGAAAGCCAAAATGGGCGAGTTCGTCAATTCGCGGGACTCAAAATTCTGGCATGGGCGGTCGCCATCATCATCGCCGTGCTGGAACATCTACCTGCTGATCCAGACGCTCAACGTCAGCGCAGGATAAACCGGATCATGAACCGTCAATAGGGGCAGACCGGTGTGTCTGCCCTTCTGGCCTTCCCGCCGCCAGCGTGCGCGTGATCTGCTCCCAATGCGCGTCGCAGTGGTCCAGGCAATCACCACCAAATCCTCGACCGTGATCTCCCCGCTTCCGGGTGATAGCCCCTGCGCGCCCACTGGTCATCGGTCAGGCTTTCGAACAGGTTGCACCAGCGCTCGTGCGAGCGCTTCAAAATCAGCAGCGACGCGCGGATCGGCATTACCGCCATCCACGTCCGGCAACAGCACCCACAAATCCTGATCGTAGGGCTTGATCGTTGGGTTGTCCTCGGTCAGCGTCGAGCAGGCCGGATGAAGCTGTTCATGTGCAGATCCGGCAGGTGATGGACGTTCTGGCGTACCGACCATTCGCCGAGATGCGCCGTGTTCAACTGTTCGTCGGATAGACCGTTGACGAGTTCAGTCAGCGTGCCGAAACTGCCGGATGATGTCGATCCGCCGCTGTCGTTCTTCCGCAGTAAGCATAGTCGGATTCACTCACCTGATTTTGGCGATGCTCCATTGTAGGAGGACACGCGCGGCAAAGCCATCGGATTCTTGCGCACCTGACGCTACAGCATCTCTTCCAGATGCCGCTTCACCGCGTCCCACTCGTGGTCGAGGATGCGAAACCATAGCGTATCGCGGCTGCACCCTTGACGATCATGTGGGATTCCTGAATCCCCTCGAACCGAAATCCCATGCGCAGCGCCGAGTGACGCGAGCGCTCGTTGAGCGCGCGTTGCATTTCCATTCCAGCCGACGATAGCCATGCCCGAAGGCGCTGGCGCAGCATGAGATAGGTCTTCCGGTGTTCGCCCCCGTGCGCTGGGCAATCGGGCTGTAGCAGATGCTCCCCAGCTCTGATTTTGAGGTCGCGCGGGGCGTTGTTGAAACAGGCGATGCCAACCTGCCCGCCCGCTCGCCTGATCGAATAGCATCCAGCAGGCCGTTCCAGCGCTCGACAGATAGCGCAGATGGGCGACGAAATCATCCAGCGAGGCGAACGGTCCGGCGAACGGGTAGCGCCAGATGAGTTCGTCAACGTCATCAGCATCACCAGCATTGCCGGTCGCCAAACGTGATCGAGGCTGCCGTCCGTGAGGCGTGGAGCGCCGCCGCGTCGCGCTCGTGCATCGGCAGCCTTGAGCCCTCCGCTTCCTTTAGCGTGACGGCATCTGGCTTGACGGGCAGCCGCTCGCGCCGGGCGAGCACCTCGTCCAGTAGGCGGCGTTCTCGGCGTGAATACTTTCGATTATCGCTACGCAATCCCTAAGCGCGCAGCGCGTTCCAGACCGGATGTAAGCCGCCATCAGGCAATACCGCTTTGATGTTGCGCTCACAGTTGCGGGAAGATGATGGATAATACCTTCACCTGAATCCAGTCAACCGCGGGGCGCTTTTTCGCGCGCCAGTATCTTCGGCGCGATCCTCGGCGCGTGTAGCGATCGCCTATTCGTCGTATTCTGGGTTGTGCTCGGTAAAGATGGGTCTGACGCAGTTCGCGCGGTTGTTCCTGGCGCTCTGCGTCCCCGGCGATCATGCGCCGCCATCGTCGGCGGCTACGTGCTGATCGCCGCCCCCGCGTAAGAACCGAAACGCGATCACCACCGGCGTGCTGTTCAGCGTCGGCTCCAGCATCATGTCAATTTCCAGCCCTGCCTGCGCCGCCGTGCGCTCATAGTCCGCGTACAGATGCGGGTAATGCTCGACCGCGTACAGCCTGCCCGTCGAGCCTTGTAGCCGCGAAACGTGCGCTGCCCGCCGCTGAGCGCCACGGACGGGTGCACGTCGCTGACCAGCGCCGCGCCGCCCGGCTTCAGTACCCGCGCGATCTCATCCATCGTCGGCTGCAAGCGCGGCAGATGCCCAAGCGCCAGCCCGCACAGCACCGTATCGACCGAGCCGCTCGTGAGCGGGATCGCCTCGGTCGTCGCCTGCACGCGGTCGCGCAGGCGGTTCGCCGCCAGCATCGCCGGGCTGTTGTCAATTTCGACCACGCGCTGCGCGCCATGCCCGCGCGCGGAAGCACGCCGCCGGCGCTTGTGCGCAGGCGAGGTCGAGCACGACCTGCCCCGCCAGCGACGGCATCGGGTCGAGCATCGCCGTCTGCTCGGCTTCCATCAGCGGATTGTGGACTTCAGGTGGGTAATTCGCCGCCCACAGCGCGTAAGCGTCGAGCTGCTCAGCGTGCGCGGCGGTCGTTTCAGCAGGCAGCGAAGCAGGGTCACGGAGGTCAAATTCGTTACCTAGCAGATCATCGGAGAGGCGGCGTATCGTCACCCGAGCCGCCCGTACAAATCCGGCATGCCAGCTCGGTCGCTCGATCTTCGCTTCCTGATCCTCGACCGTCTGCGTGACCGTCGCCAGTATCCACGCAGATCAGCCCACACCAGAAAAATGCTTGTCGCTGCCGCTCAGGCTGAGCGCATCGAGCGCGGCAGGCACAGCCACATGTAGGCGATGCGCCGCCGCTCCTCGCGTGTCGTCCGGCTGTGCAGGTCGGCATACCAGCGCGGCAGCGCCAGGAACACGTCCGGGTAGGCGTTCATTCTGGCGCGCTGCTCGCGCGCGACGTATGCCAGCAGCAGGAACACGATACCGAGTACCATCGGCGGGTAGCGTGGGGCAACGGTCGCCGAAAACAGCAGCCCGCCGAAGATGGCGAGCGCGCCGATCCCCAGCAGCAGCAGCGGCAGCAGGTGGAACGTATCATCGAGTTCGGCGTAGCGCTCGAACTGGCGCAGCACCGGGTCTTTGTACAGTCCGGCGGCGATCAGGATGACGACGATCAGATACCCGGCGGCGGCGAGGGTCAGAAAGACAACCACCAGCATCGCATCACATCCTCACCATCGCGCGCGCGCCCTTGTACAGCGGGCACACGCACGTCCGACATTCGGCACGCTCTCCCTGCCGGTACGCGCGGCGCAGATCGAGCGCTTCCGGCGCATTGATCGCCGCGCACAGCGGCACGCCGTTGACTTTGCCCATCGACGGCAGAAAATAACATGGGCGCAGCGTGCCGTCGACTTCGACTATCGCCGAGGTATGCGGCGCGTTGCAGCGCACGTAGGGATACTCTCCCTGCCCGATCACCGCGCCGAAGTAGCCGAGCATCCGGCGCAGCTTCTCCAGCGATTCGGCGATGCGCCCGCTGGCGAAGTCGGCGGCATAGCGCGCTTCGACTTCGTCCAGCACGCGCTCAAGCTCCGGCAGGTCGTCCAGCATCAGCGCCGAAGCGGGCGGCTGATGCTCGACCGGGGCGCTCGCGCTGGCGATCAGCGATGGATCAGCCTGAAAGCGGTTGCCGAAGGCGAACGGATTGCTCACGTCGACGGTCAGGAAGCTGATCGAATTCACGTCGGCGGCTTTCGCCGCGTCGATGATCTGCGGGATTTCGCGGAAATTGGCGCGCTGCACGGTCGTGCGCGTCGTCACGGGCAGACCGCCCGCGCGCACCAGCCGAATCCCCTCAAGGATCAGGTCGAAGCCGTCCACGCCGCGAATCGCCTCGTAGGTCGCCGCCGTGCCGCCGTCGAGACTGACGATTACCTCGTCCACGCTCGCCAGCACCTCGTCGATCTGCCTGCGCAGCAGCAATCCATTGGTTAGCAGCAGCACGCGCGCACCTTCCGCCCGGAAGCGCCGCGCAATCGCCGCCCACTGCGGGTGCTGCGTGGCTTCGCCGCCGCTCAGCACGACCCAGCGCACCGACAGCGCGCGTAAATCCCCCGCAATCGCCTCGACCAGCTCCATCTTCATGTTGCGGCGCGGGTTCCGCCAGATGTCGCAGGTAACACATCGACTGTTGCAGCCATCCGTGAGGTATAATACCAGGATGGGCAGCGTCCGCAGTCGGTCGCCAACCAGATTGAACAGGTGATTTACGCTCATGCCATCAGTATAGTCCCGAACGGAGAGCCAATCAAACCGGCTCACCGACGCGGGACGCCCGGCTTTCGCCGCTGAAGATCGCCCACTCACCGGGCGGTCACGGGGGGAACGGCGAACGGAAACAGCGTCTGATGGACTTCGGGGATGGGAAGCCGTCAGACGAAATGAGCGTCACACCACCTGCCGACCCAATCGTGTTCAGTTTGAGTATTCGAACGGTCGTTTCGTACCGTTGGATCGTTCGTTTTCCGTGTTAAAATGAGTCGATATTCCAACACCACCAAGCTATAGCGTATGTTAAATCCAGATTTTTTAAAGAACGGTCCCGGTCCCAGGCTCAACTTCCTGGAAATGCCCGACGCCCGCCAGATCGCTGAGACACTCGTCGCTTTCGCTAACACCGAAGGTGGGACGCTGGTCGTCGGATTGAAGGAGAGCGGCGAGGCGGCGCAGAAAGTCGAGAACGAAACGCTGGCGAAAGCGCTCAAGGAAGCCGACGCCCTGTGCAGTCCGTCGATAGTCACGGGCAACTGGGAGCCGGTCGAGATGGAATCCGGCAGCACCGTATTCGCGCTGCGCGTGCCGCGCAGCATCGAGCTGCACGCCCTGAGCGATGGTCGTGTTTTGATTCGCACCGACCGCCTCAACCGACCGCTCGGCGGTCAGGAAATCCTCAAGCTGGCGAGCGCCAAGAGCACCGGCGATTACGAATCCGAACCCGTCGCCGGGGCGACCAAAGACGATTTCAGCCGGAAGATGATCGACGAGTACCTCGCCAAGCGCGCCGAGCGCACCAAGCGCCCGTACAACGGCAAGATCGAAGACCTGCTGCGCGAGATCGGCGCGGTCGATTCCGCCGAGCGCCCGACCGTCAGCGGCATCCTGCTGTTCTGCGAATTTCCGCAGCACTGGCTTCCGCAGAGCGGCGTCGTGTTCGCCAAGTTTGTTGGCAAGACACCGCGCGGCGAAAACGGGCTGGCGGGCTACTCGCGCCGCGAAGAATTGGCGGGTCCCCTGCCCCGGCTGATCGAGTCGACGTGGAATCTGATCTGGAGCGAAATGGCGGTCAGCGCGGTCGTCAAGGGGCTGGAGCGCGAGGAAACCTTCGAGTACCCGCAGTTCGCCGTCCGCGAAGCCATCGTCAATGCCATCTGCCACCGCGACTACCGCATCAAGGGGCGGCGTATCGAAGTGCGCATGTATTCCGACCGGCTGGAAGTGATCTCTCCCGGCGGCTTGCCGGGCTTCATCACCGTCGAGAACATCGTCGACGAGCATTTCAGCCGCAACCCGCGCGTCGTCAACGGGCTGTTCCAGTGGGGCTACATCGAGGAACTGGGGCTGGGCATCGACCGGATGATGGAAGTCATGGAGCAAGCCGGGCATCTGCCGCCGAGCTTCGACGCGCGCCCGTACAGCTTCGCCGTGACGCTCTACAATTCGCGCGAGAAGCAGGCGATACCGGACTGGGTGCGCAACACCAATCACCGGCAGGCGCGGGCGCTCCAGTACATCCGCGATCACGGCTCGATCACCAACCGCGAGTACCGCTCGCTGTGCCAGGGGGTTTCAGCGGAGACGCTGCGCCTCGACCTCGCCGACATGGTCGAGCGAGGTATCCTGCTGAAAGTCGGCTCGAAGAAGGGGACGTACTACATTCTGAAGTAACCCCAGGGAAACTTCATGCTTCCACTTGTGGGCACGGCGCTTCTCGCCAGCTTGATGGCACACGCCCTCTTACTGATCTACCAGTACGCCCAGAACGAGCGCGTTCGCAGCGTGCGCTGGTCGCTGATGCTGGCGGTGCTGTTCTCGCTGCTCACCAGCGCCGCCAATCTTGTCCCAGCATTCAGCGTCTACCCGCCGGTGCTGTTTCAAGCCGCGCTGATCATCGCTTACGGCGCGCTCGTCATCGGCGACGTGAACCAGCGCGTACCACGAGCCTGGCTGATCGGCGGCGGCATCTGGCTGGCGGCGGTGACAGCGGGCGCGGTATTCGACAGCCCGCACAACATCGGCGCGGACGACTGGCTCGCCCTGAGCGCCAACAACCCCACCCTGCTGACGACGCTGCTGCTCGGCGGCATGTTGATATTGTCGCTGATTCTGATCGGGACGGTGTTCTACGCCTTCTACAAGGCGGCGCTGCCCGAAGTCGCCAACCGCGCGCTGTTCTGGGTGATCGACACCGCCGCGCTGCTGATCAGCGTCGTGCTGGTCATCAGCAGCACGCAAATTTTGCTGCTGCTGGGGCAGGTTCTGGCGTTCGTGAGCCTGCTGGGGGCGACTTATGCGCTGTTCTCGTATCGCGTGGTCGACATCCGCAACCAGATGAACACGGCGATACGCGCCTCGGTGTTCGTGCTGGTGACAGCGGTCGTCATCTACGCGGCGCTGGCAGTCGCCGACTCTTTCGACGCCCGAACTCCGCTGATTCTGGCAGCGCTAGCGATCCTCGCCGCCGTGATCCACACGCCCCTGCGCCAGCTTGCCGAAGCCATCGTCGACCTGCTCCAGTACGGCTCGCTGGTCGGTCCGACCGAGATCACCCGCCGCTACAATCAGGCGATCTCCAGCGCGGTCGAGCTTCCGGCGCTGGTCGACAGCGCCACCCGCTCGATCAACAGCCTGCTGCGTGTGCGCCGCTCCGCCCTGATCCTCGTCAGCGAGAGCGACGACGCGACCATCAGGCTGACCATGCTCCCCGGAGACGACAAATCGGGCGTGCTGGCGAAAGACGGCTTGCTCTACCGTGAGTTGACCACCGAGGAGGACTGCATCTCGCAGTTCGACCTGCAGTTCAGCCCCAAGTACAAAGCTGCCCCGCAGACCGAGACCGCCTTTTTCCGCTCCACGCAGATGAGCGCCTACGCGCCGATCCGCTACGAGAACAACCTGATTGGCATCCTCGCCTGCGGTGCCAAAATCAGCGACTCGACCTTCAACAAGCGCGATTTCGAGCTGCAGGCAATCCTCGCGCACCAGACCGGCGCGGCGCTGCGCAACGCCCGGCTCGTCGCCGACCTGCGCCTGCTCAACGATTCGGTGGAAGATGCGAAGGAACGCATCGAGCGGCTCGACTCGGTCAAGACCGACTTCATCACCATTGCCAGCCACGAACTCAACACGCCGCTGGCGCAGATTCGCGGCTACACCGAAATCCTCGACACGCTCAACGAGCAGGGTGTGCTGGACGACGAGCAGATAGCCAGCATGATCGGCAGCCTGCGCAAAGCTGGCGAGCGCATGGAGGAGCTGATCGGCGCGATGCTCGACGTGAGCCAGTTGAACGTCAACGCGATGGACTTACGCTTCGAGGAAACCACGCTCGATGCGGTCGTGCGCGTGGCAATTGAGCCGCTCACCGACGCCATCAAGCAGCGCAAGCTGTCGCTGGCGGCGCGCGGGCTGCGCGACCTGCCCGCAATCCACGCCGACACCGCGCGGCTGGTGCAGGCGTTCCGCAACGTAGTCGTCAACGCCATCAAATATACGCCGGACGGCGGGCGCATCGAGATCAAGGCGAGCGTCCAGACCAACGACCGCATCCTCGTCACTATCACCGATTCGGGCGTCGGCATCGAACGCGAGAATCTGGAGCTGATCTTCCACAAGTTCTACCGCGCGTCCGACCCGAACCTGCATTCCACCGGCGCGTACAAATTCATGGGCGCGGGTCCCGGTCTCGGCTTGACGATTGCGCAGGGGGTGATCGAGGGGCACGGCGGAAAAATCTGGGCGGAGAGCGCCGGGCACAGTATGGAGACGTTCCCCGGCGCGACCTTCTGCATCCTGCTGCCGATCACGCCGCCGGAGGACGCGCGGCGCGTGCGCCCGTTCCGCACGCCGGAGACCACCGCTCAGACGCTCGTCCACACCACGCCGACGAGCGAGCCGTCTCAGGGCGCGTGATTTTAACCGAGCGTCACCTGCTCGACCTCCGCCTCGACAGCAATCAGCCGCTTCAGCATCCCCCGGAACGCCTGTGCATCGCCGCTGGTGAAATAGCGGCTCGCGCCGCGCGCCGCCTCGACTCCGGCAGGCAGCACCCGCGTCACCTGCCGCGCCACCGCCGCCCCCGGATCGACCAGCGGGACATCGGTAATCCGGCGCAGGCTGTCCGCCAGAAATGGGAAATGTGTGCACGCCAGCACGATCTGGTCAGCGCCGTCGGCGATCAGCGGCTCGACGACATGCCGCAGCGTGGCTTCGCCTTCGGGCGTATCCTGCGTCCCCTGCTCGACCATCGTCACCAGTTCCGGCGACACCCGCGTGATCACGCGCACGTCGGCGGCGAAGCGCGCCACCACGCTCTGGTAGAGCGCGCCGTCCGCCGTCGCCTGCGTCGTCAGCACGCCGATCACGCCGCTGCGAGTGGCTTCGGCAGCGGGCTTGACGGCTGGCTCCATGCCGACGAACGGGACGTGCGGGTTGCGCGCGCGCAGGTCGATCAGGCTGGCGGCGCTGGCGCTGTGACACGCCATCACGATCACCGCCGCGCCCTGCCCGATCAAAAAATCTGCGATGGACTCCACAAAACTGCGGATTTCATCAGCGGATCGCGGTCCGTAAGGGATGTGAGCTTGATCGGCGAAATAGAGGGTGGGAACGCCCGGCAGCAGGCGGTGGATTTCGCGCAGCACCGACAGCCCGCCGACGCCCGAATCCAGCACCCCGATGCTGGCGGCGCTAGTAGGTTCGCTGGCGGACGGCGCTTTCACGGGCAGCCTCGACGAACGATTCGAACAGCCGCCGCATCGCTTCGTCGCCGCCGTATAAGTCCTCAGGATGCCACTGCACGCTCAGGATGAAGCGCTTGTCCGGCGCTTCCAGCGCTTCGACGATGCCATCGGGCGAATACCCGCTGATCGTCACGCCGGGCGCGGGGCGCTCGACCGACTGGTGATGCAGGCTGTTGACGGCAACGTGCGTCCGACCGAGGATCGAGGCGATGCGGCTGTCAGGGTCGAGCGTGACTTCGTGACGGATGGTGCTGCGCGGCAGCGTGTCGGGCGTCTCGTGCGGCAGTTCGGTCACGACTTCCGACGGGATGTCCTGCACCAGCGTGCCACCGAACGCCACGTTGATCACCTGATGCCCGCGACAGATGCCGAACAGCGGGCGGTCATCCTCATACGTCCAGCGGGCGAGCGTCAGCTCAAGCGTGTCGCGCGCGTCGTCAATGATTTTGGTGGCGGGGTGGCGTTCTTCACCGTAATACGCCGGGTCAACGTCAGGTCCACCGGGCAGAAGCACCGCATCGACCCGCTCGTACAGGTCGCGCAGGGTAGTCTCGTCCAGTCCCGTGGGAATATAAACTGGCAAGCCGCCTGCATCCTTAATCGCCCAGGCGTTGCGCGCGTATGAGCGATGGTACGGCTTGCCATGATCCTCGAATTCGGCGGTCGTAATCCCGATCAGAGGTCGCAAGATTTAGCGTTTTTCCTTCAGGCGAGCAGCCTTGCCGCGAACCTCGCGCAGGTAGTAAAGCTGAGCGCGGCGCACCTTGGCGCGGCGCACGACTTCGATCTTCTCGACGCGCGGGCTGCGCAGCAGGAACGAGCGCTCGACGCCGATGCCGTGCGAAGCGATGCGGCGCACGGTGAAGTTGGCGTTGTTACCGCCACCGCGCAGCCGGATGACGATCCCCTGGAATATCTGAGTGCGCTCGCGGTCGCCTTCGACCACACGCACGTGCACCTTGACCATGTCGCCGGGACCCATCGGCGGGTGCTCACGCTCCGGCGCTTCAAGACTCTTGATTAATTCGTTCACGCTTGCCTCCAAAAAAGCACGCCCGGAGGCGCGCCTTACACCCATTTGCAAATGAGGTTGGCATTATATCATGCCCGAATAACCCGTCACAAGGGGCGATCAGACCACGAGCGAGGCAGAACCTCACACGCCCAGCCGCCGCGCCACGCGCAGCAGCCCGGCGACGCTTTTGCCGTCGGCGATCACGCCCTGCTCGATCATCGCCAGCGCTTCCGGCAGCGACAGACGCTGGACTTCGATGAACTCGTCGTCGTCCATCGCCAGCCGCGATTCGCTCAGGTCGGTCGCCAGAAACAGGTGAATGAATTCGGTGGTGTAGCCCGGCGCGGCGTAGATTCCACCAAGTGGTTCGAGCTTGCCGGGGCGATAGCCGGTCTCCTCCTGCAATTCGCGCTCGGCGCAGGCGAGCGGCGCTTCGTCCGGGTGCAGCGTGCCCGCCGGGATTTCCAGCAGGATTCTGTCGGCGGCGTTGCGGTACTGCCGCACCAGCAGCACCCGTTGCTCGGCATCGAGCGCCACCAGCGCCACCGCGCCGGGATGCCGGATGATCTCGCGCGTCGTCTCCTTGCCGTCGGGCAGCCGCACGTCGATCACGTCCAGCTTGACGATCCGCCCGCTGTAAATGCGCTCGGTGCGCAGAGTTGTTTCTTTCACATTCGCTTCTCCCATGTAAACAGTAAGGGCGGGTGTGCTTGCGCCGCAAGCCGAGACCCGCCCCTGTTAAACTTCATCACGTCCCGGCGTTCAGGGGATCGTCAGCACCTGGTCGATGAAAATCAGGTTGACGTTCTGAATCCCGTTCAGGGCGGCAATCGCGTGGACGGTCGTCCCCCAGCGCAGCGATAACGCGAACAGGGTATCGCCCTGCTGCACGACGTAGGTTCCGCTGCCGCCCGGTGCAGGTGTCACACCCGGAACGCCCAACCCCGGCGTGCTCGTCGGCGGCGGCACGTAGCCGCTTGTGCCGCAGCCCGGAATGATCAGACGGTCGCCAACGTGGATCAGATTCGGGTTGACCATGCCCGACCGCTGGGCGATATCCATATAGGGCACGCCGAACTTGAGACCGATGCGATACAGATTAGGGTCGCCGATCTGCACTTCGTAAACGCAGTCCGCGCCGGTCGGGAATGCGCCGCCGAGCGTCGGCTGAATGAGTATCGATGTCGCCGTCGGGAAGCCGAACATCGCCTGCGCTGTCTGGGTCATGGGAAGCCCCGCCGCTTCGGTCGCCTCGCGCACCATGTCAGTCGCCTGCTGGAGCAGCGGGTCGAGCGTGGGCACGTCGAGCGGCTGAATGTCCACCGGCTGCTCTCCGATGCCCTGGAGGTACATCGCCGTCGCCGTCTGCCAGATCGGTTCAATCTGCTCGTCAGGCAGCATGGCGATCTGCGTGCCTACGTCAAAGACTTCAATCGTCGGCGCTTCGGTCGGCAGGATGAACTCAGTCGGGGTCTCGGTCGGTGGCGGGAGGGGTGTGTTGGTCGGCAGCGGCGTGAACGTCGGCAGCGCCTGCGATTCAAGCGTCGCCTCCAGTCCACCGCCCGCAGGTTGGAAGCATCCGGCAGACATCAGCAACAGGATTATCCAGCCAGATAGCCAGAACCTGCGTTTCAAATGGTCGAGCATCCACTGACCTCCTCAGGACAGGCGCGAAGCGACCCGTATGATGGTTATTATACTTGAGTTGGTTTTTCGTACAAAAGTGCCAACGAAAGGGAGATTGTCACGTAGGGGTCAGAAATAGCTGCGGGACGAGCCAGCCGCCCGCCCCGCAGAGATTAAACAGCGTTATCTGGTTTCGAGGTCAACTGTTTTGAGCGGCAGCCGGACGGTGGTCGTCGTCTTGTAGCCCGGCACGCTCTCGATGTTGATGCCGCCGCCGTGAAGCTCGGACAGCCGCTTGCAGATGATCAAACCAAGTCCCGCACCCTGCTGCTCGTGGATGCGGCGCTCGAACTGCATATATGCGCCAACCTGGGCGATCTGCTCGCTGGTCATGCCGCGCCCTTCGTTGGTCACGGAAATCACGTAGTAGCCATCCTCGACGGACGCGGTGACGCAGACGGGTGTGCCCGCCGTCGAAAACTTGAAGCCATTGTCGACCATTTCCTCGATAATCTTGCGCAGATAATCTTCGCCGATGCCGACCGCCTCAGTATCTTCCACTTCCAGTTGCAGATCGTCGCGGCGCTCGACCTGCTGCGCTTTCTGCCCGGCGCTGTGCTCAATGGTCGAGCGTGGGTAGATCGAGTAGTTGTTCTTCAGGTATTGAAGCTGGCGGTGATCGGTCATCATCAGTTCGGTGTGGGTGTAAATCAGGAAGTTTTCGATCAGCCGGTACAGGCGCAGCGCCGAGAGATTGATGTGGCGCGACATCTCGCCGATGCGCTCGGCGTCCATCAGCTCGCAGTCGGTCATCAGCAGGTCGGAAAAGCCCAGGATCACGTTCAGCGGCGTGCGCAGCTCATGGGGCAGCGCCATCATGATGTTGTCGCGCAGGTGCTCCATCTGGCGCTCGGCGAGTTCCTTCTCCAGCTCGCGCTTGCGCAGCCGCGTCCGCACGGTCGCCAGCAGTTCCGCCGCGTGGAATGGCTTGGTCAGGAAGTCGTCTGCGCCCAACTCCATCCCCTGGCGCATATCCGTCCGGTCGGTGCGCGCCGTCAGGAAGATGAACGGGATCGTCGCTGTCGTTGGGTCTTTGCGCAGCTCTTCGAGCACACCATAGCCATCCATCTCCGGCATCATGATGTCGCAGATGATCAGGTCGGGCAGATGCTCGCGCGCGCGCTCGACGCCGATCAGCCCGTTCTCCGCCCCGAAAGCCTCAAAGCCTTCGAAACCGAGCATTTCCAGGATGTCCTTGCGAAGCGAGTGCGCGTCTTCGACCACGAGGATTTTTTTCATGGCAGCTTTTCTTTCACCGCTAGATTAGGGAGTACGACAGTAAACACTGTGCCTTTACCGAGCTGGCTGTTGAACGATACCATTCCACCGTGCAGTTCGACCGCCTGTTTGACGATGGCGAGTCCCAGCCCCGTGCCGGAGATGTGATCGACGTTCTTCGCCCGATGAAAGGCTTCGAACAGCCGAGCCTGATCTTCCGGTGGGATTCCGATTCCGTGATCTTCGACTTCGATGACTATTCTGGAGGAGTCGCAGGTCGTCGTGACCTCTATTGTACTACCAATCGGCGAATACTTGACCGCATTCGACAATAGATTGGTAATAATCCTTCTCATCAGCTTCTTGTCGACGTAGACGCTGGTGCAGTTCCCCTGACATTCGACGTGAATCTCGTGGTGCATCCCGACGCCTTCACCGACTTCGTGAGCCACTTCGCGGGTGAAGCCCTGAAGATCGATCAGCTCAGGGCTGAATTCCTTCAATTCTTCACCTTTGCTGATGGTCAGCAGATCGTCGAGCATCACAGCGATTGTGCGGACTTCCTTCTGCAACCGGCTGAGCTTTTCTTCGCGCTGTTCTTCGGACATGCGCGGACCATACGTCCGCAGCAGATCGCTGGATGTCAGGATGACGGCGAGCGGCGTGCGGAACTCGTGCGACGCCCGCGCGATAAACCGCGACTTCAATTCGTTCAGCTCGCGCTCCTTCTGGAGCGATTCGCGCAGTTCCTGTTCCAGACGCTTGCGCATGGTGATGTCGCGCAGGCTGCAAACGATGCTGGTGATCTGCTCCGGCACGCTGTTCACTGGCGACAGCGTCACGTCGGCATCGAACGTCAGCCCGTTCAGGCGCAGCGCCACAATTTCGAGGCGCTCCGGGTTGGCTTTCGCTACGACGCGCTCAAGCGCCTGTAGAAGCGCTTCGCGGTATGTCGGCTCGGCGAGCAGCGTGATCGGCTTGCCAAATGACTCGTCGCCTGAATAGCCGAACATCATGTCGAAAGCGTGATTCCCCTGCTGAATCTGCCCGTTGGGGCGCACCAGCAGGATCGCGTCGCTGCTGTGGTTGAGGATGGCTTCGACGCGCTCCTTGACACGGTTGAGTTCGCTCGTGCGCTCCTGGACACGCTCCTCCAGCGCTTCGGTGTAGCGGCGAATCTCGTTGTAGAGCTTCACGTTCTCAATCGCCGTCGCCGCGCGCTCGGCAAAGACTTCGAGCAGGCGCACGTCGTGTTCGTCGAAGGCGTTGTATTCAGCGCTCTGCAGGTCGAGCACGCCGATGATCCCCTGACTCGTGCGCAGCGGGACGACCAGCTCGGACACCGTACCCTGATTGCTCGACACGTAGCGCGGGTCCATGTTCACGTCCGGCGCGTAGATCGTCTTTTCGCTGCGCACCGCCGCCGGAACCAAGCCCGGTCCATTGACGTAGAGCGTTTGCACCGCGTTGACGTGGAACACGCCCGTGCGAGCGACGCGCGTGAGCGTCTCGCTCCCCTCCTCGATCAGCATCACGCCGCAGTCGAGCTTGCCGAATTCGTTGACGACTACGCGCACGATCTGCTCGCACATGTCGGTCACGTTGTCCGACGTGAACAGGTTGGTCGAATACAGGAATGCCGTCGCCTTGTGGAGCGTGCGCATTTCCACCGCGTCGCGGTAGATGGCGTCGTAAAGCTGCGCGTTTTCGATGGCGATAGCCGCCTGATCTGCGAATACGCGCAGGCGCTCGGCGTGGACAGGCGTGAAGGCATTCGGCTCGTCGGCATCGATGTTGAGGAAGCCGACCACGTGATCGTAGGCGCGAATCGACGTGCCCAGGTACGACTTGACCCATTTCCAGTCGTTCAGATTAGCCCAGCGGGGATCGGCAGAGGTATCGGCGATCAGGCAGGCATTCCCGTCGCCCAGCATTTGCTGGAACGTACTCATCTCGTAAGCCGGGATGATCATCGTTTCGAACTGCGCCTGCACCGCGTCGGGGTAGCCGCGCGAAAAGGCGACGCGGGCTTTCTCGCCTTCGAGCAGCATGATATTCGCCATCTTGTTGGGCACAACCCGCCCCAGATGCTCCAGAATCAGCCGCATCACGGCGCGCGGGTCGAGCGTGCGAGTCAGCGCCGAGATGGTGTCGCGCAGCGCCTCAGCCAGCTCGCGCTGTTCCTGAAGCGCGGCTTCGATCCGCTTCCGCTCGCTGATGTCGCGGATGACCGTAATGTGCCCCTGCCGGCTGCCCGCCTCTCCGCGCAGCGAGCGCACCGTCACTTCCACCGGGATACGGTCGCCGTTGCGCTTAACGTGGACGCCTTCTTCGCGCCACATGTTCTGGGCGGCGGTATTCACGACGACTTCGCGGCGCTCTGGCGTGAAGCCTTCGATCTCGTAGGCATTTTCCAGCGGCTTGCCGATAATTTCGTCCGCCGGGATACCGTAAACGCGCTCCGCTTCGGGATTCCAGTAGATGACCTTCGAGGTGTTGTCGACAGCGACGACGGCATCCGCCATCTGCGAAAGGATCGTCCGCTGAAACTCCAGTTCTTCTTCGAGCGCCTGACGACGCAGCAGCGCGCCCGCCCGCCGCACGATCAACGGGATAGGCAGCGCTTCGATCACACAATCGTCCGCTTCACAGAACTGCGTCAGCGTCTCTGCGTCGGCAGTGACCAATATGACCAGCGTGAGAAGGTGTTGAAATTGCGGGTCAGTCTTGAACGTTTGCCACAGATCGGCAACGCGCGGCAGCGCGCTCGACAGGATCACCAGATCGGGGTCGTGCTGTTCGCAGTTTTCCAGGCAGCTTTCGACATCCGTCGCTTCAAGGACGGTCAGTTGTTCAATTTCGAGCGCCTGACGCAGCCGCAATCGCTGATCAGAATTTTCATCAGCGATCACCACAACAGGCGTTTTAGGAACGGTATTCACCTGCCCTGCTCATCCTCAGGCTGGTATCATCAAACGGAGACAAGGGTAATAAACAAATCATACAGGCAATAGAGTGTGGCAGTCGTAAAGGAACGACTTCACGGTCAAACCTGCGGAGAATTTTCACAATTGTGAAGAAAACGTTTCGATGCGCGAACAACGCCGCGCCGGGGATGGCTTACCGCGTAGGAAATCGACCGCTACAGCACCGCCGCCGCCATCAGAATCAGGATGACGACCCCGGCTGCGATGCGGTAGTAGCCGAACGGGATAAACGTGTTGCGCGAGACGTAGCGCAGCAGCCAGCCGACCGCCACCCACGCGACAATGCCCGATACGACCGTCCCGACCGCCAGAAACAGCAGATCGTCGCCGTGCAAACCCTCAAGGCTGATCAGCAGGTCGACAATCGTCGCCAAGCCGAGCGTGGGGATCGCCAGATAGAACGAGAAGCGGGTTGCCGTCTCGCGGTTCAAGCCCGCCAGCATCCCGCCGAAGATCGAGGTCGCCGCCCGCGACGTGCCGGGGATCAACGACAGCACCTGCACCACGCCGATGATGAACGCCTGCCGGTAGCTGACTTCCATCAGTTCAGTAGTCGCAGGTGTTTGATCCTTGAGCCGACGCTCGATCAGAATGAAGGCGATACCACCCACGATCAGGGCGATGGCGACCGTCAACGGCGAAAACAGGTAGGTCTTGATGGCGCTGTGCAGCGCTAACCCGATCACTGCGGCGGGGATGAAGGCGATGATCAACGCCAGCCAGAAGCGTTGCACCTGCCGGTCGGTGCGAACGGTTGAGACTTGCCGCCAGATGTCGGCGCGATAGAAAGCGATCACCGCGACAACGGCGCCAAGCTGGATGAAAATCTCAAACGTGCCGGAGAGCGCCGGGCTGAAATTCGGCTGAAGCAGCGCGACCGCCACGATCAAGTGCCCGGTCGAGGAGATCGGCAGGAATTCGGTGACGCCTTCGACAATGCCAAGCAGGATGACTTTGATGAGGTCGAGCAAGGGGATTCGCCTTCGTTGCGGTCAGCAAAACGCCGCTCATCATAGCCAGCCCGACTGTACCTGTCAAGCCGACCGTGATGTGCGGCGTCAATTAAAGGCGCGCTATGTGTGAAGGATGATTACGCTGTCGTCCGTCGTCCCTGTATAAACCTACGACCAGCGGTCGAAGTCGGTCTGCTTGCGCTGGTTGATCAGCACAACCTGGCTGCCAAGCTCGTGAACCATGCGCGTGACGTAGGGGTTCTGGATAACCTGCATCTTGGCGGTTTCACCATCACGGCGCAGGTCGACGTGGAAGATACACACCCGCCGCACGCCCGCCAGCCAGAATTCCTGGCGGAAGATGACGCCGTCGACAACCCAGCCTTCGTCAAGCGCCGTCAGCAGCGCATCGCCGCCGGTGTATTTTTCCGAGATCGGACTCCAGTGTCGATAAATGCGTCCAACATTCTCGTCCGGCTCAGCAAAATATTGTTCCATCTTACCCTCTTTCGTGATTCGGTCGGACGTTGTCACCATCATCTCATCCTCACGCTACTCAACGCCACGTGCTTCATCATAGTCGAAATGATCGGCGGTCTCACAAACTCTCATCAGTACCTTATATGCTCGGTAACTCATCATACAACGACTATAGTTAACATGAGTTTGTATAAATTGTAAGAAAATGCCAAATGGTAGCTACCAGTTTTAACTGTATGTCAGCACTGTCGATTTAGTCGGTGGAATTGAAAGGATAGGGTCTGTACAAAAGTGACAATGTAATCTGATCGTCCGATCAGGTCGCCGCGACCGCCCGCTCGGCGCGCTGTTCCATCCGGCGCATCGCCAGCGTCCACAGAAATAGCGGCAGCAGGCTGACAACCATCGTCCCAACGGCGATCAATTGGAGCTTGTCGCTGCCGAGCGCATCCACCAGCGAGCCGTGAATGATGGTGCTGGTGACGGTCGCCAGATAATACAGCGCCATGTCGGTCGAAAAGACGCGCCCCAGGTAGGCATCCGGCACGAGCTTCTGGATCATCACGCTGCTGTACGTCCAATTCGCCGAGCCGCCCATCGCCCGGAACAGCAGCGCCACGCACATGACGACCAGCGACCCAGCGACTCCCAGAATCAGCCAGCCAAACGCGATCCACAGGAAGCCGATCACCACCAATCGCCGCATGGCGCGCACCGAGCCGTCGTTGAAGCGGTTGAGCACGACCGGACCGAGAATCGCGCCGATGCCGAAGGCGCTGTACATGATGCCGAGCGAAAGCTGACCGTTCGCGCCGAGAATAAAAATCTGGGTGGCGAAGATCGTCATCAGCGTGTCGATGTTCCCCAGGCTGCCGCCGAACTTGATCAGCAGCGTCGCCGCCGTGCCGGGGTTGCGCTGCAGAAAGCGCAGTCCTTCGCGGAAACTGGTGTCGTGGCGCTGCTCGTGCGACTGGTGCGCGACGGGTTCGTATCTGTATGCCGTGATCTGACCGATCAGCCAGCCGGAGACGACAAACGTGAAGGCGTCGAAGACCAGCGCGAAGCCCGTCCCGAACAGCGACGATGCGACGCCTCCAAGCGCCGCGCCGACCGCCAGCATCACCGACCAGGTGACGCTGCCGAGCGTGTTCGCCCGCACCAGATCGTCGCGCTTCACCAGCGATGGGATCAGCGCCGACTCGCCGGGCGCAAAGACGGCGGACAGGCTCGCCTGAGCGATGGTCAGCGCGTAGATCACCCACATCCAGTCGGGTCCGCGCGTGCCCAGGAGCAGCAGCAGTACGACCCCGGCGCGCAGGTAATTGCTCCAGATCAGCAGGCGCTTGCGGTTGAAGCGATCTATGAGCACACCCGCGAATGGGCTGATCAGCAGCGGCGGGATGAAACGCGCCATCAACAGCAGGCTGACCGCCAGCCCTTTGTTCTCGGCGCTGTAGGCGACCACCAGCGCCGAAAGCGCGATGGTGTCGAACCAGTCGCCGAGAAAGCTGATCACCCCGGCGAGCCAGAGCCGGGCGTAGTCGGGGTTGTCGCGCAGCAGGCGGGCGTATTGACGCATGTCGTGTGGACGCTTTCAGAGCAGTGGATGAATCGCCTACAGAATAACCGATGCCCGGCGTTTTCGACATGCCCATTGGTACAGGCATCAAAAAGAGCGCGGGGACAGCGAATGGCTGCCCCCACGCCCTCGTGAAACCGTTCGACGTAATGCGCTAGACGAGGTCTTCGTCGCTCGTCGGCGGCTGGTCGTCGTTCTTGGGCTTATCCTCGTCGTCGGTGATCTCGATGCGGACGTGCGCCCGCCCGGTCGAAGCGCCGCGCGCGCTCGCGCCGTACTGAACCAGATCGCCTTCGTTGTGGAATTCCTCGCCGCGCGGCATGGTTGCGCCTTTCAGGTTGGCGTCCTTGAAATTCGCGCCAGCAATTTTAGCGCCAGCGAGGTTCGCCCCTTCCAGATGGGCATTCTTGAAATTCGCCCCGGTCAGGTTGGCGTTGCCGAAATTTACGTGGGGCAAATTCGTGTCCTTCAGGTTCGCGCCGGAGAAATTCGCGTCCTCACAGTCCGCCCCTTCCATATCCACATTCACCAGGTTCGCGCCGGAGAAATTTGCGCCGCGCAGGTTCGCGCCCTTCAGAATGGCGTCCTTCAGATTGCGCCCGCTGAAGTTCGCGCCTTCCAGCTTCGCGCCCTCCATGACCGCGCCGCGCAGCGAATCCGGTCCCTGCACGTCGATGTCGACATTGCGGACGGCGCGCTCGATGGTCGCGCGAGTCATGTTGATGATCTGATCCTGAAGATCGCGCCCGAAGCTGCGTCCCCAGTTCTTCAACTCGCCCCAGTCAGCCGGGGTTGTGCCGGTCATGGCGCGGTGTTCGCGCAGAAGCCCATCAAGGTAGATCAGCAATTGGTTAGCCGCGAGCTGCACCTGACTGAGCATGTGCCGCTCTTTCAACTCGCTGTCCATTTCCAGCGCCAGCGTGTCGGTGACGTAGAAGTCTTCCGGTAGAAGCTCCGCAACCTTGCGCTGGATGCCCTGATAGCTCTTGACCGCCATCTTGCCGGTGCCTTCGTATGTTTCGTTCTGAATCGAGTGTTCCACCGAGCGCTGAAGCGCCTTGAGTGCCTGCTGGTACTGCTGAATCTTCAGATACATTTGATCGTCCATGCTTCGCTCCTTATGCTGGGATTTCTTCCCGATTTTCCGAAGATGCTTCGGGTTCTTCCGCGCCCAACCCCTCCAGGATCGCCGCCAGCGTTTCCGGCTTCAGCCGGGCGCGCAGCGTGCGCTTGGCGTGGAATAACCGCGACTTAATTGTGCCGATGTTCACACCCATCACTTCCGCGATTTCGGCGTAAGTCAGCCCCTCATCGGCGAAGAGGATCAGCGTCTGGCGCTGGAGTTCAGGCAGGCTGTCCATCGCCTCGCGCACTTCGAGCTGAAGCAGGAGCCAGTGTGCCACTTCGTCGGGCGGCGTCGCGCGGTCGTCGGCGATCTCGAACGACACCCGCACCCGCAGCGGATCGTCATCATCCTCGTCAATCGAAACTTCGTCGTAGTGACGACTGCGCCGCAGAATGTCGTAGCAGCGGTTCCGCGCGATCCGGTAGACGTAGGGGCGCAGCTTTTCGACCGGCTCAATCCGGTTCAGATTCAGGTAGAGCGCCATCATGGTATCCTGAACCACGTCCTCGGCTTCCTGTCCGTCGCCAATCAAGCGCCGCACGAAGCGACCGATCCCCGGCGCAAGCGATGCGTGAAGCTGCTCGAAAGCCCACTCGTCGCCGTTCTGCGCCTGAAGAAGTAGTTCATACTCGGTCACGTGCCTTGCTCCTATCTATCCCCAATTACGACGGAGACTCGTGAAGTGTTCAAAAGTCGCCCGAAGCAGTCAGCAATCAGCCATGAGCGAAATCATGAGAGCAGACGTATTAGGGTACGTATCGCCGCCCCAACGGGTTGCGATTTTTGCTGACGGCTGACCGTTGATGGCTGATAGCCAAACAGTAGCTTTTTTCGCATTTTTGAGATAGAATATTAGAAACTATGTTCGATCAAACGACTCAACTCACGGCTTCACAGCGCGACCTGATCGCCCGCCCCGGCAGGGTGTTTCTGGAAGGCGCAGCAGGCTCCGGCAAGACTACTGTCGGCGTTCGCCGGATGCTGCATCTGCTCCAGTCCGGCGTCCCGGCGGACGAGGTGCTGGTGCTCGTGCCCCAGCGCACGCTGGCGCAGCCCTACCGCCGCGCCCTGCGCGCGGTCGATCTGCCGCCCGGCGGTCAGGTGACGGTCAGCACCATGAGCGGCCTCGCCATCGGCATGATCGAATTGTTCTGGCTGCTGATCGGCGCGAAAGCCGGTTTCGCCAAGCCCGAAACGCTGCCGACCTTCCTCACCTTCGAGACGGCGCAGTACGTCATGGCGCACGTCGCCGCCCCGCTGATCGCCGAGCACGCCTATTTCGAGTCGGTCACGATGGATCGCAGCCGCCTGTATATTCAGATGCTCGACAACCTCAACAAGTCGGCGGTAGTTGGCTTCCCGCACACCGAAATCGGCGCGCGGCTGCGCGATGCCTGGCTTGGCGATCCGTCGCAGGCGATCATCTTCGAGCAGGTGCAGGAGTGCGCCAGCCGTTTTCGCGCCTTCTGCCTGCAGCACAACCTGCTCGACTTTTCGCTGCAAATGGAGGTGTTCGTCCGGCATCTGTGGACGCTCCCGATGTGCCGCGACCTGCTGCTCGGTCGCTACCGCCACCTGATCGCCGAGAACGTCGAGGAGGAGAACGCCGCCGCGCAGGACATCGTGCGCGACTGGCTGCCCCATTTCGATTCGGCTCTGGTGATCTACGACAGCGACGCCGGATTCCGCAGCTATCTCGGCGCCGACCCCGACAACGGCTACACGCTGCGCGCCGCCTGCGACCAGTACGTCGAGCTGACCGAGTCGTTCGTCAACCCGCCCGAACTCGCCGCGCTCGGCAACGAGCTGGGGCGCGCGCTCGATCAATATGCCGAGGACATCCCCGGCGACCCGCTCGCCGCGCTCGAATACAGCGTCAGCCGCTTCTACCCGGAGATGCTCGACAAAGCCGCCGCCGAAGTCCGGCGGCTGGTAGACGAAGAAGGCGTCGCGCCCGGCGAAATCGTCATGCTAGCTCCGCTCATGCCCGACTCGCTCAAGTTCTCGCTCATGCAGCGGCTGGAAGGCATCCCGACGCGCTCGCACCGTCCGTCGCGCAGCCTGCGTGACCAGCCCGCTATCCGCTGCCTGCTGACGCTGGCGCAGTTGGCGCACCCGGCGTGGGGCGTCGAGCCGCCCGCGCTCGATGTCGCCTACGCGCTGATGCAGGCGC
>JAXLWE010000129.1:0-1715 GCA_046328655.1 Anaerolineae bacterium | reverse complement strand
AATAGAGCGCAGCTTCCGGCGCGACGCCGGGTCCAATCGTCATTGTATTGAACGGGACGCTGCTGTCCCAGGGACCGGCGAACGTAACGCCACCGCCGTCGACGCCGTAGCCTGCCGCCGTGCCCGCCACGTGCGAGCCGTGACCGTTGCAGTCGAGCGGGTCGTCGTCGCCCGCCGTGAACACCCACGACGTGCCGAGCGGCGTGCCACCGCTGCCCTGAAGCGGCGCTCCCGCTGTCCAGCCGTCGCCGACGAAGTCGAAGCCGGTGACAACCTTGCTGCCATCGAAGCCGAAATCGGTGATGTCGGTCGAGTTGTTGCCAGTATAGTGCGAGGTATCACCCGAACCGCCGAAGTTGGCGTGGGTGTAGTCAATACCGGAGTCGATGATGCCGATGCGGATGCCGTCGCCGGTGTAGCCGCCCGCCGCTTCCCAGGCTTGCACCGCGCCGATGAACGGGACGGAATGAGCGTTGTCGAGCGTGCCAACCTGGTCAGGAACGACCGCCAGCACGCCGGGCAGCGCTTCGATTGCCGCGATCTTGCTGGCATCCATCCGGACGATCAGCGCATTTTCGGTGAACCGGAGCGAACCGGTGACCTGAATGTTGCCTAGGCTGGTCAGGCTCGCTTGCAGCGCCCGCTGGCTCGCCTGGATAGTCGCCGCCGCCGACTGGACAGCCGCCGCTGAGCTACCGCTCAGGCTAGCGCCGGGCGCGAGGCTCGAAAGCGCGGGCGCGCGTTCCAGCAAAACCCACGCCGTGATCGTTCCCGAGTTGGGACGCGGGTTGTTCTGCGACAGCGTATAGCCGCGCGACGTGGGGCGGTTAGTCGGACGCGGCACGAGCGACTGCTGAACAGCGCTCGCGTCGGCGAGGTCTGACGCGGGAGCCGACAGCGCCGGTTGTTCAGTCTTGACCGTGCGTGCGAAGGTGCTGTTGCCAGCGCCGGTCGGTGTGCTCGTGTCATCCTGTGCGGATGCCGGAAGCAATGAAATGCTGACAAGTAAAAGCAGTACCACCAAGAGAACGCGCAAATAAGCTGCCTTCATATCATCCTCACAGTCGTGGCGATGGCACGGTGAACGGGACCCTCGGTTGTATGATTTACAAACTCAGTTGTAGCCGGGCGGCTGTAGAGGCGGCAGGCGCGTCCCCGGCGAAATTTCGGGTCGCGTCGGCATTTCCTCGGTCGGCAGAACCGGCAGTGTCGATTGCCCTACCCGGACGGACAAAACGCCCGGCAACGCTTGTATCAGTGGAACCCGATCCGCATTGAGCCGGATCGTGACGGTGTTCTGTTCAAGAACCGACTGCTCGAGGAGGAGCGCGTCATAGGGGGGTCGACTCAGCGTATCCACAAGCAGGGCTTGCGCGCCCGAAACCCGCAGCCATTGAACGGTCGCCAGCGCGAATATCTCCAGATCGGAAAGACCGCGTGCGGTCGCCTGGGCGACGACCACATTGACGGGCGGTTCGGTCAGAGTGACGACCGCGACCACCTGGGCGATACCGAGAGGCTGTGACGACGGCGCACTACGCTGAGGGAATGGCGTCGCGCGTACTGTTCCCTGAGAGGATATCACAGAACCGCTCGCCAGGCTTACTACCGTCGTGACGATGAGCATACTTACTGCAACGCGCCCCCCGCGCATTGAACTCATCGAACTCCCCCGATTACACGTACTGTTGATTGCGCGGCTGTTCAAGCCGTGC
>JAXLWE010000128.1:0-1739 GCA_046328655.1 Anaerolineae bacterium | reverse complement strand
TCGTGAAGTGTTGAGAGGCGAACCGCCGGGCGGTTTTGGATCCGCCGGTCGGCTCAAAGGAGAGGGTGCTCGGGTTGGCGAGCGCCCGGACGACGCGGGAAGATTCCCGGTGTCCAGAGGTTCGCGCACGTACAGTAATTCAGTGTTTATGGTTATGCCAGGGTTCGCCAGCCGTTGGCTGCGACCACTGACGTAATCAACCGTCCAAGAACTGATCGGGACAATACCAGCTACCTGTTATGGAGATGTATTGACCCATTGAGCAATCATTCACAATGCCAACCTTATCTTAGGCTGAGATGGACTTCTAAACAGGTGACAGATGACGCCATTTCCTACGCGGCATGTCATATCATGGAACTTGGCTTGTAATGCGCGACAGCGGTATTATCGCCGCTTGTTTTAGGACGGGTAGGGGACAGCTCATGCGCAACTTTCAGACTCTCGATCATGCGGTGGTAGATGCGACCACTGGCGTCATCACCTTCACGCTTCAGGCGAGCGACGGCTTGCATCCCACTATCGCCCTGCGGCGCGAAGGCGAGTACGCGCCGATTTCGGCAAGCTACGGCGCGCTCGAAATCGCCCTGCGCCTGCGCCTGCGCGAGCTGGTTCGCACCCTCAGCCACCTCCAGCCCAACGACGGTCTGAACACCACGCGACAGGTCGGCACGGGCGACTGCTTCCTCGGCATGGGGCTGCGCACCGACGGCTCGCTGGTGCTGCGCCCGACCATCATCGGCGACGCCAGCGGCTATTTCTGCCTGAACCTGATCCTCGCGCCGGAAGCGGCGACGGCGCTGCGCGACTGGCTGGGCGGCGACAGCGCGAACGTCTAATCCCCGGTTAGAAATACCGTCGTGAAATTGCGAATACTTTTGCAGAGGCGCACCCACATGTGCGCCCGGCGAGGATTCGCCCTCCCCCGCTTCCCTCGCGCCAGCGAGCACGCTTTTCTTTTCACCGGAATCGCGCTACAAATAGAGAGGGAAGCGTCACATAGGAAACCGGATGGATTTCAAGGAAACGCTGGCGAATCTCTTTCGCCCTGCGCTTCGACCCCACGAACGGTCGCTGGAAAATACGCTCGATGCCGCCTGGCGCGCACAAATCGCCGAATCGTATGAGTCGGCGCTGGCGCTGCTGGATCGCGCGCTGGAAATCGCTCGTTCCGCCCCCGATCAGGCTGCCGAGGTCGTCACCCAGCTACACCGCAGCGAGATTTACGTCGCTCAGGGGCGCTACGACGACGCCGACCAACTGCTGCGCGCCCTGCTCGACGGCGCGCGTGGCGATACCCAGCGTTCGTACATCCACAGCATGATTGGTGTGCTGGCGCAGGCGCGCGGCGACGCATCCGGCGCGCGCACGGCTTTCGAGAAGGCGCTGGAACTGGCACGCCGCGCCGAATCCCCGGCTGCCGAAGGACGCGCGCTCGGTCATCTGGGCGAAAGCTATCTGCGCGACGACAACGCCAGCTACGCCGCCCATCTGCTCCACGACGCGCTGCCCAGGCTCGCCACCGCAGGCGACGCCGAACTCAACAGCTCGTTCACCGGCTCGCTCGGGCTGGCGATGATCCAGAACGGGCAGACCAGCGACGGTCAGCACTTGCTGGAGCGGGCGCTGCGTGTCGCCGAACAGACCAACTATCACGCCTATGAGCGGCGTTGGGGGCTGGTGCTTGGCGACCGGGCGCTCCTCGAAGGACCCTACACCGAACCCTACAGTTACGACAA
>JAXLWE010000127.1:0-1740 GCA_046328655.1 Anaerolineae bacterium | reverse complement strand
CCCGCAGTAATACGCCACCCACTGCGGCACGAACGCCATCAAAACCATCACCAGCAGCGTAATGCCGACCAGCGGCGCGAGCGCGACCGCCAGATATTCGTTGCGCCGGAACAGCGCGTTGTCGGACGTAGCGTACAGCACGCCCTTGGAGAGCTTCGCGCCGTAGCGGACGCGCTGCCCGAAGAAGGCAATCGTCACGCCGTGCAGCAGCTCGTGCAGCGGCAGCACGATCACGATGGCGGCGATCAGCCCCAGCCACCAGGGAATCTGGTTCGACGGCTCCAGCGCCCGCCCCCACGAAACCACTACCCACCACACCGCCATCAGCCCGATCATCAGAATGACCGGGATCACCGACAGCAGATTGAGCCAGAGCAGCAGGCGATCTTCGGTCAGGCGGACATAGCGGACTTCCAGATAGCCGGGCGGCAGTTCGTGTATGGGATCGGCAGGCATCAGCGCATTAATTCCAAAAGTCTGATCAAGGGCGAAGCAACGCTCGCCCCTTCATTCTACATGCAACCGATTATTCGGGGGCTTGACGCTTCAGGAACAGCGCCGAGCGCGTGACTTCGACCACGACGACGCCGTCCTGATTACGCCCGTAGTGAGTGAGCGTGACGATGCCGCAGTTGGGGCGCGACTTGCTCTCGCGGCGCGAGACGACGGTCGTCTCGACGTAGATCGTGTCGCCGTGAAAGACCGGATGCGGATGCCGGATGTTCTCGTAGCCGAGGTTGGCGATGATCGTGCCGTCGGTCAGGTCGGTGACGGTGATGCCGACGACCAGGCTGAGCGTCAGCAGCCCATTGACGACGCGCCGCCCGAACTCGGTCTTAGAGGCGAAATCCTCGTTGATGTGGAGCGGCTGCGGGTTCATCGTCAGGCTGGAAAACAATACGTTGTCGGTTTCGGTGATGGTGCGCCCCAGCGAGTGGCGGAAAGTCGCGCCGGGTTCGAGGTCTTCATAGTATTTGCCGGGCATTTCACAAGCCCTTCCCTGCTTTACAGCAGAGCCGCCCGGCGTGAGGGGGGACACACCGGGCGACTTGTAGAGGGAAGGGCTTGTGATGGGTTCTCGCTTGTATACCCTAGCCCATGAACCTGGTACTAACAATACACCACCAGTCGATTCAAGTATTCCCAGATCGACCAGGTTCAATTGACATCAGGGTATGTCCGGCGTCTGAAGTGCGAATTAAACTTACATGAGCGCCGAATGAGAACCTGAATCCTTCCGCTACGAGCCGGGTGTGGCGACCACGCCGATGGGCGCAACTCCGCCATCGGACGGGATGACAATATTCGGATCGGTGGTCGGCGTCGCGTTGGCGCAGGCGCTCTGCGCGGCGGCAAATTTGCCATTGGCGACGCCGCCGGAGCGCATATTCATGGCATTCTGATACTGCCCGACCGCCGAGCAGGTATCGCCCTGCGCGAAGTAGGCGTCACCGCGCGTGACGTAGAGGTCGTAGAGCATGTTCTGCGCCTCGTCGTAGTAACGCCCCGGTCCCAGGTTGAGCAGCTCCTGAAGCGCGCTGGCGGCGCGCGGGCTGCCCGTGCCGACCGCCGACCGCGCCGTCAGGTAAAGCTCGGCTGCCATGTTCTCGTATTCCAGCCCGTCCGCCAGCGGTCCGAATTCGCGCGCGCGGGTGACGACGGCGTTGGCTTCGGCGGGCTTAGCGGCGTTGTACAACTGGCGGGCATAGCTGTTGAGCGCCTGCGACATCAGCCGCCGCA
>JAXLWE010000126.1:0-1844 GCA_046328655.1 Anaerolineae bacterium | reverse complement strand
GAAACAGCGGCAGCAGGTTGAAGATCATCTCGCTGGAAATGTCGGTCAGGAAGCTGGTGGCGGTCATCACCCAGACGTTGCGCGGCAGCGACCGCAGCGCCGACCGGGGCGAATTAGGGTTGCTCAAATCTCACCTGATTTTCTGCGAGGTAACGCGGCGCTCACACATCGTGGACTTCGTAAGTCAACACCGACTCGGCGCGCCCCTTGAGCACGCGCAAGCCGATGCAGGTCGTCGGCACGGCGTCCTGCATTTCCCTGTAGGTCGCCTCCGAGATCAGAATCCTGCCGCCCGTGCCCATGTTTTGCAGGCTTGACGCCAGATTGACCGTGTCGCCGACGGCGGTGTAGTTCATCATCTCCGGCGCGCCCACGTTGCCGACGATTGCCATCCCGGTGTGGATGCCGAAGTTCATGGGCATCCGGTACAGCGGCTCGAACTGGCGCGTGAACGACGACAGGTTCTTGCGGATGACCAGCGCGGTCTTGGCGGCGCGCGCGGCGTGATCCGGCTGCGCCAGCGGCGCGTTGTACAGCGCCATCACGCCTTCGCTCATGTACCGGTCGGCGGTTCCGCCGTTGTCGCGGATCGCGCCGACGACCATCGTATGATAGGCGTTGAGGATGTTCAGAAGCTGCTCCGGGTCGGTGCGCTCGGCGATGGTCGTGAAGCCTTCCAGCCCGGCAAACAGCACCGTCACCTGCTGGAGCGTGCCGCCCAGCCTGACCTGGTGCGGGTCGCGCAGAAGCTGTTCGACTACCGACGGCGCGACGAAGCGGGCGAAGGTCGTGCGGATCGCTTCCTGCATCGAGCGCAGCTCGTCGGTCTCGATCTTCGAGCGCAGGCGCGTTCGGACGCGCTCCATTAATTCGCGCGGGTTGAACGGCTTGGTCACGTAATCGTCCGCGCCCAGCTTCAGCCCCTGCACCCGGCTGTCGACGTTGTCGAGCGCCGTCAGCAGCAGCACCGGGATCGCCGACGTTTTGCTATCGCTTTTCAACTGCTGCACGACTTCAAAGCCGGACATGCCGGGCATGTTCACGTCGAGGATGATCAGGTCGGGCAGGTGCGCGCGCGCCTGTTCCAGCGCGTCGTAGCCGTTCGCCGCCTGAACAACATCAAGATTCATGCTCTGGATAATGTCTACGAGAAGCTGCCGCCCGCTCTGGTTGTCGTCAACGACGAGGACGTTCACCGCATCTTCCCCTTCATCCCAGATACTGCCGTAGTTTGGCGGTGAGATCGCGCATGTTGATCGGCTTGGAGACGTAATCGTTGCAGCCCGCTTCGAGCGCCCGCTCGCGGTCGCCCACCATCGCGTGCGCGGTCAGCGCGATGATCGGCGTCTGGGCGAGACCGGGGTCGTTCTTGATGGTGCGGGTCGCCGTCCAGCCGTCGACGCGCGGCAGCGATAAATCCATCAGGATCAGGTCGGGCTTTTCCGAGCGCGCCGACTGGATGCCTTCTTCGCCGTCCTTCGCCGCCAGCACCTGATAGCCGAGCGAGTTCAGCACGTCGGAGATCAGGATCATGTTATCCGAGTTGTCCTCAACAACCAGAACGCGCCGCATCGCCACTCGCTTCGCCTACGCCGATGTCCACCTATTTTATGCTTTTTATATTTGCGCGGCTACTTTTCGGGCACGTGTTCTTAAGAGTCCTGTTGCAGCGCTGAGCGCCGTGACGCGGCGGGGGACGCCGGGGCAGGTATCGTCCAGGACGTTCTTAGTCGCTGGGGCGTGCTTACCCGTAGGGGCGGGTCTCAGACCCGCCCCTACTACCTATTTTATCAATTGCCGCTCCCTCAGCTATGTCGTGGCAGAAAGCCGAGGATCAGATGACG
>JAXLWE010000125.1:0-1876 GCA_046328655.1 Anaerolineae bacterium | reverse complement strand
TGCTGCTGTTAGGAGCAGTCAGCGTGTCTCTGGCACAGGACAACAGCGCGCGACTTCGCGTGATGCAGTTGTCCTACCTGCCGGACAGCAGCGCGTCCGCCGATATACTCCTCGATGATCGCCCGATCTTCGAAAGCGTCAACTATCCCTTTGCGACCGATTACGTCGAAGCTGCCCCCGGCGACCATCGGCTGACCACGACGATTGTCGGAAGCGAGTCCTCCGCATCGACAGCGCTCACGCTGGAATCGGGGCGCAGCTACAGCGTGGTCGTCGAAGGGGACTACACCGACAACGTCCGCTTCATCATCATCGACGAAACCGATTTGCCGCTTGAGGCGACGGGCAGCGCCGCCATCGTCGTCAACCTCACGCCGGACGCGCTGGACATCTCGATTGGCGATGACGCAGCGCCAGAGAGCATTTCTGCCGGAGGGCACGGGTTCATCCGCCTCCCCGATGGCGAGTTCAATGCCACGGTCACGATGGCGGGCGCGCCGGATGAAGTGCTCTACACCGACTCGTTCGTTCCGCTGCCCAACACGACCCTGCTGGTAGCCGCCCTGCGAAGCTCGTCCGGGGATTTCTACACCGTCTTCCACCGATCCAGCACGCTCACCATCGCCGAATATCTTCAGGCATTCGGAGAGCGCGCGCCTTTTTCCCGCATCGCCGGGGAAATCGCCGCGACAGACCTGCTCGACTCGCTGGCGGGAGATGGCGCGTTCACGTTGTTCCTGCCAACCGACGAAGTGCTTGACGGCTTGCCCGCCGATAGTGTCCCCTCCGACCCGGCTCAACGCCGCGCGCTGCTCGCCAACCACGTAATTGCCGAGAGCCTGCCACCCTACGTGCTACCGAACCATCCATCGTTGACGACGCTGGCGGGCAGCACCGTCACGCTCGGCTTTGCCGAGACAGCCAGCGGCTACTGGGAAATCTCAGGCGCGCCGATTTTGTGGGACGTTCGCCTCGCCAACGGCGTGATTTATGCCATTGACGGCATTATTCTGCCATAATAGCTGGCAGGAGACGCGAAACCATGACCAGCCTTGCAGCCCCGGCGCCTTATCGACTCACGCGGCGAACGCTGCTGGCTGGTCACGCCCTCTACGCGCTGCTGCTGGTCATCTGCCTCGGCATGTTCGCCATCAGCCTGTACGGCAGAGTGGTCTGGGGCGCATTCGGAGATTGTGCAGTACTGTTCGCCGGTCAATACCAGGAGATGTGCGCCCACTGGCGCGCCGCCGTGCATACGGTTGGGCTGACGCCCGCCGTCTTTGAAGCCTACTTCTTCGTCGTGCGCGTTCTCGCCGCGCTGCCCTGCTTTGCCCTCAGCCTGATACTGGTTCGTCGGCATCGCGGTGAACTGCGCGTCTTCCTGCTGGCAGGCTTGCTGCTGCTGCTCGGTATTGCCGGTCCCATCTTCAACCCGTTCTGGGAGTGGGCTGTAGGCTGGTACGCGGTCGACAACCAGGTGCCGCTTATCCAATTCCTGATTCAACTGCTCGACTTTTTGCAGTCCGTCAGCTTCGTTTTGTTCGCCCTGCTGTTTCCGGACGGGCGCTTCGTCCCGCGCTGGTCGCGCTGGGTGGCTTTGGCGTGGGTAGTGCTGCGCTTTGGACTGTGCTTCTTCCCGGATACGCCGCTGTCGGTCTATAGCTGGTCCAATTCGCTGGGCGTCATCATTACCACGACGCTTCAGGTGATCGCCCTCGGCGCGTTTTTTGGGTGGCGCTATCGTTTCGTGGCGACGACAGTCCAGAAGCAGCAGATCAAGTGGGTCATTGTGGGGGCGATACCACTGGGGTTGAATTTCGCGCTGGACTACAGCGTCTGGGACATCTATCCGATGCTCACGAACGGTGACCTCATC
>JAXLWE010000124.1:0-1906 GCA_046328655.1 Anaerolineae bacterium | reverse complement strand
ACTACACGCGCCCGATCTACAAGGGTCCCTGGGGCGACGCCGTCAACGTTGATGGTCCCTACAGCGACGAGGTGCGCCGCTTCTTCATCGAAAACGCCTCCTTCTGGCTGAGCGAGTATCATATCGACGCGCTGCGGCTGGACGCGACCCACTTCATCTACGATTTCTCGCCGTACACCTTTCTCGAAGAGCTGGTCGACAGCGTCGACCGGCTGTGCAAGACTTCGGGCAAGAATATCTACCTGATCGCCGAGGACGACCGCAACCTCGCCAAACTGGTGCAGCCGCGCGGCGACGGCGGTATCGGCATGAGCGCGCAGTGGCTGGACGACTTCCATCACTCCCTGCATACCAACCTGATCGGCGAGAACTACGCCTACTATCAGGACTTCGGCTTGTTCTGGCAGTTGGAAAAGACCTTCCGCGAGGGCTTCGTCTACAGCGGGCAGTACGCCCCGAACCGCAAGCGGCGGCACGGCACGTCGTCGGCGGAGGTGCCCGCCGAGCGCTTCATCGTCTTTATCCAGAACCACGACCAGATCGGCAACCGGATGCCCAACGACCGCTACGTGAAGATTTTCAGTCACGAGCAGGTCAAGCTGGCAGTCGGCACGGTGATGATTTCGCCGTATCTGCCGCTGATATTCATGGGCGACGAGTACGGCGAGACCGCGCCGTTCGAGTTCTTCGCTCGCTACCAGTCGACCGAACTGATGGACAATGTGCGCCAGGGGCGCATCGATTCGTTCGGCTTTCTGATGCCCCCTGGCACGAAGCCGCCCGATCCGGGCGCTGAGCAGGCGTTCACGGTCTCGAAGCTTGATCACGGGAAGCGAAACACCGGCACGCACCGCGTTCTGCTGGAATATCACAAGGCGCTGATCGCGCTGCGCAGGTCGATCCCGGCGCTGGCGGAGCCGGATAAGCTGCGGCTGGAAGTCGAGAGCCACGCCCGCGAGCGTGTGCTCTACCTGCGCCGCTGGAAGGACGACAGCGAAGTTTTCGCGGCGCTCAATTTCAGTGACGGCGAGGTGTCCATCACGCTGCCGATCCCCGGCGGCGTTTGGAAGAAGCAGTTCGATTCGGCTGACCCGCGCTGGGCTGCCGATTCCGATCTGTCGAAAGCCGGGCGTAACCATACGCTCAAGTCGAGCGGCGAAGCCGGGCTGACTCTGCCGCCCCATTCATTCGTGCTGTACCGGAAGCAGGTGGAATGATCCCGTTCGCGCCGAACGGGGTATGATCGGCGCGCGGTGGGACGCTTCGTGTCCCCCAGTGGCACGAAACCAACAGGAGCAGGCACATGCTGGCGGCAAAACTTTATGGTCCGCGCGATATGCGGATTGAGGCGGTGGACGAGCCGGGCGATCCGGGCGTCGGGCAGGTGAAGATCAGGGTGACGGCGGTCGGCGTCTGCGGCTCTGACCTGCACAACTACCTCGATGCGCGCATCGGCGACACGGTGATCGCCTCGCCGGTCGTGCTGGGGCACGAATTCGCGGGGGTCATTCTGGCGGTCGGCGACGACGCCCGCGACGGCGAGGACAATCCGCTGCATGTCGGGCAGCGGGTCGCGGTCGACCCGGCGACGCCGTGCCTGCGCTGCGAGATGTGCGAAGCCGGGCATCCCAACCTGTGCCGCCGCCTGCATTTCTGTGGGCTGTACCCCGACGACGGCGCGCTTCAGGAGCAGATGATCGTCGCGGCGCACTCGTGCTTCCCGGTTCCCGACAGCATCAGCGACACGGCGGCGGCGCTGCTGGAGCCGCTGGGCGTCGCGCTGCACGCGGTCGATCTCGGCAAGCTCAGGCTGGCGCGCAGCGTCGCTATCCTCGGCAGCGGACCCATCGGGCTGCTGATCACGCACCTTGTCCGGCTGAGCGGCGCAGACCCGATCTACACGTTC
>JAXLWE010000123.1:0-1907 GCA_046328655.1 Anaerolineae bacterium | reverse complement strand
ACCCGCATCCGCGCCGCCTTGCCGACGCTCAAGGCGACCCTCGCCCAGAAGCCGCGCTCGGTCGCGCTCATGTCGCACCTCGGTCGTCCGAAGGGCGGTCCCGATCCCAAGTATTCGCTCAAGCCGGTCGCCCCGGCGCTGGCGAAGCTGCTCGGTCAGGATGTCGCCTTCGCCGAGGACTGCGTCGGCGCAGCGGCGGAGAACGCCGTAGCCGGACTGCCGGAAGGCGGCGTCGTGCTGCTCGAAAATACGCGCTTCCACCCCACCGAGGAGAAGAATGACCTCGAACTCGCCAAACAGATGGCGGCGCTCGGCGATATCTTCGTGATGGACGCCTTCGGCTCGGCGCACCGCGCGCACTCGTCCACCGTCGGCGTGACTGACTTCCTGCCCGCCGTCGCCGGGCTGCTGATGGAAAAGGAAATCGACTACCTCGCCACCGCCATCGAGAACCCGAAGCGCCCGTTCGTCGCCATCCTCGGCGGCGCGAAGGTCTCGGACAAGATCGCCGTGATCGAGGCGCTGCTCAGCAAAGTCGATCATCTGCTGATCGGCGGCGGCATGGCGAACACCTTCTTCAAGGCGAAGGGCTACGAGCTGGGCAATTCGCTGGTCGAAGCCGACGCGGTCGAGACGGCGAAAAGCCTGCTGGCGAAAGGCGGCTCCAAGCTGGTGCTGCCGGTCGACGTGGTGATCGGCGACAAGCTCGACAACGACGCCCAGACGCGCATCATCCCGGTCGAAGCGGGCGTCCCGGCGGGCTGGGGCATCTACGACATCGGCGCGGAGTCGGTCAAGCGCTTTGCTGACGTGCTGAAGGATGCCAGCACCATCGTCTGGAACGGACCGATGGGCGTGTTCGAGAAATCAACCTTCGCCAAAGGCACGAACGCCGTCGCGCAGCTGCTGGCGGATCGCAGCAAGACCGGCGCGATCACTATCGTCGGCGGTGGCGACTCGGCGGCGGCGATTGAGGAATCCGGGCTTGCCGACCAGATCACGCATATTTCGACCGGCGGCGGCGCGAGCCTCGAAATGCTCGAAGGCAAGGTGCTGCCGGGCGTGACGGCACTCAAGGACAAAGCCTAGTCACTTCTCACGGGAAAATGCTTTGTAGGGGCGCAGCGTGCTGCGCCCCTGCGTTCGCGTTGTTTTGACGCGGGGACTCCTTGTCCCCGGTTCAACCGTCCCCGCCGCGCTTGCCCTTTTGGGCTAGAATAGAAATCGTGCGAACTCAGGGAAATCACGCCCATGCCTCTGCGCCCCGGTGATGTGGTCGGCTCTTACGAAATCGTCTCGCTGCTCGGTCAGGGCGGCATGGCGACGGTCTATCGCGCCTACCACGCCCGCCTCAACCGCCAGGTCGCCATCAAGATGATCCACCCGACCTATCTGGACGACCAAAGCTGGATCGCGCGGTTCGAGCGCGAGGCGCAGATCATCGCAGCGCTGGAGCATCCTAACATCGTCCCGGTGTACGACTTCTCGGAACACGCGGGCGAGCCGTATCTGGTCATGAAGCTGATCGAAGGCAGCACGCTCAAAGCGATGCTGGCGAACGGCGCGCTGCGCGTCGAGGACATTCTGAGCATCGCTGCGCCGGTGGCGCAGGCGCTCGACTACGCGCACGGTCAGGGCGTGCTGCACCGCGACATCAAGCCGTCGAACCTGATGCTCGACCGCCAGATGACGCCGTACCTGACCGACTTCGGGCTGGCGCGCATCGCCGTCGCGGGCGACAGCACGATCAGCAAGGACATGCTCATGGGGACGCCGTATTACATCGCCCCGGAGCAGGCGCTCAAGAATGGCAAGGTCGATTACCGCGCCGACCTGTATTCGTTCGGCGTGGTGCTGTACGAGCTGCTGGTTGGCAAAGTCCCGTTCAGCAGCGGCACGCCCTATTC
>JAXLWE010000122.1:0-1935 GCA_046328655.1 Anaerolineae bacterium | reverse complement strand
GGAGAGGAGGGGGGAGGTGAGGTCAGGAACCGGGTTCGTGCAGGCGCTTATTCCAGTTCTTCTTCGTGCAGGGTCGGGTTGACGGCGGTATCGAATTCGTCATCCAGATCGGGCGTAGGGTCGTGACCGTCTACCGTCTCCGATACGCTGATGTCGCCTTCGGCGATCTGCTCGTCCTCGGCGACTTCGAGCCATTCTTCACGCTCGTCCAGATCGTCCTCGCGGTCTGCGCGCGGGTTGTCGATGTCACGCGGAATCACCATGTTCGCCTCCTGTTGCTGTAATCCCTCCTGAAATGTATCACGCTAAGATTGGGACGAGATGAGCGGCGCAAAACGGGCGGCGATCAGATGGCGAAGGGGTCGGCGGCGCGGGCGAAAATCTGGTCGAGGATGCGCTTTTCGCGGGTTTCGACGATGCTGACGAAGCGGGACACGTCGCGCATCTTGCGGAAGGCGTCGTAGCCGCGCTCCAGAAAATCCTGCACCTCGACCCAGCCCATCTGCCGCACCGGACCGCTCATGATTTTGAGCGCCACGCCGATCATGGGCAGGCGCGCCCACGTGCCGACCTGCGTCACCGCGTGGGCGATCAGGTCGATCTGGCGCACCCGGTCGGCGTGATTGTCACAGACGCGGTAGGCTTCGGCGTACTGCTCCGGCGTGATGGCGTTGGTCACGCCCAGTTGATCCACCAGCACGCGCACAAGTTGCTCGTCAAGCTGATTGCTCAGCCGGTTCAGCTCGACCAGATTGGCGAGAACCTGCTTGACCTGCTGCGGCGCGACGCCGGGCGTCAGCGCTTGGATGCGCTCCAGATCGTGGTCGCGCTGGCTGAAGTCGCGCGGGGCGTAGATGTCGCTCAGGAAGAACAGGCAGGCGGGGCGGAACTGCGCGTCGGCAAGCAGGTCGGCGTAGGTGCGTGCCAGCCGCTCGGACTGCCACACTCGCAGCAGGGCGTGTTCGGGGGCAAGCTCACCCCCGGCGACGCGCTGGTGGCGCAGCGCCTCGTCCGACTGCAGATCGCGCAGCAGCTTGGAGGCGTCGGTAATCCCGATTTTGTCGCTCACAGGGCAACCTCTTTGGATCAGGTCTCTCGACAGGCGATTATGCCTTTGCGACAGCGATGCGGGCACGACATGTCGTGCCCCTACCGGCAGGGAATAATCACCATCTCTAATCGACACAACACGGGGACGAACACGGCGATACGCGGCTCACAGCTCCGTGCGTCCCTTGCCTTTGCGCGCCATCGCGCGGTCGTTGCGCTGGCGGCGGCGCAGGGCTTCGCGGTCGCGCTCAAGCTGGGCGGCGCTTGCCTGCTGTCGCTGCTTATCGCGGGGGGCGGAGAGCGCGCCGAACAGCCCGACGGCGATCAGGCTGAGCAGGGCGATGACCGCCGTGAAGATCAGGCGCATGGTCTGAAACGGAAGCTCGTTCCCGGCGAAATTGGGCAGCGTCGTCGCCAGCCAGTGGATCATGTTCGGCGCGACGATCCAGGCGATCACCCCCACGATGATCACGATCAGCAAGCCGAAAATCGGCGCCAGCACGGATCGTTTCCGTTTCGGTTGTCCTGCCATCGGTCAATTCCCCTGATGTACCCTGCTCTCGGACAGTAAATCGTGAGCGTCGATGACCCGCTCGCGCCTCGTATAGTCAAAGGCGGCGCCGAAATGCCCGACCAGCCGCGCCGTCACCGCCGCCTCGTCGACCGGCTCGCCGAGCAGCGCTGCCAGACTGGTCACGTCCCTGTCGCGGATGCCGCACGGGATGATGCCGCCGAAATAGCTCAGGTCGGTGTTCAGGTTGAGGGCGAAGCCGTGCTTGGTGACAGCGCGCACGTTGATGCGCACGCCAATTGCCGCGATCTTGGCGTCGCCGCGCGCCGTATCGACCCAGACGCCAGTCAAGCCCTTGATCGTCCGGGCGCGCA
>JAXLWE010000121.1:0-1960 GCA_046328655.1 Anaerolineae bacterium | reverse complement strand
CAGCATGGGCGAGTTCGGCGCGTCGTCGTTCGTGGTGCGCCCGGACACGCCGACCATGCCGATTGTGATCTTCCGGCTGCTCGGTCAGCCAGGCGCGGCGAATTACGGGCAGGCGCTCGCCATGAGCACGATCCTGATGGCGGTATGCGCCGTCAGCTTCGTGCTGATCGAGCGGGCGAGAACGTTGGGAATCGGGGAATTCTGAGGAGCGGGATTGCAGGTGCGCATGGCTGTGCGCCCCTACGCAGACATTGACATGATGCTAACGATCCAGAACATCACGCGCGCGTTTGACGGGCACACCGTCCTGCGCGGCATCGACCTCGACATGGATCAGGGCGAGATCGTCTGCCTGCTCGGTCCGAGCGGATGCGGCAAGACGACGCTGCTGCGCATCGTCGCCGGGCTGGAGATGCCCGACGGCGGCGACGTGCTGGTCGACGGTCGGTCGATCCTCGACCAGCCGATCCATACGCGCGATTTCGGCTTGATGTTTCAGGATTTCGCCCTGTTCCCGCACCTGAACGTGCTGCAAAACGTCGAGTTCGGCTTGCGCATGAAGGGCATCGACGGTGACGCCCGCCTCGCCCGCGCCCGCGAGGTGCTGGAGCTGGTTGGGCTGCGCGGCTTCGAGCGCCGCGACGTGGCGCTGCTCTCCGGCGGCGAGCGTCAGCGGGTGGCGCTGGCGCGCAGCCTCGCCCCGAATCCCCGCCTGCTGATGCTGGACGAACCGATTGGATCGCTGGACGCGGCGCTGCGCGAGCGGCTGGTGGTCGACCTGCGGGCGATCATCAAGCGGGTCGGCTTGACGGCGCTGTACGTCACCCACGACCAGCACGAGGCGGTTTCGCTGGCGCACCGCATCGCCGTCATGCGCACCGGCAAAATCGAGCAGATTGGCGACTATCACACGCTCTACGACAACCCGCGCAACCTGTTCGTGGCGACCTTCATCGGCGTGCCGACCATCAACCTGTTCGAAGGGCGCGTCCGCGATCATCACTGGTGCGGCGTCAACTTTGGTCCATTCGCGGTTCGCCACGACATCGCCGACGAAACCCGCGTGATCATCGGCGTGCGCTCGGAGGCGTTCCGGCTGACCGACGACGGCGTGCCCGGCGTCGTCAGCGAAGCTATCCCGTATTTCGCCGAGCGCCACCAGATCGTCGAGCTGGAAGCCGGGCGCGAACGCTGGAAGCTGACCCTGCCGCTGGAGCCGACCTATCACCCCGGCGACACGCTCCGCTGCCAGCCCGATCCGGACGCGCTGCTGTTCTTCGACGCCGCCTCCGGCAGCCGCGTCGGATAGAAAATAACTGCTTAACGCAAAGACGCAAAAAAGGGACAAGAACTTTGCGTCTTTCATCCTTTGCGCCTTTGCGTTGAATCCTTTCAGGTATTTTCCGTTTGCAGATGTCGCAAAAGCTGCGCCTCGATCCGCTCGCGCGGCTGGAAGCCGACCATCCGCAGCGCTGGCTCGCCGTTCTGGAACAGGATCAGCGTTGGCAAGCCCATCACGCCGTACTGCTGGACGAACTGTGGGTGCTCGTCGGCGTCGAGCAGCCCGACGCGCATCCGGTCGACATAGCTGTCGGCGAGCGCGTGCAGCGTCGGCGCGAGCATCTTGCACGGCGGGCACCACTCCGCCGTGAATTCGACCAGCACCGGCAGCTTCGACGCCAGCACCTGATCGCGGAAATTGGCGGCGGTCACTTCAAAAGTCGCGTGAACCATGATACGCTGTCTCCAATGATCGAACGGCTGTGCCGTACTGTACCAGTTCAAGCGGACTTGAAGTCAAGAGGCGGTTTCGATGGCGGAATCAAGCGCGAATCGTGACATGACCATCAGCGAGGTTGCCCGGCGCGTCGGCGTGCGCACCTCGACCCTGCGCTATTACGAGAGCATCGGGCTACTGCCTGCGCCGAAGCGCGTCAGCGGTCGCCGCCGCTACGATTCC
>JAXLWE010000120.1:0-2055 GCA_046328655.1 Anaerolineae bacterium | reverse complement strand
CCTGCGCCGACGCCAGATTGTTCAGGTCGAGCGTGCCGCCCGGTGTCCACGCCCAGTAGGTGAGCACCGACGTGCCCGACGTATCGGCGAGGAAGGTGAAATCGACTGGCAGATAGAAGCCGACCCACACTACCGGCTGGTTGATCGTGACCGGCGTTGCGAACGTGACCGTGAACGTCCCTGCCTGCGTGATGCTGACCTGCTCCGACCCCGCGAGCGTCGAATCGGCTGGCGATCCGCCGTTGGCATCCTGATACACGACCGCCGTCGCCGTCGAACCCGCGACCGGCGTCTGTACCACGATGCTGAGCTTGTCGATCACGGCGGGGCGCTGGATGCCGAGCGCGTTCAGGTCAAAGCCCGTGATCACCAGCGACGGCTCCCCGGAAATGTGCCAGGGCGAGTTTGCGTCGCCCGAATTATTCGAGAGCACCTGTGCGCCCGCGCTCACCGGGAGGACAACCAGGAGCAGCAAAACCAACATGACAGCTTTTTTATACATGAGTCTTTTCCCTGCCTTCCGACCCGCACGTATTGTAGGAGGTCTGCCGCCGATGGTCAAGCAACTGACCGTTGTAAGTGACAGGCGCAGCGCTATAATCGACACGTTTGGCACGGGTAGGTGATCGTCGTAATGGATGAAATCATACTGTTGGGCGTGGTACTGATCCTCGGCTTGGGGGCGTACTGGTCGCTCGTCATTTACCCGCGCCAGCGCGATTTTCAGAAGCAGCAGCAGTACGTGAGCACCCTGAATCCCGGCGACGAGATGATCACGTTCGGGGGGATCATTGGACGGGTCGTCACCGTCGAACCGGAAAAAGGCATTGCCACACTTGAAATCGCCGACGGCGTCGTCGTCCGCGTGCTGGTCGCTTCGCTGATGCGACCATACGACCCGGAAGAACTCGCCCGAAGCGCGGAGCGCGGCAGCCGGGAAAAAGATACGCAGGCTTGACGTCCTCGACGATTTTATGAAAGGTTCCTATGAGTAACAATCTGCGCTGGCTGATCGTCGTCATCATCGTGACGGTTTTTTCGGTTTGGGTCGTTCTGCCGGATAATCCCGGCATCCACGTCGATACCAACGGCGACGGTACCAACGACCTCAACCTGAACGTTCAACAGAGTCTTGGGCTTGACCTGGTCGGTGGGCTGCGCGTCCTGCTTACCGCCGAGCTTCCCGAAGGCGGCTTCTCCGCAGATGACCTTCGCCAGACGGCGAACAATGTGGCGCGGCGCGTGAACGCTCTCGGCGTCACCGAGCCGACGGTGCAGGTGCAGGGGAGCAACCGCATCCTGGTGGAATTGCCCGGAATTTCAAATCCTCAGGAAGCCATCGACACGATTCAGCAGACCGCGCTGCTCGAATTCGTCGATTTCAGTGGTATGAGTGGTCAGGTCACCGACTTCACAGGCAAGAAGATCCTGACGGATTACCAATTGGAGAATCAGCCGGGTGGCAACGCCGACGGCGACCATCTCGTCAACCCGCAGACCGGGCAGCCGTTCACGACGGTGATGACCGGCGCGGGGCTGCAATCCGCGGCGGCACAGCTTCAAACCAGCGGTCAGTACGTGATCGCCTTCCAGCTTACGACCGACGGCGCTGCGGTTTTCGGTCCGTTCACTGCCGCGCACATCGGGCAGCCGCTGGCAATCGTGCTGGATGGCACAGTGCTTTCCGCCCCGGTCATCAACTCGCGCCTCGACACCGGAGGCATCATCGAAGGGCGCTTCACGCAGCAGGAGGCACAGACGCTGGCGCTTCAGCTTCGCTCCGGTGCGCTGCCGATCCCGCTGCGCGTGGAAAGCGCCGAGACGGTTGGGGCGACGCTCGGACAGGAATCGGTCAGTCTGAGTATCCGCGCGGGCGTCATCGGCGTGATCGTCGTGCTGATGTTCATGTTCATCTACTACCGTGTGCCCGGCATTGCCGCTGACCTGGCGCTGCTGGTGTTCGTCGTGCTGAACCTGGCGCTGTTCAAGCTGATCCCGGTCACGCTGACACTGCCCGCCATCACCGGTTTCCTCATCTCCATCGGCACTGCGGTC